>CAMHSJ010000001.1 GCA_946187935.1 uncultured Clostridia bacterium
CAGATCCTGAAGGTAACCTGATAGAGATTGGCTCCTGGGATAAACCATATGAGGAGAAGGATCTGTAACAGAGGACAGTCCGGATAATAAACAGTATTATAGGATAGTAGTCTGAAGTAAATGGTGGTAATAACAAAACAATGATTTCAATATACAAGAAATATCACATCGCATACTGGTGCATCGGAATTGTCGAGATCATAGGCATGATCATAGCGAACCTCTGGTTCTGCAGACGCACATGGGTTCCTGCGATACCGATAACGGCCGTGACGATATTACTGGTCTTGGTTGATGCATTTATCTTTACTAAGCTCACATCGAAAAAGCTCTCTAACGAAGTATTGCCTCTCTTCTACAATTGCCAGGTACATAAGTTTATAGATGAGATGAACATGCTTTTCGCGAAAAAGGCAAAAGGCCCTGTCGTATCGATGTACAATGCAATAGTTGCGAGAGGTTACGGCTCCATTGATGATTACGATTCGGTCTATGAGTGCTGCAAAAAGATTAAGTCAAAAGGCTATAAGTCTGAATATCACAGGTGCATGATCGAGTACTACCTGAAGAACGATCAGCCCGACAAGGCTCAGGAAGAGATAGAAGCGCTTAGAAAACTCATGGAGAAAATGAAGAATCCGAAGTATATAGAAGGCTGCGAGACCACTATTAAGAATGCGGAATTCTACATGAGGATACAGCAGGGCAACTACGAAGGCGCAGAAGAGCACTATCAGAAACAGCTGGACACCATAAAACCGCTTTATCCCATAACAGAAGTAAGTTATTCGTACGCGTTGGGAAAACTGCTTTTCTTGAAGGGCGAACCGGAAAGAGCAAGGAAATACCTTCAGGTTGCAATTGATCTTGGCGGCGACACTAAATACAAGAAGTTCGCCGAAGAGTTGCTTCAGAAAATCAGCAGGAAACCAGACTGAGCGGGTTATAGGGAAGAATATGAAACAGATTACTATAGATGGAAATAACTTTTCGAACGAAGAAGAGTTTTATACCGAAATAGATAAATTGCTGACGAAGGATCTCAGCTGGAAGACAGGTCATAATCTTAATGCTTTCAATGATTTGCTATGCGGCGGATTTGGTTTTCATGCTCCCGGTGAAGAGTTGATGATAACTTGGATCAACGCGGGAAAAAGCCGGAAAGCGTTGGGTGAAGAATTGTTTAATATGATTACGGACATAATTCTGGACAGCGATAATTCAGGACATGAATGCAAACTGAAGATTGAGAACTGATACGTATTTTTCAGTATATAACACAAGGGAAATCGCTCTTATTGAGGTTTAACTCTTTGTGGGTGCTTGAAGAGGGCGCTGCCGAATAAGAGAAGACCGTTGAGAGGCGGCTCTAATGATATAATGGACCTGCATTATTCAAAAGGCAGGGTGTTTATATGATAAAGGGTTTAAAGAAGGTTACGGACAGCAGTGTTTTTCAGGGGATAATCCTGTTTGTTATCATTTTCAATGCCATCATCATGGGAATTGAAACGATCAAAGGACTGTCACAGGGCGCTATCGGTACACTGGCACTTATCAATGCTATATGTCTTTAGATATTCGTCCTTGAGATCATCATTAAGTTCCTGGCTTATGGATTGGATTACTTCAAAGACCCATGGAACTGGTTTGACATGCTGATAGTCGGCATCTCATTTGTCTCCGGTCTGTCGTTTATGGCAGCGTTTCGTGCCGTCAGGGTCCTGCGCGTTTTCAAGTCATTAAAGGCGCTGCGCGGAACCAGGCTCATCAGCTCAGTTAAGCACCTTCAGATAATCATCGGCGCGATCGTTAAGTCGGTCCCTTCCATTATGTGGACCGGGATCTTGCTCTTGCTGATCTACTACATCTTTGCGCTGATCGGCGTAAACCTCTTTGGGGAAGAATTCCCGGACTGGTTCGGCACGATCGGCAAAGCGATGTACACTCTGTTCCAGGTAATGACTCTGGAATCGTGGTCAATGGGCATCAGCCGGCCTGTAATGGAAGTCTTCCCTTATGCGTGGGCTTACTTTGTTCCGTTTGTTCTGCTGTCTTCCTTCATCGTCATGAACGTTGTTGTCGGTATCGTTGTTAATGCAATCAGCGAAGTAACTGCTGAGAATAATGATGGAGAAGCTGCTGATAAGACACCGTCAAACGGGGAACTGATCAAAGAGATCCGTTCGCTTAAAGAACAGCTTGACAGGATGGAGAAAGCGCTGAAGTAAGACTTGCAAGTCAACTCTTAACATAACTGACCTTCCCTTGGAGTATAATTCAAGGAGGGGAGCAAGAAGATGTTTAACGAGCACGACATTTCACGCAACGCGTGTCAGCTTTTCGGAGAGCAGGCCAGCCAGGGATATGACTGGTGGTGGCATTCTTTTACGGCGCGTAATGCTGAGACAGGTGAGGAGAAGCCATTCTTCATCGAGTTCTTTTTGTGCAACCCTGCGCTGGGCGGAGACGAGCCTGTTTTCGGACAGCTGCCGGAGAATAAGCAGAAGGGAATAAGGCCTTCTTATCTGATGGTCAAGGCAGGTGCCTGGGGTAAGGATGCGGTTCAGCTGCACAGGTTTTACGGGTGCAATATCGCGTGGTTGTTCGTGATGTCATTTATTCCGTTCGGAACAGCCTGGGTAGGTTCGTATCCGTCAGCGTTTGCACCTTTGGCCACAGTTCTTGGCGGATTCTGTCCGACGCTGCTTTCATTATCGTTGCAGTTGTTTCGGCATGGTGGATCGTACCGGGCAGGAAGTAATACAGAAGGATATAAGGAGGCAATTTAATGAAGAGTCTGATCATTTATTTCAGCAGAGCTGATGAGAACTACGCAGTAGGATATATAGACAAGGGCAATACGGAAATAGTTGCCGGGTTTGTTTCGGAACTGACAGGAGCTGATATGTTCAAGGTTGAGCCTGAAACTCCCTACGCAGCAGACTACAGCACCTGCATCGAGGAAGCAAAGCAGCGCATAGGCAATGCTCCCATCAAAGAGAAACTTACGGATATTTCCGCTTACGATACCATCTTCATAATGAGCCCTATCTACTGGGGTACATATGCTCCCGAGATGGAGACGGCACTTGAGGGTCTGGATTTCGCGGGAAAGACCGTAAGGATCATCTGTACCCATGAAGGCTCCGGATTGTCGGGAATGCCTGCTGATGTTAAGAAGATGTGCAAGGGCGCAGATGTTGATGCCAATGGTCTGGCTATTGTTGGATCAAGGGCTAAGAGTTCGAAGAAGACAGTTGAGAGATGGATCTGATTATAAAACGGGATCATGGGAAATACACTTAAGAATTTTTCAAAAGAAGGTCAAAAGCTGCCGATGTTCGGGATAGGACCATATCTGATATATGGGACAGCATTCCTTAACGCAGCGGTGATCATCCTGACTTCTTATGTTTTCAAAGCGGGTATTCTGGAGGATATCTGGGTCTGGATCTTCCGCATTACCGGCGGGATCGTTATTGCGCTTGGAATACTCATTTGGTTTATCGGTGCGATGCGTTCCGGTATGGATAAGAACATAACAGAAAACATACTTAAGACCGATGGGATCTATTCATGGGTAAGGAATCCCATGTATACCGGTTGTTGGTTTATCATAATCGGAATAAGCTTTATGTGGCATAACTACTGGGTGCTCCCTGTGATCATCGCTGACTGGATGATCCTGACGGTCGTATTGAAGAATACGGAAGAAAAATGGCTTCATGATCTATATGGCGAAGAATATGATGCGTACAAGAAACGAGTCAACAGGTTGATCCCCCGGGTGCCGAAACAGTAATTAAGACAGGTGTCTATGCAAAGACCGGATTTTGACAGCATAAGATCATATGACGAGTTCAGCAAGTACTATTGGTATAGAGATGAACTCATAAGCATATGCAAGGAACACGGTCTCAAAGCGCCGGGCGGCAAGATCGAACTTAACAGGGTGATCGAATCCTATTTTAACGGCGTCATTATCCCTCCGGCTAAGAAGACGACTGTCAGGAAAAGCGCCTTTAAAGGGGACCTGACTCTTCAGACAGGGCTTATCGAGTGCGGTTTTACTTTCGGTCCGCGTTTTCGCGAATTCTTCGAAAAGACAACAGGCATAAAACCGTTTAAGTTCAATGTGGATATGGTTGCGGCTGCCAAGGCAGTTAAGGAAAACGGTGATGAGAGTTTTACTCTGGGCGATCTTCTGGAGATCTATTACGGAAGGAAAACGTATGCTGCTTATGACAGATCCGCGCTTCAGTGGAACAAATTTGTGAAAGCCTTCTGTGAGGATCCCGATACAAGAATCTACCCGAACAGGCTAAAAGCTGCGGCTAAGCTATGGAAGATCGTCAGGGATTCTGATATGCCCAAAGAATACACTAATGATCTGCTGGTAAAATATAAGACAAACATCTGAGAGGAAAGAACTGCATATGAAAAAAGGCGTGATCTTCGATATGGACGGCACAGTTTGGGATTCATCCGAGAACGTTGCAAGATCCTGGACAGTAAAGGTTCAGGAAGCAGGATTTAAAGATAAGATCATCTCGCGAGAAGACATACAGCGAAACATGGGTAAGCCCATGGATGCCATTGCAGACGACCTCTTCACATATACCAAAAAAGGTCCCGAAAGAGATGCGCTCCGCTATGCCTGCGAGAACTATGAGAATGAGTACTTAAGAGAAAACGGCGGCATATTATATGACGGCGTTCTCGATACATGGGCCGGGCTTAAGAAGATGGGTTATCACATCTATATCGTGAGCAACTGCCAGGCAGGATATATCGAAGCATTCCTGGAGTTCTACCATATTCCTTACGGCAGCCCCGAAGATCTTGTCGAAGACATCGAGTGCTATGGTAATAATCTCCTTCAGAAAGATGAGAATATCAGGCTAATAGCTGAGCGCAACGGTCTTACCGGAGCCTGCTATGTCGGCGACATCCAGAGCGATTACGATGCGACGGCCAAGGCAGGTCTTCCGTTTATTCACGCCAAGTACGGTTTCGGCAGCATAAACACCGAAGTCCCTTACATAAACAGTTTTAGTGAGCTTACAAAAGTAGTACCGGAAGTAATTGGATAACAAGAAAGAGAGGTCACATCATGCCCAAAGACGAAATCTCCATACCGCCTATCCTTAAGATCGAAAGAGGCGTGACAGCCAATATCGGAGGATTCCTGAAAGAAGCAGGGTTTAACCAGGTGGTGATCCTGTTCGGAAACGGCCTGACGGAAATGTTCGGTGATACTGTCTTCGGATCGTTCAGCGATGCCGGAGTCAAGGTCCTTCACCATCAGGAGATGGATACCGTTGACTTTAACGACATAACGAAACTCGCGTTCGAACTTCCCAACAAGACACAGGCCGTGATCGGCATGGGAGGCGGCAAGGTTATCGATGCGGCCAAATATATCGGTTATGTTTTGAGGATACCATTTATCAGCGTTCCAACGAGTTCGTCATCTGACGGATTCTCCAGTTCTTCGGCTTCGCTTATAGTTGACGGGCACCGTAGATCACTGCCCGCGAAGATGGCTTACGGGATCCTTGTCGATACCGATGTCATCAAGAGCGCGCCTGTGAGATTTCTTTATTCGGGCGTAGGCGATATGGTCGCGAAGATCTCTTCGACCTACGACTGGCAGCATGAAGAAGACCTTGGCTTTGATGAAGTCAATGACTTCGCCTTCATGATAGCCAAGAAGGCCGTTAATTCATTTGTCAGAACGCCTTTTGAATCAACAGAGGAAGACCTCTTCTTAAAAGAACTTCTGGACTCCCTTGCAATGAGCGGCGTCGCGAACGAGATCGCGGGATCTTCCGCTCCCACGAGCGGCAGCGAGCACCTTATCTCACATGCGCTGGATTCATTCTTGGAGCGCCCCCAGCTCCACGGCATCCAAGTCGGCATCGCAACATATATCATGTGCAGGATCTGTGATCACCGCTGGAAGAGAGTAGATGACATCTTTACTAAGACAGGTTTCTGGGATTACTGCGCAACGCTGGGTCTGAAAGCTGACGATTACATAAAGGCAGTCGACATGGCTCCTTCAATCAAGCCTCACCGTCATACGTATCTCCACGAGGAGAAGTACAGAGAGCTTGCCAAAGAGCTCATCAAGACTGACGATAAGCTTAAAGCGATCCTGAAATGAGACTTGACCTTATCCCCAAAAACCGGTCTTTGATTTCAGTTGATTTTTCAGAACTGTAAACTAGAGTATTAATGTTAAAATGGATTTGCCGGAGCGAAAAACCGGTTTTCCTTACAGGATATCTTATGGTAGATCCGTCGGGTTAAGAGGGAGGTGCTATCTTGTCAGAGAAATACGATCTGATAGTCATCGGTGCCGGCAACGGGGGCCTGATGACGGCATGCCGCGCATCAAGGATGGGACTTAAGACGCTCGTATTGGAGCGCCACAACATGCCAGGCGGCGCTGCCTCAAGTTTTGTTCGCGGAAGATTTGAATTTGACGCATCGCTTCACGAAGTTCCTGATTTTGGCGAGGGTGAAGCAAGGGGCGAACTCGGCAAGCTCTTTGACGAGCTCGGCATCAAGGTCGAGATGCTGCCTGTTAAGGATGCTTTCAGATACATAGTTCAGGAAAACGGAAAGAGGACGATCGACGTTACATTCCCTCACGGCAAGGACAAGGTAATGGATCTTATTAGTGAGATCTGCCCTGAGGATGTTGATTGCATGAACAAGCTCTTCATGGCATATGACGACATGGTGGCAGGTCTTGATTACTGGGGCTCTGCCAGGGGCAATCCCGATCCTGAAGTCCTGCGGACCAAGCATGCCAACTTCATGAAGATCATGACGATGTCAGCCGGAGAGTTCTTCCGCGCAATAGGCATGAGCCAAAAACTGATCGACATTATGACTGCCTACTGGCCTTACCAGGGCACTGAGATCAACACCATAGACGCATCCAGATACCTGCTCATGATCTGCTCTTTCTTTGAAAATGGCGCTTACATCCCGAAGATGAGATCGCACCAGATATCGGAGGCCATCGTGAACAGAGCAGCAAAGCTCGGATGCAAGTTCCTTTTCGGGACGGAAGCGACAAAGATCATTACCAAGAAAGGTGCTGTAAGCGGAGTCCGGACTGAAGACGGGAGGATCTTCGAATGCACTGCGGTCGCATCGAACGCTTTCCCTGAGGTCGTCTATGGCAAGCTTCTTGATGACAAGTCGCTGGTACCTCCTTATGAGTATAAGAAGATGAATGCCAGAAGCTACGGTTTCAGGGCTTTCAGCGTATATCTGGGACTCGACGCTTCTCCGGAAGAGATCGGCATAGAAGATTACACTATCTTTATCGGATCCAACAAGGATTCCAAGGTCATCTACGATAACTCGAAAGACAGAGAACTGTCAGAGTACTCTTTGGATGTGTGCTGTCTTAATATCGCAAACCCCGACTGTTCCCCCAAAGGAACGACCATGATAGTCCTCACCATTTCTTATACGGACGATGCATGGGCTGACGTTACCGAAGAGGAGTACGTGAAGGAGAAGAGAAGGATCGCGGATCTGATGATCACGCACCTCGAGGAGATCATGGGCTTTAAGGTCCGCGAGCACATAGAGGAGATCGAGATCGCAAGTCCTGTGACTTTTGCCCGCTACATGGCAACTCCGCAGGGCTGTGTCTACGGCTACAGTTCCGAGAAATGGGACGGCATGTCCTCAAGAACGGTCGCAAACGGAGCCGAGAGGACCATCCCGGGATTATTCTTCGTGGGAGGCCACTCTTCTTCGATGTCAGGCTACTTGCCTACATACACGGGAGGCAACAGAACGGGATTCCAGATCTTAGGTTATGTTATGTCAGGAGGCGGAAAATAATGGCTGATAAAGATTATCTTAAAGAAGTTTCCGCCGACGGTTTCTACGAACTCCTTCCGAAGCGTCAGGCGGTAATAAGCAAGGCTTCCGGGGAGGAGCCCCGGTATGACTTCAATGCGAATGTCCTGGCAAGAAGCCTTCATCCCAAGGTTCAGCATGTTAAGGTCTGCGATATCAAAGAATTAAACGGCGCACGTGTCTATACTCTCGAGCCAGACACATCAAAGGGAACAACGAAACTCGCATATTTCAGGGCAGGGCAGTATATATCCCTTAAGCTTAAGATAGGCGGTTCTGTGCTTACCAGACCATACTCTTTATGCTCTTCGCCGAAGCTCGCGTTAAGCGGCAAGTATCAGATCGTAGTAAAGAGCATGAAGGACGGATTCGCATCCGAATACATAAACAGGGAATTCAAGATCGGAACTGCTTTAGATATCTCCGAGCCGGCCGGCTTTTTTGATTATGAGCCGCTTAGAGACAGAAATACCGTGGTCGGTCTTGCCGGTGGTTCAGGCATAGCGCCTTTCATGTCTTTTGCTTCTGCCATTGCGGACGGCACAGAGGATTTCAATCTCATACTCCTTTACGGAAGCAGGACGGAAGAAGAGATCCTGTTTAAGGAAGAACTTGCTGAATACGAGAAGTCGGCAGGCGGAAAGATCAAGGTCATCCACGTTCTTTCTGATGAAGAAAAGCCCGGTTATGAACATGGCTTTATCACTTCTGATCTGATCTCAAAACATGCGCCTGATGTCTATTCTGTATTTGTGTGCGGATCACAGGGCATGTACGACTACGCAGAAGGCGAGTGCAAAAAGCTCGGCCTTAAGAAAAAAGACATAAGATTCGATGCATACGGGCAGTACAGACTCTCATCGCGCGATGCAGAGTTTACTGACGTGCACAAGGACAAGACTTATGAGATAACGCTCATAATGAACGACGGCATCGAACATAAGATACCTGCACGCGCAGATGAACCTGTACTTGTGGCATTAGAGCGCGCAGGTATTGAAGCACCGGGCAAGTGCCGCTCGGGCGAATGCGGTTTCTGCCGTTCAAAACTGGCGTCAGGCGAGGTCTACACACCGGAGAGAGTCGAACGGAGAAGGCAGTATGACAAGGAGACGGGCTACATTCATCCATGCTGCACATTCCCCAAGTCCGACCTTAGGATACTTATTAATTACGAAGAACCAAAAATAGAAAGGAAGGTTAAAGATATGAAGAAGAAAGAACGTTTGATGGGTATTATAATGGCCATTATAATCTCGCTTGCTATGGGTATTCTCGTAGCTGCCCTGATCCCTGTGATCAGTCCTCAGGCTGCTGAGTCACAGCCCGTGGCTGTCCGTTATATATCCAACATCCTGATGTCAGTTGTAACAGGCATCATCGTGGCATTTGTCATCCCTCTCGGAAAGCTCGGCAGGGGTCTTGCCAATAAAGCCGGCGCAATGCCTCCGTCATTTAAGTTCACACTGCTTAATTCCATTCCTCTTGCGGTAGGCAATACGCTCATCGTAAGCCTTGTCTGCAGCTTCTTTGGTGTCCTGATGGGACGTTCCCATGCTGCAGCTGAAGCTCTTGCTCACATGCCTCCGTTCCCGGTCATGTGGCTCGGAAACTGGGTCAAGCTCCTCCTTCCCACACTGATCGTAAGCTATCTTCTTGCCGTTATCCTCTCACCTGTCGTATCACAGGCGATCGGCATAGCTGATGCAGGCGCAGAAGTCGGAAGAGCTGCTTCAGGCAAGGACGACTGAAGAAGGCTTAAATAACTATGAACTGATAAGCCCGTGAGCAAACAGCTTGCGGGCTTAATTCGGACGGACACAGGAGTAATATGGCAAATACCGTCACTTCTTTTCGAATAGTATTTAGTATCGGACTGTTGTTCGTGCCTGTGTTTTCGCCCTTATTCTATGTCCTGTATCTGCTCGCAGGAATAAGCGATATGTTAGACGGTACGATCGCGAGAAAGACAGGGACTGTAAGTGATCTTGGCTCGAAACTTGATACTGCAGCTGATATCGTTTTTGTGACGGTATGCCTTATAAAGATGATCCCTGTGCTTGATATACCCTCATGGCTTGTTATCTGGATATTCGTAATTGCGTTGATCAAGGTGACCAGTATAGTATGGGGATATGTTATCAGCAAAGAGTTCTTTGCTGCACACACCCTGATGAATAAAGCTGCAGGCTTTATGTTGTTTCTTTTGCCGTTTACGGCAGTTGTCATAGATCTTAAATACAGCGGAGTGTTTGTCTGTATACTGGCAACTGTTGCTGCGGCAGAGGAGATCCATTTGATAAGAAACGGAGCAAAAACAAAAGTCTTTACTGCGGAGAAATAAAAAATGAAGTTTAATTCTTTGATACCTGAACTGACGGTGGATGATATTGAGAGGACCAAGGATTTCTATGTGAACAAACTGGGCTTTAAGATCGAATACGAGAGACCCGAAAACAAGTTTGCATTTTTGTCTTTATATGAGAATCAGATCATGTTCGAACAGGCAAACGGTCATTGGTCAGTCGGGGAATTAGAGCACCCGTATGGAAGAGGGATCAATTTCGAGATGGCGGTCCCAGATGCGGAAGAGATGTATAAGAGAATACTGGATAAGGGGATCCGTCCGTTCAGAGAACTGATGGAAAAAAGATACAGGAACGGTGACGAATATATAATCCAGCATGAATTCCTCATCCAGGATCCCGACGGTTATCTTCTCAGGTTTGCGGACTGATCTGACTTCCGGGGGTTTCCGCATTCGGGACAGAATTTGGAATCAAGACCCTTTTTGCCGCAGCTGCAGTCCCAGGTTCCTTCGCTCTGAGGCTGCGCGGACCGGTTAAGAGCATCTGTCTGCTGCTTAATCTGTCCGATCCCCATAAATGCCGTCATGGGCATCTTAGGCGGTTCAGATTATAACAGAAGAGCTTATCATTGCCCTGCCGGCATGATCGGACTATAGTTATTCTTGGGAATATGCAAAAGTTATCAATAAGGAACGGGAAAGATGAGACTTACAAACATTAATTGCCCGCAGTGCAACGGACGGCTCAGTCAGCAGGAAGACAAGTTCTACTGCAACAGCTGCGGCAGCGCATTTAACGTCGATTACGATGAAGCGGACGTAGAGTATGCCAAACTCGTAACCGAGCCCGAGAGAGCAAGGCTCCTTCTTGATAAGGAACGCAAGTACCTGGCAAAGGACGAGGAGCTCAGAAGGAAATTCATCACAGGTGAGATGAAGAAGGAGTTTGTAGAGCAGGCCAAGACCACGGGCATGTCTTATCTTGGAGGCATAATCTATGCTGTGGTCTTAGGCGGAATAAGCACTCTGTTTGTCATCATATTTGTGATCGCATTATTTATCAGTGCAGGGAAGAATTACAGGGCTGAAAGCGAGATGAGAGAAGAGGAGAGGTTGGAAAGACTTGAAGACCTCTCCGCAAGGGACATCGAAAAAGATGAGAACTTCCTCGAAAATGCCGTTGCAGCCGGGACCGCTTATGAGAGATTCAGAAGAGACGATACTGTCGGGAACGATGCCGAAGACGGCGGCGATGCTCACATGGAAGGCTCGCCTGTTGCCGAGAGTTGTTATCTGTTAAAGGCCGGAAGTGACAACATTCTCTGCATTATATATAAGACCACATATGAGTTCAGCGGAAATAAGGACACAAGAGAGGTTTATGACAGTGTCTTTTTCGAGGATATAGAGCCTGACGAAACAGGTCATATCGTATGCGAATACAGCTATTGCAGTAATGCCAACGGAAGCGGAGCTGACTATCACTGGGATGGTTATGACAGTGCTGAAGCTGCCTATGAAGATCTGCTCGATGATGGCTTCGAGATCTTTGAGGTCGATATTTAAGAAAGGGGGACAGGCAACATGAAACTAAGAACACTTGACTGTAAGAACTGCGCTGCCCCTTTAAGGCAGGAAGGTAATAAGCTCGTCTGCGCCTCCTGCGGATCGGTATTCGACATCCCGAGCGATAAAGCGGATATCGAATACGACAGACTGGTCAATGCAGAAGACTATATAAGACTGGAGCTGGCAAAATCCATTCTGGCGCTCGAGAAAAGCTACAAGACCAAAGAACAGATCAGCCAGGAAAAGCGCGAGAAAGAGTACACGGCAAGGCGCAAGCGTTTGACAAAAGCCTTCGGCATCATCATCCTCGTCGCTGCTGTATCTACGATCCTCTGCTCTGTTTTCGGAGGCGTGATCTTCGGCGCTCTTAACAGTGCCAGACACAACAGGCACAAGGCTCAGGAAACGGCGGAAACCGCCGTCTGGGATCCGGGCTTCAGGGTCACTCCGAGCGATCTTAAGAACGATAAGGATTTCTGGAATTATATCAGCGAAGGCATTATAGAAGAGACCAAGGAAGGTTATGACAGCAGGGGTTCGGTCATCTTCTCTTCTGATGAGATCTGGGGCGTCAACACGGATCCTGAGATAATAGGCAGATACCTGATAACCGGTGAATACGACAATGCGCTCTATATCATATTCAAGATCACGTTCGAGAACATCGACGGAAGCACAAAGGAAATGTATTACTGCTGCGCTGCAGAGGACATTACTGTAGATGAGAACGGCAATATCGTCTATGACGGTTTTACAGGAATGGATACGGTTTCATACGATATCAGATTCCATGCGGATACGGATCTGAACATGATCTATCAGACGTTTATTAGCGGCAGCAAGTATGACTATCAAAGGTTCGTATTCGAGTTCTGATGATCAGTCGATCCACCACATAGGCGTCAGATCTCCGAGCTTCATTACGATATCTTTGGAATAATCGATCATGATGTCGATGTCTTTATACCTGCCGGGCATAAGCTGGACCATTAATTCCCTGCATGCCCCGCACGGAGCACCCTTGCCTTCGTTCGGAGATATGCACAGGACTCTGTCTATCTCATACTCACCGTTAGTGATCATGTTAAATATCGCGTTCCTCTCGGCACATATTCCCAATGTTGAACATGTGTCTATGCAGACGCCCACATATATCTTGCCTGACTTGGAGCGAACGGCAGCGGAAACCTCTCCCGCCGTAACATACTCTGATATTGTCTTGCCTCCGTGCACGCTCTTTGCAGCGTTATACATATCAACCCAGATCTGATCCATGATCTTTAATCCTCCCCGTTTCTTATAAAAGGTATTCTATCACACAATATTTATACTTTCGGTTATCATTAGTTAAGAGGATGTTCACATTAAGGTAGTACAATCAGGAATATGAGATATTGTTGGGAGGAAGGCATATGAAGAACAGATCTGCCTTAAGACCGCTTGCCCTGTTGTTAGCAGCGGCGTTTATATTTACTTCCGGCTGCAGCTCTTTTGTTGCCCGCTCAACAAAAGAGCCTTCTGAATCAGAAACAGAAACAGAACCAAGCGGATCCGGATCTGCCTTTGATTCCCTTGCTGAAGATGAATATAAAGAAGAAGACCTTGCCCTTTACTCTTCTTTTGAAGGTGTGCCGGATGAGATCACAGTCCGTTTCTACAGCGGTATGCCAAGTGTTCCCTATATCGGAATCGCCCAGTACAAAGAACTGGTCCAGGATGAGACGCTCAGCGTGGAGAGCGACGGCGGCTGCCTGATCCTTACTGCCGGAAACGGAGCCTCTGTGATCGCAGATCCCGAGGCTGACACCCTTACTTCTGACCGCTGGGCTGAATTCAGGATCGATCAGGAGAGTTTCAATTCTGATAAAGTTGCAGGTTTTAGGGATCAAAACGCACCGTTCGTGATGATAGAGTCCGCAGAATTTGAGCCTCAGAAAGAACCCTTGGTATTTGACTTTGCGGAGTATGAGATCCCTCTTTATACTGATGAACAAGATGTCTACCTGCCGCTCGCAATGGTTAATGAACTGATGACAGACGTGGCATTTACGACACTTGCTTATAATGAGGAAAACGTCTATCTGTATAATGGTTTTGAAGTGCTCAGCATGTCTGATATCGATCCTGATTATTATCAGCGTTTTGCTGACGGAACGCCGCGCGACCCTGACATGGCAGAGTATGCATATCACCAGTTATGCTTCAGTCTGGACAAGCTGTATGGATGTACGGGGTCTGCTCCTTTGGATAATTCCATAGCCGAGATCGGGCTTGACAGGGCGCTTCTGGAAACGGATGAATATACGGCTATGATAAGAGAGATGCTGCTGTCCACTGACCGTGATATTTACAACGCAGGATTATTCTTTTTGAGCATATATATGACTGATCCGCACAACGGTATGTATAATGAGGATCTGTATAACATACTGCTTGTAAAGGATCCGAAATGGATAAGCGAAAATATCTCAGAACCTTTAACCGGAGTAATGGAGACGGACTCTTATGCGCTCGCCCTCTTGCGGGATTTCTTCACTTCTGATGTCCGTGAAGACAGAGAGGAAGTTTTCGGAGATACATTAAGCTATCACGAGCAGGGTGACACAGCTGTGATAACATTGGACAATTTTACGGAATGTGACGAGGACGGCTGGTTCTCTTATTACCGCGGGGAAGGTCCCATGCCTGAAGATGATAATGTCGGAACGGTAGTCGCCGGGATCGAAAGAGCAAAGGAAAACCCGGAGATCAGGAATGTCATTCTCGATGTCTCAAACAATAGCGGCGGAAGCAATGATCTGATGATGACGATCGTTGCTCTGATAACAGGCGGAGCAGATTGCAAGTGCTATGACCGCACTACCGGCCAGTACTATATTCTCCATTACGTGATCGATTCGCGTTTTGACGGCAGTTTTGACACATCAGCGGCTTATGATGATACTGATCTCAACTTTGCGATACTGACGTCCCATAATTCCTTTTCCTGCGGAAACGCAGTGATCAGCCTTTTAAAGGATGCCGGCGTTCCTGTCTTCGGCGAGATCTCCGGCGGAGGCACCTGTATGGTCCGCAGCCTGGCCCTTCCGGAGGGGCCGGTCTTTATGATCTCCTCTCCTTTTGCCGTAATGGTAAATTGGGATGGAGACATGATCGAAAACGGTATCCCGGTCGATTCCTATCTGGTCACGGAATCCGAAGATGGCAGTCTTGATTACACAGGCCTTTTCGATATTGATAAACTCTCCGGACTGATGTCGGAGTATTATGAGGTTGTATTAGAGGAAACGACATAATAGACTGAGCCTGACAGGAAGATGCTTCATGACTCCATCCTTAATGAATACGGACTGTCTCCCGAAGGCCGGTTTGACCGGGGATCTTTAAGATCTGTCTACGATGCCAGGGGCAATGTCAGCAGCATCGAATTCTGCTACCTTTAAGAAGTTCTGTTTTTGCAAAGTCCGCGAAACTGCAATATCATATACCCATAAGCGGAAAGGGGGACAGCCCATGAAAAAGATAGTCATTGTTCCTGTTCTTATAACTGCATTTATCCTGTCAGCCTGCACATCAGCCGGGACCGCTGAAACAACAACGGAGGCTCTGTCAACGGACGCATCATCCATCGCGGCCACAAAAGATGAGGATCTTGTAATGATAGGTTCCAAGGGGATAAAGACAGAGTACTATAATGCCCTTTTCGAGATAGAAGACGGTGTTTTGTATGTATCACTTAATAATGGCGATAAGAAGTTTAAGACTCAGATCGAAGGCGCAGATCAGCTCATGGTCTCTCCCATGACGGCTGAAGGATATCACATATATGCATCTCTTACGCTTTACGATAAGGACGGCAGTATTACTGAAGTGATAAACCTTGGAGCAAAGGACAGCTATTTCACACAAGCGGAGATCGAGTCTGCTTTGGGAGAACTGACGGAAGTGGTCTAAGATGAAAAAGCTAATAGCATTGCTCTTATGTTTTGTTCTCATACTCCCCTTATTCGGCTGCACAAAGAAGGAAGCGGCATTTCCCGTTGTCAGGTGTGTGGATAATGAGATAACGGTAAACGGAGAGTTTATCGCTACATCAGAGTCTTTTGCCGTAGTCCGTATGGATGCTAATGTGATCTGCCTTCTGACGGATTCGGGGTATATCAATCTGGACGGCGAAGGAAACATCATAGAGCTTAAGGACGTAATAACAGATCCTGATATTTACGAAGCGTCCATAAGCGGTAAAGTGGATAGCTTGAGACATGCGATCGTTGCAAGGGACAGCGTTATAGAACACAAGATCGATCACGATAAGATGCTGGAAGCCATGTCCTCTTACGATGACGCGATGAAGATGTCTTTTTTGATCGGCGCGGAAGCTGTTCACATCATCTATAAGGATGATGAAGGCTATGCTGAGTCTGTGTCGTTCGGCTTTGAAGAAGACGGCATCAACAAGGCATACGGCCCTTCAGACGGGTTAACATGCAGTAAGTGGATGACAGGAAGAGTAGGATACGGCATAGAGGGTCTGATGCCGGATGAATATGCCGATCACTGGGCCGAAGATTCGCTTGAGATAGTATATCCCGATGGACAGATCTATTACTGGTTCTGTATAGCTTATATGGACGAAGAAGGCAGCAAGACCTATTATTCAGCCATTGCCAAAAAGGACGGCGATACAAGAAAGCTCATTTACCTTGAGCCTGTTCCCGGATCTTTTTATTGCTGTGATATCGAACAGTTCGAAGGCATCTTGGAAGGGCTGTAAGATCCGTTATTGATCTGAACTCCTGAACGCTTCTTGATTCTCAAACTCGATCTTGGCTTTTGAGTCGTAGTATTCTTCTGCAGGCGGTCTGGGTCCGACGATGTTGTTCGTTTCATTTAAGAGGTTTATGTACGATCTGCGCCTCTTTGTCGCAAGTATAGTAACCGGTCTTGTCAGGAATTCCAAGGCAGGTTCGATCTTCTCACCGAGGCTTGATTTAAACTGGTATCCCAGAAGCGTCATCATGCCGAGAGGCGAGATCAGGCAGACGCATCCCAGGAGCAGGACAAAGCCTGCTGTTGATGTAATGAATGCAGCGCCCAGCTGATATAGGGCAAACAGGAATGCTGCGAACAGGGCTATCCCCAATGTGATCAGGAGGGCGTCAATGATCCTGTGACCTATAAGCCTTAATCTTCTCTTGGCTTCGTCTACAGGCAGGTATCCGTCCGTCTTGCCGGTCTGACCGTTTACCGCGCACATGTATTTCTTGCCGCCGTAGCTGTAGTTTAAAAACCACACAGGATAGAGGGCATATGCGTGCTCAAGGTCGTACGGCTTTGCCGCACACGCTCCGAATTTGACTGAATCGTATTCGCTGAAGGCGAGCCTCGCGGTCTCTTTTCCGTACTGTTCCATGCGCGTTAAGATGCGGTCACAAAGACTGCCTGTCTCAAGGTTGAACTTCTGCGCGTAGAAGCCCTGCAGGTAAGACGACTGGAAAGGCTTTCTCTCGGATATGTTAAAAGGCTCGACCGACTCCATGAGAGCGTCGTTTATCTCAAGCGAACCGTCAAAAGGCACGTTGTTGTACTTGACGTCAAAGTCCGACATCAGGATGTATCTGCTGCCCGGCATGGCCGCGCTCTTGACGCCTTCGCCTCTGACACTGACCTTGCACCTGGAGCTTAAGAGCCAGAACGGGACATAGATGCCCTTGATGCTCTCCAAGTTGCTCTTGTCGAAGAAATCAGCCGGCACATATTTCTTGGATCCGGCAAACTGCGTTATGTTTGATTCCGCTTCCTCTCTCGTGATCTTAAAGGGGATGATGTAATCGGGCCTGAACCTTTTCGAGAGGCGCCTGGTTATGATGGCAGGGGAGCCGCAGAAAGTACAGGATGTGGCAGCGGTGTTCTTGTCCGTGATGAGTACCGCGCCGCAGCTGTCGCAGACGATCTCTAACTTGTCCTCCTCGTTCTCATCAGCCTCGCCCGCATCTATCTCGGGGAGCTGGAGCATGAGATCGATCTTCTCGGGACTGTATCTGTTGCCGCAGAAATCACATTTGACCATCTGCTCAACGGGATCGAAAAGCAGTTTCCCGCCGCATGACGGGCACTTAACGTCTCTTGAAGAAGCATTGCTGTTTGCACTATCCATAAAAGGCTCCTTAAGCAGTCTTGGCAGAGCGGTTACATACCAGGAGATAGCAGATGACGAGGGCAACGGCATAGAGGATGCCGGCCGTTATTATGATGTACTGATAGTTGTTATCCGTGTTTTTCAGGATAAGATCTGAGAGTGTGTTTCCCGTAAGGCCTGCTATTGCCCATGCAGATAGAGTAAGGCCGTGGATCTTGGAGATGTTCTTCATGCCGAAGCGTGATTCCAGGAGCGCAGGCAGCGTTGAGAAACCGCCGCCGTATCCGAGGTTTACGATCATGAGAAGGAGTATAACAAGGACTCCGTTTACGATGCCGAACGACAGTGCGCATATCAGTATGCACGATATGAAGATGATGACATAGATAAGGCTTCTGTCTTTAAGCTTGTCTGAAACAGTCGAATAACCGATGCGTCCCAGGGCATTGCATATAGCTGTGACAGAGGGGATGATGCTGACTATGAGGGCAAGAGAATTAAGACCTGCAAAACGCGCTTCAAGGAACTGCTTCTCGTAAGATATCAGCATCAGGCCGCAGTGGATGTTGATGTAGAAGATGAGCCAGATGCCTACGAAGGTCCTGTTCTTCAGGATGGAATAGCTGAATTCATTGTTAGTCTTGACCTCGGTCCAGTCGGAGGGTTTCTTAAGAAGGAGATGTCCGATGAACATCATGATGAAATATGCTATGCCGAGGATAATGAACATGTTGGAGATGCCGACGCTCCTCTGGAGCGCTTCCATGATCGGCGTGGCTATGGCTTTTGCAAGACCGAATCCCATGATGGATATGCCTGTGGCAAGCCCCTTGTGGTCTTTAAACCAGAGCATCAGCGTCTTAACGGGAGTCAGATATCCGACGCCTAATCCTATGCCCATGATGCATCCGTAGAAGATGTATATCAGGATAAGGGCCGGCATTCCCGTAAAGAACCTGAGCGTGAGACCAGTGCCTATCATGCCCGTCGTAAAGCATATGGCAGCGATCAGCGATGATTTGTGGATATTAAGCTCTACCAGCTTGCCTGCAAAGGCTGCTGACATCCCGAGGAAGAATATCGCAAGGGAGAACGCCAGACCCACGGCAGAAGGCGACATCGTGATCGCATCCGCCACTGCCTGTTTGATGGTGCTCCAGCAATAAACCGTTCCGATCGAACAGTGAATGAGCAAAGCCGGTATCGCAGACCTGATCCATTTCTCCATATTCTTCACCTCACCAACTCATAGTCTTTCTATTGTATCAAGAAATAGTGATATATAGGAAAGAGATTATTGATCGATCTATATAGAATCAATTCAGCAGCCAACGGCCTGACTAAGTATTACTTCCTTACAAACCTGAATATATTGCCCTTGTCGTCAGGGGAGAGCGAGCTGATGTATTTGAGATACATCTCTGATACGAAGTCGCCCTTGCCTTCATCCCTGATCTTCTCGAGGGCTTTTACCGCGTCATCTCTTCTGCCGAGCTGGAACAGCCTTAAGGCCTCGCGGAATTCTATAATGTTTGCTTCACGCTCCTGCTTGACGTCTTCTTTGAGACAATCCAGGACTTCGTAAACGCCCTTGACTTCATTGACGCCGGCAACCTGGATCATGCCAAGGTATCTGAGCTTGAGGTCGTCAGGCGAAGCGAGGCGGTCAACGGTATCCTTCGAGACGAGGATGGCCGTCTTGTACTGCTTCGTAAGTGATTCGAGCCTGGAAGAGAGGTTGACCGTATCTGATATGACCGTGCCCGAGAGACGCTCGCTCTCGCCGACGATACCGATCATGGCCATGCCGGTGTGAATGCCGATGCCGATGTTGATGTCGCTGACATTCAGTTCTTTTGCAGTCTCGGGATCTAATACTATCGCGCGGTAGAGGTCAACGCCTGCTTTTACCGCATCGTCCGGATCTTCGAAAAGAGCCATTACCGCATCACCTATGTACTTGTCGACAAAGCCGTTGTGCTCACGGATGATGGGGCCCGCCTTGCCGTAGATGGTATTGACGAAACCGAAGTTCTCCTTGGCAGTCATCATCTCCGAGTTGATGGAGAAGGAACGGATGTCGCAGAAGAGCACTGTGAGTTCACGGCTGCTCGCATCACCAAGTGTAAGGTCAGTGAAGCTTTCCTTGCCGAGGTATTCGCGGAACTTCTCAGGAACGAACTTGTAGTAGAACTTCTCGGTGCGGTCCTTCTCCTTGAAGGATCTCTCGAGGCTTATGGCCATCTCGTTGACCTGCGAACATATCTGGCCCAATTCGTCCTTGGACTTGTAGTTGACTCTTGCTGACAGGTTTCCTTCTGAGATGCTCTTAACGGCGGATGTCGCCTTCTTGATGACCCTGATGTTGTTGAGCGTGGATAAGACAAGGAGCAGAAGGAGAGTCCCGATGACGAGTACGCTGTATCCTGCGATCTGATACCAGATCTTGCTCCTGTCTGAAAGAAGGATGGAGTAGTCAGCCTCGACCTTGACGAAGTAACTTCCTTCGCCGCCCGCGTCGTTGATCCGTCCGTAAGCTGCGATGGTATTGTTCTCATATGCGTCCTTGCCCGTAATGCCGCCGAGCTTGTCCGTAAAGTACACGGGAGAGTCCCAGTCAGAATCCGTCTTGGGCAGATCCACATCCGTGTTCAGTTGGTATTCGAAAGGCATCGTGAGTTCTTCGTCACTTGAAAGGACATAGTAATTGCCATCGTCTGGATGGTAGATGATGGAGAATATATAACCTTCGCTCCAGTATCTGCTGCGGTTAGTGGAGAGTTTCGTGAGCTTTTCGCGCAGGTCCATATAAGCGGCGCCTGTCCCCTCATCGGTCTTCAAGAGACCTGAGAAGTCGTAGCCGTCCAGGGTGTCGGTCGCAAGCTCAGTGATCATGACAACATCGTTCTCGATGCTGCTGCTCTTTTGCGAATCGACATAGTTATAGACGCTGACGGCAACGATGGTCGCCAATATGAGGAACACGGGAATGGTTATGATGAGCTGCTTATAAAGGAGCGTCTTCTTGCGGATGAAGAGGTTGATGACGAGCCCTAACAGCGGGATGAACATTAGATACCCGTATAATGAAACGAGATGCATCAGGATAGTAACATGAGGTCTGAATACGATGTCTTCGCGAACGGCTTCGCCGCCGGACCAGGTGTAAAGACCGTTCTCGAGGCAGACTGCTATAGCTTCAGCAGAAGAGTCATCGGGGTGGTAGGACTCCATCTTGACCAGGTAGTCTGAGCCTGTTACCTCGAACATCTTGGTAAGATCTCCATTCTCTAACAGACTGATGGTAAAAGGTCCGGTTCCTGTTGCAACATAGAGTTTGCCGCCGCATAAGACAGCATTCCTGAAGAACGGGTGATCAGTTCCTTCGGAGGTGTCAAAGCGGTATATGCTCTCGCCCAGAGGCTCATTAAATCCTGTGCGGTAAACATTGCCGTCGCTTCTTATGAACAGGAACGAGCCGTCCAAGGGGATCACGTATGCAGTATACGTGCCGTTCTCATCCGTAGCGTAAAGATCGCTGACGCTTACAGCCTGGGACTTGGTGTCGATCGAATAAAGAGTAACACCTTTTGGTTCAACCGTAGCGAACGTGACATGTCCGTCGTAGTAGTTGAACTTGCTCATCTTGGTGTAGCGGAGTCTGTCGGTGTCTTCGTAATCTATGGTAAATATCTCATCGACGAACTTGTAGTCAGCTGACAGCCTTACTATCGTCTCTGCTGAGAAGATGGAACTGTCGTGCTCGTTGTCGTGGTATCTGACACCGTAGAATTCTCCTTCATCTGTCATGACAAAGTTGGTCGGATAGAACATCTTTGAATTGCCGGCCATCGGGTCAGAAACGGTCGCGATGCCGCAGTATGTCTGCTCTTTGGTGTTTACATTATCTATGGCGAAAAGACCGTAAGTCGGGTCGATGCTTAGAGCAGCAAAGGTTCCGTCGTCCCTCATCGAGAAACGTCTTACGCCTGCAAAGTCAAATTCATAGTAGAAATTTCCCATTGCATCGCATGAACCGTGCGTATAGGGAAAAATAGAGGACGGCAGATCCAGTACAAAGGACGTTACCATTATGAAGACAAAAGCCAGCAAGTTCCAGCGCGCCTTGCCGCAAGTCTTGAATATAAACTTTTTAAAACCTTCTTTAAGTTTCATATACGTAAGTATAACATGAACTTGTCAAGGCTCCATATTTCTTCTTATCGTGCTGTTGATTCGTGATATATTGTTATTGGATCCGGAGAATGGAACCTGCAAACGGATATGGAAGGTTTACTATGATCAGAGCGTTTTCGAACTTAATCATGCTGCCTGAGGACTCGAAGGTTTTTTGCGCTGACACAGAGTCCGGTTATCAATTCTACAGCGGCGGTTTCTTCGGATACGGGGAGAAGGGGGATTTTGTTCCATATTCCCTGATGCATTTTATCCCTATCCTTGTGATCGTGCTCTTGATCGTCCTGTGCTTCCTTAAGAAGGACAGATTAAGGAGCTGGAAGTATGAAGGAAGGTTCAGATTCATTTGTGCCTTTGTCATGCTTATTGCCGAGATGTCTTACTTCTGGCGTCTGGTTTATGTCGGAGATGAGACCGGAGCCGGTTCAATGCTCCTTAAGCTTCCTCTTCAGGTATGCCAGTGGGGCCTTATCTGCGCTTTCTTTGCGCTCCTGAGCCTTAACGATACTCTGTTTGGCATAAACTTTTTTATCTCACTTTGTCTTACCACGCCTGCACTGTTCATTCCGACGGTAATATCCAGGACAGGTCCCGGGTACTACAGGTATTATCAGTTCTGGCTGGAACACGGGCTTCCGATAATCAACGTGTTCTACCTTATGACCGTACACAGGAAGAAGCCGAAGTACCGTCACCTCTGGCTTGCGGTCGGTCTTCTGTTGCTGATGTCCATCCCATGCCTTATCGCAAACAGGACTATCCCCAATGCCAACTATATGTACCTTGGAAACTTTGCGCCCGGAAGTACGAATACCTTAGATCCGTTGTCGTCTTTCCCCAAGGAGCAGTATCCGAGATTTTTCTTGATGGTCGGTCTGGCAGTTGTACTGTTTCATATCGCGTTCTTCGTTTGGAAGGGGATTGATCAGCTGTATCAGAAGAAGCACAGCAAATAAGCCCTGTTCCATAAAAATTAACATAATAATTTATACATTGGTAACACTCTGAAACCGTCCTGAAGGTAGAATCGAAGTATCAATCTTTATGAGGGTGATTAACTATGGCTTCAGACAACAAGTTCAGAAGAGTTACTTTCGAGCTCATGGAACAGCTCCTGGAGGTCACAAACCTTGAAGAAGCTCTGGCAGGAAGTCTCGAGATCATTGTCAGGGAACTTAAGAGTGAGGCAGGCGCCATCTGGCTTCTCGACAAGAAGACGGACCGTCTTGCCCCTGTATTCCATATCGGTCCGACTGATATCTCCAACATCAGCATAGAGAACGGGATCGGCATCGAAGGCCTTGTCACCAAGACAGGCAAGTCCATGCTGGTATCTGATGCCGCGAACGATCCGAGATTTGACGGCACGGTATTTGATGACAACGGACTTATCACCAAGACGATGATATGCGTCCCTTTAAACAACGTTAATGATGTCATAGGATGCTATCAGATAGTCAACAAGCAGAACGGTTCAAAGTATGATCAGGAAGAGCTCGAGCTTTGCGAACACATAGCGGCTCTTGCGGCAATGACGATCGACGAGAAGGGATTTATCGTCGAACTCGAAGAGAAGAAGGAAGTTCTGGCTTCTCTTAAGAACGTAACCAAGCAGTACCGTACCGGCGATACGGTAAATATGGTGCTCAAGGGCATCAACCTCGAGATATACAAGAACGAGTTCGTCGTTATATTAGGCGAGTCGGGATGCGGCAAGTCTACCATGATGAATATCGTCGGAGGAATGGATTTCCTTACGAGCGGAACGCTTACCATCGAGGGCAAGGACTTTTCGCGCCCGACGGATGAGATGCTCACGATGTTCAGAAGAGAGTATGTAGGATTCATATTCCAGGCATATAACCTCATGCCGAATCTTACCGCTCTTGAGAATGTCCAGTATATCGCAGAGCTCGTAGATGATCCGATGGATGCCGAAGAAGCTCTTGCCAAGGTCGGCCTGTCACACCGTGCGGGAAATTACCCGGGACAGATGTCAGGCGGACAGCAGCAGCGCGTTTCCATTGCGCGCGCCCTGGTCAAGAAGCCGAAGCTCATATTGGCCGACGAGCCTACTGCAGCTCTTGATTACACGACCAGCATAGAAGTCCTTCAGGTCATAGAAGACATCGTTAAGAACAAGGGCACAACGGTAATGATGGTCACGCATAATGTCGAGATCGCCAAGATGGCTGACCGTGTCGTTAAGGTCAGGAACGGGAAGATCGCAAACATCAAGAAGAACCTTCATCCACTGCATGCGGAAGAACTGATCTGGTAACAGTATGAAGAAGACACAACGCAAAGACGCAAGACGGAACATAACAAAGCAGATAGTTTCTTATCTGTCTATCGTTATCATTGCCATGCTTGCGGTCTTAGCGTATCTCGGGATCAATTTTGCCGCCAAGGCAATAGCCGATAACGGCAACCGTTTTTATGACGAATGCAATTTCAGGGATGTTCAGATAATATCGACCAAGCTCCTTACTCCGGATGACATGATAGCTATTGCTCAGACCCCGGGAGTATCGGATGTCGAAGGAGTGCTCATGACTGACGGTTCGCTGGGTTTTGGCGGCAATCAGACTGATATCAGAGCAGTTTCGCTTACCGAGAGGGTCAATACAGTCCTGCTTATGGACGGAAGACTGCCTTCTGCTCCCAATGAGTGTGTGATAGAGAAGCCCATTGAAGAAGATTTGGGGATCAGCATAGGAGATACGGTTACGGTCACTGATCAGGACGGCAATATCCCCGCTTATCTTAAGTGCTCAGAATACGTTGTAACGGGTTTTGTGTTTCATCCGGATCATTCCTGCTGGCCTTTTGTAGCTCCCGGAACCCGGTACATAGTTGTAACTCCGGATGCTTTTGATACTGAATCTCTCGAAAACTGTTTCATGACAGCCGAGGTAAAGATCGAAGGTACTGACGGTATGGACAGATTCAGCAGCAAATATCTTGATACGGTATCTGAAACGGTTTCAGGACTTGATGCACTCGGACAGGAGCGTTCACTTTTAAGATACAACGACATCATTGGAAGATACACAACAGGTATTGATGAGGGCCGGGCAGATCTTGATGAAGCTGCTATTAAACTAAGTGATGCCAGAGCTGAACTTGATGAAGGCTGGGATAAATATAATGAAGGTTTGCAGGAATTATCTGATGCGGAGGTCACGCTCGCTGATTCTCAGAAACAGCTGGAAGATGCCAAGGCCCAGCTCGAATCAGGGCGCGCAGAACTTGACGATGCCAAGGCCCGGCTTGCTGCGGCAAAATCCGAACTTGATTCCGGCTGGTCTCAGTTAGAAGATGCAAGACATCAGCTTGAGAGTGCACGCGCACAGTTAGATGATGCGAAGGCTCAGCTTGAAGATGCGAAGACCCGGCTGGAAGATGCGAAGGCCCAGCTGGAAGATGCAGCTTCTCAGCTCGAGTCAGGCTACGGGCAGATTGAGGATGCGAAGTCCACGATCCGCAATACACTGAAGGATTCGATCACCAACGTTCTTGGCACTGACATAGCAAACAGGATCAACTGGGCGGTGCCCTCGGGCGGTATCGATCTTGAAGATCCGAATGTAAGTGCAGCAATTCTCGCCATCACTCAAGGCATTACCATAGACCTGAACAGATCAATGGGTGACAACATCTATTCACTCATCGCATCACTCGGTATCCCAGAAGAAGAACTCAGGGCCGCATTTGAGAAAACGACCGGAACGATCCTTGATCTTTCTGACGGAAGCACTGTGCTTCAGGCGATAGTCAGTTACGTAACGGCAGAGTATCAGTCGATCAATGACAAGTACGAGGAATTTGCCTCTGCGGCGCGGTCATGGGATACGGGACACACCCAGTACATCAACGGGCTAAACGATTACGGTGATGCACAAAACAGATATAATGACGGGCTTTCGCAGTATAACGCCGGCGAAGCCGAGTATCAGTCAGGCCTTGCGCTCTACAGCAGCAAGCTTGCCGTATATAATGCAGGCAAGAAAGAATACGACACAAAATATGCCGAATATCTTAAAGGCGAAGACGAATACGCAAGAGGCCTTGCGGAATACAATGCAGGTCTTGAAGCTTACGAAGAAGGACTTGATAAGTACCAGGAAGGCAAAAAGGAGTTAGAAGACGCACTTACCAGGTTAGAGGAAGGCGAAGAACAGTATGAAGCAGGTCTTGCCGAGTATAACGAAGGCGAGAGCAGATTAGAGGAAGCTGTCTCTGAGAGGGACAGCATCGATTCGTGTCACTGGGTCGTCCTCAATGCAGAAGGCAATGCCAGTTACCTCAGTCTTAACAGCGGAACTTCAAGCGTAAGCGGATTAGGCGGAACTTTTGCCCTTATCTTTGTTCTTGTCGGCGCACTTGTTATCTATGCGACAGTCGGCCGTATCGTTGATGAACAGCGAAGGCTTGTGGGCGCAACTAAGGCACTTG
Source organism: uncultured Clostridia bacterium (assembly GCA_946187935.1). Lineage (GTDB taxonomy): Bacteria > Bacillota > Clostridia > Saccharofermentanales > Saccharofermentanaceae > Saccharofermentans. The sequence goes on from CAMHSJ010000001.1 coordinate 26,568, forward strand.
GATTCCTAAACAGAGAGATCCTTGCCAAGTACATGCTCTTTGGCGTGTCAGGTACGGTCTTAGGCATGACACTGGGCACCGTCGGAGGCTACTTTGGCATTCAGGCGCTGGTCCTTCAGATCTATGGCAGATACTATGTATTCGGTGCAGGCAGTAAAGCGTTCAACACCATCCTTACCGTCATAGTATTTGCAGGAGGACTGCTCCTCTCGAGCCTTGCAGTCTGGTTTGCATGTACAAATCTGATGAAGTCAACTGCAATAACTCTGATGCAGGAAGCAGTTCCAAGTGCAGCCAAGAAGGCAAAAAAGCCGGGAAAGAAAGCCGGCAAGGGTTCTTTGTATCGAAGCCTGATCTTACTGAACATGCTTTCCGATAAGAAGAGAGTTGCAGTTACCATAGCGAGTATCGCCGGATGCTGCTCTCTTCTTGTTGCCGGTCTTACGATGAGCTACTCGATAAAGAAATCCGTCGATTCACAGTTTGGTGATATTCAGCTTTATGATATGAAGATCACATTTAACGGTTCCGTCTGTGAAGATGCAGAGCAGGAGATCGCTGATATCCTGACACAAGAGGGAGCGTCCTTCATTGCGATAAGCGACAACACCGTTACCTACGATGTCGGAGGAAAGCTGAGAATTGTCGAACTCATGTCAGGTGATATGGAAGCATTAAACGAATTCTATATCAGACGTGACCCAAAGACGGATCAGCTGATAACAGACTCTCAGGGAGGCATCGTCATCCACAAGAGAAACTCCATCATCAATCATCTTAAGGTCGGAGGAGAGATGACTCTTTTCGACGAGGCCATGAATCCTCATACGGCAAAGGTAAGCGGCATTTACATTAACTACATTGGCGCGGGTGCCTTCATGAGCGCAAGTGATTACGAGAGTATATTTGGCTCAATGCCCGTCAGCAACACTTTCCTTGTCAATTACTGCGGCGCGGACCCTGAGAGGATCGCTTCGCGTGTATCTCAGACAGAAGGTTATCTGAACCTGGAAAAGACAACGGATACCATAGCTTCTATCAACGAATTGACATCAGCCCTGGATTATCTGTCTTTACTGTTCATAGCGATCGCAGGTATGCTGGCATATTTTATCCTCATGAACCTTGTAAACATGTACATAAACCAGAAGAAGAAGGAACTCGTGATAATGAGGATCAACGGGTTTACGGTGTGGGAGACGATACGCTATGTATCCATGGAACTTATCATAAGCACCATCCTGGGTATCGTTACAGGTTTTGTGACGGGATCATTGCTGGGCTACAGGATCATCTTGCTTTCTGAAGGAACTGACCTTTACCTCACGAAGGCGCTTCAGTTCAGATCATGGATCGAGGCTTCGCTCATTACCATACTCTTCACAGGACTGATAAGCGCCTGGGCTCTTAGGAAGGTCAAGAATCTCAAACTGACCGATGCGGCCTGAAACGTATTGCGCGGATATCTTTGTTCCACATACCGCAAAACGTTTCGGCAAGGATCTTGCAGCCATCGCCTTGCTTTACAAGTGCAGGCGTGAAGAACAGGGCCAGGACTCTCTTTATCTCATCAGAAGCAGTCTTCTGTTCGCGGCGGGGCATGCTGTCTGTCAGCTTTTCGAGCCGGTCTGGTATCTCTCTTGCCTCAGCTTCGTTAGATGAGAGATGCTTCCGGTTTTCAGTATTCTGCCTCGCATCAGGGTTGCAAGGATGGAATAAGCGATATACAATCATAATTGCAGCAGGTCAATTAGTTATTCGCGTCCTGCTGCCGCGGCGCCTTATGGCGGGGTCAATAATGATAAGAACCTTAGAATCTCATCATGAATGACAGACCTGACCGCAGAAACTGCGGTTTGGATTTGGTGTTCGTGAAAGGAGGTTCTTTTTTATGAGTCGCGAATATCTTTTGAACGTAAACAGAATAGAGTTCACAGTCACAATGGCCTGCACGGGAAGGTGCAAGCATTGTTCTGAAGGTGACCACACGCTCTGCCGTGAGCACATCGATCCGAAGATCGCAGCATCGTCCGTAAAGAAGATCTGTGAGGTCTTCAAGATCAAGTCTCTCATGACATTCGGAGGCGAGCCTTTGCTCTTCCCTGAGACTGTCATGGCGATCCACAGCACTGCAAAAGAGATGGAGATCCCACAAAGGCAGCTCATCACAAACGGATTCTTCTCCAAAGAAGAGTCTAAGATCAGATCTGTTGCGGAGGGCCTTTCTGAGAGCGGTGTAAACGACCTGCTCTTATCTGCAGATGCTTTCCACCAGGAAACGATCCCGTTAGAGCCTGTCAAGCTCTTCGCCGAGTGTGTTCTTGAAGCAGGCATTCCGATCGAGCTGAGTCCCGCGTGGCTGGTGAGCCGTGAAGATGACAATCCCTACAACGTAAGGACAAGAGAGATCTTATCTGAGTTCGATCTTCCGGTCGGTCAGGGAAACATAATATTTCCCTACGGCAATGCGCTCAAGAACTTAAGAGAGTACTTCGGAGAAGACGTAAAGGAATTCTCTCCTTACGAAGAAGACCCAAAAGACATCCGCACCATATCGTTCTCACCAAACGGAGATGTCTTAGGCGGCAATGTTTATGAGACGGACATTTTGGAGATATTAAGAACTTATGATCCCGGCATTTGACCGGAATCCGGCAGTGAAAACAGTTTTAATTGGTCGCGTTTAGAGTAGATGATATTCAAGACAAAAACATGCCCTGACCTTTAAGAGATTGCTGATAGCTGTGGTCAAGCATGGCATTAAGTTCCTCTTCTGTAAGAGAATCCATGGCCCTTGGACCTGCCGGTACAGTTAATGAGAACGGGATACCGTGTCTGTAGATGATCTGTCTGTACAGAGCATTGATCACCACCGAAACAGGTATGCCCAGGTTCTGAAGGATCTCTTCGGATTTGTTTAAACGATACATTAACGATACACTGAACATGTAATATCACTCTTAACGGAGGAGATACATGTTCAGAGTATTGCTCGTTGAAGATGACAGTCAGATCAGGGAAGTGATCGGTGATTATTTCTCAAGACGCGATCAGATCGAACTGGATTTTGCTGAGGATGGCAACTTAGGCCTGTCCAAGATCCTTAACGAAACCTACGATCTCATCGTGCTCGACGTTATGATGCCGGGACTCGACGGATTTGAGCTCTGCAAGATCATCAGGAAGAGATCGGAGATACCGGTTGTCTTTCTGACAGGCAAAGTTAGGGAAGAAGATGTGCTCTACGGCTACGAGATAGGTGCGGACGATTACATAGTCAAGCCCTTTTCGATCGCGGTTTTGTACAAGAAGCTTCTTGCCATGTTAGAGCGAACTAAGACAGAGCATACTGAACATAAGATCCTGACGAGCGGACAGATCAGCTTAGACCCTTTGAAATTCGAGGTAAGAGTAGAAGGGGAGATCGTAGATCTGCCGCCCAAGGAGTATCAGATCCTTAAGTACATGTTAGAGCACCCGGGTGTTGCGGTGACGAGAAAGCTCCTGCTCGCCGTTGCATGGGGAGATGACATGTACATAACCGAGAGAGTGATCGATAACCGCGTCAAGAACCTCCGCAAGAAACTTCGGAAAGAAGGAAACCGTATCAAGACTCTGATAGGGGTCGGATACAGATTCGATTAAGGAGGTTACCTATGAAGAAATACATTTCTTTTCTCTTGCCGCGCATGGTATCCTGCGTGCTTATTGCAGCTGTTGTCTACGGCATATCTGTATCTGTTCTGTATGACAAGTACAAAGGAGCTTTAGAAAGAGGCTATACCGCATACTACGACCGGTATACGAAGATGCTTTCAAGGTACGATGAGGGAGTTATCGACGGGACATTCCTCGAAATGTATACTAATTTTTTCTATAACGACTACGTGAGATTTGCAAAGGTCACAGATGACGGAAGCATCGAGACGATATATGAGACAGATTACGATGTAATACCGGTTTGCTTCGGCGTCAAGGAATGGATCTATGTAACAGACAACGAGGAACTTCTTGCCTTGGGCAGCAGGCACTACCAAAATGACGAGACGGGCTTTTACATTAATATCGACTATAAGAAGTGCGATGATGTTCAAGAGATAATCAAGAACTATGACACATACCTTCTCAACACATTTGACTGCATGGCCATATCGGACGGTTACTATAACTATCCGTACGATCTGTTCTATATCGCATCCGAGCTCAGCGGATACTGCGGATATCATGTGATCGGAATGAAGTCATATTATACCGACGGCGACACACTCTATCTCGGCAAGGTGGAAGAATCTTTCGCTGACGGCGGGACCAAGAGGCCTTTCGGCAAGGAGTGGGATTTTACGGATCAGGCTGATCAGAGCAAGTATATTACTTCAGATGAACCATTCGGCGGCGTAGCTGAGATAAGGCTTCCGAGAGTCCGTCCGGACAAGTTTTTCGAATCAAAGGGAGATCTGTTTAACTGCAGCAATATTGAGGAGCTGAAGCAGCAGATAGCAAAGTATTCGGACGAGGATGCTATAGCGGATTCGATCTGGTATTGCTCAGACGAGGAAGGCGAAGGCGGCCGCAAACTTCACGCCGTGATCAGAGAGTATGAGGCAGGCGGAAACACTTACCTTGTTGAGTATATTGTAACGACCGCAGGTTTTACTGAATACTACAGACCGTTCCTCATTGCTTATGCCGTTATCATGCTGGTGACAGGTATTGCAGTAAGTCTTCTGATCTCCATAAGACCTTACCGCAGGTACAGAAGAGCATACGAGGACAATGCCTTTAAGAACAATCTCATAGATACACTTGCTCATAACCTCAAGACGCCTCTGATGGTGCTCGGAGGCTACGCCGAGAACCTTAAGGATGTCAGCAGCGCAGAAGACAAAAACCGCTACGCCGACCAGATCCTTGCCAAGTCTTCAGAGATGAACAAGGATATCGAAGCTATCCTTAAGACGGCCGGAAAGAACAGTCCTGTCCTCACCAAAGGTTCTGTCAAAGAGGTGCTTACATTAGAAGCTGCCAAACTGGGCATCGACATTGCCATCACAGGCGACATGACGCTTAAGATGGATAAGGAATACATCGACAATGCCATATACTGCCTTATCGATAATGCCAACAGATATAAGACCGCTGATTCTTCTATCGAAGCTGTGATCAGCAGTAAGAGCATCGTAATCAGGAACAAGACTGAACTTGATAAGTTCACGCCCGGCACAGGTCTTGCGATCGCCGGAAGGATAATAGCGCAGCACGGCTTAAGGCTTGAGACGGATCTTAAAGACGGCGTTTTTGAAGCTAAGATAATCAAGTGACTGATCCAAGGGGTGTTCCGCCGGGCGGGATGCCCCTTTTGATATGCTTTATTCCAAATCCATTCCAGAAGAACAGGATAATCTTTCCCATTTCTTAACTTAACGAATGAGAGTTAATCATCTATGCTATAACCATGAATAACCTATGCGGGGGATCAGTCATGGAGTACATACTTGAGACTACTAAGCTAACCAAGACTTACGGCAAGAGCACTGTTCTTGACGGAGTAGAGATCAGGATACCTAAGGGCTCGATATTCGGTCTTGTCGGCAGGAACGGCGCGGGCAAGACTACGCTGATGAGACTGATCACAGGTCTTCAGGATCCGACATCAGGCAGTTATAAACTCTGCGGTGTTGATTCTAAGAGCGGTAAGATCGACCGGGTAAGACGCAGGATGGGAGCTTTGGTCGAGACCCCGGGCATCTATAAGAATCTTACTGCCGCTGATAATCTTAAGGTTCAGTTTATTAACCTGGGCCTTACATCATATGGCGAGATACCTGAGATATTAGAGCTCGTCGGATTGTCTGACACAGGCAAGAAGAAAGCGGGCAAGTTCTCTCTCGGAATGAGACAGAGATTAGGTCTTGCGATAGCGATGTGCGGCAATCCTGATCTTCTTATCTTAGACGAACCGATCAACGGACTTGACCCCCAGGGCATAGTCGAGATGCGTGAGACACTCATCAAGATCAACCGCGATAAGGGAACTACCATACTGATATCAAGTCATATATTGGATGAGATGAGCCGTCTTGCAACTCACTATGCGTTCATTGAGAAGGGTCACATCATCCAGGAGATAAGCAGCGAAGACCTGATGAAGAAAGTGCGTAAGTGCACGGTGGTCAAGGTCAGCGACACAAAGACAATGGCGCTGGTATTAGAAGAGATGGGACTTAAGTATGAGATAGAAGATGATGATTCGCTCGTCAGTATATTCGGACTCGATAACATCAGCCCTGTTGTATTAAACGCAGCGAAGAAGGGTATAGATGTTACTGATATCAAGGAAAACGATGAGAACCTTGAAGGCTACTTCATAAATCTCATCGGTTCAAAGAAGGTCTGATATGTTGCTGCAGTTAAGATCAAATCTGACAAGACTCTTTCTCGGCAGGGGAACATGGATCTATCTTATCCTGAGCATCCTGCTGCCTTTTGCCGTTTATTACAGCGTGTTAAACAGAGGCTCGGGCAACGGACATGCCATGCTGGGCAAGTATTATATATTCGGCTCGATCCTGCAGGCGGTTTTCTGCGCTCTGTTCTTCGGGAGAGAGGAGCAGTCTAAAGGGTTCCAGAACAAGATAGTGGTGGGAACAAAAAGGATCAGTATCTATTTTGCTGATCTTATAACGACCTTGCTTATTGCGGTATCGGGTCTTATTGTCCACGCGGGGATAATATGCATTCTTTTTAAGACTGAGATAGGCAGAGACAGCCTTAAGGACATGTACCAGTACAGGCTCTACGAGAGGTGCCTTACGGGCAAGGGGCTGTATCTGACGCTTCTTTCGGTCCTGTTATGGCTGGTATGTTTCACGGTCGTCTTTACCGTGATCAATCTGTTTTCTTCGAGCAGGGTGTTCGTTTTATTCTTCTCGGCTTTCCTTATCTTTATCTCTGTCTATCTCCCGTCAGAGATAACGGCGCGATTGAATCACCCTGAATTCATAACCGTGGAAGATGAGGTGACACATGTAAAAGAGACGGTCCCGAATCCCGGATATATCTCCGGCAGGATGCGTGACGTGTGCGTCTATTATGTTGAATCAAGTCCGTTAGCGCTCACCGTTAATGAACTTGACGGCAGGAGCCTTAAGACGGAAAAGATCGCTGAAGTAACCTTGACGGTCTCAGTCTTAACATGTGCCGCGGGAGCCGTCAGCTTTGCAAGGAAGGAGTTCGATTGATATGCGGGTAAAGAAGATAATGTCAGGGTATATATTCAGGGCATTTAAAGAAAAGGAATTCTATATCATGTTCCTCCTTAACCTCTTAGGTTCTGTTGGCATGATAGCGATCACATTCTCAGCCGAGTATCCGCAAAACAACATTGACCTTGTCTATTATTCATTCGTTATCCCTGCTGCCAATGCCGCGGTGTTTGTCCTTATGCATGAGAATGCGCTGTTTGCCGGCGGTACGGTAAATAACCTCATAACCACAGGCCACACCAAGCGTTCGGTCTATATCGCTCATCTCCTGATGGCTTTGGCAGCGGATATCCTGTTCATGCTGGTCTTCTATCTGTGTTTCCTGATATCTCAGGTCATTTCAGGCCGCTTCCTTAAGATCTCCATCGGAAGCCTGGCGCTCATTGCTCTGCTCAGTCTCATGATCTCTTTTGTGATAATGGCGATAACGGTAGCATCGCATTTCATATCCCGCAGGGCAGTGGCAGCGCTGATCGTGACAGGAGCGCTTGTATTCGGACTTAATGCAGTCAGCGTGGGCGTGGCAGAGTCGGCGATCCTTATGCCGGTGCATGAGATCGACTACGATTCGCCGCAGATGCAGCTGGTTAAGAGAGCTCTTGCGGAAGACCAGACCCGGGTCGATTGGCAGATAGATCCGTTTACTCTTGAAGATCACGTATATCTTGACGGCACCGAGATAAACATCTACAGCAAGAAGGTCAATCCTGAAGCTATAAGAGGTACAAAACGCAAGGTGCTTATTTCTGTCATGCAGTCAATGCCGCTGACGCATCCGTTTATCAGTTATTCAACAGTTCTTTCAACAGCAGATAATGCGGCTGAGGCAAACACGGCATACCTTCTTTTTGGCATAGGGGTGGATCTTGCATGGTTTGCCGTCATTACCGCAGTAGGGGCGTTCATCTTCAAAAAGTCCAATCTTAAGTAGATGTGTTATAACTAATGTATGCGTTTACTTATTGCCCTCGTAGTATTGCTTGCGATACTGGTCATTATCCTTACGGTCAAGGTGGCTCTTCTAAGGAAGGGATTTGATGAGATGACCGAGAGCATCGAAGACCAGGTCAGAGGCAATACCGGGATCCCCGCGCATCTTACGACATCAGATCCTCATGCCCGGAAAGCATGCAACACTCTTAATAAAGAACTTAAGGCTTTAAGGGAAGAACGCTTAAGATACGAGCGGGACGGCAAGGCGGTCTCTTCATCAGTTACAGCTCTGTCTCACGATCTGAGAACACCTCTTACGGCTGTAAATGCATATCTTGAACTTCTCGAGACCGAGACCGACGAAGATAAAAGACGCGAATACCTGGGCCGCATTAGGAGCAGGACAGAGAGTCTCAATGCCCTTACAGACGATCTTTATAAATACCAGACATCGAGCATAGAGCAGAGAACTTCAGGAGATGAGGATGATTTAGGGCCGTCTTCCGTTGCGCTTAACCGCTTCCTCGAAGAATGCCTCCTGTCTTTTTACGCTTCGTTTGGCAAAGCGGGGATCGAGCCTGAAGTTGATATACCGGCTAAGCCTGTAAACATATTGATCGAACCAGGGGATCTTAACCGCATCCTCGAAAATGTTATCAGCAACGCCGTCAAATATGCCAAGGGCAGCCTGAAAGTAAAGCTCTATGACGACGGGCGTGTTGAGTTTAAAAACCCTGCAGGCGGCATAACACCTGTCGATGCAGCCAAGCTGACGGACAAGTTCTTTACGGTCAGGAGCGGAACGGGTTCAGGCGGACTAGGGCTTTATATCGCCAGAGATCTTATCGAAAAGTCCGGCGGCAGCATAGACATCTCTGTCAAAGATGAGATGCTCAGTATAGTTCTTCAGTTTATCCTTGCAGATCAGCCATCTTAAAGCCGATGCCCCAGACAGCCTCAATATAGTCCTTGCCGCCTGCTTCCTTGAGCTTGCGCCTTAAGTTGGTTATATGGACTTTAAGCGAACTCTCCATGCAGTCAGGTGTATCACTCTTGATCAAGTCCAGAAGCTCAGATTTGGAGATAACCCTTTCCTTATTCTGCATGAGTATCTTAAGGATCGCATATTCAGTCCTGGTAAGGTGGATCTCTTTGTCTCCTGCAGTGACTTTGCGGTTGTTATCGTCGAGCCTGAGATCTCCTGCTGAATATGTGCTTACAGGGTTTTGACCGGGAACTTTCCTAAGAGCGACTTCAACGCGCGCCAGGAGTTCTTTCACATTGAAAGGCTTGGTTATGTAATCTACACATCCGCTCGTGAGCAGATTCACTTTATCGTCCACAGAAGACTTGGCGCTCACAGCGATAACGGGCGTATCCTTATCTATGTGCGTCAGCAGTTCTTCGCCAGTCATGCCTGGCAGCATAAGATCCATGAGTATGAGATCAGGATGCGTATTGAGAGCTAATCTTCCCTCTGTCCCGCTCTTGGCCCAAATGGTCTCATGACCTGCCTTGCTAAGCTCGTCTTCCAGGATCTTACCTATGTCTTTATCGTCTTCTACAATAAGTATCTTTGCCATTATGTGATCTCCTGTAAGACAGTATAAGACAAAGAGCTCTGCGGTTAAAGACAATAAGCAGATTATGCGTTATTATGGTCTCAATATTACTAATGGGGAGATCTGATATGAGTGATAACAACAATACCAGGACGTTGACCGAGGCTGAGCAGAAGAGAGTAGATGCCTTCAATGTTACAGAAGAGAAGCTGACAGGACAGGGCTATGTAAGAAAGGACCTGACGATATCTGTAGAAAAAGCAAATCTTGTAGGGCCTTTGCTCGTACTTCCGATAATCGCAGTGGTCATAGTGGTCTTTGCTTTGCTCCACGGAGTTACCCCTTTTGTAGATTTTTGGAAAAACAGCAGCATACTTACAGCAGTAGCGGTAATACTCGCAAGTCTGTCACTCGTGCCGCTCGCTGTTGTGCATGAGGGCATCCACGGCGTCTGCTGGAGTATATTTGCAAGAAACCATATGAAGGATATAGAGTATGGTTTCATCAAGGAGAAGATCACTCCGTACTGTTATTGCAGAAGTCCTTTGTCCAAAGGTGCGTATATCTTCGGTTCCATGATGCCGATGACGATACTGGGCCTTCTGGTCTGCATCCTTGGCATCATAATAGCAAGTCCGATCACTATGTTCATCGGCGTATTGCAGCTCTTGGGCGGTTCGGGCGATATCCTTATTACCTTCATGCTCTTAAGGTATAATGCCAAGGGCAAGGATGCGATCCTTATGGATCATCCGACAGAGTGCGGACTTATTGTTTTCGAGAAGTGACAAGGGGACAGGCCTGTTGTCACATCCAACTTGTTTCAAAGATACCAGTCTAAAAAGCCGGGTCCTGATAAGGATCCGGCTTCTTAAGCGGTAAGATCTGAAAACAGGATTCAAGAAAGTTGGGATCCGGTTTACTCCACGTTCTTGAGCGCGTCTGATAACGGTATCTTCTTGATCCTCATGATATCGAAGAACGATACTATGAAGTACGATGCAAGCAATATTCCGATCATCTTAAGTATGCTGATAAAACTGACATATACTTCAAACCAGCCGGACATCGAATACATGATGACTGCAAATATGGCGGTAAGCCCTGACACTGACAGCAGCGATGTCACCACAGCAAGGACTATTACAACTCCTGTTGTCAGATTGATATAGAGACTGTTGATCTCTTTGTTCTCATAGCCAAGCACCTTGACCATCGAGATGGATGCCGCGTTCTTCTCGATGATTATCTTTGTGAGCAGATAGATCACGAAGATCCCTATGATAAGGCAAGCAAACGATATGTAGTCCATATAATTGCCCATCGAGTGATCGATCTGGATGGAAAGCGCCATGATGTCTTCTCTGGTGATGACAGTGTAGATAAGCTCCTCATCTATATCTTCTATCGCAACAGATGAGAAGAAACCCGTGAAACTGCCCTCATCCAGGTCAAAGCATTTGTTGAAATCCTCATTTCGCATAAAGACCGCAAGGCTGCCCATATATGTATACACGCCCTTGACCTCAAATGTATAGGTCTTATCCGAGTACTTCTCCTTCAAAGTAATGGTGTCGCCTTCGCGGAGCATGAACTTGGCTGCGTACGCGCTCGATATGAGCACTCCGTCTTCAGGAAGCTCAGACTTGATGTATCTGCTGTCATCTTCGATGCCATAGACTGTAATGCCTTCACCGACATGAACGCCGTCTATAGTCTCCAGATTAACCATCGAGAACTCTTCCGCACTTTCGGTATCAGTCGTGATGATGTTCTCATCCTTATCCTTATAGTCTTTGAGGATGTACTGATATTCCGAGATGAGGTCCTGTGTCATGATGTTCTTGTAGTGGCTCAAAGTCTCGGGGAGTCCGATCGAGAAGGAGAGCAGGAGCATGACGAAAGCGATGCCGAAGAAGAGTACTATGTAGCTTCCAATGTTCTGCAGGAGTATCCTCAGGCGGAAACGGCTGAAGAACTTAAGTCTCGGCAGTCTGACTGCCTTTTTCCTCCTGGATGTCGACAGATCCCTTCTGAGGAACTTGAGTGGTGACAGCCTCATCTTGCCGGCTACGACTATCAGATTGATGATGAGCACCAGCACGAGAGGGATCAAGGTTGTATTGACGAACGCCTCGGCATTCCATACCGTCTCATATGCGGGCAGGCTGTATGAGTTATAGTACATCCCGACGACAGTGTCCTTAAATACCGTGTAACCGAGAACATTGCCTAAGACAGCGGACAGGAGCGTAACGATGACAGGCATCAGCATGTAGTATCTGATGAGCTCGCCTCTGGTGTAACCTGTCGCCCTGAGTGTTCCGATCACCGCAGCTTCGCGCACGATGGTGTTCTGCGTCGTTATCGCGAAAACGAATGCCAGCACTGCCACAAACACATACACCAACACTTGCATCATCGCGACATCCGAACCGAAATCTTCCGGCGCGAACTGTATCGCCTGGTTTGCATATGCGGGAATGAAATCCGTTACCTCGTTTGTGTTGTCTTCGTACGGCTCTAATTCTTCAAGCTTGTCTATGGTTTCGTCGATCTTGTCCTGCTCGGCAGCGAGTGCATCGGCATCTGATTGAAGAGCATCTATATCTTCCTGAAGCGAGGCCGATTCTGCGAGCCACTCGGGGTCGCCTGCAAGAACCTTGTCGTAATTTGCCTCGAGCAGGGCAGATCTTTCCTCCAGTTCTTCACCGCGGACTTCAAGCTCATCTGCCTGAGAAGAAACGCTTTCAAGATAAGCTGTCCATTCGTCCACATTATCTGCGAGCTGCTCGGCTTCGTCCTTATTGTCCGTGTAACCGCCGGTTGCGCAGATGACAGCCACTTTCTCGATCAGCTCGTCGCCCCAATCCTTCTCTTCATAGACCGAGCCGGGCGAAGTAATGTATCTGAAAGCATACTGATACTTTATGCTGCCGGGAAGATCATCCCACGCATCTTCTGTCATGAGCGCCACATCGAAATCGATTGCGTTGAACATGATGTCGGAATTCTTCTTGAAGAGCGTGCTGTAATCAGGCAGCGCTATGAAGCCGACGACCTCAAGATCCTTGCCGTTTACAGTGATCATATCGCCAATGTTTATACCATTGTTGTCCGCGTGCATGCGGTCTATCGCGATCTCGCCTTTTCCCTCGGGAAGGCGGCCTTTGATAACGCATGCGATATTGAGGTCTTCTCTTATCTTGAAGACTCTTACCATTGCACTGTCGTTGCCGTCTGATACCTCTGATACTTCTTTGTAGAATTGTTCGTACAAAGTGATGTTGTCAGGCATTTTGGCAAGGAGGTCTTCAGAAGCTTCTTCCTTCAGCTCTATATGACCGTCTTCGAGCATGTACTTGTCATAGGAATCATCGAAAGCTTTGAGCATGCTGCCGTTTGCAACAAGCATGCCGGATACCGTTCCGATCATGAAGCTCATGAGAAGGGACAGCACGGCATATCTCTTCCACTCCTTGGCAAGGTCTCTTATGATCCTTTTGTTAATAGGGTTTCTCATAGTTTGCTTCCTTACCAGTCAAGCTCTGTGGCGCTGATCTTGTTATCGTTTAAGATGTTCTTTCTTACGACGCCGTCACGGAGCTTGATGACATGATCTGCCATTTCCTGGATGGCACTGTTATGAGTAACCATTATTACCGTATTGCCGTATTTCTGATTGACATCTTCTATGAGCTTTAAGATCTCTTTTGATGTGTTGTAATCAAGTGCGCCCGTGGGCTCGTCGCACAGGAGGATGTCAGGATTCTTGACTATCGCTCTTCCGATGGAAGTCCTCTGCTGCTGTCCGCCTGAGAGCTGGTTAGGGAGCTTATATCTGTGATCCCAGAGTCCTAAAGTATTAAGGAGCTCATCGATGTCCAGCGGGCTGTCCGAGAGATATGCGCCGACTTCGATGTTCTCCTTAACATTCAAGTTCGGAATGAGATTGTATAACTGGAAAACGTAACCTAAATGCTTTCTCCTGTATCTGGTAAGAGTCTTCTCATCCATGTCCCTTAATTTGTCTCCTGCTATGGAGATATAGCCGTCATCTGCGTTGTCGATGCCGCCTATGATGTTGAGAAGAGTGGACTTGCCCGACCCTGAAGGACCGAGAAGGACGCAGAACTCGCCCTTTCTGACAGTAAAGTCCATCCCGCGCAGGACTTCCTGTCTGCTGTCACCCTCTCCGAATGCTTTGTACACCTTACAAACGTGAAGGAATTCCTGAAGTTCTTTTTCTGACATAAAACCACCTCGTTTCCTGCTAACATATGAATAATTGCTCATATGAGCACATTATAAAGTAAGCGCATATTGATTGTCAATCTCGTTGCTTTTATGCAACTCTTCCAAAATCGAGGCAATAAAAAACGGGACTATTTATTGCATCGATAAAGCAATAAAAGTCTCGCTTCGAAAGACATATACCGAGGGGATCCCCTGTGATGACGATACATGCCGCACGCGCGGGCGTGCAAGCTACTCCCTAATATCTCCGTTCATTGTAACACTTGAAGATCATATATCAAGAGTGCTTTACAGAGATCTCAGAATAGTGCCTTTATGCAGATGTTGCCTAAGGAAGGGGAGGAGGGGGATGCTTCAACGGCGTTTTCACTGAGCATGACGGAAACCGAACCGGCCTGGTCAAGACCGCAGTAGTCACATATGGATCCGCTGTAACCATCAGCGGAGCAGAGAGCCTCATAGGTTCCGCTGTCAGCCATGTCGAGCCAGCTCCCATTCAAATAAACGAAGGATTCGCCGGGGTGACATTCGGCACTGTAGATCAGGTTCTCATCACCTATGGCAAAGCCTTCACAAGGCGCAGGACCGTGATATTCGATGACTATGGTAAAGAATTCTACGGGCAGGGGAGAATCAAGTTCGATTATGTGATAACCAAGATCTTCAAAACAAGCATCCTGTGTGTATAAGACCTCTCCGAACTGACCCTTCAGGATCTTTACCGTCACGCTCTCATCCTTTTCGCAGATAAAGGTGCCGACGGCCTTAAGATAGCCTTTGGCATCGAAAACATTGGCGCAGACTGTCGTATCACCTGTCTTAAAAAATAATTGGTTCCCTATATCGAAAGATACGACATCACTGTAGTCAGAAGAAACCATGTAGCACTCGGGAGCTTCCAGGAAGGATTCGTAGGACATCCAGTAATACCCGTGATTGCCCCAGTATTCCGATCTGGAATTCTGGACCAGCCATGCTCCGTCATGCTCAGCGGGTATCCTGAAATACTCCTTGGGGAAGTTATCGTCCCATCCGATTATGACGGCTGCGTGATCAACGATATTCTCGGGATTGTTCATGGTCTTATATCCGTCAAAGACCCTTATGTCCCATGAGCTGTCATTAACACCTGCATAGACTGCTCCGTAAGTTACCAGAGCATGCTTGATGTCATCTGTGGTCATTTGGTTAAGCCTAATGGAGTCAGTAAGGACATAATAGGTGTCGCCGCTCATAAAGCCGTTTGAACAAGTAAATGGAACAAATCCGTCACAGCCTCCGGCTTCGTAAGGATCTGTAGTCCAGGCTGTGTCAGAAAAGGAGAAGCCCTCCACATCGTATTCGTCCATATAGATATTATCGACGATGCCGTGCGGGTCTATATCTATGGCGATCCCCTGATCTATGAGCATATTTGATTCCATCGCGGTCGCTGCAGCAAAAGCCCAGCAGTCACCCGCATCCTGTGCCTTGACGGGAGTGGTAAGCCCCATCTCTGCAAGATTAAAGTATTCGCGGTTTATAAGGGACCCGGGATCAGCAGGTGCATCATCAGGATAGATAACATGGTTATAAGCGTGCTCGTCAGACAGCCTGCTGTTCTCAATGCCTGTGATGCCCGTTGATTCAGATACAGAAGATGCTCCGGTGGAACCTGCAGATGAGGGTGTAATGCTCTCAGTGCTTACCGCTGTTTCGGCCCCGGTTTCGCTGCAGGAACTAAGCCCCATGCAAAGTGTTGTTATAAGGATCAAAGATATGTATCCGCTGCGCTTCATGTTATGCCTCACAGTTTATTTATACATGAAGTTTAACAGACTTAGTGTCCCCTAAGAACACGATTTTTAAGATACGTGTTGACAAAGGTGATAAGCGGAGTTAATATACCATTCCCGCTTTGCGCGCGGCAGGAAAAGGGAACAGTAAAAATCACCAGAAACAAACGAAAGAAGAAACAGGGAAAAGTCCCCCGGGGGGCTTAGCCCCGTTTTTTCACCGTACCTTGAAAACTGAATATCAGAAAGGAGAAGGAAGCCAGGAAGTCAAAGGCAAAGGTTTCACAAACGATCGGAGGTAAAACATGATCGAAACTAAAATTTACTGGCACGATGCCCAGACCGTAATTCCCGAAGACGAGACCCCGGTGGATGTAGCCGCCGAGGCAACGGGCTATAAGGAATGGGCGACAATGTCGCTCCGTTACATCCGGGAGGGAAGAGACTATGAGATCCCTCTTTGTATCGGAGGAGTCAGGGCGGAGACTGCCAAGTGGACAGGATTCTTCCTTCCGTATGTCATGGGGTCCAAGATCAAGATGATGCAGCTCCCGGGCATAGCATACTGGACAGACAGGATCGTCTTCGGCAAGGAGAACCGCAAGCTGTCTGATTCAGATCTTGAATCTTCCATGGTCTGGCACACACCGGATGAAGCAAAGCCTGAGTACAAGTCAGAGCTTCTGGTGGTGACAAGAGACGGCCATGGCGGATACGAGACGAGAGCTGCGTTCTATATGCCGGAGAACACCGGAATGGATGTCTTAGACAGGGAACGCCGTGAAGTGATCTTCGCTTACACTCATGAGGATGGTTTTTTCGAGCTCTTCAGAGCACCGGGCGGCGACCATGTTCACATTCACGTGCCGGACGTAGTCTACTGGGGCTACAGGCCGGTCCCTGATACCAACCCGGAAGACACGATGATCATTGGATAAGGAAGGTGATAAGAATGCATACGACAGTAATCTGGAATCCTGTAAGTGAGATACCTAGAAGCGAAACTCCCATCCTTCTGGCACAGTGCATAGCAGGAGACTGGCGCGTCACGACCGGTTTCTACTATGAGAAAGGGACAGTATTAAACGTTCCGGACAACGGTCAGTTCATAGACGTCACCGTTGAAGAGTCCGGGTTCTACGTTGTGCCGGAGATAATCGACTTCGATGACAGGTACAAGATGCAGCTGACCAAGGCTGCAACCTACTGGGCCTACAGGCCGACGCCGGAAGACACATACGGAACTTTAAGAGACTGATATTAACAGCAAGGGGATTACAAATTGCGTAATCCCCTTTTTGTTTATATACTTTTTACCGTAAGGGGGCAGCATGAACAAGTCCGGAGATCATTTTATAAAGCGTTATGAGGTGGCAGCCATAGCCGTCTGTTCTTTGGCGTGGCTGCTTATCGCATTTAACATTCCCTATATGCACGATGACTGGGACTGGGGTCTTAAGGACGGCATATTCCATCTTGTCCATGCCGATCTCAACAGCAGATACATGGGAAATCTGTTTGAAGTCCTAATGACAAGGTCGGTCATATTAAAGACTCTTATACTTGGCGCAGGCTACAGCCTTATACCTTTCCTTTCCGTCTATCTTCATAAGGTCAAAGACGCGGGAAGAGGCGCAGCATATCTTATCGTCAGCATTCTTATCTTCTCTTTAAACCATGAGATGTGGAGCGAGACCTACGGCTGGATCGCGGGCGCGGCAAATTTCATTTTGGTCATGCCGTTTCTTATCCTGTGGCTTTATGCGGTAAGAGGTCTTTATGGCCAGAAATGCTATGTAAAGATATGGCAGAAGATCCTTTTGTTTCTACTGTCTTTTGCCATGCAGCTGTTTCTCGAAAACATTGCAATCACTGTAAGCTTTATTTCTTTTCTGGTTCTTATACATCTTCTGAGAAGAAAGTCTGATAACATCATTCCTGCGGTCGTTATCTTCATTGGGAATCTCACAGGCGCACTCATATGTATCTTCAGCGGCACCGTAAGGGAATTATTCGGGACTGGCCAGGCTGTTGAAGGCTACAGGAGATTTGTCTTCGGGATGTCAGATCCGCTTATAGTAAAGCTTTCCAAGAGCCTGGGATTCTTCTTCTCTGACTGCCTTCCTGACGTCTATCACATCTGGAATGCTCCCGCGGTCATCTCTGTTATCGCCGTTCTTACGGTATATGTTCTAAGGAGCGCGAAGAAGAGAAAAGCTCTTTACGCGTTTGCTCTTATTAACGTTCTCATATGCATCTATCTTTCTCTGTCCCTTACAATAAGCACACGCCGCTTCTATGCTGTCATGGGAATTGTGATATTTGCTGTCATCATTATCGAGATACTCCTGACAGACCTTAAAGATAAGTTCTTTGTCCTGGGGATATGGATCATGGCTCCTCTTGTAATAAGCCCGATGTGCATTCTCGATAACTGGGGCCCGAGGCTCTTTGTCACGGTCTTCCTATTGCACATAGCAATGCTCTCTGTCCTCATTAATAACCTTGAGGTAAAGCTGTCAGCATCAATGGCTAAGATCATATATATCGGCATAGCCTGCGTTGTCATTATGAGGATCGCACTTGCCGTTCTTATCTATGCTGAGATAGGAAGCTGTACTTCCCGCCGTATGGATCAGATCCAAAGAGCAAGAGACGGAGAAGTGACGCAGTTATATCTTGAAGCTTATCCGCACGAGATCTATCTTTATAAGCCCGATCCAAAGGAGCCTGAGCGCGTTTTATACTTCAAGGCGTTCTATGGCATTCCTGATAATGTGAACATAATAACGGACTAAGAGTTTCTGTATTTATTGGGGGTCAGCCCCATCTCTTTTCTAAACACCCTGATAAGATGGCTTGCATCCGTAAAGCCTGTCATGGCGCTGATCATGGCAAGATCCATGCCTGTCGTCTTAAGGAGCTCACAGGCTTTGGCTACGCGCACATACTGGACATATTCCTTAAATGGTCTTCCGAATATCTTTTTGAACTTCCTGGCAAACCTCGAGTAACTCATATTGCACATGGATGCCATATCAGATGCCAAAAG
Organism: uncultured Clostridia bacterium; assembly: GCA_946187935.1. Lineage (GTDB taxonomy): Bacteria > Bacillota > Clostridia > Saccharofermentanales > Saccharofermentanaceae > Saccharofermentans. Next base: position 45,409 of record CAMHSJ010000001.1, read on the forward strand.
CGGTCTTGAGATATTCTCATCGATATATGAAGGCAGCATGCCTATGTCAATGTAAGATTCTTCAGAAGAAGAAAGAAGAGATGTGTCCATACCTTCTTCTGCCCAGAGCCTCATTATCTCCGTTAAGACTATCTGAAGATCTGCGCTTATTATGCCGAGATATCCCATGTGCTTTTGCTTCATCTCGTTTATGGCGTTCTCTGTCAGTTCGGGAATCCTTGTCTTTTGTATCTCGCCTGATCTGAAGTGCACCTTGATGTCCTTTTGTGATGACAGTGTAAGAAGAGCTGATTCGCTCCAGCTGAGTCCGCCCATTGCACTGTTTCCGGGAGTGAACTTGATGACGGAATACCTGGCAGGCTCTTTAAGTGTCTTAATTGCATGCATGGCAGAAGGTAAAAGAACGACCAGATCACCCGGAAGGGCAGTGATGTCGTTTCTTCCTATGGTGACCTTGATCCTGCCTTCCGCGATATACATGATCTCCATGAAATAATGCCAGTGCATCCTTACTTCATAAGGACTGTTGTGGTCCTCAACAAAACATTCATAGCGGTGATCCTTGATGTCAGAATACTCGTATAGCTTAGACATATTGCTCTTTCTGTTATATTAATTGACATATTCATTATACTTTATTGCCTGTTCAAGATATATAGTCTGCTTATAGATCAAGTTACCGGGGGGTTATTTATGGTTGATGTTAACGGCAGATGGGCGCTCGTAACAGGCGCGGCAAGAGGCATAGGCAGACTCGCTGCACTTTTCCTGGCAGACAGGGGATGCAACATCATAGCCCAGAGCAGGGACAACAAGCACACGGATGAACTCGTAAAAGAACTTGCAGACAAGGGCGTCAAGTCGATCCAGGTTCAGTGTGAGCTTTCTGATGCTGATTCCGTAAGAGCCATGCTCAAGGCCATAGACGATATCGGAGTAAGAGTCGACATAGTCTTAAACAATGCGGGCATGCAGATCGCATACAGGACTGACTACATGAACACGCCTGTAGAAGACTACACCATTAGCTTTGCGATAAACACGATAGCCCCCATGCTCATCTGCTACCATTTCCTTCCCAAGATGCAGAAGGAAGGATTCGGCAGGATCGTAAACACTACGAGCGGCATCGCATTAGAGCCTGAGCAGGCGGGATACTCTGCGAGCAAGGCGGCACTTAACAAGGTAACCATAGATATCGGTTCCAAGTTAAGAGGAACTGATGTTGCTATCAACCTTTGTGATCCGGGCTGGTGCAGGACCGACCTCGGAGGCCCCAATGCGCCCAATGCTCCCGAGAGCGCGATCCCGGGCGTCGTTGTAGGAGCCTTCATAGATGACGGCAAGTCAGGAAGGATCTTCTCGGCAGGCAGGTTCTATGACATGACTCTCGAAGAAGCGGTAAAGACAGCAGAAGGCATGGACAGCCCTTATTGACGGAGGCCATATGAAGATACTTTTAATCGGAGGCACGGGAACGATCAGCATGGCGATCACGCGTGCTCTTGCATCAAGAGGAACGGACGATGTTTATCTGCTCAACAGGGGCACAAGGACATCAGAGCTTCCAGGCGGCGTTAATGTTATCAGCGCAGATATCAATAACGAGGATGAAGTAAAGACAAAGATCTCCGGCATGAAGTTTGATGCCGTCTGCGAGTTCATAGGATTTGTCCCGGAGCAGATAGAACGCGATCACAGGCTTTTCGCAGGTAAGACGGACCAGTACATATATATCAGCTCGGCATCCGCATACCATAAGCCCGTAAGAAGCTATGTGATAAATGAGGGCACGGCTCTGGCCAACCCCTACTGGCAGTATTCCAGAGACAAGATCGCTTGCGAGGATCTGCTCATGAAATACTACAGGGAAGAGGGATTCCCTGTTACGGTCGTAAGGCCGAGCCACACTTACGATGACAGGAGCGTACCCCTTGGAGTCCACGGCAATAAGGGAAGCTGGCAGGTCGTAAAGAGGATGATGGAGGGCAAGCCCGTCATTATCCACGGCGACGGGACTTCGCTCTGGACCATGACGCATAACACTGATTTTGCGAAGGGTTACATCGGACTTATAGGCAACCCTCATGCCATAGGCGAGGCGTTCCAGATAACGAATGACGAGACGCTTACGTGGAACCAGATCTACGAGACCATCGCCGGGGTGTTAGGCGTAAAGCTTAACAGCGTCCACGTCTCATCCGAGTTCTTAAGGGATGTAAGTGACTACGATTTCGAAGGATCTCTCATAGGAGACAAGGCATGCTCTGTCGTATTCGACAACAGCAAGCTTAAGCGCGCAGTCCCGGGATTTGCCCCCGATGTCAGGTTCGAACAGGGCATTGCCATGGCAATAGAAAACATCTTAAAGCACCCTGAATACCAGATCGAAGACCCTGAGTTTGACAGCTGGTGCGATAAGGTGATAAGCGTGATAGAGCAGGCCAAGAAGCAGTTTTAAACAACCACAGAACCTCTTACAGATATTGATGCCACACCTTGTCATAAGGAAAACTTATACAAAGTGTGGTATCTTTATCGTGGAATAAGGATAAGGGAGGATAAAACTATGCCACACAGCTCAGGCGGCGGATCACACGGCGGCGGATTCCATGGTTCAAGCCATTCATCTTCATCGGGCGGAGTATCAACCCGTTACTATCCCGGCGCAAGGAAATACATGTATCACACACATGACGGTCATACCAGGTATGTTTATTCAAGGACAAAGCCTGCCAAGCCTTCACTTGCTTCAGTTTTGGTATTTCCGATATTCGGCTTTTTCTTCGCTTTGATAATGGCTGTCGGCACGCTTGCCGATACACCCAAGAAGCTCGATCAGGACTATCCCAAGCAGAATGTATATGTCTACGACAACATTTCCATCATAGAAGACCATGAGTCGCTCACGGAAGAACTTAAGGCGTTCCAGGATGTGACGGGAATATGCCCTGTCGTATATACGGTCTTTGACGAACAATGGGAATCCGATTACGATGACCTCGAGGAATATACCTATGATCTTTATGTGGATGAATATAGAGACGAGAAGCACTTCGTTATCGTTTATTCCATTCCGGAAGACACATGGGGTGATGAGCAGAATTATCAGTGGTCATGGGAAGCCTGCCAGGGCGATTACACTGACGATATCATCACCGATACTTTCTTCGAGAACTTCGGCAACAGGCTGAACCGTGAGATAGGCGAAGCGTCAGATCCGGGTCCCGCTCTTGAAACGGCATTTAAGTATGCGACCCAGAGAGCAGATGCAAGGATCAACCCCCAGGGCAGTGCCAAAGCTCTGCGCACGGTGGTCTCGCTGATGCCCTCACTCTTTATGTTCGGCATAATGATTGTCATAGGTATCGTAATGTACCGCAACTACGTCAAGATGAAGGATGTCGAATACGAGGAAGTGCCTTTGGATCAGGAAGAAACCATCAAGGGAGATTTCCTCTCTTCGATGACGCTGGGAACAAATGCAAATACTGCTTCTGCGAACACTTCGCCAAACAAGAATAATTCTGCCTTGGCAATAGTAGCCGTAGTAGTCTTGATCTTCCTGGCTCCGTTCTTTTTCTCAGGCATCGCGATGCTCATAAGCGGTATTGCAAAAGCTGCCCAGGGCGACCCCTTTACGCTCATCTTCGCCCTCATCTGGAACATCATAATAGTCGTTATCATCTTCTCGATCTTCAGGGCTATTACCAAGAACAAAAAGAAGAAGCCGGCTCCTCTTACTGCAGAATACCCCCAGCCTGACAAGGGCTTCGGTGAGCCTGTCTCAGCCGCTCATAAAGACAAGGCGGAAGACAGACAGATATTCTCATCAACTCCGTCTTACGATGACACTCTATTTGAGAGAACATTCAAGGAGAATGACACAGGTCTGTTCTCCGGCAGCTCCAAGACCGACTATGATGACGAAGACTATAAGCGCATGAAGAGAAAGGGATACGAGTAAATATCTCTGCAGAATTCCATAGAGTGCTCCATAATCACCTGCCTTTTATGGACCGGATTATGGAGTTCCATAAAGTGCTCCATAATTGCATATCGATTATGGAGCAACTTATGGAATCAGGCTGATAATCCACTTTCATCCAAAGCTTTACAGCATAAACTGTTGACCAATGAAGTGATTACCGCAGTGATCAGGTCAGTGCCGGGCATATAAGAAGCCGTTCCATATAGAGTCAGTAATGATTCGCCCGGCAGGATATTGCAGCTGAAATATTTATTTATCTTATGCAAAGCATTGATCATGTATTCTTCGTTGTCTGCCATCCCCAGAAACTCGATCAAAAAACAACGGTCGATAAAATCAAGATAAACCACAAAATCAGGATAATACACATCGCCGTTAATATATACTGCAGGCTCATACTTATACTTAAGACCTAATGATTCAAGGCATTCTGCGATTATGACTTCCCCTCTTGATCTCATACGGATATTGCCATGGTTTAAAAAGCCCTTAAATGGCACCGGATTACTGCACTCCTTTAATTCTTTGAAGAATCTTCCGTTCAATTCTGCCTTGTAAGGGATGAGCTTTATCCTGCTGATCTGCTGCTTTTCCCTTGCGCTCAGATTAGCCTCAAGATCCATAACTATGCGCTTTGCCTTATCCCGCTTCTCCTTTAGCTCTGCAAATCTTGCTGCCTTCGGTGAATCCTTGGCGCATTCATGGCTTTTGTATTTTTTGCCTGACCTATAGTAGACTCTGTACACATTTCTTCCATTATGGACTCCTTCTTTGATCTCCGGGATCTCTAAGAGGATATTCTTGTTATACAGGTATCTGGCTATCTGCCACGCATTCGTTAATTCGTTCTTCATTTATCTTCACCTCCTGATTAAATGATACCTGCTATTTCTTTTAAAAAATGCGACAAAATCATACAAAAACCGACAAATAAAGGGGGCCTATAGCCCCCTTGCTGATGTAAATCAGTTGTCTTTGATCAGATATCGAAAAGCCCGTCTTCCATCTGATGGCCTCTGCTCGGTATGTAGGTGTTGTCTGAAAGACCGAGCACGGGAATACCGACAGGGGTTAACAATAAGAGCATTACTATTCCCCAGGCCTTGGACTTGCCAAACTTCTCGGCAAGGGACATATAAACCAGGACCATCATAAGCATCATGAAGAAGCTGCCGACGAACGGTATGAATGCGAAGAGAACATAGTAACCCTGATAGCCTGCGATCTCGTTTAATACCCATGAATTATAGATCGGGATAAGGCACTTCCAGCCGGGCTGGCCGGCCTTGGTGAAGAGCTTCCACTGTGAGATCAGCATTACGGCCGCCATAACAAGGCTTATGCCGATCATGACCAGATACATGAAGATGAGCGGCAATATCGGATCGTCTGCTGCGACCATCCAGACGATAAAGATGAATGGCGTTGCAAAAAGGGCAATATAGCACAAGACGGCTAATACCGACATTCCGATAGCAAGACCACTCGGTTTCCAGTCAGGATAGACTGTGGGTTGATTGTTCATTAGTTTGTCCCCCCTTATTCCTTGGATGATTGGATTATAACATAAACAGATAATAGCAGATTTAACAGTGTTACAAGCCTGTATTTTCGTACTCTATATCGGATACGAGGCCGTCCGTGAAGAAGAACGTAAGGCGCGAGGAGCCTGACTCGTAGCATATGGACGAGCCGTTATCAGTATAGCCCGGACCATATGTGGTTATGACGTTGTCAGCCGTATCAGACAGCCTGATGCCTTCTCTGGTGGTCAGCTCAGGGCTCGTGATCTGTATGCCGCTAATTACATTCGTGCCATTGGCAGAAGGAGATACAAACAGGGTAAAGTCCCTGTATGTGTAAATGCTGACTGAAGAATCAGAGGACTCATCAAGATTCTCCGTATTGCTTCCGGAGCCTACGTAGAGTTCATATCCCGTTCCCAGCTGAGTTATAGTCTGGTCAGCGGGATCTCCGGGAACGATATTGGTGCCGTAATAGTTAAGGTAATACTTCTGGACTGCGGTAACGGAGTCTGCTATCACCAGATCGGCAGTTGCCATACCGCTTACAGAAGATGCAAGAGATTCATCAGGGTCTGTCTCGATAGTAACTATCGTGCCCGCAGCCTCGCCGTTGGACAGAGTGATCTCTATCTCTTTGCTTCTGCCGCATGAACAGATAAGAAGGGGAATGATCATGGCCCCGGCCGTTAAAGCGATAGAGGTGGATCTTCTGCCTTTCATAGCATTTTACCTTGCTGCGAAGAAAGTTCCTACGTCGTCCTGATCAAGGATACGCTCAAGGACCTGGGGCTCAGAGCCGTCAGCAATGATGCCGTTGATACCGTGAGCTGTGCACTTGTCCATAGCGGTGATCTTAGTCTGCATGCCGCCGGTACCGAGCCATGAACCCTTGCCTGCCGTGAAATCGAGCATGTCTTCAGTAATTACCTCAACATAAGAGATCCTCTTGGCATCAGGATTCTCCTTGGGGTTTGAATCGTAAAGACCATCAACGTCTGACAGGATTATGAGCAGATCTGCGCCTGCGAGGCATGCAACGTCAGCAGACAAAGTGTCGTTGTCTCCGAATGTTCCGTTGTGCATGATCTCCGTCGTGGATACGGTGTCGTTCTCGTTGATGATCGGGATTATGTTCATCTCAAGAAGAGTCTCGAGAGTGTTGGTGATATTTGCTCTTGTAAGGCGGTCTGTAATGCCGTCCTTGGTCAGGAGAACCTGTCCTGCCCTGTAGGAATACTCTGCAAAAGACCTGAGATATGCATTCATCAGTTCGCACTGTCCGACTGAAGCAATGGCCTGCTTTTCTCTTGTCGTCTCGGGACGCTTGGTAAGGCCGAGATAGCCGACACCCACGCCGATGGCACCGGAACTCACCAGAAGGACTTCCTTGCCGCGGTTCATGAGGTCAGATATAGAGCGGCATAATCTGTCGATATTGCCGAGGTTCATCTTGCCGTTGTCGTATGTAAGAGTAGATGTACCGACCTTGATGACGATACGGTTTGCGAAGTTTACAGCTACTCTAGAGCCACCGTTACTCAATTGGATAGCGCTCCTTATTTACTAAGATTACAAAAAGCACGTAAAGGATATACTCTTATATTAGAAAAAGCAAGATTAAGGTTTATACGCCGCCTGTTGTCTGATCGTCCGGTATCTGGGCGTTGGGATCAGGTTCAGGGGTAGGTATCGGGGTTGGCACATGGATAGGGCAGGGCCTGTCTTCTGAAGGACAGAGCATGCTTCCCGAGACAAAGTAATCAGTATATGTAGTTCCTGCCGCGCGGCATTCGTCAGTCGGATAGTAACCCGAAGAGCAGACCTGAACTGATATGATGGAGTCAGGCTTAACAAAAGTTGCGCCCGGAAGGTTCTCGTGTATCCTCTGCATGCAGTACATCCAGATCCTTACGGCATTGTTGCGGTCAGGCTTGGGGATGGAGGTCTGTCTTAACCTGTTGTCGTATCCGTACCAGACAGCAGCTGCATAGTAGGGAGTGAACCCGCAGAACCACTTATCGTTGTTGTCAGATGTTGTACCTGTCTTGCCTGCGGTATCGATGTGTTCGCCTGCAGCATTGGTCAGCTGTCCGCCGTACTTGGAAGGAGTACCTGAAGTTACAACGCCCTTGAGCATGTCTGCCATGAGGAAACATGTTTCGGCTGAGTATACCCTGTAGCTTAAAGGGTTGGAAGTTATAACAACATTACCCTCGCTGTCTAATACCTGCGTATATGCATAAGGCTGCGTATATGTTCCGCCGCTTGCAAACGTGTTATAAGCAGCAGACATCTCGAGCGTGGTCATACCCGTGGTAAAACCGCCTACTGACTGAGACGGGAACGCTCCTTCGGATGTCCTGTCGATGCCGACCTGCTTGAGATACCAGAGCGCCGTATCGCCTCCGACATCAGTCCAGACCTGTGCGGCAATGGTATTACGCGATTTGACAAGACCCTGTCTTATAGTGATGGGCCCTAAGTAGTCTCTTTCGTAGTTTACAGGCCAGACCGAATTGGGATTTGAAGGATCCAGGTGGCATTCCTCATCCACATAGATCGTTCCCGGAGCGATTATCCCGAGCTCCAAGCCCGGTCCGTATGCGATCAGCGGCTTGACTGAAGATCCGGGGTTCCTGTGCGATGAGACGGCCCTGTTTAGTGACAGGTTCATAGTCTTCTCGCCGTATCCGCCCTGCATCGCGGCAATGGCTCCCGTAGAGGTGTTAATAACGACCATGGACCCCGTTGGTTTCTCAGGGTAATCCGCTAACGCGTCGGGGTCAGCCTGGAACAGATCCCTGTTCTTAAATGCTTCGTCGAGTACAGCCTGCGTGTCAGGCTCGAGCGTCGTATAGATATGGTAACCGCGGTTATAGACCAGGGTGGCTGCGAGGCTCCTTGAGATGCCTCTTGCCTCAGCGAGGTCAGTGATGACTTCGGAAATGGCATACTCGGTAAAGTAGGAGTTGATCTGTACGCTCCTGTCAGTCTCGCGCTCCTTGAACACGACTTCGGTATTGAGTGCTTCGTTATACTCATCCTCAGTGATGTAGCCCTGTTCGTACATCTTACCGAGGATGATCCTCATTCGTCTTAAGGCATTGCGCCTGCCTGATTCCCTTAAGGGATTGTAGTAAGAAGGGCTCTTGGGAAGACCTGCAAGAAGCGCGCATTCGTTGAGGTTAAGATCCTTGGCATCCTTGCCGAAGTAGTTCTGCGCAGCAGCCTGAACGCCGACATAGTTGTTGCCCATCGGCGCAAGGTTCAGATAGAGCTCTAAGATCTCATCCTTGGACAGGTTCTGCTCGAGCTCCATTGCCGAGAACCACTCCTGGACCTTACGCGAAGTGGAGTGCTCATCCTGACCGCTTATGAGCTTGACCGTCTGCTGGGTAATGGTGGATCCGCCGTGCGTGGCAGAACCGCCATGGGCAAGTGCGGAGATGAGCGCGCTTCCGATCCTCTTGATGTCGATGCCGGAATGCTCGTAGAAACGCTGGTCCTCTACGGATATGATCGCCTCATCGATATATGTGTCCTTGATGGAGCCGTAAGAAACATAGATACGGTCAATGTTCTCGCTTCCAGTAAGCTTGGCGATAACATTGCCCTGACTGTCGTAAACGAATGAAGTCTGCGATTCCTCAGCCGTGGTAAGATCGCCGATCGACAAAGGCTTGGTCGTCGAAGCGTAGCCTAAGAGCATACCCGCTCCGAATCCTCCGAACAGGAAGCACAGACACAGAACTATGACCACGACTACCCGCGTGACATCTCCTGCAAATCCCATGATCTCGCGGAATACACTTCTCGAAAAGCCTGACTTCGTAGGCTTGCCCTTGAGCTGGGATCTTAATTCATCTGCCAAAGCGCTGCTCTCCGGATTGACCGGGATAGTCGAGCGCTGATTCTTACTTGTGGCCAATTGCTTTGCCTCCTGATAGATTACTCCTAATTTTACCACGACTTCAGATATAATTAGATTACTATTATGAGGCAATCGGAGATCACCATGGGAAGCGAAGCGGTTATAAGCATCAAGGCACTTGGCAGCGAAGGGCAGGGAATAGGCGTCCTTGAGTCCGGCAAGACCGCTTTTGCAAAAGGAGTCTTCCCCGGCGAGACAGCAAGGGTCAGGATAGGTCGCGAGACTTCAAGATACTGCGAATGCGAAGTCTTGGAGCTTTTGGAACAGTCAGAAAACAGGATAAGTCCGTTCATCCCGCAGGATAAGGTCAGCGGCGGTCTTCCGCTGGCATGTCTCAGCTATAGCGGGCAGCTTAAGTTCAAGCATGACAAGGTAAGGGACTGCATCGTTAGGATTGCGGGCATCCCTGAAGCCAAGGCTGATGAGCTGATGCGCCCTATAAGAGGCGCGGGGGACAACCGCCGCTACAGAAACCACATGCAGTATGCGGTAGATAACGGCAAGATCGGTCTTCTGGTATCAGGTTCTCATGAACTCGGAACATACGACGAAGAACTGATAGAATACGAGATCTTCAGCAAGATCAGGCACAGGATAGAAAGCTCATTTGAAAGAGCGCCCACAAGGCTTCTTACAGGTCTGGTCTTAAGGGCATCTTTAAGGACAAAAGAAGTCCTGGCAGAGTTTGTTTCTTCGGGCACCGGTCCCCACGAAACATTGATAAGGGACATAACAAATTACCTCACAGCAAGCGGGATAACTGAAGGCATAAGACAGGTCTTGCAGGATGACGGTTTTGATCTTAACGGCATTCTTCTTAGGATCAGTCCTGACAAGACATCTTTAAGGACACGCGGCGGTAAGCGCGTGGTAATAGAAGGCAAGGACTGCTACGATGAGATATTCTGCGGAAGAAGACTAAGGATCAAGGCAGGATCCTTTTTCCAGGTGAACACAGAGCAGGCCGAAGTCCTCTGTGAACTTGCAAGTGAAGGATTAAAGGGCAGCAAGGTCATCTACGATCTTTACTGCGGCTGCGGTACACTGGGCATGGGAGTAAAAAGGGAAGGCCAGAAGATCTTCGGCATCGAGGCGGTGCCGGAGGCAATTGAATCTGCCAAGATCAACAGAAAGCTCGCTTTCCCGGGCGAAGAGGACGATCTTGATTATCTTTGCAGGGACGTCCTTAAGACGGACTTCAGATCTCTCATCGCCAAAGGCAAGATCCCAAGTTGCGACGCTGTCATCACTGACCCTCCGAGAAAGGGTATGGATGCAGGCGTCATAAAGAAGATCTTAGAACTTAATGCCCCCCGAATCGTCTACGTCTCCTGCGACCCTGCAACCCTGGCAAGGGATCTTAAGCAGCTTACAAGAGTATATGAGATAAAGAGCATAACGCCCGTAGACATGTTCCCCAATGCGGCCGGAGTGGAGACGGTTTGCATGTTGATCAAAACGTGACAAAGGGACATGCCTTGTGTCACATAAAAGAGTGAGAAGAGGCATAGAAAAACAAAAAAGGAACGAGCAAGCCACAGTACTATGGGAGTCAGATGGCATCAATCCATATAGCAATCAAGCTTATTATAATGATGACAAGAATTTCAACAAAGCATCTTGTTGATCTTTATTCAGCTTACTGAAATGATCAATTAGCAATGCCTGTTTTTCTGTTAGTGTTACACTTTCGCCAGAGTCATTAAAGAACTGGGACAATGTGATATTGAACGCATTGCATATTTTCTCGAGAGACTGAACTGTTGGGCAAACATTCTTACGATACCATGATGAAATGGTTGTTTGCGGTATGTCAGATTCGACGGATAATCTGTATTCGCTCCAGCCTCTTTCTGTTCGTAAATCCAGAATCTTTTTCAACACATCCATTTTGTACCACTCGATAGTTAGCATTTTAGTAAATTTAATACGATGTTCACCAACAGATAATAATTTTAGTAGTAGAATAATAACGACAAATAGTTATATCCAGCATTACCGTTCTGAATGTACTAATGCTTTTCAAATGAATATTAGCTATTTGCAGCCTATTATGAAGGAGGATTGATTAATGAAAGGTAAAACCAAGTGGAGAAAGCTGATAGTGGTATTCGTAGCGCTATCTTTAGTCATGATGTTTATTCAGCCGCAGTTGTTAGCGGATACTACTGATGGTACTTACACAATTAGTTGGTCGCAAGAAAAACTCCCAGGATTTAATGTGGCATATCAGAGTAGCGCAAAAGCGGGAGAAAGAGCGAAAATATATATTACTCACTACAGAGAATTTGCATTTAATAGTGTAACTGTTAATGGTCAAGAAATAACAGAATACACCAATGATGGAAGCTCAGTTAACAATTCAGACTATAACGAGGGCATAATTGTTGAGTTTGTTATGCCGGCAGAAGATGTTGAGTTTACTATCAATGCTACTTTGCCAGTTTACAAGATCACTTTAAACAAAAGTGAACATGGTACAGCTGTACTAGATAAGAATACGTTCTATCCTGATGACGAAATAAAACTGACTGTAAAACCAGATGAAGGCTATGAAGTTGAATCCATTATTGTAGGCTGTACAGACTTCAATGGTTATTATACTGAAGAGGACATGTTATATTATTTCGAAGATGTTGATACTAATGAGTACCCAATATACACAGGCTATGGAGATACAACAGTCAATGTTTCGTTTAAAAAATCCGCTTCACCTTCACTTACAGGCGGAATAGCACATGTTCAGGACATAGGAAACAAACCAGCGACTACTGATGATTCAACAGGCATTCTTTCGCTTGGAACAACTGGACAGTCAAAGCGTCTAGAGAGCATCCTGATTGACTTCGCTAATCCTACTTCATATTCAGGTGCTCTTGAATACAGAGTACATGTTCAGAACATTGGTTGGATGCCTTGGACAGGTGCAGGCAATCCTGTCGGTACATCAGGTAAGGCTTTACGTCTTGAAGGTATTGAGATGCGTCTTACAGGAGAACTTGCTAAGCATTATTCTGTTGAGTATTGTGCACACATCCAGGACTACGGAGATGCACAGGGCTGGGTAAGAGACGGCGCTTTGGCAGGAACAACTGGAGAATCTAAGAGAATCGAACAGATCAAGGTTAGGATTGTTCCTATCGATAGTGATAATACAACTTCTGTAAATTACAGAGTGCATGTTCAGGATTACGGTTGGGAGTCCAAGTGGGCAGCGAACGGTGCTATGAGTGGTACACAAGGCCAGTCCAAGAGACTTGAAGGCATCGAGATACATCTTGGAGGATGCCAGTACTCAGGTGGTATCAGATACAAGACTCACATTCAGAACATCGGCTGGGAGAACACATGGACACAAGACGGTGAGATGAGCGGAACGCAGGGCCAGTCTCTTAGACTTGAAGCTATTAAGATCGAGCTTTATGGAGAGATGGCATCTCATTACGATGTTTACTATAGAGTACATGCACAGGATATTGGCTGGATGTCATGGGCGAGCAATGGAGCATCTGCAGGAACAGCTGGAAGGTCAGCAAGGCTCGAAGGCATACAGATCGTACTTGTACCTAAGGGTGCAGCAGCTCCGGGTGCTACATATCAGGGTATCACGGCAGTAGATTCTAGAGCATTTATTGAAGGATTCTAGGAATAGGCTAACAGCTTTATGCAAGAAGAAGGGCCGGTTAATTCTAACCGGCTTTTCTCTTCTGTTATGAATAATCATTCTTATTGCGTTGCCATGTTATCGTAAAATTGGAATGCACATTGCAGCAGAGAAAATGTGTCAAATTTGCATATCGTGTTGAATTATACATGCAAATATTGCATAATAAGCTTAGGGGCGTATGCAAAATGACTGAATTAAAGACTCTTAGAATCGAGAGAAAACTCACCCAAAAACAGGCTGCGGATACGATAGGCGTTTCCTTAAGGTCTTATGTCTCATATGAGAACGACAGAGCTAAGTCAAATACTGCAAAATACAGATTCTTCCTGCAGGAGATATCCAAGCTCAATGTTGTCGATGAAGATCACGGAGTACTGACATTAGATGAGATCACTTCCGTTTCGAATACTATTCTTCCCGATTACGATATAGATTACTGCTATTTGTTTGGTTCATATGCAAAGGGGGAGGCTGCTGATTCAAGTGATGTAGATCTTCTAATTGCAACTAAGATTACCGGCATACGATACTATGAGATCGTTGAGCGTCTACGCGAGAAGCTTCGCAAAAGGGTCGATGTTATTAACCTCAGCCAATTGGTCAACAACAGGGAACTCTTAAATGAAGTGCTCAAGGATGGTATCAAGATCTATGGGTAACATTAAAGGCGATGACTATTTTTCTTCCAAGATCGTTGCTGATCTATCCTTTATTGTTGAACACACGAAGGATATCGATATATGTGAGTTGAGCCATAACGAGGTGTTGTTGGATTCGATGATGTTTCGTTTGATACAGATATCCGAGAATGCCAAACGGTTGAGTGATGACTACAAGGAAAGACGCAACTACATACCTTGGATAGCCATATATGGTTTAAGAAACAGGATCGTTCATGATTATGGAAGTGTTGATCTGGATGTTATCTATTCAACGCTGAAAGATGACATACCTGTATTACTCGAAAAACTTCAGTGATACAATCTATTGTTCAAAGATTTTTAACGGTTACTATATTATAATTGTTTCATAATTGGAAGAACGGGCAGTCTGATCTGCTCCGGAGGACGTTATGGATAAGCAAAATGATATCTTCAGAAAGATAGCTGAATCGCTGCTGGTCGACTATTCCAGCGTTTACTATGTTAATGCGGTGACCAATGAATATTTTTGGTATTCAGTTAATCCGGAATTCCATTCCCTGAGCCTTGAACAGGGCGGGGATGATTTCTTTAAGAACATCATAAGAGACTGCAGGCAGGTCGTCTACGAAGAGGACCAGCATATCTTTATAGAGGATATCCAGAAGGACAAGCTCCTCGCCGCCATGAAGAAGGGCAGCATGAAGAACATAGAATACCGTCTCATGATTGGAGGCGTGCCGACATGGCATTCCCTGAGGATGATAAGGAGCCTTGATGATTCAGCGGATTACATTATCCTCGGCGTCACCAATATCGATGAGCAGTACCGCCAGAAGGAGATAGAAAAAGAGGTCACGCGTCAGAAAGAGGTCTACAACCAGATCGCTTCAAGTCTTGCGGGTCAGTATGACACCTTGTACTACATCGATCTTGAGACGAATACCTATGTTGAGATCTCATCTACGGACGATTACAAGAAGCTCAATGTTCCTGCAACAGGCAGCGACTTCTTTGCAGAGAGCAGAAGGAGCATCCGCAAATACGTGCATCCGGAAGATCAGGACAAGGCCATGAAGATCCATTACAAGGACGCCATGCTCGCGAATCTTAAGCACAGGAATTCGTACTCTCTGTCCTGGCGTCTTGTTGTAAATGGTGTTGTTAAGCACATAAGGCATACCGAGATAATGGCCCATGACCGTAAGCACATTGTTGTTTGTATAGAGAATATCGATGACGAGGTCAAGGCAAGCACGGAACTCAAGGAGACCCAGCAGAAGAGCATCACTTATTCCCAGATAGCAGAGAGCCTGGCATCGCAATATGACATGATCTACTATGTGGACAGCCGGAGCGGCGCATACAAGGAATTTGCCACGCATAAGCTTTATGGCGAACTTGAGATCCAGGAAGAGAGCGATGACTTTTTCGGTGATGCAGAGCAGAATATCGACAGGATCATCTATCCTGAAGACAGGCAGAGACTAAAGCTCTTCCTTAACAAGGACAATCTCATATCACAGCTTGATGAGAAAAAACAGCTAATTGAAGATTACCGCATGACGGCAGGCAAGAAGCCGCAGTATACCCGTATGACGGTAACCTGGTCTTCTGACAGGTCGCACTTCATAATATGTGTCGAGAACCGCGAAGAAGTCGTCAAGAAAGAGAAGGAGCACTTAAGAGCTCTTACGATGGCCAACGAGACAGCCAGAAGGGACCTTCTTACCGGGACACGCAACAGAACGGCTTATCTTGAATATGAGAAAGAGCTCCAGGCTAAGCTGGATGATAAGACCTGTGAACCCTTTGGCATCATCGTATGCGACCTTAATGATCTTAAGCTCATTAACGATACGCAGGGGCATAAGGCGGGAGATGAATATATCAGGAATTCGTGCAGGTTCATCTGCAGGGTGTTCTCGCACAGCCCGGTATTCAGGACCGGAGGAGATGAGTTTGTCATCTTCCTCATGGATCAGGATTATATCGACCGTGAGAATCTGTTTCTCACATTCAGGAAGCAGATAGAGGAGAATGCCAGGACCGGCGAAGGGGCGATAATCGCCATGGGAATGTCTGAGTACAAGCCTGACGATGACAAGATGGTCGAGGAAGTCTTTAACCGCGCGGACGGACGCATGTACGAAGACAAGAATCACCTTAAGGAGATCAAGCTCTTAAGAGAGAGCCGCGTGATGAAAGATAATGCCAACGCCAAGGTGATCACGGAAGACAGAAGGAAGATGCTCGATGCTCTGTTTAAGTCCTATGACGTCGTATCAGAAGGAACTTATGTATTTCTCTGTGACATGAAGTACGATTTCTCCAAGTGGTCGAAGAATGCGGTGGATACTTACGAACTCCCTTCTGAATATATGTATGGCGCAGGGGACATATGGGAGAACTATATCCATCCCGAAGACCGCGATGCCTACCATAAGGGCATAGACGAGATCTTTTCGGGTGGTTCATCGGGACACGATATGCAGTACCGCGCAAGAAAGCCGGACGGCAGCTACGATGTGTGCACCTGCAGGGGCGTTGTAATAAGAGATCTTCTCGGGGAACCGGACTATTTCGTCGGAACGATAAGAAACCACGGATCGCAGGGACATGTTGACACGCTGACGGGCCTTCGTAACCAGTATGGTTTCTTCGAGGATCTTGAGGGCTGGATCAAGAGAAAAGCTGAGATATTCGTTCTTATCGTGGGCATAAGCAAGTTCTCGGAGATCAACGAGGTCTACGGCTATCACTTCGGCAACCGCGTGCTCCAGCTTTTCGCGAGGAAAGTATTCGAGAATACCGGCAACAGCGGAGTGTGCTACAGGATCGACGGCACCAAGTTTGCGGTGATAAGTAATTCCTTGTCCGCCGATGAGCTTCAGGAGCGATATTCAAAGTTCAGGAATTACTTCAGGGAAGTCTTCCAGGTCGATGACAAGCGCATCCTTCTCGAAGTAAACTGCGGCGCGCTCAAGCTCGACCAGTTCGAGTTTGACCCGCAGACGGTATATTCCTGCCTTAACTATGCATACACGGAATCCAAGTCCTACCGTCAGGGCGATATGGTCATGTTCCAGAATGACCTGGGTGAGGATAACAGACAGAGGCTCGAGAAGCTCCACGCTATCAGGGCTTCGATAAAGCATGGCTACAGGGGCTTTTATCTTCTTTATCAGCCTGTTGTCGATGCACAGACAGAAGAACTGATCTCGGCTGAAGCCCTCCTTCGCTGGAAGAGCGATACTTACGGAGTTGTTCCTCCGGACCAGTTCATACCGCTGCTCGAATCCGATCCGCTCTTCCCTGAGCTCGGCGAATGGATAATAAGAGAGGCTGTGGTCGCAGCCAAGAAGGTCATAAAGAAGATCCCGTCATTTGTGGTCAACATCAATCTGTCCTATACCCAGATACAGAAACCTGATTTTGTCGACATGGTATTCCGCATCCTGGATGATATGGATTATCCGCCTGAGCATCTCTGTTTCGAGGTTACTGAAAGATGCAGGCTCCTTGACATCAAGCTCCTTAAGAATGTTACCACGAGTCTTAAGGCCAGAGGCGTGCTGATCGCTCTTGATGACTTCGGTACCGGATTCTCTTCTGTCGGCATCGTAAAGGAGCTTCCGTTAGACATCATAAAGATCGATCAGGGCTTTGTAAGAAAGATCGAAGAAGACAAGGTCGACAGGGAACTGATCAAGCACTTCTCAGGACTTGCATCGCTCTTTGGCGCCAAGGTATGTGTCGAAGGCGTTGAGACAGTCGGCATAAGGAACATACTCCAGAAGTTCAAGGTCGAGAGTTTCCAGGGCTACTACTATGCAAGACCGCTTAAGCTTAATGAGTTCATTGCCTGGGAGATGGACAGGCTTAAGGAAGAAAACGGGAATTAACATATGGATCAAAAACAGAGAATGATCGCGAACTTGCCTTATAAGGCCTGGATGGACGGCCTTTTGGAGGACAGGGAGGAGACTAAGAAAAAGGTCTATGAGTACAACAGCCTTCCGCCTGAAAGATGGGGTGAGAGGACAAAGCTCATCAAGGCCATACTCGGCAAGACAGGTGATCAGATCCATGTCGAAGCGCCCTTCAGGTGTGATTACGGATACAACATTGAAGTCGGTGAGAATTTTTATGCCAACTACAACCTCATAATCCTTGATGTGGGCAAGGTAAGGATCGGTGACAATGCCCAGATCGCTCCCAATGTAGGCATCTACACAGCAGGTCATCCCATCCACCCCGACTCCAGGAATTCAGGGTATGAGTACGGCATTGACATCACCATAGGAAACAATGTCTGGATCGGAGCCAATTCCGTAATACTGCCCGGAGTCACCATAGGAGATAACGCCGTCATAGGTGCGGGAAGTGTTGTTTCCAAGGACATCCCATCTGATGTCATCGCCGTCGGCAATCCCTGCAGGGTCATAAGGAAGATCACAGAAGAAGACAGGGACTTCTACTACAAAGACAGAAGATTTGATGTGGATGATTACAAGTAAAAGACTCAGCCGCAAACCGGGCCGGTAAACCTTCTAACAGTTAAATTGCATATTTATTGCTTAAAATCGGATTTCACGTACTGAATATGCAAAAATCGGTGGTTATTGCGTCTTGAGTACGTGAAATGCATTTTCGCGTACTGAATATGCAATTTCTTGATCTGTCTATGAGTTTAAGCCTTAAGAGAGCCGCAGGAAAGCAAACAGATCACTCGATGATCTTGATGGTCTTATCGCTTGTATAGCTGTTCCACCCGGGGTCAGTATTCCATGCAAAGTCAGACCAGATCTTGCGCAGTCTCTTGCCGATCTTATCTGATTCAGGGTCATCTGATCTTGTGAAGACTGTGTTTATTCCAAGAAGTACGGCAACATCGCTCGAGTGGAAGCACCTGTTGATACCGGCCTTGATCTCAGGGGTCATGTAGCGGTATTCATAGACCCAGCAGTCGCCGCTGTAATTATCTTCTATGCCTCTCATCGGGGCCTTGTACAAGATCTCAGAGACCTCATCGGACAGCCTTTCTCTCCTGCCTTTGCGCTTGCCGGGTTTCAGTCCGTAGTAAAGGGCTGCAGCGGGAAGAAGGATAGTCGGGATATCGGAGGTGAAGATATCGGATTCATGCCAGCAGGTGCCAAGGATGAGCGGCTTGTCTGACTCCCTGCAGGCTATCTCAGGAGCCTTCTTTATCGTTACGCCGTCTATTACGGGCGAGAAGGCGCACCTCAGGTCATGTATGGCATATACGTGCGTCTTGAGCTGCTGCCCGGCTCTTTTGATCACGTCAGCAGGGAGGTCTTTAAGCTTGTCTAATTCATCGGGCTTGATGCGCACCTTCTTTAAGTAAAACATTGTGAGGCGGCGGCTCTCTTCTTCCGTCCAGAAGGACTTGGGATAGGAAGACATTGAGATGGCCTTGTGGAAATAAGGCTTAGCTTCATCCATGGCCATCATGGCAAGGATGCATGAAGCACCTGCCGACTGCCCGAAAAGAGTGACATTGCCGGGATCACCCCCGAAATTTGCTATATTCTCATGTATGAACTTGAGCGCAGCTATCTGGTCGAATATGCCGCAGTTCTGATCGTAGTCAGGGTTCAGGAAATGAAGGTTCAGAAAGCCGTAGATATTGACCCTGTAGTTGAAACACACGGCTATTGTATTTGTCTCTGCCGCAAAGCGCGACAAGTCGTATACGAGCTTATCAGGATCTTCGCCGTCTCTTCCGACGCCGCCGTTCGTGTAGGATCCGCCGTAGATCCAGACGCTTACAGGATACTTATCAAGGCCTGTGGGCGGGACGAAGATATTCATGTAAAGACAGTCACGGCTCCTATATTCGCACACCTTGTGCCCCGGGCCCTGCATTGGGTTGTTTGAACCTGTAAGGCAGTCCAATACGCCGTCCCACGGCTTTTTCGGAACGGGGTGCTTAAATGCAAGATCGCCGACAGGCGGCTCGGCAAAAGGAATGCCCGTAAACCTGAGCACGCCGTTTATCTCCTTGCCCCGTACTTTACCTAATGTAGTTTGTACGATATCTTTTGTATCAGCTTCTTTAGAAGTCGTTACTTTGTCCATAGGTAACATAATAGCATAGTCAAGGATATATGATATAATTCCTTATATTCTTAAAAATACGGAGGGTATTTGAATGAAGAAGAGAATTATCGCAGCTATCGTTGCATCATCCATGATAATGACTGTTGCAGGCTGCTCCAAGACAAAGACAATAACAGTTGACAGCTTCTCAAAGGCAGCTGAGTCTCTCGGTTGTGATGAAGTCGATCCCGAAGATTTTGAAGAAGACTTCACAGATGATCTCGAGGATGGCATCTATACAGTTATTGACAGGGACTACATCGAGGATAACGAAGACAACCTTGAGTATTCACTCAAGTCTTACGGTCTTGATGACATCATCGATGTTGATGATGTCGAAGGCATGGCAATGCTCATGAAGGGCTCAGGATTTGATGATCTTGAAGACGTTGATGATCCTGATGACATCGAGGATCTTAAAGTTGATTTTGCAGTAGTTGTTACTATTGAGCTCAACAATAAGATCGACGTTGAGGACGTTATGGATGAGTTGGCAGACAAGCTCGACGATGCTGACATCGAAGTTGATGATCTTCCTTCCAATGAGTTCTACAGCTCTGCTTCTGCAGGCTACTTCAGAGAGAACATCGATATCAAGGACGCAGTTTCCATCATCCTTGATAATGATGACGTTCAGGATCTTCTCGACAACATGGATGATGCTGATGAGCTTACGGATGTATTAGAAGCACTTTCCGGCCAGGCTTGCATTGATTTCGAAGTCAGCCAGAAGTCCATTACTGTTGCTGTCGGATTCGGCATCAACTCAGATGCTTCCACACTCGCATCTGCATGCAACAAGCTGGGTCTTAAGAACGTTACATCTTTCAAGACAAACTCTGATCTGGTCGAAGCGATCCTCGATACAGTAGTTAAGTATTACGGATCATATGCTTACTATTATTGATCTGACTTAAATGATGAACTGATAAACAAGGCCGGGAGCCGCGCGCTTTCGGCCTTTTTTCTAAGAATAGCCTATGGTAGAGATCAAAGACCTTACACTTAATTACAAAAAGAGCGTTCTGACCGGAGTGAACATCACTGCGGATAAGGGCGAATGCATCGGACTGTTAGGACTTAACGGTTCCGGCAAATCAACGCTTCTTACTGCGATAGCAGGCATCAAGAAACCCGCCGCGGGCACTATCAAAGTCGGCGGCAAGGTGGGATTTGTTACTCAGGAGAACGCCCTCATTGAAGAGCTTACCGGCATAGACAATCTCATGATGTGGTCGCCGCTGTCCAAGAAGGACATCCTTAAGGCATTAACTGACTCTGAAGCGGCAGTACTTAAGACCAGGGACTTCATAGACCTCAAGGTAAGGCGTATGTCAGGCGGCATGAAGAAGAGGCTTGCCATAACATCCGTCATCCTCGAGCATCCTGATGTCCTGCTCCTGGATGAGCCTCTTGCCGCTCTTGATATTCCTGCCAAGAAGGACATCATCAGTTTCATCGACACATTCAAATCAGGCGGCGGCACGGTGTTTGTTGCAAGCCACAGCGAAGATATCTTCGCGCACTGCGACAGGGTATATTACCTTCATGACGGCAAGTGCGAACAGCTCCCTGAAGGGCAGTCCATAGCAGGAGCGCTCAATGTTTAAAGCTTATCTTAAGAGGATCCTTTTATTCATGCCGTTTGTACTGTGCTATCTCATGGCATTTGGTTTTGCTGCCCTGTGCATAGTTACTTACGGTGATGCGTTCCTCTTTAAGGACAAGAGCTCTTTTTCTGCCGTAAGGCTCGTATGCTACCTGCCGGGAGACTCTGATCTTAACGATCTCGGACTGTCTCTTGTAAGCAAGATAGACAGCGTAAAGGAAACGGTCATTATTGACCGCGTTGATACGGAAGAGGAAGTCTATGACATCGTCGGGAACGGCGAGGCGATCGCAGGCGTTGTCATCCCTGAAGGGTTTATAGACAGTGTCTTTACAGGCGAGAATATGCAGGCCACGGTTGTTTACCGCGACGGCGGCACATTCATGGAACACGCTGTAAATGATCTTATCCTCACGCTTTCCAATCTCCTGGGAACAGGGCAGAGCGTCATAAGGACGGGCTACGATTATGTTAATCAGACAGGGTATTCCTCTTCTGAATACCGCAATGCCATGGACCGTATATCAGAAGAATCAGTTACCTACGTCCTTGACAGAAACCGTCTCTTTGACAGTAAGGATCAGGATGCTCTCCAGGTCTTCACTCTCAAGGAAAAGATGACGGCATCTTATTCGCTGTTCCTTCTCATGATGTCAGTATTTGTATTCGCATTCTTCTATAAGGGCAACAGCTCTGCCTTTATGACCAGAGCGAAGCTGTCAGGATACAAGCCATTCTCGATATATCTTATAGAGACATTGTCCGTAACGTTCATGATGTATCTTTTGTTCCTTGTCATGTACGGAGCGCTTTATGCGGTGAGGATACATCTTAATTTCAAGACACTTGTGTTCATCATTCCCGTGCTCCTTTTGTTCTCGGCTGTCATAACGGGCGTGTGTTACCTTCTTAAGAAGCCGACTGCAGTAGCCTTTACAGGATTTGGCGCAGGGATAGTCGTCATGTATACGGCAGGAGGCCTGATGCCCCTGGAGTACATGTCGAAGTTCTTTACGCTGGCGGCTCCTTTTAATCCGATGTATTACGTCATCAATTACACGCTGGAGGTGATGTTCGGATGAAGCTTCTTAAGAACAGGATCCTCATAGCCGCCAAGCGCAGCATATTAAGCCCCATAATGTACATCATGGTCATACTGATAGTATTCCTGTCAGTGCTCCAGGTCACCATCCCTGAGAAGCAGAAGTCTGCGTTTATACCTGTCGCGATCCTTAATCACGACGATAACGAAGAGAGCATCGCGGTAGTTGACGAACTCTGCTCGATGAATTCCGTGTTCAATTTCTATGAGGTTAAGTCCGAAGAAGAGATGTATGAACAGATGGCGCAGGGTGAGGTCGCAACGGGATATATCATCCCTGAGGGCTTTTTCGAGCACAGCGCTACGCTCAGAAGATCGCTTAAGATCAAGATGATATGTACGCCCGCAGCAGGCGCCCTGTCCTCTCTTGCAACGGAGGAATTATTCTCCAGGTTCTTCAGAAAGTCCGCGAGGCTCTTGACCGAGGAGATCTTAGACGAAGAAGGGCTCATAAGATCCGAAGAGGAAAGACTCCTTTTATATGAGATCTACGAGGAGAAGATATCAGGAGACGAGATCTTCTCTATGCGCGGGCTCGAGGGCACGGTCTATAACGACAAGACAAGATCCGAGAAGGTCGATATCCCTGTCTATAAATTCGCAGGCCTGTTCATCTATACGGCTGCTCTCATGGGCATACTCGCATTCCTGTCTGACTACGATAACAAGATCTATCTGAGGTTTAACAGGATAGAGAAGATATACATGACATTCGTTCAGATCGGTGTCTACACGGTGCCGATGACCATAGTCTCGCTCCTGGCATTCATCGTTACGAGGGCAAGGTATAGCGCCCTGTGGGTCATAGGCTACATGTTCCTGATGATCCTTATCAGTATCGTCATAGGCACCATCTTCGCATGGCTTCCGATAAGGTCATCCAAGAGCGGCATATTTGCCGCGATACTGCCGGTCTACCTCATATTGTGCTTCCTGTTCTCAGGCATATTGTTTGACCTGGCATCATTCAGTCCGCTCATGAAACACTTAAGTCTCGTGTTCCCTCCGAGCTTTTTCTAAGGCCGTGTGCAATGAATAACCCCGAAGGCAAGACGCTTAAGAAAAAAAGGATACTGGCAATACTGCTCCTGATATCGATCTCAGCGGTGGTCCTTGTAATATCCTATTTCATCTGCCGCCCCATGCTCGAGATGGCAAGAGATCCGCAGGCGTTCCAGGCTTACATGCACGAGAAGAAACCCTGGAGCGTATTGATGTTCATGGCGGCAAGCTTTCTCCAGGTCGTGGCAGCGGTGATCCCCGGGGGACCTTTTGAGATCGCCGCAGGTTATGCATTCGGCGTTTTCCTCGGCACCCTGATATGCGATATTTCCATGACACTGGGATCGGTATTTGTCTTCCTTATGGTCAGGAAGTTCGGCATGCGTTTTGCAGAGCTCTTCGTTCCGCGCGAAAAGATCGAGTCCGTGAGTTTTCTTAAGCAGTCGGGCAAAAGAGATCTTCTGACATTTCTCTTCTTCCTTGTCCCCGGAACTCCAAAGGACATCTTCACGTATTTTGTGGGCTTTACCGACATGAAGCTGCCCATCTGGATCCTCATAACGTTCGTCGGCAGATTTCCTGCGATATTCCTCTCGGTCGTTTCAGGCGATGCCGCAGGTGAGAAGAACTATCTGATGTTCATAATAGTTATCTGCGTTATCGTCATTACGGCTGTTACGGGATACATGTTCTATGAGCGTTACCGCAAGAAGCATACTGCCGGAAAATGACACATCCCTTATTTTGAAGTAAAATAAGGAATATTCTAGATTTCGGAGACACCTCATGATCGCCCTGATACTTGATTCCGGCATGGGCAGAAGGATGGGAAGCCTTACTAAGGATCATCCCAAGTGCATGACGGAGATAACAGATGAAGACACCATAATCAGCAGGCAGCTAAAGCTGCTCAGTGCTTATGGAATAAGAAAGGTCCTCATTACCACGGGTCCTTTTGAGGATATCCTGGAAAGCCATGTAAGAGCCCTGGGCCTTGATATGGACATCAGATTTGTTAATAACCCCATATACGATAAGACGAATTACATTTATTCGATCTTCAATGCAAGGGAACATTTGGACGACGACATCCTTCTTATGCACGGAGACCTTGTCTTTGATGCAAGAGTCCTTGAGGCGGCGCTTAAGCAGCAGACTTCATGTGTTACGGTGTCAAGCACTCTTCCCTTGCCCGAGAAGGATTTCAAGGCAGTGATAAGAGACGGACTGGTCAAAGCTGTCGGCGTTGGATTCTTTGATGAAGCAATGGCCTGTCAGCCCCTTTATAATCTTAGGCTCAAAGACTGGAGGATCTGGCTTGATTCTATCGCGTCTTTCTGCGAAGAGGGCAATACGGGATGTTATGCGGAGAATGCGCTGAACAAGGTAACTGACAGGGTCACGATCGCTCCTCTGGATGTCAAGGATATGCTGGTAAGCGAGATAGACAATGAGGAAGATCTTAACATGATCAGATCAAGACTCAGAGGCATGGAAAATGGCTGAGATCTTTCACAGTTATAAAGACTTTCTTGGCTGGATCAAAGAGAACGCTTCCGTTGTCTTCGCGGTAACAGGCAGCATGTTAGCCCGTCTTGATGAGGGCAGATTCCTCAATAGCCTTAAGGAATCGGTAAGCCTTACCGTATTCTCTGATTTTAAGCCCAATCCTGACATCTCATCTGTTATTAACGGCACAGACATAGCAAGAAATATCCAGCCTGATCTTATCCTTGCAGTCGGCGGGGGAAGCGCCATAGATGTTGCCAAATCGATAAAGGCGGAATATGAGACAGACTGTCTTCTGGCCGTCATACCAACGACTGCAGGGAGCGGCAGCGAAGCCACTAAGATCGCGGTCATCTACAAGGATGGCGTTAAACAGTCACTTAAGAGTCCCAAGATGGCAGCTGATGCAATTTTGTTCGATCCTGATATTCTTCCCGGTCTTCCTGATTATCAGAAGAGATCAACGCTGTCAGACGCCCTCTGCCATGCAATAGAATCAATGTGGTCCATAAGAGCGACTGAGGAGAGCATCGCCATTGCAAGAAGCGCCGCTGATGCTATTTTCGCGAATTACAGGGCATATCTTAATGGAGATACGGATGCTGCAAGATGCATTCAGAAGGCAGCTTACGATGCAGGAAGGGCCATCGACATCACGGCAACGACAGGCGGACACGCGATGGCCTATAAGCTTACGAAGATGAAGGGACTGGCCCATGGCCATGCGTGCCTTCTGGCAGTAAAACAGCTCTGGGACTATATGCTGGTAAGAGGCACTGACCTTGGCCCGGCAGCCGAATACAAGGACGCCTTTGATGAGTTCTACGGATCTGTCGATCTTGAGCAGCCTGAACTGAGTCTTGAAGATGTTGACCTGCTCGCTTCTTCCGTCAATCAGGAGAGGCTTAAGAACAACCCGCTTATGCTCAGCACCGCTGAGATCGCAACGCTGTACCGCATGATGGCAAAGGAGAACTTATGAGACTCTATATCGATCCCGGTACAGGCAGCATGCTCTTCACGGTCCTTCTGGGGGCCATGAGCGCCATCGTTTTCTTTGCGAGGTCTTTGATCTTAAAGCTCAAGGTCGGCAGGGGCGGCAAGGTCGATAAGAATAAGACGCCTTTGGTTATCTACTCTGATTCCAAGAGATACTGGACCACATTCAGACCGGTACTGGACGAACTCGAGAAGAGGGGGCAGGAAGCATTGTTTCTTACATCTTCTCCTGATGACCCCGCCCTTGAGACAGAGTATTCCCACATAAAAACGGAATTCATCGGCGAGGGCAACAAGGGTTTTGCCAGGCTCAATATGATAAACGCCTCACTGGTGTTCTGCACGACTCCGGGTCTTGATGTCCTTCAGTGGAAGAGGTCCAGATTTGCAGATTACTATGTGCATATCATGCATGCGCCGAGGGATGCAGCTTCATACAGAATGTTCGAACTCGACTTCTTTGACGCGATACTCTTCTCAGGCCAGATCCAGGTCGATCAGATCAGGGAGCTCGAAGAACTTCGCGGTTTGCCTGCCAAGGAACTTGAGATAGTTGGAATTCCTTACATGGATGACATGTTAAAAAGGCTTCAGGGTGCTCCCGCGCAGGCGAAAAGAGATGAGACTACAGTTCTTCTGGCTCCCTCATGGGGCAAATCCTCGCTTCTTGTAAGATACGGGGAGAAGATCATAGCAAGCCTTCTCGAGACAGGATACCATGTGATAATCAGGCCTCATCCCCAGTCTTTTACGGCCGACAAGGACGTAATAGACAAACTCATGGCAAAGTATCCTGACAGCGGCATGCTCGAGTGGAATAAGGATGCTGATAATTTTGAAGTCTTGAGAAGGTCGGACATCATGATCTCCGACTTCTCGGGCGTAATGCTCGACTTTGCTTTTATCTTCGATAAGCCCGTGATCTATGCTGACATCGAATTCGACAAGGGTCAGTATGATTACTATTTCCTCAAGGATGAACCCTGGTCCATCAGGATGCTCCCAAAGATAGGAATGGGACTTACGATGGAGAACAGCGGTAATGTCAAAGAGCTGATAGAAGAGAGCCTTAACAATCCGAGGTTCAGCGAGACAAGGGCCCGGGCCAGGGAAGAGATCTGGCAGCACAGGGGCGAGGGCGCGGCAAGAACGGCAGATTACCTGATCCGCAAGCTTAACGAGATAACGGAGACGGCAACATGAGCACTTTGACGGGCATTATATTCGCATTGCTGATCACACCTCTTCAGGCGGTCTTTGAGATCATCTTCGGAGCGGCTTATAAACTGACAAACAGTCCCGGGATGTCCATCATCGTTTTGAGCATTGCTGTCACGATACTGATCAATCCTTTATACAGCAGGGCGGCAGCTCTGGAAAGACAGGAAAGAGAGTTGGAGAAGAAACTCGAACCCACAGTCCGCCACATCAAGAAGGTGTTTAAGGGCGATGAGCGGTTCATGATCCTTTCTGCTTACTATAAGGAGAATAACTACAGTCCGCTCAACCAGATGAAGAACTCGATATCGCTTGCCCTGCAGGTTCCGTTCTTTATCGCAGCTTATAATTTCCTGTCAATGTACACTGTCTTTAACGGCATAGGCTTCGGTCCTGTCAAAGATCTGTCACAGCCTGACGGGCTTATTGTCCTGGGGAGCCTGACCATCAATCTCCTTCCCGTCCTCATGACCGTCATAAACATAGCATCGGGATTTGTATATACGATCGGGATGCCCAGAAAGTCCAACATTCAGATCTGCGCCGTGGCGCTCGTATTCCTTCTGCTCCTTTACAGTTCCCCTTCGTGCCTTGTCCTGTACTGGACATGCAACAATGTCTTATCGCTCATAAGAAACATCCTGACGAGAGTCATCAAGAAGAAACCCGGGGACAAAAAAGAGACATCAGCCGCAGTAAATCATTTGGCGTTCATACTCCCCGCGTTATTCCTCGCTGTCTTTACGGGACTTCTCATACCGTCTGCGTTCATCGGCGATTCGCCTCTTGAATTCATAAATGCAGCAGCCCCCCTATCGCCCGCAAGGCACCTTGTTATCCCTGTCTGCATCGCAGCAGGAGTATTCATTATATGGGGCGGGATATTCTATTCGCTTGCAAACGGCAAGGGCAAGAGGATAATATCAGGGATCTACTGGGTATTGTCCCTGGTGTTTGCCACTGATTACATGTTCTTCGGCAAAGGGCTGGGGACGGTAAGTACGGATATCGTTTTCGATACTGCGCCGGCTTTTACGGCGGCGGCTGTTGCAGTTAATCTTCTGGTCATACTTACAGTGTCTGCCATAGGGATCCTGCTCTACAGCAAGACAAAGATCACACATATCATCAGCGGAGTTGCCGCCGCGGCCGTTCTCATCATGTCGGTAATAAACATCTCGGGCATAAGCAGGGCTTACAGGGAATACATATCCCAGGCAGAAGAGAATTATAAGAATGCCGCTCCGCACATCTCTCTTTCTGCTGAGGGCAATAACGTCATGGTCATCATGGTCGACCGCGCGGTCTCATCGTATCTGCCGTATGCCGTGAACGAGTATCCCAAGCTTAAAGAGCTGTTTGACGGATTTACTTTCTATCCGAACACGGTATCTTTCGGACTGAATACGAACTTTGCAACGCCCGCGCTCTTCGGAGGCTACAGCTACACCCCCATGGCGATAGACTCAAGGCCTGATGAGAGCCTCAGGGACAAGCACGATGATGCCTTAAGACTGATGCCTCTCCTGTTCAGTTCTGAGGGCTATGATGTTACGCTCATCGATCTTCCGTATGCAGGCTACCAGTTCATACCCGATAATTCGGTATTCAGTGATATCCCGAACTGCGAGGCTTACCACGCTCAAGGCTACTATGGCACGGACAGGACGACGAGCGGTGAGAGTGACAGCCTCCGTGAGCGCAAGCTCTTCTCCTACAGCATAATGAAATGCATGCCTGAGCTGCTGACGATCCCTCTATATGATGACGGGAGATACTATCTTACGAGAAACATAGAAGAGAATTCGTTCATAGAATGCTATTCAGTCCTATGCCATCTCGAAGACATGACGGAGATATCTTCATCCGTGGATAACGCATTCCTGATGATGGATAACGATACCGCCCATGAGATCACGACCCTGAGCCTGATAGATCAGGATGGCCGGTTCGAATACATGTATGCTTCAGACAGTCCGTTTGACATATCTGACGGGAAAAACACACTGACTATCTCTGACACCCGCCAGGAGGGTCACTACGACTGCTATGTGGTCGCTCTGTTCAGGCTTGGTGAATACTTCGATTATCTAAGGCAGCAGGGGATCTACGATAACACGAGGATAATAATAGTTGCCGATCACGGCAAGAACCTTGACCTGTTCGAAAACCTTATTTTCGAGAACAAGGACATAGATGCGGAAAGCTTTGCGCCCCTTCTGATGGTAAAGGATTTCGGTTCGGAGGGATTTGTTACTGACTATACCTTCATGACAAATGCTGACACGCCTTCGCTTGCCATGGCAGGGCTGATAGAAGATCCCGTGGATCCTGCTACGGGCGAAGCTGTCAACATGGAT
The DNA here is from genome assembly GCA_946187935.1 of uncultured Clostridia bacterium. Lineage (GTDB taxonomy): Bacteria > Bacillota > Clostridia > Saccharofermentanales > Saccharofermentanaceae > Saccharofermentans. The sequence continues at coordinate 75,087 of CAMHSJ010000001.1, forward strand.
GCGAAGAACTCTGACATTATCATATGCGAGAGCGACGAGATACCTGCCGCATACAGCATCTGGTATAACAACGGCAATACATTTAACTACGGCGAGGATGCCAGGTTCTACAGGCTTGAAGGTCAGGATATCTTTGATGAAGACAACTGGGTGATAGTAACGCCGTAAGGGTGTATCTTATTAGGAGAAGGAGGATCCCAATATGAGTTCAACAGATAAGATCATTACGATCGGCAGGTCGTACGGTGCGGGCGGAAGAACTATAGGCCGCAAGATCGCCGAGCTGTTCGGGATCCCTTACTACGATTCCGAGATACTGGCCGAGACTGCCAAGAGCAGCGGCCTTACCGAGAAATACCTGGCGAGCGTTGATGAGAAAGAGATAAACGATGCTGCCCTGTACATGTCCATAGGCTACATGAACCCCGGCTATACCTCGGTCAGGCAGATAGCTGCCAATGCCCAGAGGGAAGTCATAGAGAAGATAGCATCTGAAGGCCCCTGCGTTATCGTCGGAAGAAGGGCCAACGAGATATTGAAAGACAGATATAACGTTGTAAGCATCTTTATCGCAGCGTCCGAAGACTCGCGCGTAAAGCACGTCATGGCCAGGGAAGGCTTAGACGAGAAGTCTGCCAGGAAGAAGGTCATAAGGGCAGACAAGGAGCGCAAGGCTTACTATAACCAGTTCGGAGGCACTCCCTGGGGCTATGCCGAATCCTACGATCTGTGCATAAATACTGATGAAGTGCCGGAAGATCTGGCGATAAGACTCATCGAGTGTCTGGCAGGGCGAAGCTGATGAACAGAAGCCTTGTAAGGAAAGCTGATAAGGATAATAAGGCCACCGGCCTGTTTATTGCGCTTGCGGTAACGGCCATAGTGTTCATCCTGACCATTACCTTCATCTATCCTGTGAATTTCTCAAGGCTCGGAGGCAAGCATAACTGGCTCAACGGCTCCACGATCAAGTTTGTAAACGAATGGCTTGAAGAGGGCGCAGGCGAGCTTAACTTTACAATGTACGAATACCCTTATGAGATCGAGCGTGAGGGGATGGGCAGGGAGCCCTATGTTTCATATCCCAACGGCACGATCGTAACGGTCTGGGCTTTGGCGAAGATCACGGGCAGGGATCACATCGGCATAAGCTTTCTTAAGACCGTTGCCTGCACGTTCTACTGTCTGGATGCGCTGATGTTTGCGGCTTTTTCTTACCTGCTTCTGACGGCATTTAAGTTCGATAACAAGTACCTAAGGTCTTTGACTGCAGCGGCGTGTGCTTCCTGCTGGATACTCCAGCCTGTCAATGTCTATTATCTGGGCAACATATTCTTTGCTGACCAGTATGTGACTTTCTGGATAATGGCGTTCATCCTGGTGGAATTCATAGACCTTACGGATCCGAAGCCTGTATCCAAGATCGTCAAGTCGTTGATAATATACTGCGGATGCATGGTCGATTATTACTTCTGGATAATGACTGCCATAGCTTGGGGGCTTGATCTTGTTGCCTTGATAATAAAAAAGAGCAAGTTCACTAAGTATCTTGCAGGTTTCGGTCTTTATGCAGGCCCTTCTCTTCTTGCGGTCCTTTCTTACTATCTGCAGATCTCACATGTCGACAACTGGTTTGAACTCTTGACCGGGAGATTCATGCTCAGGGTCTCCAATGAAGGCGAGACAGGGGTGAGCAAGAGCGGTCTTGCGGGCGTTCTGAAGTTCTTTAAGCTCGCGTACTGTGATGATTCCAGGAAAAGGGCAGTGCTCGTGGCTTTATTTATCCTGATCACCGTTATCCTGGTCTTATATTACATTATCAGGGAGAAAAAGCTTAAGGATGTCTTTACAGACGGAAGGCTCAGGATAATCCTCTTGGGGACGGCCGCACCCGCAGCCCAGATCCTGGTCCTTCGAAATCACAGCGGGATACACGAGTTTTCGCTCATAAAGGTCTCCTGGCCTGTGATAATCTGCTGCGTTGTTCTCGGTATGCTTGCTGTTTGGCTCTTGGGCGCGGGATCTGACTCTCAGATCAGGCTTAAGGGCATAAGGCACCTTAACATTACCTCGGGCTTTGTTGCTGTTTCTGCTGCTCTTGCCGTGTTTATGCTGGTTTCAGGGCATCCCGTTTCTGCGGGCTCCTACAAAAAAGCCAGAGATTTTGACATTGACTATTCACTTGAATATATAATGTATGATAATCTTGATAAAGATGATGTCTGCTTCTCGTTTACGAGGGAGATCGCCTGCAACGGACCGCAGAGGATCTCCATCACGGGCAAGCTTATCTACAGGATAGGCGAGGCGGACGAGATCTGCACGCTTTTCCCGGATCTGCCCCAAAAAGCGCGGAAAATACTCATAATAGACAGTGATCTTACCGAAGATGGCTCAAAAATCGTTGATTTAGAGACTCAGATCATGTCGCAACCGGGCAGTAAAATAATATATTATGATGACAGATATATATTTGTCGAAGTAGGAGGATGACCTATATGTTTGATAAAAAGAAGAACTTCATTTTCGACTTATACGGTACATTGGTTGACATCCGCACGGATGAGAACCTTCCTTACCTTTGGAGCACGATGGCAAGATACTACTCAATGAAGGGCGCCGTATATACGGAGGATGAGTTCCGCGAAGAATACGGCAGGCTTTGCAGAGAGCAGGCCAAGGCCGCAGCAGGCAAGTCCAAGAAGAGCTCTTCCAAGCTCTCAGCTGATGAAGTGGAGATCGATCTGGGCGAGGTATTCCGCGAGCTCTTCACACAGAAGGGATCCAAGGTATTCCAGTCTGAGGTCGACGCAGCAGCTCTTACATTCCGCTGCATCTCCATCTGCAAGTTAGGTCTTTATCCCGGTGCCAAGGAGCTCCTTACAAAGCTCAAGGATCAGGGCAAGAAGCTCTATCTGTTCACCAACGCACAGTCTATCTTTACTATCCCTGAGCTCGAGAGCCTCGAGATCTACGATATGTTCGACGGCATCGTTATTTCTTCTGATATCGGCGTAAAGAAGCCTTCCAAGGCATTCTTCACGACAGCAATGAAGGGACTTAAGGCAAAGGAGTCAGTCATCATCGGCAACGACGAGTTCGCTGACGTAAGAGGCGGCATGGCAGCAGGCCTTGAAGCATGCTACATCCAGACAGAGCAGTCTCCTACGATGGCAAGAAACCTTCCCTGCCAGGAGATCAAGTCACTTCTGGACATCCTGGATTAAGATCAGATACAGGATTATAAGCAACAAGGGGCTGTAAGCCCCTTGTTTTTTGTCGTTCCATAAAGTGCTCCATAATCAGCCCTCTATTATGGAACAGATTATGGAATTCCATAAAGTCCTCCATAATCACCTGCCGGTTATGGAGCAGATTATGGAATTCAAGGTTATCAGTTGCCGTCCGGGAGCTTTTCAGATAACTTGCAGAGGGCATCGAAGGTCTCATCTGATATGTCGTGCTCGATAGAGCAGGCATCCTCTTCAGCGACCTGGGGATCTATACCGAGGGAGACGAACAGTTTGGTCAAAGACTTGTGCCTGCCGTAGACCTTCTCGGCGATCTTCATGCCTTTTTCGGTGACCGTAATAAAGCCCGAGCGGTTCATCTCTATGTAGCCTCTCTCTCTGAGGCGCTTCATCGCGGTGCTTACGCTGGGCTTGGTAACATTGAGATGTGATGCGATATCGACTGAGCGGACATAACCGTTCTTTTCCTTGAGGATCAGCATGGTCTCAAGGTAGTCTTCAGCAGATTTGCCCAAGCCTTTTTTATCATCCATAGTTATTCCCTCACAGTTAGTTTCTTCTAAAATCACAAAAAGTTAAATATAGTAAAGTCGAGTTGGCCGTGTTAAACTCATAGCGGCAAGATAGACGCCGCTAACTAATGATACATTAAACTAATTAGCAGTGTCAAACAGCCTATTACAGGAGAGAGTAAGGCATGACACTTAAGGAATTACAGATCGGAAGCCCAGCCGTTATTACAAATGTCGGCGGTGAGGGAGCATTAAGACAGCACTTCCTGGACATGGGGGTAATACCGGGAGCCAGGGTAAAGATCATCAAGTATGCGCCAATGGGAGATCCCATGGAGCTTAAGATCCACGGCTACCAACTGACACTGCGTTTAGATGACGCAGCGAAGATAGATGTAACACCCGCTGATGAATATGAAGATGACAAGCCCGAACCTTCAAGAAAGAGCAAAAAGAGCCACCCCGGACTTGGAGAGACCGGTAAGTCCCATCCTGAGGAAAACAGCAAGCCTCTTCCTGACGGAACGCTCCTGACATTCGCTCTTGTCGGAAACCAGAACTGCGGAAAGACGACTCTTTTTAACCAGCTCACGGGATCTAATCAGCATGTTGGCAACTTCCCGGGCGTTACCGTAGACCGCAAGGACGGGGCGATCAAAGGACACCCTGACACTCTCGTGACCGACCTGCCGGGTATCTATTCTATGTCTCCATACAGCAGCGAGGAGATAGTATCGAGAAACTTTGTATTGAACGATAAGCCCAGGGCTGTTATCAATATCGTTGATGCCACCAATATAGAGCGAAACCTCTACCTTACGATGCAGCTTCTTGAGATGGACGTGCCGATGGTCGTTGCTATCAACATGATGGACGAGCTTACGGCTAACGGCGGAACAATAGACATAAACGAGATGGAAGAGCTCCTTGGCGTTCCTGTCGTTCCGATATCTGCTGCCAAGAATCAGGGAATCCATGAGCTCATAGAACATGCCATCCACGTCGCCCACTATCAGGAGCGGCCCTTAAGGCATGATTTTTGCGAAGAGAACGATCACGGGGGCGCAGTCCACCGCTCACTCCACGGCATCCGCCACCTTATAGAGGATCACGCCAGGGAAGCCGGCATACCTTTGCATTTCGCGGCGAGCAAGCTCGTAGAAGGCGACGAGCTGATCATATCGCAGCTTGCACTCGACGATAACGAGAAAGAGATGATAGAGCACATAGTCCTCCAGATGGAGACGGAGCGCGGCCTTGACCGCAGCGCTTCCATTGCGGACATGAGATATTCTTTTATCCACAAAGTAACGGGCCTGTGCGTTAAGAAGCCGAGGAAGAGCAAGGAGAGCATCAGGAGCGCCAAGATAGACCGCATCCTTACGGGCAAATGGACGGCGATCCCTTTGTTTGTCCTCATCATGGGACTGGTATTCTATCTTACATTTGACGTTATCGGAGGAACGCTCCAAGGTCTTCTCGAAAACCTGATCGGTACCTTGAGCGATATTACGGACAAGGCCCTGACATCAGGCGGCGTAAACCCCGTACTGCACGGACTTATAATAGACGGCATATTTGCAGGCCTTGGCAGCGTATTAAGCTTCCTGCCTATAATAGTGACCTTGTTCTTGTTCCTCTCGCTTCTTGAAGACAGCGGATACATAGCAAGAGTAGCTTTCTTTATGGACAAGCTCCTGAGAAAGATCGGTCTTTCCGGACGGAGCATAGTACCCATGCTCATAGGTTTCGGCTGCACAGTTCCTGCGGTCATGTCCACAAGGACGCTCCCTTCTGAGCGTGACAGGAAGATGACCATCCTCTTGACGCCTTTCATGAGCTGCACTGCGAAGCTGCCGATCTACGCATTCTTCGTAGATGCTTTCTTCCCAAAGAATAAGGCTCTCATCATGGTCGGTCTTTATTTTCTGGGCATCCTTACAGGCATCATCGTGGCATTTCTGTTCAGGGGAACGATTTTTAAAGGTGAAGCGGTTCCTTTTGTAATGGAGCTTCCGAACTACCGTTTGCCGGGAGTTAAGAACGTAGCGCTCCTTCTTTGGGAAAAGGCCAAGGACTTCCTGCAGAAGGCGTTCACCATAATCCTTATCGCAACAGTCGTTATCTGGCTCCTTCAGAGTTTCGATACGCGTTTTGATCTTGTTTCTGATCAGCAGGACAGCATGCTCGCCATAATAGCAGGCTGGATCACGCCTGTAATGAAGCCCATAGGTCTGGGTGACTGGCGTATAGTTACTTCTCTTATCTCAGGTGTCATGGCAAAAGAAAGCGTTGTCTCAACACTCGAGATACTGTTCGGCCAGGAGGTTTCCCTCGTTATGAGCAAGGCCTGTGCAGCATCGCTTCTCGTGTTCTCGCTTCTTTACACGCCCTGCGTTGCAGCCATAGCTTCGATAAGAAGGGAACTCGGCAGGAAATGGGCAGCCCTGGTGGTACTGTGGCAGTGCACCATAGCCTGGATCGCGGCACTGATAGTATTCCAGATAGCTTCGCTGATCTGACGGGAGGCAATATGAACACAGCAGATATCCTTATCATCATTGCCATTATCGCGGCATTAGTCCTGGCAGTATTGAAGATCGTAAAGAACAAGCGTCAGGGCAAGAGCAGCTGCGGATGCGACTGCTCCAAGTGCGGGAAATGTGACAAGGGGACAGGTTATTTGTCACATTAAGTCTTATCAGCTATGCCGGCAGCATCTTCGTACTCGGGCTTGGCCTTAACAGTGCCATAGCCTTCTGATATCTTGATCCTTGCCTTGCCAAGCTTTGTCGATACTTCTTCGGTCTTTCTGTTAAGGATAAACCTGTCCTTTAAGATGTATCTTATACCTATGGTCGTCGTGTTCTCGAAAATGAGTCTTGCGAATCTGTCCTTTTCTTCAGGCTTTACCAGGACCGTAAGAAGGATGCCGGGGCGGTTTTTCTTCATTCCTATGGGAGTCGTAAAGACATCAAGTGCGCCTTCGTTCATAAGGACTTCAGCTGCATATCCGATCTCTTCGCCTGTCATGTCATCTAAGTTGCACTGAAGTTCGATAACGGAATCTTTTGGATCGTCCTCTGACTCTCCCATAAAGATCCTTACGCAGTTGACCTGCTCAAACTCCCTGGTGCCCATGCCTATGCCTGTCTTTTCGATGGTCATAACGGGCATGGCATTAAACTCAGTGCCAAAGTACTTAAGGAGCGCTGCGCCCGTGGGAGTTAACAGTTCTCCCTCGGTCTTGCCCTGATAGCATGGAATACCTTTAAGGAGCAAAGCTGTTGCCGGTGCGGGCACGGGAAGAACGCCATGTGCGCAGCGGACTGTCCCGGATCCTGTATTAACAGGGGAGACGATGACCTTGTCAGGCGAGAGCTTTTCCATAAGAAGGCAGACTGCAGTAACGTCAGCTACGGCATCCATCGTGCCGACTTCATGGAAATGGATGTCGGTGACAGGCTTGCCGTGGACTTCGCTCTCTGCTTCCGCAATGAGCTTATAAACTGCTTTGGCATCTGTCTTTACCATTTCTGAGACAGCAAGTGAATCTATGATGTCCTCTATATCCTTAAGACTTGAGTGATGGTGGTGATGCTCATGACCGTGGTCATGGTGATGTCCGTGCTCTGCCTCGCCATCTATCAGGACATCAGAATGGACTCCCGTAATGCCTGATCTTACAAGAGTGTTAAGACCGAACCTTACCTTGGGGATGTTCAGGCTGCATAGTTCCTTTTCTGTTCCTTTTATATCTCCCGTAAGGTCAGCTAATGCTGCCGTAAGCATGTCGCCTGCCGCGCCCATATTGCATTCTATGAACATTACCTTCATCGACTTATCCTCCGATGTGATTGATCATGCCTGCCAGATAACCTGCGCCGAAACCGTTATCTATGTTTACCACGCTTACTCCGCCCGCACAGGAATTGAGCATGGCAAGAAGCGCGGTTATCCCTTCAAAAGAAGCACCATACCCGACGCTCGTCGGAACGGCTATCACAGGGCAGTCAGCAAGGCCGCCTACGACGCTTGCAAGAGCTCCTTCCATTCCTGCGATGCAGATTATCACCTTGGCGTTCATTATCTCTTCGGCGTGTGAAAGAAGCCTGTGGATCCCCGCAACCCCGACATCATAAAGCTTTGTAACATTGTTACCGAGTAGTTCGGCCGTAACTGCGGCCTCCTCTGCGACGGGTATATCGGAGGTTCCTGCAGTTATGACAAGGATGTTGCCTGCGCCGGAGGATTCAGGTATCTTTCCCGCCACGCCGATCCTTGCCTTGTCATAGTAGGTGAGGGGAAGACTGATCTTATCTTTTTTCTCTTCATCAAGTCTTGTGATGATGACAGTCTCCTGGCCTTCTGATAATAAAGCTTTGGCGATCCCTGTTATCTGCTCTGCCGTCTTGCCTTCGCCGTATATGACCTCGGGGATACCCTGCCTTAAGCCTCTGTGAATATCGGGCTTGGCAAAACCCAGATCCGTAAAGGGCTTGAGCTTAAGCATAGTCTCCGCTTCTTCAGGCGTGATCTCGCCTTTTGAAACTTTTTCCAGTATGTCTTTGACGTCACTCATCTGAGAACCTCGTTCATGCTTCCTGTCCTGTAACCTATAAGATCCAGGCTTACATATCTGAATCCCAGACGTTTTAACTCTGAGACTATTCTCTCACGCACAGGCTCAGATGCCAAAGCGGTGATATCGGCAGAGCTTACCTCTATCCTTGCCAGATCTCCGTGCACCCTGACACGTATGCCCTTAAATCCCTGATCTCTTATGTATCTTTCCGCATCAGCCACACGGATCAATCCTTCTTGTGTTATCTTCTCTCCGTAGTAGAACCTTGATGCGAGGCAGGCGGCTGCGGGTTTGTCCCAGGTGGGAAGGCCGGCCTCTTTTGAAAGCATACGGATATCGCTTTTGCTAAGCCCCGCTTCTTTAAGCGGACTTATTATTCCAAGCTCTTTCATAGCACGCATGCCGGGCCTGTAATCACCTGTATCGTCAACATTGCTCCCGTCTGCAACAGCTGTTATTCCAAATTCAGAAGCCGCCTTGATAATGCTCCCGAAATCAGTTTTTTTGCAGTAGTAGCATCTGTCCGGGGGATTGTCCGCGAAGTTTTCTATTCCAAGAACATCCACATCCAGGATCACATGCCTGATCCCGGTCTTCCGGCAAAGATCCACCGTCCAGTCGAAGTCTTCGCCTGTCAGGACAAGAGATCTGACGGTAATGGCTACAGCATTGTCTCCCAGGATCTCATGAGCCTTATATACGAGATATGTTGAATCAACACCGCCGGAAAAAGCGACCGCCAGTTTCCCGGCGGCCTTAATACGCTCAGTAAGAGCGTTTTCCTTTATTCTGATGTCAGAAATACCATCCATTATCTCTTAGCAGAGAGAGCTGCCTTGATCTTTCCGGAAGGATCCTTAACTACGAGGATGACAAGCCAGATGATGAGACCGAAACATACAACGCTTAAGCCGAGGAAGCTGTCGTTGAGCATGTCTGAGGCAGCAGGTGAGAAGAACTCAGCGCCGGCTTCGATATATTCTGCTATCGCATCTACGAGCCACATCAGCGATGCGCCCCAATAGATCAGCGAAAGTGTGCCGAGCTTAAGATCGCGCCTGGTAAGATACCAGACAACAGTTGTGATTATCGCTGCAAATGAACAGATAAGAAGTGTCATGACTTAGATACCTCCTCTGATACGGAAGGTGCCTTCTTCTTGGCTATGGCGCCCGCAGCGAGGACCATGAAGACCCAGGCAACGGTTACGAGAACAGCCATGCCCACACCATTCGTTGCCATCTCATGGAGCATTTCAGCAGCGTCTTCGGGATTGGCTGCATTAGTGAGGAACGGGAACCAGGGTGTTACCTCGCCGTGCCATACGTGCTCGAATGCCAGAAGAGCGCTTCCGCCCCAGAGCATTGTGTTGAGCCAGCCGATACGCTTGATGAACGGATTATCTATATCCTTGTGGTCTGTGGATTTCTTGATGATAGTTGTTACGATCGCTTCAGTCGCAGGAACCAAAAAACATGCCATAGAGTTATCCTCCGTTAAAAATATAAGGATATCTTATTATATTTCAGAATGAACTTCTATACGAACGCGTTAAAAATCAGAGCAGTTTTCTGACAAAAGGGATAAGCCTTAAAGCTGCCACTATTCCCCAGGAAATGACAAAAGTGACCAGTGCAATTACGGGGATGATGTAAACACCTATGGTGTAAGGATCAAAAGCCAGTACCTTATAGATAATGTTAAGGACGATCATGTGCACTAAGTATATCCCAAAGGTTGCGCCGTCAAGAGATCTGAAGATCCTGCCGCTCTCTTTGCCGGACTTTGACTTGATTCCGTTTATGATGATGAAGACAGCGATAGAGAGTATGACCGTCAGGATAAAGTGATAACTCGTTACTATCAAGCCGAGCATGGGAGACTGGAGCTGTGTTGCCTTGATGCTGATGATCACTATCCCTGCTATGCTTATAACCATAGCTATGATGCAGATGATCTTAGGTATCCTGATCTGACCTTTGATGATCCCGTATCCCGCAAAAAGGAATATGGGGAAAACAGTTGATACGCAGATATAAAATGCTAATTCCTTGCCCGTGATGTCAGATACAAGCGTTGCAAGAGACTGGAATATGATGAGGACGATGACAAGGTATCTCATGTCCTTGGCATCAGATCCGGAAGCGATCATGCGGCTGAAGGGCAGGAGCAGGTATATTGCGATTATCAGATACAGATACCACACATGTGACCATGACGTGCCGAAGACGATATCTGACAGATATCCGGTGATAAAGTCAGCGCCTACAGGAGTCTTGTCGATAAGACAGTCTGTGAGTCTGTAGATAAGGGTGAATACCAGAAGAACGGTAACGATGCGGCCTATGTATTTGCCGAAGAGCTTCTTATATGATATCTCGCGTTCAGGATCTAACAGGAGCGCGCCTGTTACCATGACGAAGCAGGGAACGGACCAGAGCATGAGATTTCTCATGCATGCCGTGATTATCCTTACTGTTTCCTGCGGCTCAAAAAAAGCCATTGCAAGATTTGCCGTATGAAGAAGGACTACCGCCATGCAGGCGATGATCCTCACCAGACTCAGATTTCTGTTCCTTTCCTGAGGCATCAGTATGTCAGACCGCCGTCACCGATGCAGCCTGAATCTGCATTATTCTGGTGTCTTGTTGTCTGGGCCGTGGTCTCTTCTACATAAGTCTGGTCAGGTGACATCGTAAGCGTGTCGATCTCTTCGCCTGACTTTAAAGATGTGTATGTGATGTAAGCGCTCTTGCCCGAATCATCCCAGAGGATCTGAGCCTGCTCTATGTCGCTTAACCTGATGCCCATGAGAAGTGATGTATCGCCGTCAGCAAATACGATCTCGATATCTGCCTTGCCGGTATCAATGTCGGCATCAGGCGTGATGTTGACATTCTCTATGTCCTTGCCGGTTTCATTAGTGAGCTTAACGCTGATGACGCGGCTTCCCTCAGGGATGAGCTCTATATAAATGTCATCAGAATATGAAACAGGTTCTGTCTCAGCAGGCTCTGAAGCTTGAGATGTCTCTTCTGTTTCAGAAGGCTCTGAAGCCTCTAAGGATACGAAAGTCTCTGATGCTTCTGACGAGACGGCAGATTCATTTGTCGGGACCTGATTGCATCCGGCAAATAAAGATGCGGAAAGCAAAATCGCAGGTAATACAAGTAAACTCTTCTTCATGTAAACACTCCCTTAATTCATTCTGCGGTAATTGGAATACATCCATGTACCGGACTTCTTATAGTAGATCATGTAGCCGCTCCTGCCGCTCTCATACTGGAAGTCGGGATCGAAAACATAGATCTTGCCGTCCATAACTATCTCAACCCATGAGTGAGGGCCCATACCGCCCCTTCTCAAAGGTACAACGCCTGTCATCTGGTGGGCATCGTATCCTAATGCCTTAGCCATCTCATAGAAGCATGCTGCCATTACATAGCAGTTGCCTGAGTGGTTGGTAAAGCCGATATTGGCAAAATACCTGGTGCCCTTGTCAGGAGAGGTCTCGCCTCTTACATACTGCATTACTGACCAGTTGAATGCAGCGGGAAGATTCCAGCCTACCTTATCAAGGACTGCACACGCCTGGGGATAGAGCTGCCTTATGTTGATGAATGCCCTGCTTCCGACACCGGGTCCAAGATCCTTGGGACATACGATTATCTCAATGGCTTCCAGTCTGTATGACATAGCTTCGGTTCCGGCGCTCTGTCCGTTCTTTGTCCAGTCGAGCCAGCCAAGGTTCTGCGCATGTACCCTGTAGCAGACATCGTAATACTTGGCAGCTTCACCTGTAAGGCGGATCTGTATCGCTTCGAGTCTTAAAGACTGTCCTGATGTTCCGCTCATCTCACCATCAGATGTCCAGTTTGATTCCCAGCCAATGTTCTGGATATGTGTTCTGTATTCGATGGAGCCTGAAACAGGGAGATCTTCCAGGGAGATCTTTATCGCTTCAAGTCTTAAGGATCTGCCTGTAGTACCTGAAGTCTGACCTCCCTTTACGCTGTCCTGCCAGCCGATGTTCTGAACATGTGTCGAATAACTAACGGTATTGTTGTCTATGTAGGTGTAAACGGTTGAATCTTCGCTTTGGGGAAGAGCTGATCCTTCGGGAACAAGAACGATCTGGACAGCCTCTACTCTTAATGCATATCCTTCGCTTCCTGACAGGCCGCCGTTCCTTGTCCAAGTGGTCCATCCGATGTTCTGGACATGGGTCCTGTAGCAGACATCGTAGTGCTCATCCAACTCGCCTGTAAGTCTGATCTGAAGAGCTTCTATGCGAAGTGAGCTTCCTGTCGTGCCGGATTCCTGACCGTCTTTCTTCCAGTCTGTCTCCCAGCCTTTATTCTGAATGTGTGAACGGTATTCGATGCTGCCTGAATAAGGAGATGAGCTGACATTTATCTTGAGCGCTTCAACTCTTAAGCTCCTGCCGGAAGTGCCCGATACTTCTCCATTGGAAACAGCGTCCATCCAGCCGATATCCTGAACATGAGCAGAGTATGTGACGGAAGGGTCGCCGTCTGCCAGACTGACAGTCCTATAAGCTCCCAATATCCCAAATGCAACGGACAAAACGACCATTCCTGCGGTCAGTTCCTTTGCAATGCTCTTTAAACTGATATCTTTCATAATTGATCCCCTCTTAAACATGCCACAAAGTATAGCCAAGGAGACTACTAAAATCAAGAGACATAATATATATAAATACGGGCGATGTTACCCTGCGTCTTTGACAAATAACAGATCGATCTGATCGGAGCCGAAGAGCTCTGCGACATCAGGATCTGTGATGGGGAGAATGACGTGGATACGTCCTACGGCATCGACTTCGCCCGTGATATCGTCATCAGTGCTGTACAGATCCTCGCCAAGGAAGATGATGTTGTTTCCGGAGATCTTATACTCTCCTGAAGATGCGATGCTGCCGAAATAGATATCTTTTGTCATGTCAGAGAGCCTGCCTAAGACATCTGTCTTAAGATCTGCATAATCCCTGTATCCTGCCAGGGCCGAAAGAGTATCTAACACAGTCTGATTGTCGGTTCCCAGATAGTTCTTTGCAATGGTGTCGATATTAGCCGTGAAGTAATCCATGACGCTCGCGGCCACAAAGTCCTCATCTGCTCCATATGAGTATCTGGAACCTTCAAGCTCAAGATAGACCCTGAGGAGCACCTCTCCTTCAGTGTTCTCATAGATCCTGCTGCCTGCACCTGTCTCGGAGGCCATTATGTTGTTGATCTGAGATGTTATATCAACATAGCAGCTGTAATTACCGTCCAGGTTTGCCGTGTTAATGCTGAAATCCTTAAACAGGAAGACGTCGGCAAATGCTTCAGGGTTTGTGAGTTTCCAGACGCCCTCATCGTCTCTTGTAAACTCCAGAGATAAATTGATCTCTTTTGTGCCGAGACTGCCAAGTGCGAGTATGGCTTCGTCGATGTTGGAGAAACGTTGTGATGAGAGCTGTTCGTAGTCGGGCACACTGGCTGTTATCACTGCAAAGCCGTCTCTTCCGGTTACATAGATCTCATCGCTGTCAGCTGAGCAGGTGATAAGGCCTCTTACGGCATCTGTAAACCTCTGCCGGTCCGGATCTGAAGCTTTGGCGTAACCATCTATCAGATCGTAGAGTTCCTGATTATATTCGCTGCTCTTGACCACGCCCGCATTACTGTCTAAGCAGGGTATGAGTTCTGAGATGGCGCCGGCCGTTTCAGTCAGGGAAGGAAGGCCGATCTGAAGATCGATGTTTCTGTAGGAGAATATCCTCGCAAAGCTGGAACTGTCTATATTAGTGACGAGCCATTCGCCGTCTTTCTTGATGAAGTTGACATTGTATGTGAACTCGACCTTATCAAGATCCTTAACAAGGTCTGTCAGTTCGCTTATGGAATCGTAGGTATCGTCCTTCAAGAGCTCGAAGTCGGCCATGGAAACATTGATGGCGCAGCTGGCATGAGTGCTGTCCTGAAGCTCCACGCTGCCCTTATCGACCTTGCAAACGATGGTGTCTCTCACGGAGGCGGCATAGATGTTATCTTCTTCGGAATACATCTCACCCTTGAGATTGAGCTTTAACTCTTCAATGACTTCCTTGTCGCTCTTATCTGTTAAAGAGGATATGTCCTGGGCATCACCGGTCTCTATGGCGCGGGCAAGTTCATCTGCAGCCTTTGCCACCTTAGCCTTGATAAACAGGGGCCTTGCGAAAAGAGCGCCGACTCCTAAGACCGCTATGGTTACCGCTGAGATAATGGATATCTTGACTGCTTTGTTCATCCCCGATCCTCCTTTTATCCTGTCTGAATATTATATCACGGCTCAAGGTTTCAAAAATAATCAAAAAAATATATACTATTACGCGGAAAAACATTTGGAGGATAAACCGATGGAAGAACTCGTAATGGACATAAACGTCGATGAGCTCGCGAGAGCAGGTAATATCATTTCAGGAATAAGAGGCTACTACGCTTCCAAGATCGTAGGCCAGGAGCAGCTCGGAATGTCACTTCTGGTGTCGATGATAGCAAACGGCCACATCCTTCTTGAATCTGTTCCGGGCCTTGCCAAGACAACGGCCGCAAACGTAATGACCGAAGCCGTCGGCGGAAGCTTTTCGAGAATACAGTGCACACCGGACCTTCTTCCGAGCGACATCATCGGAACGCAGACGTTCAACATGAGCAACAACACGTTCGAGACCAAGATCGGTCCCGTGTATGCCAATTTTGTTCTCTTAGACGAGATCAACCGTTCAAGCGCGAAGACACAGAGCGCCATGCTCGAAGCGATGCAGGAGAAGTCAGTCTCCATTGGAGGCACGACATATAAGCTTCCTCCCGTGTTCATAGTTATCGCGACACAGAACCCTATAGAGCAGGAAGGAACATACGAACTGTCTGAGGCACAGCTCGACAGATTCCTGATAAAAGAGGTCATTACTTATCCGCAGTCAAATCAGGAAGTTGAGATCTTAAACAGGATCGAGGCCGATGTCTACACGGCGTCAAAGGCTATCTGCGCCATAGAGGATATCGTGTTCCTTCAGGATCTGTCCAAGAAGGTCTATGTATCACCTGCGATCAAGAAGTATATCGTTGATATCGTCCAGGCAACAAGAGATGTGGAGAAGTTCATCCCCAAGAACCTTGCGTCCTATGTTGCGATGGGTGCGAGCACACGTGCTGCCATAGCATTCATGGAGACAGCTAAGGCCGTTGCCCTCATCAACGGAAGGGCATACTGCACTCCTGACGATGTCAAGGCAATGAAGTATGAGGTACTGCGTCACAGGATCATGCTCAACTTTGCCGCCATCGCAGACAACGTTAATCCTGAAACCATAATCGATGCAATAGTCGGAGCGATCCCCACTCCATGAAACTGGACTACGTATCACGTGTAAAGACCGGTCTCAAGAGATATAAGACGATCGCGACGGACAAGACGACAAGCAGGGTCCTGGACGGATCGTATAACTCTATATACAAAGGCCGCAGCATGAACTTTGATGAGCTCCGCGAATATGTTCCCGGAGATGACATCAAGGATATCGACTGGAAAGCAACATCCCGCTCCCAGAAGGTCCTGGTGCGTCAGTATATCGCTGAGAAAAAGCATAACCTAATGCTCGTCATGGATACGAACAGGAGGATGCTCGCCGAGACGAAGGACGGGCAGGAGAAAAAGGATGTAGCCCTCATAAGCGGCGGCTCTCTTGCATACATGGTCGCAACCAATGGTGACTACGTAAGCGCGGTCTTCGAAGGCGGAGACGGTCTTTTGAGATTTCCGTTTAAGATGGGAGCTTTAAATCTCGAATACATCCTTGAAGGATATGCCAAGTCTGTGACTATGGATAACGATTCCACCGTCAATAAGTCGCTCGAATACATCATGCGCAACATAAGAAGAAGGATGATCATAGTGATCGTTTCTGACCTTGAAGGCATAAGCAAGATGTCTGACAGCATCTTAAAGCAGCTTGTTATAGTTCACGATGTTCTCGTCATGAACATCAGTGATACCAACTGCAGCGGCAAGAAGGTGTATAACGTCGAGAGCGGTTCATACATGCCCGAGTTCATGACAAACAGCAAGAAGCTCGACCGCATCCTTACCCTGAGGCAGCAAAAGCTCCTTTCTGAATGCGAGGCCAAGCTCAAGCACTACGGGATCAGCATGATAACGATAGATTCTGAGGATAATACTGAAAGCAGGATCATAGAACTGCTGGAGAAGAATAAGAGCTTTAACTGATATGGAAACAATAGTAGGTTTAAGAAAGATGTTCTCATATTCGACCACACCGCTTATAGTGGCCGGGTGTGCTCTGGGCGCAGTTACACTGATCATCATTATCTATATCCTTGTCTCTATTATCAAAAAGCTCATAAAGAATGCCAAAAAGCCCAAGCCTGTCGTAAGAGAGGAAGGCTGGGTCAAGTCTGACCTTAACAAGCTCAAAGCAGAGTATATCGGAAGGCTTAACACCATAGGCGCGGAGTTTGAGAAGGATACTAATGACATCCGAGGCGCATACGAGAAGATGAGCATCACCGTGCGTGAGTTTGCATATAAGGCGACGGGAGTTCAGGTCGACAAGTATACTCTTCTCGAGATCAAGAATACCGAATACGGTGCACTTGCCGAACTCGTCGAAGAGTTCTACGAGCCTGAGTTTGACAAGATCTCGGCAGGCGATGTCAGGAAGTCTATTGAAAAGAGCAGGAGGCTTGTTCAGGAATGGAATTAAGACAGGCTGAAGCTCTATATCTCTGCGCCGGCATAGCTGCCGTATTGTTCGTGATCTCGTTTATCGTATTTAAGCGAAGGAAAAAGTTCTCTGGCGGTAAGAAATCCGTTGTTCCCGATTACTTGAAGCAGATCCCTTATTACAGGAATAAATATGCCGTATACAGGATCTTAAGGATCGTTCTGATCGGCGTTATAATAGTGAGCCTGCTTCTGTCAGGTCTTCTTATCGCAAGACCTTATAAGACCGAGTCCAAGGAAGTCCCCCACTACAACAGGGACATCATCCTCTGCATGGACATCTCCACAACGGTAGACAACTTAAATCAGGAGCTGATAGACAAGCTCATAGACGTGGTCGAGGAGCTTAACGGCGAGCGTTTCGGAATAGTCATCTTTAACACATCTCCGCTCCTTTTGTGCCCTCTTACGAACGATTACCAGTACATCATAAGTGTTCTCGAAAAGCTAAAGCAGGGCCTTGAAATGAGGATCGATTACTACAACGGCGAATCCGTGGATTTTGAAGAATACTTAGAGCTTGATTCCTACATAAGCGACGGTACGCTTGTTGGAAATCAGGAAAGGGGATCTTCCATAATCGGTGACGGACTTGCTGCCGCGGCACTTGATTTCCCTGACGTGGAAGAGAATCCCGACAGATCCAGGATCATTATATTCACGACGGACAACGACCTTCTGGGAACGGAGATAGTTACTCTTCCCGAGGCAGGTCAGATGTGCAGGGACAGGGGCATCATCGTATACGGAATAGGAACGGAAGTCATGGATCCCGGTCCCAAGCAGATGATGAAGGACACAGTGGAATACACCGGAGGAGAATTCTTCTTCGGCGAGGACCCCGTAGTAGTCGGAAACATAGTAACGAACATCCAGGAACAGGTTGCCACTCTCGATGAGACCCATTATGAGATCATCGAGACCGACATCCCCGAGACTCCGTTCAAGTTCCTGCTGATAGCGATAATAGCCATGATCTTACTGGCATTTGTATTGAAGGTGTAAAGATGGAACAGCTGAGATTTGAACCTATGATCCCCATCTGGGTTATGGCGCTGATATGCGTCGCTCTTCTGTTGTTCAAGCGTAAGGGGATAGCGCCATACATCAGGCAGATCCTTATGGTCTTGCTGCTCTTCGTAATCAACTTAAGGCCGATGTATAAGACTGACAATGTTAAGGTCGTCAAGCAGGATATGCACTGTTACTGCATCTTTGTCGTGGACAACACTACGAGCATGATCGCCGAGGACTATCAGGGCAATCAGACGAGGATGTCAGCCGTTCAGACAGATATAGACTACATCATGCAGAAACTCGGAGGGGCAAGTTTCTGCGTAATAGACTTTAATAACGAATCGCATATGGCAGCTCCTTTTACGGATGACAACGTTTACATCAACAGCGTTATATCTTCACTTGCGCCTCCGTACCTTCTCTATTCACAGGGAACGAATATCAGCATTGTCCACGATCTGCTTGAAGAAACAGTCTCAAACGCGGTGGATTACGATAACGGCGAGGTATACGTCTTCTTCCTGACAGACGGAGAGAACACTGACGATAACGATCTTGATTCCTTCTCCGACTTAGCTGACATGATAGACGGCGGCGCAGTTATGGGATACGGTACCGAGAACGGCGGCGTGATGCATTGGCACGATGTTCTCTCTGATGAGATCGTTGAGGTTCAGGATAAGAGGCACTATCCTTATACGACTGCTTTATCGAAGATCGATGAAGACAATCTGGAAGCTTTGGCAGACGATCTTGATCTGCCTTATGTATACATGAACGAGACATCCAAGATCGATGATGTATTGGACGGCATCATCGCAGGATACGATTCAGAGCAGAAAGAAGACATGCGAGCCGGTTACAAAGATCTTTACTACTATTTCTGCATCCCTCTCGCAGGTCTTGTCTGCTATGAATTCTTCAGCGTAAAGAGGAGGGCGTAAGGTATGTTCAAACGTGCAGCTGCAGCGGCCTGGACCCTTCTCGCAATAGTATTTGCAGTCCTTCTCCTGGCATATATCAACAATGAGAATGCGATCTACAGATATGACCACGGCCATTACGAACAGAATCCCACGGGCTTTTTGGGGATAACCCAGCCATATGTAAACCACTTCAACAGAGGCAATATCTACTATCAGTTAGGCGACTACGACAAGGCCATAACGGAATACAAAAAGGCTCTCGTATCCCAGCCGCCTGAGACTTACGACTGCAGGATCAGGGTCAATTATGCTCTGGCTCTCGTAACGCCCATAGATGTAAGGAGTCTGGAAGAAGATGACCTTGAGGAGATCTTTGACACATTGGATGAGGCACGCACCATCCTCACGGCCAACGGCTGTGCCGACGATGAGAATACGGGTCACTACAGACCTGCCCAGATCTTAAAGAATGAGATCGATGATTTTGAGCAGGCGTTAAAGGATATGCAGAACGGCGGTTCCGGCAGTGAAGATCCGACGCCTACGCCTACACCTCCTGATACTACTGATACACCGACACCTACCCCGGACAGCGGAGGATCGCCTACGCCTACACCTCAGGAAGGCGGCCCGACACCGACACCTACCCCCGGCGGTCAGGGAGAGGGAACACCTACTCCGACACCCGGCGGACAGAATCCTGACACGCCCACACCTACACCCGGCACACAGGGCGGGGCTACTCCTACGCCTGCCATGTCACCCGAAGACCAGATCAGGGATGTTCAGGATCAGGCCTGGAGCGACCGTGCAGAGCACAGTGATTACTGGGCTTACGACGACTGGAATTTCGGAGATACAGCAAGCTGGTAAGACAGGGTAAAGGGCAGGTAACTTGCCGACCCTGCCCTTTATGTTGAGGATAATATGAAGAAATAGATTACTCTTCGTGATGAAGAATGGTTATTAACTATATTAAACAATGAAGATATTTCGATTCTGGCAACCAACTATTATGATCCTGTAAACAAACCGTTTCAAAACAATGATTTGTGTCAGATAAGGCCCAGGAATATCTTAAGAGGTATGTATCTGCCGGCCTTGCTGATGAATTCCGTGTCGTTCCTCAAAGCTTTCCTGAGCTCTTTGTCTTCTCTATAGTAGGCAACTTCGGAAAGAAGCTCCCTGTTCCTGCCGTCTATTTCAGGGAAGCAGTTAAGGAGCGCCCTTGCAGTCTTGGAGCGGTACCTTGAATACCTTTTATCAGTGAGACGCTTATACTTAAGCTTAAGAGAATCAGACGCGCTCATCTTCTTAACGCCAACCGTGTTGCCTTCGTGGATCCTGTAGAGGATATGAGGCTCGGGATCGTATACGGCCTTTCCTATGAGAAGGGCAACGAGCATCAGCCAGGAATCGTGAAGTCTTGTTGTAAGGACATCGTCAGGCGCGTGCTCAGCAGTGCAGACGGCCTTTGCGAGAGCGTTATTAAATACATAAGTGCAGCCGGAAGGGAGGTTCTTTGTGATGTGGCCTTCTACGGTCATGTCAGGAATGAAGTCAAATCGGGGGCCCTTGTTCTCGCCGTTAACATAGAGAAACTGGTTTGAACAATATAGTGCAGGTCCTGAGTTATCCTTGATCCCGGAAATGCCGGTTATCAGCTTATCCTTGATCCAGATGTCGTCCTGATCGGCAAAGGCATAGTAAGTATCGCCTTCTTCGAAAGAATCATAAAGAAGCGACATGAAGCTCTTGCCGGGACCAAGGTTCTTCCTGCCGTCTTCTATGAGCTTGATGCTGCTGTTTCCGGATGCAAGCTTCTTTAAGATCTCAGAAGTTCCATCAGACGAACCGTCATCTCTTATAACGAGCTTTACCGTGACGCCCTCCTGATCAAAGATGCTCCTGATCTGCTCTTCGATAAATGAAGCGCCGTTATAGGCAGACATAAGGACTGTTACATTAAAGGCCATCTTCACCCTCACCAAAAGACAGTTCAAGAAGCGAATGCTTTGCGCGTTTTCCTTCAGGAGGAACGTTCATATAAGACGGACCGTATCTCTTCTCAAGATACTTCTCCGCATATAATGGAATGCTTACGGTAATGTTCTCGAACGGCACCCTTCTTGTCAGCGTAAGGACTTCCCTCGGGTAGATCTCGCCCCAGAAATGAAGAGCGCCTGAAGGTATGACCACATCAGCAGATGAAGGGTTCTTATAAGATGAGAAATACTTATCAGCGCCAATGCACCACTTCTCAAGGCTCTTAAAGCCAAAGAAGAAGCCTATTGCAGAACGCCTGCGGATCTCTTTTTGAACCTCAGGAGAGTGCGTTATATGACTTGCCAGTTTGCTCCTGCACCTTCTTACCCTTGTAGAAGAGCATGCCAGAAGATAAAGAGAAGACTTATAGCCTCTTATCTTTCTTTGAAATTTCTTGTCAGGAGCATCTTCCACTATGAAGATATCGACAAACAGTTCCCGTGGCGAATCAGGAGCTGAAAGAAGCTCGTCGAAAACAATGCCCTTGATAAACAGCTTCGGCCAGTGGAACAGATACCCTTCATCCCCGGGCTTCTTAAGATAGTATTTACCCGGCATGAACGTATCAGCGATCCCTGCGAACTTATCGAAATCCTCGCGCGTCATGGTTATGTCGAGGTCATCATCCCAGGGGATAAAACCTTTATGACGCACAGCGCCTAACATGCTGCCTCCGCCCAAAGCATAAGACAGGCCGTTTGCTGTAAGGAAATCATCAAGGTCCTTAAGAAACTCAAGATATATACCGTGAAGCCTTTTGATGTCTTCATCAGTTACGGTGACAAGGCCTTCCCTGGACGCATCCATCATCTCTATGGCGCTCTTAAGGCTCAAAGCATGTCCTCCTTGATGCTCACGATCGCTGTATCTATCATTTCAACTATTGAGATCTTTTGTGACTTCCAACCGAGTGATCTGAGCTTATCAGTATTAAGATCGATGTAGAGAGTATCTGCAAAGCCCTTGTCCTTGCCTCCCTGAAGATCGTATCTGACATTGATGCCGTATTCTTTTGCAACCCGGCCTGCCATGTCGGCAACCGAGCAGTAAGAACCGTCTGTTGCTATGTTGTAGAACTCACCGTCACCGCCCTTGAGAAGCACTGTAAGTATGCCCGTTACGGCGTCAGCGATATAGCAGTAGCATCTTTCTGTCTCGCCCCTGGTGTTGAGGACGATGTCAGATCCTTCGATAGCGCATTTTGCAAAATATGCATAGAGTCTTGAATCAGAGGCTGTAACGCCCGGACCGAATGTCTGTGTAAGTCGTGCGACTTTAACGGGGAGCGAGAATTCCGATGCATAGCAGCGGCAGAGATTCTCGCACATCATCTTGCTTAAAGGATAGCTGTTCCTTACAACAGAAGGATCTATGCTGCAGCTGAAGTCTTCACTTACTCTTACGCCTTGCCCCGGATTCCCGTAGACTTCCATTGTGGAAAGATAAACGAAACCTTTTACCCCGGTCTTCTTGGCAAATTCGAGCATCTTTGCCGTGCCGTTTAAGGATGTTGTTATGACCTTGGCAGGGCTATTTACGAATGCTTTGCTCTCTGTTATGCTCGCGCAGTGAATGATGTAATCAGCTCTGATATCAGACGGCAGGTTAAGATCTCTCATGTCAGCTGTCAGGAAACTTACATTGGCAAGGTCTGTTCCTTTGAATATCCTGTCAGCCTTAGCCTGATCTCTTATGAGGGCGATCATCTTAATTCCGAGATCCTGCTTTTCGCTGATATATACGAGTGACTTGATAAGGGAAGATCCGATAAGGCCTGTTGCTCCCGTAACAAGAACGGTCCTGCCGCTTAAGGCGGTAAGAAAGTCCTCACCCGCAAAATCCCTGATATCTTCTATTAGCCTTCCAGACATAGAAACTCCTTAAGTATCCAGCTGCGAATTCTCGCGAGAATCGTAGATGGCCTTGAACATATAGAAATCCTCAGGCGTAGTGATCTTTATGTTTCCGGCGCCTCCCTCAACGATATGCATCGTCATGCCGTGATGAGCCATCAGCGCGCATGAGTCGATCTCGTCTGTTATGCCCTTTGCTATCGAATCTTCCTGCGCAGCAAGAATGTCTTTGAGGTAGAAGCTCTCAGGCGCTTTTGCAACCCTTGAGTTATTCCTGGGCGCAACAGTGGCTATGTCGCTTCCATTATCTGTAAGCACTACTGACTCGATCGCGGGGCCGCATGTTATGGCGCTTCCGTATTGCTTTACGGCTTCGATATTGTCAGTTATGGTCTGATCATCGATGAGAGGTCTTACGCCGTCGTGAATGAGCACTATATTTTCTTCGATGCCGTAAGTATCAGCAGCCGCTTTAAGTGCATTGTAGATGGACATCTGTCCCGTCTCGCCGCCCTTGGTGATAACGCCCAGTTTGGTAAGATGGTATTCTTCCTTAAGTTCTTCCATGTAGGGGATCCAGTCCTCCAGGCATGCAAGGGCAATGCCGTCTATTTCTTCGTGCTTTTGGAAGATCTCCAAGGTGTGCACGATAATAGGCTTGCCATGTACAACGAGAAACTGTTTTGGCTTATCCTTGGCGTTCATGCGCCTGCCGACGCCGCCTGCGAAGATTACCGCAATATTCATAAACGATCCGCCTGAAGTATAGATATACCCGTTTATTATAACAAATATCTTCAAAACAAGTTATAATGGTATGGCTCGTACGAGCCCGGACAGCATTACTGAGGACATACCATACATGATCTGCAATAACATACTGGAAGCTTTAGGCAACACCCCCTTGATCAGGCTTAACAAGCTGGTGGCTGATGACATGGCAGATGTCTTAGTCAAGTTTGAAGGCCTTAATGTCGGCGGTTCCATAAAGACGCGCACCGCATACAACATGATCCTCAGGGCAGAAGAGCAGGGGCTCCTTAACAAGGACAGCATAATTGTCGAGCCTACGAGCGGCAACCAGGGAATAGGCCTTGCTCTCATCGGTGCGGTCAGAGGATACAGGACAATAATCCTCCTTCCGGATTCTGTCAGCGAGGAAAGATCCAAGCTCATAAGACACTACGGAGCGGAAGCGATCACCGTTCACGACGATGGCGATATCGGCAAATGCATAGATGAATGCATAAGGATAGCCAAGGACATGAAGGCTAAAGACCCCAATGTCTTTATTCCCTCGCAGTTCGAAAATCCTGCCAATCCCGAAATACACTATAACAGTACTGCACTGGAGATCCTTAAAGACTGCGGCAAGAACATAGACGGTTTTGTATCAGGCGTTGGCACAGGCGGAACCATAACAGGCATCGGCAAAAAGCTCAAAGATGAGATCCCCGGCATGACGATCTGGGCAGCAGAACCTGAGAACGCAGCGATATTAAGCGGCGGAAGCATAACGACACACCTTCAGATGGGAATAGGTGACGGCATCATACCGCCGATCTTAGATACAGACATCTACGATGATGTTGTCATAATAACTGATGACGAAGCCATCACAACGGCCAAAAGACTTGCCAGGGAAGAGGGTATTATGTGCGGCATCTCCAGCGGCACCAATGTTGCTGCAGCCCTCAAGCTTGCGAAAAAACTCGGCAAGGGCAAGACAGTAGTCACTGTCCTTCCCGATACGGCTGAAAGATATTTCTCCACGCCTTTGTTTGAAGACTGACCGGCTGACTTAAGCACGCTCACAGACTGAAGCATTGCGATATCTTTTATGAACTCTTTATAACTTTTGCCTGTTTTTAAATGCAATTGTTCACGCGAGAATATATAATACTAAAGACAAACAACAGACTCTGACGGCAAGGAAGGTTCCGAGCGGGAATAGTTCTGATATATCTTAAGTATGGCTTAGATCTATTGGGCTCCTTTGCGTCAGAATGTAAAGGAGCTTTTTATATGCTTAAGATAGCTGTTTACGGCAAGGGCGGGATCGGAAAGTCGACCATGACTTCCAATCTGTCTGCTGCTTTTGCAAAGCTCGGCAAGAAGGTCATCCAGATAGGATGTGACCCCAAGGCTGATTCGACGATCAATCTGCTTGACGGTAAGCCCTTAAAGCCGGTCATAGAGATATTAAGAGAAGGAACTGATCCCACATCCATAGAGCAGATCTCGGCAAGAGGGTATGGCGATATCCTCTGCATCGAAACAGGCGGCCCGACACCCGGTCTCGGCTGCGCAGGCAGAGGGATAATCGCTACTTTTAATCTTCTTGATGAGCTTGGTCTTTTCGAGAAGCTTAAGCCGGATGTCGTTATGTACGATGTCTTAGGCGACGTAGTCTGCGGCGGCTTTGCTGCGCCCATCAGGGAAGGATATGCAGAGAAGGTCCTGATAGTTACGTCAGGCGAGAAGATGGCACTTTATGCTGCAGGCAATATCTGTCAGGCGGTAAGGAATTTCGAAGACAGGGGATATGCCCATGTTGAGGGCATCATCCTCAACAAGAGAAACGTCATAGGAGAAGAAGAAAAGGTGGAAGCCTTTGCCAAAGAGAACGGAGTTTCCATAGTAAGCACCGTTCCCAGAAGCGATGACATCACCATGTGTGAAGACAGGGGCATGACTGTTGTCGAAGGAGCTCCTGACAGTGAGGCTGCAAAGGAATTCTTAAGACTTGCAAAAGCGCTTATTGAAGGTGATAAGTAATGGTTGGCAAAGCGGTAAGTTTTACGGCAGCAGAGCTTGCGGGGCTGGGCAAGGATAGTATCCCTCCTGAACTCTTATCAGGTCAGGGCTTAGTCTACAGCTCGCCTGCGACGCTCGCTTATAACTCTCCGGGAGCGGAGGGCTTTGGCGTCAAGCGCGCAGGTCTTTCGGTGCCTGAATCCGTAATGCTCATCCTGGCCCCGGGATGCTGCGGGAGAAATACATCGCTGATCTCGAATATGCCGGGATATAAGAACCGTTTCTTCTATCTTGAGATGAATGAGGCTGACCTTGTAACGGGCAAGCACTTATCAAGGGTGCCCGAAGCCGTCAGTGAAGTCTGCTCTTTTACCAGGGAGATCAAGGGCAAAGCTCCCAGGGTGGTAATGATCTGCATTACCTGCGTAGATGCCCTTTTGGGCACAGACATGGAGCGCGTCTGCCGCAAGGCAGAGGAGGCTCTAAGGCAGAATGGCTTCAGTGATACACGTGTCCGCCCATGCTATATGTACGCACTTACCAGAGAGGGCAGAAGACCCCCGATGGTCCATGTGAGGCAGACGCTCTATTCGCTATTGGAACCCATGGACAAGGACCCGGGATCCGTAAACATCATTGGTAATTTTGCCCCGCTGGCAGAAGGTGAGCTTCAGAAATATCTGCGCAAAGCAGGGGTCAGGAATATCAGGCAGATAGGCACATGCGAGAGCTACGATGAGTTCCTCAAGATGGCCTGCGCGAATTTTAACATTGTTACAGATGCTGAAGTTCGGGCGGCCTGTGAGGATATGAACACAGTTTTGAACATTCCTTACATTGAGCTTACCAGGGTCCACGGGATCGATAAGATATCTCTCCAGTACCAGGCATTTGCCAGCGCGGCAGGGATCAAGATCGATGACAGTGAGGATAAGAGCCTGGCTTTGGAGGCAGTGGAGGATCTCAGAAGATCTTACCCTGATCTTACATTCAACATCGGCGAATCTTCTAACTGCAATCCGTTCGAACTTGCAGTGGCTCTTGTCAGGTACGGCTTTAAGGTCGGTGAGATCTACAGTAATGTTGCACCCGAAAGATTCGTATATGTAAAGCAGCTTGCAAAGCTCAGCCCTGAAACTAAGATCTTTAGCAACATGGAGCCGACGATGCTCTATTACGATGTTTCAGGATCTGAAGCTGACATAACCATCGGCAAGGATGCCGGATACTACTGCCCCGGCATACCTAATATCCCCTGGAATTCTGACATAAAGCCGTTCGGATATCAGGGCGTTATAGATCTTATGAAGGCAATAAAAGATGCGCTTAAGGAGGGAAGGTCATGAAGGGCTTAAGAAAAGTGCTTACACCGTTCGCTCCGGACCAGTCAGGCGCAGTATCCGTCCTTTATAATCTTGGCGGACTCATTGTCGTCATAGACGCGGGAGGATGCACGGGAAACATCTGCGGCTTCGACGAGCCCAGGTGGCAAAACAGCAAGAGCGCGATATTCTCCGCGGGCTTAAGGGACATGGATGCGATCCTCGGAAGAGACGAGCTTCTCGTAAAGAAGACGATAGACGCTGCTACAAGGATAGACTGCAATTTCATCGCCCTCATAGGCACACCTGTTCCTGCGACGATAGGGACAGACTACAGGGCTCTTAAGAGGATGATCGAAAATAAGACTGACATCCCCGTTCTTTCCATAGCAACGAACGGCATGCGTCTTTACGATGAAGGCGAAGCCATGGCTTATAAAGAACTTGCAGATGTATTTGCAGATGGCTCGTCTTCTGCTGCCTCAGTTACTCTGGGACAGACGCCACTAACTTATGGAAACAGCTTTGTGGATGTCACGATAGAACAGATGAGAAACATCAGTAATAGCGGAGAGGTTATTGCTGCTTCAGCTTCAGGTCTGAGCGCTGCAATGGGCCTTGGCCTTGATCACAAGATCCTGAGTACACCTGCCCTTAAGTACCTTAACGAGGATCTGTCGGGCAAGGTTCTGGTGTGCCACGATGAAGTGTTCGGCAAGACCTTAAGAGACAACGGAGTCGATCTTGATATCGCAACGTTCTTCACGCTCCACGATGAGATAAGAAAAGAGGGCGATAAGAAGATCACTGAAGAAGATGAGTTTACTGCTATGGTTTACAGCGGCGGCTACGATGCAGTCGTTGCAGATAAGTGCCTTATGGATCTCATACCTGAATATGAAGGACGCTTTATCGATGCGCCCTGCTTTGCGGTAAGCGGGAGGATGTAATGGTCACAAAGCGCATCAAGGTCTATGGAATAGTCCAGGGAGTCGGCTTCAGACCGACTGTCGCAAGACATGCCGCATCGTGCAATGTCACAGGCAGCGTATCCAACCTGGGCCCGTATGTTGAGATCTTGTGCCAGGGTGAAGACAAAGACGTTGACAGGTTCATTGATCTTATAAGGAACGATCCGCCCAAAAGAGCGGTCATCCTCAAGATGGACATCAAGGATAAAGAAGGAGTTTCCTTTGATTCTTTTGAGATAGTAGAGAGCGGCAAGACAAAAGGAGAGATCTTCGTATCACCCGACATCGCGGTCTGTGATGAGTGCTTAGAAGAACTTTTCGATAAAAACAACAGAAGGTATCTTCATCCGTTCATAAACTGCACTTGCTGCGGCCCGAGACTAACGATATTAGACATGCTTCCCTATGACAGGGAGAGGACATCGATGAAGGAATTTCCCATGTGCCCTGAGTGTCACAGGGAGTATCACTCTCCTGAGACAAGAAGGTACGATGCCCAGCCTGTATGCTGCAATGACTGCGGTCCTGAGGTGTTCATATTAGATGACGTTGAGGGAAGGCGAGGCAGGGAAGCGATCACATATACAAGGAAAGTAATTGCCGGAGGCGGCATCGCTGCTGTCAAGGGCATCGGAGGCTTCCATCTTGCATGTGATGCCACAAATGAGGATGCGGTAATGCGCTTAAGGCAGCTTAAGTCACGCCCCGCAAAACCCTTTGCGGTCATGATGAGAAATGAGGAAACGGTCCTTAAGAACTGCATTATCGAGCCCTTTCAGCAGCAGATACTGACAGGTCATCAGAAGCCCATAATCCTTCTTGATAAAAAGACTGATTCAATACTTGCTCCTTCGATCGCTCCCGGCAATCCGAAGGTAGGGGTCATGCTCCCTTATGCTCCGGTTCAGAGTCTCATATTTGACTACGATGACGGTATAAAGATGCCTGATGTTCTCGTGATGACCTCCGGCAATCTCTCGGGCCTTCCCATCTGCAGGGATGATGACGATGCAAGAACAGAGATCTCTAAATTCTGCGATGTGATACTTACGCACAACAGGAAGATAAGGATAAGAGCAGATGACTCGGTCATGGATTTTTATGACGGCAAGCCTTACATGATAAGAAGATCCAGAGGCTATGCACCTCTTCCGTTCATGCTCTCTAAGGAACTTAAAGGTTCGGTCACGGCTTACGGCGGAGAACTCAAGAACACGTTCTGCATAGCAAACGGCCAGCTCATGTATCCGTCTTCTTACATTGGCGATCTTACTGACCTGAAGGGCAAGGCTGCCCTTACTGAATCTGTAAGGAGAATGGAAGATCTGCTCGAAACCGTGCCTGATGCAATAGTGTGCGATCTGCATCCGTCCTATAACTCTTCGCTTGCCGCAGAAGAGAGGGGCATAAGGCTCATCAAGGTCCAGCATCACTATGCTCACATCTTATCCTGCATGGCAGAGAACGACTATGAAGGCGAAGTCATAGGCATAGCTCTTGACGGCACAGGATACGGAACTGACGGAAGCATCTGGGGCGGCGAGATACTTAAGTGTGACCTCAACGGTTTTGAGAGGTTATCACACATAACTCCTTTCCTTCACACAGGAGGAGACATTGCTTCCAGAGAAGGCTTCAGGATAGCGGTATCAATGCTCATAGACATCTATGGCGACAAGGCAGAAGAAGTCATAGACAAGCTCAGTCTTATCCGCCAGGGAACATTTAAGACCTACAAGGCGATGCACGACAACAGGATCAACACGGCCGTATCAACGAGCTGCGGAAGGCTTTTTGATTGCGTCTCGGCGATACTCGGCATCAGATATGAATCAACCTTTGAAGGCGAAGCTGCAACGGCTCTCCAGTTCAAGGCCATGGAATATAAGGGCGAAATATCTGAGGATATGGACCTTACATCAGGCGGGATCATTGAGACTGACAGGATAGTTAAGCGTATGGCTGAAGGCATGTTAAGAGGAGAAGATACAGCTGAGCTTTCATATCTTTTCCACCTGCTTCTTGCCCGGGGCGTCTGCCAAATGGCGATGGAAAAGTCAGGAGATATCAGGACGGCCGCCTTAAGCGGCGGATGCTTCCAGAACACATTACTGGTCGCACTTGCGAGAAAGATACTTGAAGATAACGGATACAGAGTGCTATTGCACAGCATGGTCCCGCCAAACGACGGCGGCATTGCATTGGGGCAGGCATACTACGGAATGAATATTATTAACACGGAGGAAAGATAAGATGTGTGTAGGATTATCAGCTAAGGTGATCAGCGTCAAGGACGGCGTTGCCATGATCGATGCATCAGGTGCAAAAAGAGAGATCTCGGCAGAACTGTTAGATGATCTTGAACCAGGCGATTTCGTTATGGTACATGCAGGATGCGCCATTGCCAAGATCACTGACACGGACAGCTCTGAATCAGAGAAACTCAGCAAGGAGCACCTGTCATGAGCAGCAGTGAACTAAGAGACTACTTACAAAACTATGACGGTCCTGAGATAAGGATCATGGAGGTGTGCGGAACGCATACCCATGAGATCTTCAGGCAGGGGATAAGGAACTTCTTATCTCCCAAGATCAACCTCATCTCCGGCCCGGGCTGTCCGGTGTGCGTAACGCCGGCAAGCTATATTGATGAGGCCATTTATCTCGCTCTCGAAAAGAATGTCACCATCACTTCGTTCGGTGATCTCATAAGAGTCCCCGGCACTTCATCGAGCCTTCAGAAGGCAAGGGCGGAAGGAGCCAAGGTCAAGGTGGTATATTCGCCTATCGATGGAGAGAAGTATGCCAAAGAGCATCCTGATGAACAGGTCGTCTTCCTGTCTGTCGGATTCGAGACGACGACTCCTTCAGATGTCATCGCAGTGAGAAATGCCATAAGGGACGGCATAGGTAATTTCTCGATCCTTACTGCCAACAAGACCATGCCCGGAGCATATGAAGCGATGGCCGATTCCACCGACTGTTATCTGTATCCGGGACATGTTCATGCCATCATAGGAACAGGCATCTGCAAGGATCTTCAGAAACGCGGAGTATCAGGCGTCATCGCCGGCTTTACGGGAGAAGAACTTCTAACTGCTCTTGCCATAGCTGTCAGAAAGCACAGCGAGGGCGGGCCCTTCTATGTGAATGCATACCCCAGAGTAGTGACCGATGAGGGAAGCCCTGCCGCCGTCAAACTGGTGGATGAGTTCACCAGGCCATGTGATGCTATGTGGCGCGGCATAGGAATGATACCAGGATCAGGTGTTGAACTTAAGGAAGAATACTCTTCTTATGATGCGAGGAAAAAGTTTGACATTCCCGTGTTGGAGAAAGAATACAAGACTGCCTGCAGATGCGGCGACGTGCTGCAGGGAAAGATAAGACCGACAGGCTGCCCTCTTTTCGGCAAGGCATGTAATCCCGACCACCCTGTCGGTGCATGCATGGTATCCGATGAGGGTGCATGCTCGGCATTCTATACATATGGAGGAAGCTTATGAGTGACTGTATAACGCTCGCCCACGGAAGCGGCGGAAGAAAGACAAATGAACTGATCGCAGGTCTTTTCAAGAAGCATTTAGGCAACAGTTATTTTACTGCTGACGATGCTGCTGTCCTGCCAAGACCCGAAGGAAAGATCGCGATGTCAACTGACGGATTTATCGTATCCCCCTGGAAATATCCCGGCGGAAACATCGGGAGGCTGTCAGTCTGCGGAACGGTCAATGACCTCGCCTGCATGGGAGCAAAGCCCTTATACCTCACATGCTCTTACGTTATAGAGGAGGGTCTTCCCATATCAGACCTCGAGGAGATCGCTAAGGCCATGGGCGAGACTGCAAGGGAAGCAGGCGTTCATATCGTTGCTGGCGACACCAAGGTCGCAGGCAAAGGTCAGGTGGATAAGATCTTCATTACTACCGCAGGCGTAGGTGTTATAGAAGACGGTATCGAGACTTCAGGAAGGCTTGCAAGGCCGGGAGATAGCATCATCGTAACGGGCGATGTCGGAAGGCATGGCACGGCGATCCTTCTTTCCCGTGACGAATACGGTATCGAAGCTGACGTAACATCTGACTGCGCACCTTTATGGCATCCCGTATCCAAGGCTTTGGAAGTCTGTCCAGGGATGCATGTAATAAGAGATGCGACAAGAGGCGGCGTGGGCACAGTCCTTTATGAGATCGCAGCAGAAGCTGATGTAGGGATAAAGGTCAGAAGACAAGACATTCCTGTTGCTGATGAAGTAAGGGGCGTTACAGGTCTTCTGGGCCTTGAGCCTCTCTATCTCGCATGCGAGGGAAGGATGGTAATGATGTGTCCTTCTGATAAGGCGCAGGCAGTCGTAGATGTCCTTTCAGGATGCAAGTATACGGAGGGTGCTAAGATCATAGGCGAAGTAACGGAAGATAATAAGGGCAAGGTCGTAATGGTCACTGAGGTAGGAGGAATGACCTTCCTGCCGCAGCCCGGAAACGAACTGCTTCCCAGGATATGCTGAGGTGAGATATGGATACAAGAGTAGCTGCAATATCGATAATAGTGGAAGACCCTGAATCCGTGGAAAAGCTCAACGCTCTTCTTCACGAGGCGGGCTCTTACATAATCGGACGCATGGGCGTACCCTACAAGGAGAAGGGCATCAGCATCATCATGATCGCGATCGATGCGCCGCAGGATTACAC
This sequence comes from uncultured Clostridia bacterium, assembly GCA_946187935.1. Taxonomy (GTDB): domain Bacteria; phylum Bacillota; class Clostridia; order Saccharofermentanales; family Saccharofermentanaceae; genus Saccharofermentans. The sequence continues at coordinate 107,811 of CAMHSJ010000001.1, forward strand.
GAGTGAGATAACAGGCAAGATAGGAAGGCTCAGCGGAGTAAACGTCAAGACGAGTTATGCCAATATCAAGTGAAGAGAAGATAAGGATCGGAGACTGTGAATTTCCAAGGCCTTTTTCGAATGGTCTCGAGTTCAACGCGCCTGCTCACGGAACATGGAATATCGTCCACATAGCTTTCAGCATTCCGGGAGCGCATCAGATCTACATCTGTGCTGACAACTGTCTGAGGGGCGTCGTCATGACAGCTGCCGAGATGGGAGAGCTGTCAAGGTTCTCATCCGTTGTCCTGGAAGAAGATGACATGATACATTCCGGAAGGCTCGAACAGACGACTATAGAAGGTGTTTCCAGTGTCCTTAGAAGCCTTGATAAAGTGCCTGAAGTCGCAGTCATCTTCCCTGTCTGCGTCCACAGGTTCATGGGGTGCGACATAAGTTATATCTATCATGCTCTTGAAGAACGTTTTCCCGATACCAGGTTTGTAAGAGGCTTTATGGATCCCGTTATGCAGAAGCGCGGGACTACGCCTGACCAGAGGCTCAGGAAGGCCATGATGGACATCATTCCCAACAGGCAGGAAGATGAAAGCGTCATATCCTTCATAGGATGCGACATGCCTTTATCATCCAATGACATCAACCTGCTTCTTGAAAAGAAGGGCATAAGGGTCATAGATTCTGCCCATACATCTTCACTTGAAGAATACGATTCCATTGGCTCTGCCACAGCTTTCATCTGCCAGTATCCCGCAGGAAAGATGGGTTCTGAAGCTCTCACAAAAAGACTCGGCAGAAAACTGTTTTATATGCCCATGTCCTTTGATGCGGACAGGATTAATAAAGATCTTGAGGCGCTTGGCTTAGATCATGAAGATGAACTTATCGTTGACAGCAGAAAGAAGATCGGAGCTTCTCTTGCTGAACTTAAAGGCATGCTGGAAGGCATTCCCGTTGCGATAGATTACACCGCGCATCCGAGGCCTTTGTCACTGGCAAGATTCCTTCTTACGAACGGCATCTTCGTTAAGACCGTTTATCTTGACAGCTGTGATCCTGACGAGGAAGAAGACTACTTATTCCTTAAGAAGAATTATCCTGATCTGATGCTCCATTCAACGGTACATGTATCTGACAGAAGACCGGTAAGACCTGAAGGCAAAGTCCTTGCGATAGGTCAGAAGGCAGCATGGTTTGAAGGAACGGAATACTTTGTAAACATAGTTGAGGGCGCAGGTCTCTGGGGCTTTAGCGGGATCTGCAGATTCTTGTCTCTCATGAAGGAAAGCCTTCAGGAGAAGAAGGATCCAAGGGACATCATCCCGAGAAAGGGCTTAGGGTGCATAAGCTGTTATGAATAAAGCATATAAGATCCTCCCGGTATATACAGGTGATGTTTCAGGCGCTGCAGGCGCACTTTATGAACTTGGCGGCATGACCGTCATACACGATCCGTCAGGGTGCAATTCGACATACAACACGCATGACGAAGTGCGCTGGTTTGACATGGAAAGCCTCATATACATCTCAGGTCTTAATGACATCGATGCCATAACCGGCAATGACGGCAAGTTCATAGATGACACGGTATATGCTGCCAAGAAGATGAAGCCGCGCTTTATCGCTCTTGCCAATTCTCCTCTGCCATATCTTAACGGCACTGACTTTAAAGGGATAACGAGGATCCTTGAGAAGGAAACAGGCCTTCCGTGTTTTTACATCAAGACCAATGCCATGCACGATTATTCGGTGGGCGCGTCTGAAGCCTTCTTTAGTTTTGCAAAAAGAATGTTCGAAGATAAGCCTGAGACAGGCGGAGTAAACATAGTCGGAATGACGCCTTTAGATCTTACGAACACCGGCATAAAGATGACTGATCACATAGTCAGCAATATCGCGTATAACACGAGCCTTGATGAGGTCCTTAATGCACCCTCTGCAAGTCTCAACATCGCAGTTTCCTCGAGCGCTGTTAAGACCTGTGAATACATGAAAGAGAGATTTGGAATTCCTTATGCAGCAGGACTTCCGTGGGACGGGAAAGCAAGAGATTACAGGGACACGTCAAGAGACACATCCAGAAGGTACATAATCGGTGAACCCGTTATATCAGGTTCGATTGCTGCAAGACTTAAAGAACTTACCGGCAAAGACTATTCGGTCATCGCAACTACAGAGATAACTGACGGTCTTCTTTTGCCATGCGACAAAAAATGCCATGGCGAAGAAGAGATAGCAAACGCCATATCTGATGCGGAAGAGATAATAGCAGATCCTTTGTTCAGACTGATAGCGCCCTCAGGCGTTAAGTTTACCGAACTTCCTCATTTTGCAATGTCAGGAAGGCTATACAGGAAGAAGATACCCGATCTTATGAAACTGGAGGAATACATTCATGAGTCTTAACGATACGCCGTCAGGAGAGAGGATACATATAGGTTTCTTCGGCAGGAGAAACGCAGGCAAGTCCAGTCTCGTAAACAAGGTGACAGGACAGGATCTCGCTGTGGTGTCAGATACACTTGGGACGACAACGGATCCTGTATCCAAGGCGATGGAACTCCTGCCCTTAGGACCTGTTGTCATAATCGACACGCCCGGCTTTGACGATGTGGGCGAGCTTGGAATTAAGAGGATATCCAAGACCAGGGCAGTACTTAACAAGGTCGATGTTGCAGTGCTGGTAGTTGATCTTGTTGAAGGAATGGGAAAGACCGAAGAGCAGCTCATAGGTCTTTTCGAGGAGAAGCTCATACCGTATGTCATAGCTTTTAATAAAGCTGACCTTAAGGAGACCGTAGTGCCTTCCAAGGATAACGAGATCTATGTAAGCTCTGTCACAGGCAAGAACATAAACGAGCTTAAGGAACTGATAGCAAAGATGGGTTCATCTAAGGCTCCCGAAGTGCCTCTTATAAGCGATCTCATAGATCCCGGAGATACTGTCATCCTGGTCATCCCCATAGACGGATCGGCTCCGAAGGGAAGGATAATCCTCCCGCAGCAGCAGGTCTTAAGAGAAATCTTGGACAGCAATGCGATGGCATATATAACGCAGCCTGAAGAACTCTTGAAAACGATAGAGAACATGACTTCAAAACCAAAGATGGTGGTGACAGACAGCCAGGTCTTCGGCAAGCTCAAGAAGATCGTTCCTGATGACATTAAGCTCACATCCTTTTCGATACTGATGGCAAGGCATAAGGGTTTTCTGAGGTCTGCCGTAAGGGGAGTTAAAGCCATAGACGGTTTAGAAGACGGCGATACCGTTCTCATCTCGGAGGGCTGCACGCACCACAGACAGTGCGAGGACATAGGCACATACAAGATCCCAAAGTGGCTTGGTGAATACACGGGCAAGAACATAAAGATAGAGACGACGTCAGGGCTGTCTTTTGCCGAAGATCTTTCAAAATATAAGATGATCATCCACTGCGGCGCATGCATGTTAAACGACAGGGAGATGACATTTAGGACGAAGTGCGCGGAAGACACAGGCATACCCATGACCAATTACGGGATCGCCATAGCTTACATGAACGGGATACTAAGGCGTTCCCTGGAAGTTCTGCCTGACATATTAAGTGAACTTGATTAAGGAAGGAAAGAGATGGACATAATAACAGGAACTGCTGCCAAGAAGGCCGACAGATATGCCATAGATGTCATGGGCATCCCTTCGCTTACGCTCATGCAGAATGCATCTACCTGTGCTGCAAGATACATAGAGGAGAACTATCAGGGCAAGACTGTGCTTGTTTTTGCAGGGACCGGCAATAACGGCGCGGACGGCGTATGTATTGCGCGCATCCTTAAAGGCAGCTTTGACCCTGCTATAGTCATCACGGGCGGTCTTAAGAAGGCCAGCTGGGAATTTCTGTATCAGTTATCAGAATTTAAAAGGTGCAGCGGCAAGGTAATGTACTATGAAGACCTTGATGAGCTTCCATTTGCAGACGTTATGGTCGACGCGGTATACGGCATCGGACTTAAGGGGAGTTTAAGAGCGCCGGCAAGATCTGTTCTCGCGAGAATAAGATCCATGAATTATCCTCATGTAGTCGCAGTAGATATTCCATCAGGTATCGATTCAGACACGGGCGCAAATACAGGCGCAGTGATACCTGCTGAAGTAACAATAACTTTCGGCAGGAATAAGACGGGTCTTGTTACGGGTGAAGGCGTCAAAGCTGCAGGCAGAGTTATAGTCTGTGACATAGGCATTCCGGATGAAGCATATGATAAGATCTGAGAAATGTGACAAAAGGCATGTCCCCTTGTCACCCTGGGAGGTCCACTATGAAGAGATCAGAGATTAATAAAGCACTTAAGAGAATGGAGTCATTTATTTATGATCTTAAGATAAGCCTTCCGCCATTTTGCGGGTTTACTCCTTCTGACTGGGAGGACAAAGGTCACGAGTACGATGAGATCCGTGACAACATGCTTGGCTGGGACATAACGGATTACGGCCTCGGTAAGTTTGATGAAGTGGGCTTTTCGCTTATTACCTTAAGAAACGGCAACAGGAACATGCCTGAGAAATATAAGAAGGGTTATGCCGAGAAGTACCTGTTCTTAGAAGACGGACAGTATGCCCCGAACCATTTCCACTGGGCGAAGATGGAAGACATAATCAACAGGGGCGGCGGCAATCTCCTGATCCGCGTATATAATTCGCTTCCAAATGAGGAGATCGACTATGAGTCTGACGTGACCGTGCATACGGACGGCAGGACATATACTGTCAAGGCGGGCACGCAGATAAGGCTTACGCCCGGCGAGAGCATATCGATACAGCAGAGGATGTATCACGATTTCGAAGTCGAGAAGGGGACAGGCGCGGTCCTCATAGGCGAAGTATCAGAATGCAATGACGATAACATCGACAACAGGTTTAATCCTCCGGTGGGCAGATTTCCCGCGATAGAAGAGGATGAGGCTCCCTACAGGCTCCTGTGCAACGAGTACCCGACCGCAAAATAAAAGCATTTTGTAATCTGCCGGTAACCTAAACGGTTGAATTGTAAAGTGAATGTCCGCATATTTAAGGGACATGAACGAGACCTTTTTTAGAAAACTTGAGAAGGCCTTTATCCGCCTTTGCGAAAAGACGGAAGTCCAGGCCAGGGTCAGCCTTATCGTCGCCGTTTCCATAATGATAGCGACGTTCGGTTCCGTTTGCGCTGCAACAGCGGCAAACAGGCAGTTTGAGACTGAGATCCCTGTAAGCTTTCAGACTACTTCTGCTGAAGTCTCAGGTGCTTCAGAATACATAGTTCCCTCTGCAACGGAAGAGACCCCGCCGCCTGAAGTCATCAGCATCATCGACAAGAACGGTGAGCTCGCGCTTCCCGCAGTCGAAAATGAACTTGTCACCTTAACTGACGATGAACTCGTAGAAAAGATCACTTCGGGTGATGCCGGCGTGATCGCGAGGGAAGAGATACATACAGACCAATCCGCTAACAGCGATAATCGCCACACTGCAACGGTAGCGGCGGCTCCGGCCCCGACCAATACTCCTACACCTGTACCGGTCCAGTCAACAGTTGTGACTGAGACCACACTCCAGTCCCTGAACTACGAAATGGGAATAGACATATCCCAGTTCCAAGGCGACATAGATTGGAATCAGGTACGAGCCGCAGGCTACACGTTTGCATTCATAAGATGCGGCGGAAGAGGATACGGTGAATCGGGAAGACTCTATACTGATACAAAGTTTATAGAGAACATGAAGAACGCCAAGGCGGCAGGCCTTAAAGTAGGCGTATACTTCTTCTCCCAGGCTGTTACCGCATACGAGGCTTTAGAAGAGGCGTCACTTACCGTATCGCTCATCAAGAGCTGCGGCGTAAGGCCAGACTATCCTGTCGTTATGGACTGGGAGACGGATTCCTACTATCGGACATGGAATCTTACCGGCACTGATTTTGCCAATGTCATCACAGCATACTGCAGCACTATAGCACAGAGCGGCTATACGCCGATGGTATATCTCAACACCTCGGATGTTACGAGCAGGCTCGGAAGCGCAGGCTCGGGAGTACTCTCAAACTATAAGCTCTGGTATGCGCTGCCTTATTCAAACTATCAGGACGGAAGCTGCTATCAGGCGGGCAATGCCAAGCCATCCAAGAGTTTCTCCTTCTCTGTATGGCAGTACTCATGGTGGGGCAAGGTGCCCGGCATCTCATATCCCGTGGATCTTGATATCTCGTTTATGGGAAGCACGACTCTGTATCAGCCGTCCATAAGTCTTGCCAGGAGCTCTATCCAGACTCCGGTAGGAACCACGATAGATCCGCTCGAGGGAGTAACGGCTACTAACTCAGTTAAGGCTTCTGTAGGTCGCGCCATGATCACATATGCGATAACAGATCAAGCGGGAAATACCGTTACGGCAGAAAGTGCCTCTATGACAGAAGGCTTCTACACGATCACTTATGCCTACAGGGATGCATATAGGGGTACTGTGACTGCGGCTGCGGCCTGGACAGTAGGAGATCCGGTAGTTGAGACAACGGAAACGACTGTGACTGCCGAAACATCAGAGAGCACATCTGAAACATCAGAAACCTCACAGGTTCAGGAAACATCAGCATCTGAACAGCAGACACAGCCGGCCGAATCAGCTGTCTGATCAAACAGTTAAATTTCAGTTAAATGATGTAACGTTTGCTTGATAATTAGATACCTTCGTGTAACAATCGACATATAATATGGAGGCATGCCGTGGGAAGCGAAGAGTTACAGCAATCAGCAGTCAGACAGCTTGAGTCCGAGATCAGGACAAATATAGCCAGGATGCTCGTGGCATCGTCTGTTGTCTGTGTGCTCTTAGAACTTGGCATGGGCATCTTCTTTTGGGTAACTGATACCCTGTCCCAGACCTTAGGTGAATATATTGCGATAAAGGTCCTTCTGCCAACGTTCCTCAACATACTCTTATGTCTTCTGGCGTTTGCACTTAATCATTCAAAGGAACACTCTGAACGTACAAAGAACCGTGTTGCCGCAGTATCATTGATCATATTTGCGGGGCAGGTGTCGATGGTGCACAGCTATTTCATACCTGTATGGGGTCTGACGTTATTTGCGCTCATGTATGTAAGCGTATTCCATGACCCGTTCTTCCTTAAGATAGAATCTGTCCTTTGCCTTCTGTTTATCGCTGCTTCATGCTGGCAGCACATAAGCGATTATCCGGAACAGTTAAGCTTCTCCATTCAGTGCCTTACCGTCACGGAACTTGTAGGGCTCCTTATCTGCTACATGGCATTTCAGCTCGAACTGTTCAGCCGCAAGGAATTCATGCTAAACACTGAGTCTGATGCAGGCAAGCAGAGATATAAAAGCGAATATGAGACTGACAAGCTTACAGGTGTTTACAGCAGGGCTTATCTTCTCGAGAAGGCAGATTATATCTTCAGCAACTGTAACGAATTCTCACCCGCCGGCGTGGCAATGCTCGACATCGATGACTTCAAGAAGGTCAATGACACTTACGGGCACGATAACGGCGACATTGTGTTAAATCAGTTTGGTCAGCTGCTCAATTCATATAATGACGGCAATACGTTCTGCGGAAGATACGGCGGCGAGGAATTCGTCATCGTCTTCAAGTATGGCGAGCCCAAGATGAACTGCGATACTGTTGAGGAACTGAGAAAGAAGTTCTCAGAGATCCTGTTCCCGTTTATGGACGGACGCGTCACACTCTCTGCCGGGTATTATACGGCAAGAGAGCATACCAGTTTTGAAGATGCCTTAAAGAAAGCGGATGATGCTTTATATATTTCCAAGAGAACGGGCAAGAACAAGCTTACGGTCAATGATAAGACGGAGGGTGATGATATATGAACGACAGGCTTAAATCCTACAAGGCGAGGATCGCCATAGTAGATATCTTCATGCTGGTGCTTGGCGTCGGCATGATCATCTGGGGCAACGAACTGACCAATATGCTGCTCAAGATAGTAGCTGTGATAATTGGTATCTGCGGCATAGTATTCCTTATCAACTTCTTCATCAATAAAGAGAAGGACGCTTTCTCCTGGTTTGTCATGGTACTCGGCATCGTCTGTATCGCAGGCGCCGTGCTGCTGTTTGTCTTCGCGCCGTCGATCATCTCGTTTACGGTATATCTTCTGGGCACACTTCTTGTCATCTACGGCCTTGTTGATATCATCACGGCGATCGGCATTACCAGACATGCGGGAGGATACTGGTGGATCTCTCTGATCGTGGGCCTTGGCGCCGTTATCTTGGGAGGCGTTGCCATCTATCTTAACGCCATAGGCTACAACACGGTATCTGCCCTGATAGGTATTACCTTCATTATCGCAGCAATAGGCGGTATCGCTAATGCTATACAGGCTTATAACGGCAAGAGGCGTATCCTTAAGGCACTCAAGAATGCTCCGCCGCCTCCTCCGCCTCCGCCGGGCGCAGCTCCCGCTTCTGAAAGCTCAGACAAAAAGAATGATATGGAGTTCTGATATATGAAGATCACTTATGTAGGTCATTCCTGTTTTCTTATAGAGAATGAAGAAGGCGGCAAGATCGTTTTCGATCCTTACAAGCCCGGCTCAGTTCCGGGATATGCCGATATCGGTATCGCTGCTGACGAGATCGTGATTTCACACGGACATGGTGACCACAGCGGAGACCTTTACGTCGACAAGGCAGAACCTGCTTATGACAAAGAGTTTCAGATCGGTAAGATCCGCACCTTCCATGACGATGTCAGGGGAGCTGACAGAGGCAGGAACAACATAAGCATCGTTACGATAGACGGCAAAAGAGTCGTTCACATGGGTGATATAGGATGTGATCTTACCCAGGGCGAATTGGATATCCTGATGAACTGCGATGTTCTGATGATCCCTGTCGGAGGCTATTACACGATAGGCGCCAGACAGGCGTTCGAGATGTGCAACAGGATAAACCCCAAGGTCATAATCCCGATGCATTACCGCGGCAGAGGTTTCGGATATTTGGAGATCGGAGGCAAGGAACCTTTCCTCAACTACTTTGCCATGACAGACAGACCTGTCATAAGTGCAGGCAGCGAGATCTCAGATCTCCCTGAGGGAAAATGCGTCCTCTCGATGGAGCCTCTTCGAATTTTGTAACATTAGTTTCCCCTCCTTTGAGTTATAATGACTCGCAGGAGGACCGTGGCGATGTTTACAAAAGGATTTGATAACGATAAGTACGTAGAACTTCAGAGCACAAAGATCAGAGAGCGCGTTGACCAGTTCGGAGGCAAGCTCTACCTTGAATTCGGAGGCAAGCTCTTTGACGACCATCACGCTTCGAGAGTACTCCCGGGTTTTAAGCCTGACAGTAAGATCAGGATGCTCAAGGCATTGGCAGACGATGCCGAGATCGTTATCGCCATCAATGCGGATGCGATCGAAAAGAATAAGCGCCGCGGTGACATCGGCATTACATATGACCAGGAAGTCTTAAGGCTCATAGATGCCTTCACGGAATTCGGCCTTTATGTAGGCAGCGTCGTCATCACCCAGTTCTCCGGCCAGAGCCTTGCAGAGAAGTTCGAAGCGCGTTTAAGATCTTTAGGCGTAAAAACCTACAGGCACTATCCCATTGCAGGCTATCCTTCTGACATTTCCCTTATCGTCAGCGAAGACGGCTACGGTAAGAACGATTATATCGAGACACAGCGCAAGATCGTTGTCGTCACGGCTCCGGGTCCCGGATCAGGCAAGATGGCCACATGCTTATCTCAGCTCTATCACGAGAACAAGCGCGGCATCAAGGCAGGCTATGCGAAGTTCGAGACGTTCCCCATCTGGAGCATTCCTCTTCAGCACCCTGTAAATGTTGCTTATGAAGCTGCAACGGCAGACCTTGCTGATGTCAACATGATCGATCCGTTCCATCTCGAGGCTTACGGCAAGACGACGGTCAACTACAACAGAGACGTTGAGATCTTCCCCGTTGTAAACGCCATCTTTAACAAGATCTACGGTGAGAGTCCTTACAAGTCACCCACGGACATGGGCGTTAATATGGCAGGTTTTGCCATAGTTGATGATGATGTATGCCGCGATGCATCGGTCCAGGAGATCATCCGCCGTTACTACGATGCCAAGGCAAATGTAAGACAGGGTATTTCAGACGGTGCAGAGGTTCAGAAGATCGAGCTCCTCATGAAGAAGAGCGGCATTGACATCTCCGATCGTAAGGTAATAAGCGCTGCTCTCGTAAGAGCTGAATCCACAGGCGGTCCGGCTGTTGCATTAGAGCTTCCTGACGGACGCGTGGTAACAGGCAAGACGACAGATCTTCTGGGACCTTCTTCCGCAGCGCTCCTCAATGCACTTAAGGCCCTTGCAGGGATCTCACACGACATCCCGCTCATCTCGCCCAATGTCATTGAGCCTATCCAGGATCTTAAGGTAAACCATATGGGCAACCACAACCCGAGACTTCACACAGACGAAGTTCTCATAGCTCTTGCGATAAGCGCTGCAACGAACCCTGTTGCCGAGCTTGCCATGCAGCAGATAAACAATCTCAAGCACAGCGATGCGCATGCGACGACCATGATGAGTTCAGTCGATCTCAACATGTTCCATAAGCTTGGCGTCAACATCACCTGCGAGCCTGTTTACGAGACAAAGAAGCTCTACCACAGGTGATCAGTTTTGCATTTTAACTTTGCCGCGGGGCTGTCAGATGACAGTCCCGTTTTTGTATCTTCGAAAAGAATGTCAAAAAAAGTCAAAAATCCTGTTGACAAAGCAGAAAACCTGATACATAATGCAATTGTCAAAGAAAGTCAAAGTCAAATCAAGAGAGGAGGAGCCGGCAATGGCAAGACTGGTTGACGTTATCGAAGCCATGATCAAAGAGATGCTGGATGAACAGGGCGGACAGACGACCATTAACAGAAGCGCACTGGCCGAGCAGGCTAACTGCGTGCCTTCGCAGATAACGTATGTGCTGTCGACGCGCTTTTCGAGCGGCAACGGTTATATCGTTGAGAGCAGAAGAGGCGGCGGAGGCCAGATAACGATAACGCGTATCGAGCCGATGGGAGCAGACGATTATCTAAGAGCTCTTATCGCTGCTGTAGGAGACGATCTGACACAGAGCCAGGCAAGGACATTCCTGACGAATGCAGTATCCACAGGCGCCATAACAGCCAAGGAGGGTCAGGTCATAATGGCGGCCGTTTCCGACAGAGCTCTTGCCAAGATAGACACGGACATAAGGTCTGTTGTAAGAGCTGATATTTTCAAGAATGCCCTTTTGGGACTGATGATCTAAGATAGGAGATGATAAAGATGAGATGTGAGAGATGCGGCGCTGAGCTGACGAACAAGATAATAAAGGTCAATGGTGTTTACTATTGCGAGAACTGCGCGAGGGATCTGGGACTTGATAAATACCTCAATGCCCCTACGGAGCTTTTCGCGAATGCCTTCTCGCCCCTTGATGAGATCGCCGGCGGCTTCATGAAGATGGCTGATCTTGACTTCGGCAACACAAGGCTTACTTGCCCCAAGTGCGGAATGTCTATGAGGGAATTCGAGAATAAGGGAAGAGTCGGATGCATAGAGTGCTACAACACCTTTAACGAATACCTGATCAAGGAGATGCAGCGTCAGCAGGGCGAGAGCGACTACGCAGGAAGAAAGCCGGGTGTATCTAACGATCTGGAGTTTGAAGAAGAAAAGCAGCTTCCCGCTGAGGATAAGAAGGAAGAGCTGCCTAAGGCAGAGGTGACTGCTGCAGCCGAAACGTCTAACGAGGATAAGATAGCAAAACTCGAGAAGGCAGACCTCGGGATGCTCACGGATGAAGAGCTGGCTGAAGGAATGAAGCTTGCGACCAAAACCGAGAACTATGCTCTGGCCATCCGTTTAAGAGATGAGCTCAACGGCAGAAAGGGGGAGTGACAACATGGCTATGTGGTATGAGAAGACAGGCAAGAATCAGGATGTCGTCCTGTCGACAAAGGTAGTGATAACACGTAATGTCAGAGGTTACAACTTCCCCTGTAAGATGAACAGTGACGAGTGCCGCCAGCTTCTAGATCAGGTGGATCAGGTCATAGACAAGAACAAGCTCGGCAACACCTGGAGCGGAACAAGGCTTCCCGTGCCGGGCAAGGGAGATAATAATGTCATCACTCCAGAGTCACAGCTCTTCGGCAGAAGGCTCAACGTTCTCAAGGATGCTGACAGAAAGGCAATATACTATAGCGATGATGCAGGCCTCAGCGTTACGGTCAATCAGGACGAACATCTGACCATAAGAGCGATGAGGGCAGGCCACGATCCTGCTGTCTATAACATGGCAGACAGCCTGGCGGCAAGTCTGGAGAGAAAACTCGACATAGCGTACTCAGAGCGTCACGGCTTTTTGACATCAGACATCAAGCTCGCGGGAACCGGAACGGTGATCCTCTATACGGTAGCTATCCCGGCGATCGTAAAGAGCAACGGCGGACTCAATATGTTAAGGCAGAGAGTTAACCAGTACTACTGGACGATCTATCCGTTTGACGAACAGGGACAGTACGCTTCATCAAATGTCTACATCATCAGCAACATAAGCACGAGAGGCGTATCAGGTGAGGAAGTATTAAGAAGGGGCGAGATGCTGATAAATGACATCATCCAGCTCGAGCGCGGCTGCAGGGAACAGTTCGCGACCAGAAGGAAAACGGAAGTCTCGGATCTTTACGGAAGATCCTATGGTCTCCTGCGCTACGCCAAGTCTGTTAATCCCAGAGAAGCGTTAGATGCATTAGGCTGGATGAGACTTTATAAAGAATACGACGATGCGCCTGAGTTTGATATCAGCTGGGAGAAGCTCAACAAACTGACACAGGATATCTGCTGGGAGGCTGAGAGATACTCGAGCAAAGCCAAGGCAGGCGAGTTAAACAAGATAAGAGCCAACAAGATCAAGACGATCCTTAAAGGAGATGAGTGAATATGAGAATAACTGAAGATGCAGCATTGGTACTGGCAACAGCAGCTCTTATATCGGAGTCTGTCCACACCTCGCTGGTAAGGGACACGAGCGTTTTTGCTGCTCTGTGCTGTGCGGATACTCCTGCCAGGGAGATTATAGAGGACCACGTCGATAACATTGACGACATCACTGACTATCTTGGCATGACAGGTGATTTCGAGGCGGACAGGAGCTCTATAAAGCAGCTTGCAGATACCGCTTTTGCAAATCTCAGAGTCGATGTTAAGAGGATCTTAAAGGCCAGCGCTGACCTTGCAGCAGCAACGAGTGACAACGGCGCGATCACCCCGATACATTTCCTTGATACGATCATAAACAGAAGGGTAAGTCCCCATCCCGAGATCTTCAAGGCACTTAAGACTGCAGGCTGTGACATAGACGGCTTAAGACAGAGCCTCGCTGAACTGACTTCTCCGATGAACAGCAGCGACATCGAGAACATCTCCGGAAGACCTGACAGGGATAATGACGGTGATGAAGGCGAAGAAAATGTCAGAGCTTCTTCCGGAAGAAACAAGCACTCCGGCAAGAAAAGCCATAAGACGCTCGATAAGTTCGGCAAGAATCTTACTCAGGCAGCAAAGGATGGCAAGATCGATCCTGTCATCGGAAGAGAAGAAGAGATCAACAGGATAATGCAGATCCTCGTTAGAAGGACCAAGAACAACCCCTGCCTCCTTGGTGATCCTGGTGTAGGTAAGACTGCCATAGCAGAGGGCTTGGCGCTCAAGATCGCGAGCAACGACGTGCCTGACATCCTCAAGGGCAAGACCATGTACAGCATGGACATGGGTTCCATGGTCGCAGGCTCCAAATACAGGGGCGACTTCGAAGAGAGGATCAAGAACATGTTGGATGAGGCAGTCGCCGATCCTGACATTATCCTCTTTATCGATGAGATCCATACTCTCGTAGGCGCAGGCGAAGGCAGCGGCGGAGGTTCAATGGATGCCGCAAATATCATGAAGCCTCTGCTTACCAAGAACGAGCTTCAGGTAATAGGCGCCACGACTGTCGATGAGTATTCCAAGTTCATAGAAAAGGACCATGCCCTTGAGAGACGTTTCCAGAAGGTAATGGTTGATGAGCCTTCAGTAGAGGAAGCCATAGAGATCCTTAAGGGTTTAAGACCGAAGTACGAGGATCACCACAAGATCAGGATCCCTGACGATGTCATCGAGGCTGCAGTCAAGCTGTCATCCAGATATGTATCTGACAGGTTTCTTCCTGATAAGGCGATAGACCTCGTTGACGAAGCATCTGCTTCCAAGAGGATCAATTTCTCTGACAGCTCAAGAGTAAGCGCTCTCGAGAAGGAGCTTGAAAAGATCAGGCAGGAAAAAGAGAAGGCAGCTGATGCTCTCGATTTCGAGAAGGCACAGTCGCTTAAAGATGAAGAGTCAAGGTTAGAAGGCGAACTTGCCGAGATCAAGCATAAGAGCGATCCTGACAGCGAGGGCTTTACGGGAACACTCAATGTGGACGATGTTGCCACGGTCCTTGCAAAGTGGACAGGCATTCCCGTTACCAAGATCACAGAATCAGATGCCGACAAATTAAGGACTCTTGAAGATGAGATCAAGAAGAGAGTCATCGGCCAGGATGAAGCAGTTAAGGCGATCGCCAAGGCGATCCGCAGAGGCAGATTGGGACTCAAGGACGAGAACAAGCCTTCAGGCACGTTCATCTTCTTAGGCACGACAGGTGTAGGTAAGACGGAACTTGCCAAGGCCTTAGCCGAGGTAATGTTCGGCAATGAGAGCGCACTTGTCAGGATCGACATGTCAGAGTACATGGAGAAGCACGATGTATCAAGACTCATAGGAGCTCCTCCGGGATATGTCGGATATGGTGAAGGCGGACAGCTTACGGAAGCCGTAAGAAGGCATCCTTACTCTGTCGTTCTTTTCGATGAGATCGAGAAGGCGCATCCCGAGATCTTCAACACGATGCTCCAGGTCTTAGATGACGGAAGACTTACTGACGGCCAGGGAAGGACCGTTGATTTCAAGAACACTATCATCATCATGACGTCCAATGTCGGTGCAAGGATGCTTACAGGTTCAGAAGGCAGGAAGATAGGCTTCTCGATGGCAGACGCTTCTGACGAAGACGAACTCTCAAGAGAAGGTCTTTACGGCGGCAAGTCTTACGACGATGCCAAGAAGCTCGTAATAGATGAACTCAAGAAGGCGTTTACTCCCGAGTTCATAAACCGTGTCGACGAGATCATCTTCTTCAGGATGCTCGGCAAGGATTCGCTCATTAAGATCGTTGATATCCTGATGAAGCAGGTCGGCAAGAGGATCAGGGATCTCGGCATGGAGATCGAGGTCACCCAGGCTGCCAAGGAACTTCTCGCAAGCAAGGGTTACGATCCTCAGTATGGCGCAAGACCTTTAAGAAGAGTCATAACTTCCATGATCGAGGACCGCTTCTCGGAGGCAATGTTAGACGGCATCGTTAAGCCCGGTCACATCGCGATAATCGATGTCAAGGAAACATCTGACAACGATGAGCTCTTAGCTTCAGGCGCCGCTGAAGAAGACGGCAAGGTCATAGTCATCACTGACGGCGGCCTTATTGAGCAGAAGGTGCCTGAGACGGTAACTGAATAAACCGGTTTCCAACTTTCAGACAGGTATTTTTAAAAATGGCTTGCCTGAAAGTTGGAATCTAATGAAAATCCAACTATTTTGCTAACTGTTTTTAAAAACAGCTGTAAAAAAGTTGGATTTATTCATATGGAAGCAGCATTGAGTTATATATCGATAAGTTTATCGCCGGTCCCAATGACCTAATGTCGAACGGCATGCCGGAAATGTCATAGGTGAATAAGATATCCAGTCCGGGAACGAGCCCCGCATTGGAATAATCGTTATATTTGATCTCTGCTTCTCTTAAGTAGCTTGCCTTATCCATTAATCCGAAGTGTTCATGAAACTTGCACAGATCAAGTTCCCTGTAGAAAGCTACAAAGTCAGGATAAATAGGCTTGTTTAATCCTGCTATCCATACTTCAGGCTCGTATTTAAACGGTATGCCTTGTTCAGTATAATAAGCGGCGATATTACGTTCGATATTGGAACGGTAACAGATGCCGTTAAACACGTGGAATTTCTTATCACGGTGATTTGGATTAGCATCGTTTTTAAGCGAGTCAAAGTACTGTTTATTAATATTGACAAGTCCGTTATATCCCGTATTGATCTGTCTGACTACTTTATGAGGCTGATAGTCTTCGGGAACGGGGCAGTTAAACTGCGAATACCATATGCCCTCGAGTTTGGTGAGCTCGGAGATCAAGGACATGCGTTTCTTTGCCGTCTGAAAGAGCTCGGCTCCGTTTTTGCTGTCGGACTTGTACACATGGGATTCAAAGATGCAGGCTGTGACCTTTTCTCCATGAATCTTCCGTGTGGACAGACTGACTTCCGGTAGTTTCGCAAGCCCTTTTTTGCAGTAGTTGATCTTCAGTGCGAGGTATTCCCTCGGGATGTACGGTGTGCTGATCTTCATAAGAATAGTATAGCGGCCAAAACGCTCAAAAAACCCGACAAAATCATACAAAAACCGACAAAGAAATCACAGATATTAGAGATTTGCCCCTCAGGCGCACAGCACAGGATTTATATAGTATAATAAGCGGACTTTAAGCAAAAACTAACGGAGAATGCAATGTCTGATAAAACAAAAGCACCCCGCGAATATGATATCGGCTGTGTGCCGAGTCCGTTCTGGTTCGGCTTTGTGGGATCACATATCCTAGTGCCCATCATCGCCGCCTTTACGCATATCAAAGTCAAGCCCGACATGGAGTTCGTAAACCACGAGGGTCCTATCATCGTAGTATCAAATCATGAGTCTTACTTAGACCCCATGATCATCAATAAGCTTACCAAGGCAAGACCTGCCAACTTCGTTACGGGCGAGTTCGTTTTCCGTGCACCCGGCTGGGGTCACTGGTTTAAATTAGGCGGCGCCATTCCGAAGAAGCAGTTCGTTGTCGACACAACGGCGGTCAAGGCCATGATGAAGGTAATGAAGCGCAAGGGCGTTCTCATCATCTATCCTGAGGCCACAAGGCATGTTGACGGCAAGTCCGTTGAGTTTGACGACGGCGTTGCCAAGCTCGCCAAGAAGGCCAAGGCTTCCATCTATATAGCTCACATTCACGGTGCATACATGAGCTGGCCGAGGTGGTCCAAGTCAGGCATGCGCAGCGGCAAGATCACCGCGGAGTTCGTCCGCAAGATCTATGCTGATGAGGTCGAGAGCTCCACGCCCGAAGAACTCCAGCAGAAGATCCTTGACGGCATCAAATACGATGAGAACGAATGGGCAAGACAGACCGGCAACAAGTATAAGAGCAGAAAGCCTGCTGCAGGCCTTGAGAATATCGCTTATGCATGTCCGCGCTGCGGCAAGGAATTCACCATGCGTTATCTCGATTCCGGCAAGCATGACCTCGTTCAGTGCAACAGCTGCGGCAATGCGGTAAGGATCCTGCCCACCGGCCTTCTCGAAAAGGCTGATCCCCAGTGCATCGTTTTCGATGACCTCTCCAAGTGGACCGACTGGGAGCGCGGCCTGATAAAGGAAGAACTCGAGAAGGGCGGCTTTAAGATGGAGCTCGAGAGCGAGCTGTTCAAGGTCTTTGACAGATTTACTTTTGCCAAGACAGGCAGGGGCAAGGTCACCATTACCGATACCGAGATCATCTACGAGGGAACAGACTGCGCTGCTGAAGACGGCATACCTTACAAGAAGGGCAAACCCATAGGAAAGTATAAGAACAGGAAACTTGATGAGAATGCTCCCATTGAGAAGAAAGTGTTCGAGATCAATACAATGAGAGGACTCGTTGCATCCTACGGCAAATACTTCGAGATCTACGACAAGTCAGGCGAACTCTTCAGGTTCTATGTAGACGGACAGAAGGTCTTCAAGGTGCACGAGATCGTCGACTTCCTCGGCAGGAAATAAGCCGAAACAAAAGAAGTAATTTTCATAAGGGACGTTTCAGGATAAGAAACGTTCCTTTTTTATAAAATATCCGTTAAAACAGACCTCCGCGCCTTTAATAACGCGCGCGGACATAGTATAATTGCGTCGTAGTACGGGATATTATTCCCACAACAGCAAATCTTAAACTAGGAGTGTGATTCCCATGGCAATGTATGACAAGAAAAGTGTCGAAGATCTGAACGTTGCAGGTAAGAGAGTTATCGTCCGTGTTGACTTTAACGTACCTCTCGACAAGGAAACAGGCACAAAGATCACAGACGACAAGCGTATCAAGGGAGCTCTTCCCACGATCAAGTACCTCGTAGACAACAATGCGAAGGTTATCCTCGTATCACACCTCGGACGTCCGAAGAATGGACCTGAGGCAAAGTTCTCAATGAAGCCCGCAGCTGACCGTCTTGCTGAGCTCATCGGCAAGCCCGTTACTCTTGCAGCTGACGTTATCGGCGAAGATGCAAAGGCAAAGGCTGCTGCTCTTAAGGATGGCGAGATCCTCATGCTCGAGAATGTCCGTTTCCACAAGGAAGAGACAAAGAACGATCCTAAGTTCGCAGCTGAGCTCGCTTCCATGGCTGACCTCTATGTAAACGATGCATTCGGTACAGCTCACCGCGCTCACGCTTCAACAGCAGGTCTTGCAAACTTCCTGCCTTCAGCTTGCGGCTACCTCATCAAGAAGGAGATCGACTTCATCGGCGGCGCTCTTGATAATCCCGCAAGACCTTTCGTTGCTATTCTTGGCGGTGCTAAGGTTTCCGATAAGATCGGCGTAATCACAAACCTCTTGGATAAGGCTGACACCATCATCATCGGCGGTGGTATGGCTTATACATTCATCGGTGCTAAGGGCGGCACAGTCGGCAACTCACTTTTCGAGGCTGACAAGGTTGACCTTGCTAAGGAACTCATGGCTAAGGCTGAAGAGAAGGGCGTTAAGCTCCTTCTGCCTGAAGACACTGTAGTTGCTACAGAGTTCGCAGCTGACGCAGAGTCCAAGGTCGTTCCTTCAATGGAGATCCCTGACGGTTGGGAAGGCCTCGACATCGGACCTGAGACCATCAAGACATTCTCTGCTGCGATCAAGGAAGCTAAGACAGTTATCTGGAATGGTCCTGCAGGCGTATTCGAGTTCGAGAAGTTCGCTGTAGGTACAAAGGCTATAGCTCAGGCGATCGCTGAGGCTGACTGCACATCTATCATCGGCGGCGGCGACTCCGCAGCTGCTATCCAGAAGCTCGGTTATGCTGACAAGGTATCTCACATCTCAACAGGCGGCGGCGCTTCTCTCGAGTACATCGAGGGTAAGGTCCTCCCCGGTATCGACTGTCTTAACGACAAGAAGATCGGCAGGATCTTTGCTGCAGGCAACTGGAAGATGAACTGCGGTATCCCTGCTGATGCAGTTAAGCTCATCGAAGAGCTCAAGCCTCTCGTAAAGGATGCTACATCAAGGATCGCTCTCGGCGTTCCTGCTACAGCACTCGCTGCTGCAGTTGAGGCTGCTGCTTACTCCAACATCAAGATCGCTGCCCAGAACTGCCACTTCGAAGAGAAGGGTGCATTCACAGGCGAGATCTCACCTCTCTGGCTCGCTAAGATGGGCGTTAACTACTGCATCATCGGTCACTCCGAGAGAAGAGAGTACAACGCAGAGACAGACGAGACAGTTAACAAGAAGGCTCTTGCACTCCTCAAGTATGGTGTAAGACCTATCATCTGCTGCGGTGAGTCTCTTGCTCAGCGTGAAGCAGGCGAGACATTCGACTGGATCAAGGGTCAGATCGTTGGCGCTTTCAAGGATATCCCTGCTGACAAGCTCTGCCAGATCACGATCGCTTATGAGCCTATCTGGGCTATCGGCACAGGCAAGACAGCTACTGATGAGCAGGCTGAGGAAGTCTGCAAGTTCATCAGAGGCGTTATCGCTGAGCTCTACTGCGAGAAGTGCGCTGAGGCTATCACGATCCAGTACGGCGGTTCCTGCAACGCTAAGAATGCTGCAGGTCTCTTCGCTCAGGCTGACATCAACGGCGGCTTAGTCGGCGGTGCTTCACTCAAGGCTGAAGACTTTTCAGTCATCTGCAACGCATAAGCTGAATAACAGTTCAACATTAAGAGCCGTCTCGCAATGAGGCGGCTCTTTTATTGTTGTCATTGGCTTTTGTTAGAGTAACTGTTAGTGTTTTGGGAAAACTCTAACAGTTATATGTGAAAACGATTGAATTAACATGTTCTTGTTAGAGTTTTGAAAAAAGTCTAACGCTAACTCTAACAGTGAAACAGATTTCGTCCGGTCACTTATTTGATAGGTATTCGTCGATGCCCTTTGCAGCGGACTTTCCTGCGCCCATGGCGAGGATGACCGTTGCTGCTCCTGTGACCGCATCGCCTCCTGCAAATACGCCTGCGCGTGTGGTCATCTCGCTCTCGTTTACGATTATGCCTCCGCGCTTATTAACTTCAAGTCCTGAAGTTGTCGTCTTTATAAGAGGGTTAGGAGATGTGCCGAGCGCCATGATGACCGCATCACAGTCTATCGTAAACTCTGAGCCCTCAACGGGGACAGGCGATCTTCTGCCTGATTCATCAGGTTCTCCGAGCTCCATACGGATGCACTTTATTCCCGTTACCCAGCCGTTCTCGTCAGTAAGGATCTCTGTGGGGTTCGTAAGCATGTTAAATACAATGCCTTCTTCCTTGGCGTGATGGACTTCTTCGGCTCTGGCGGGGAGCTCTTCTTCGGATCTGCGGTAAACGATATATGTGTCAGCGCCGAGCCTCTTGGCCGTTCTTGCGGCGTCCATAGCCACGTTGCCTCCGCCTACTATGACAGCCTTCTTGGCTCTCATGATCGGTGTTCTGGAATCTTCTGAGTAAGCTCCCATGAGATTTGATCTCGTGAGATATTCGTTAGCGGTAAACACGCCTAATGCCTGCTCGCCGGGGATGTTCATGAAGCGCGGAAGGCCTGCGCCGGAACCGATGAATACGGCAGAGAACCCCTCTGTCTCGAAAAGATCATCTATCGTAAGGGACCTTCCGATCACGCAGTCCGTCACGATCTTAACTCCGAGCGATCTGACGTTTTCTATCTCTTTTGCAACGACCTTATCCTTGGGAAGCCTGAACTCGGGGATACCGTAAACGAGAACGCCGCCTGCCTTGTGAAGAGCTTCGAAAATGGTGACGTCGTAGCCCATCCTGGCAAGATCGCCCGCACATGTAAGTCCTGACGGACCGCTGCCTATGACGGCGACCTTCTTGCCTTTCTTTGTCATGCCTTCAGGGAGAACGGGCTTAAGACCGAGCTCTTTTGCCCTGTCTGCAGTGAACCTCTCGAGGCGGCCAATGGATACTGCTTCGCCCTTGATACCGCGGATACACTTAGCTTCGCACTGGGTTTCCTGCGGGCATACCCTGCCGCAGACTGCAGGAAGCGCGGAAGACTCTGAGATGACGCCGTATGCACCGGCCACATCGCCTTCTTTAAGCCTTGCTATAAAGCCCGGGATATCGACGGATACAGGGCAGCCCTTTACGCATCCTGCGTTCTTGCATGTGAGGCAGCGTGATGCTTCAGCAACAGCTTCCTCTTCGGTATAGCCGAGATTTACTTCTTCGAAATTGGCCGCACGGATATTTGGATCCTGCTCTTTTACGGGTACTTTCTTTAAAACATCTGTTTCCATATTGATCTCCTTATAACCGTTAAGAACAGATACCGCAGTTTCCGCTGTGAGTATCGCCTTCCAAGAGCTTTAACATAAGCCTGCCTTCGTCAGTCTTATAGATACGCGATCTCTGAAGTGCCTGATCGAAATCGACTTCGTGACCGTCAAATTCAGGACCGTCAACGCAGGCGAACTTTACTTTGCCGCCGACCATGAGCCTGCATGCGCCGCACATTCCCGTGCCGTCGACCATGACGGTGTTCATTGAGATCACTGTCTTGATGCCGAGTTTCTTTGTGAGTCCGCAGGCAAACTTCATCATGATGACGGGTCCTATTACCACGCAGTGATCGTATCTGATGCCTTCATCCCAGAGCTTCTGCAAAGCGACGCAGACATTGCCGTGGATACCGTAAGAACCATCGTCCGTTGCGAAGTAGAGGTTCTTGGTAACGGCTCTCATTTCGTCTTCAAAGATGAGGAGGTCTTTGGTCCTTGCGCCCTGTATGCAGTCGACTTCAACGCCGTTATCGTGGAGCCACTTGAGCTGGTTATAGACTGGCGCCGTGCCGACACCTCCTGCGATGTAGAGTATCTTCTTTTTCTTCAGTTCTTCTATGGGCAGATCGCACAGGTCTGAAGGATTGCCCAATGGACCTACAACATCAGCGAAGCAGTCGCCGACTTCAAGGCGTGACATCCTCTCTGTCTCAGCGCCTACTGTCTGATAGACAATAGTGATCTTTCCCCCGTCCCTGTCATAATCGCAGACCGTAAGAGGGATGCGCTCTCCTTCTATGTCACAGCGGACGATCAGGAATTGTCCCGGCATCGCTCTTCTCGCTACGAGCGGAGCTATTATCTCCATAAGAAAGACCTTAGGTCCCAGTTGCTTTTTGCCAACGATCTCAAACATGAGTGATCCCCCTGTGGTTGATACTTACCATTGATTATATCGTTATTATTATAAATCAAGTGAAGCCTTTTCAAAATGATGATACAATCAGTAAAGAATATAGGGAGGTAAGCACATGGAATATTTTTTCTATATACTTGCGGTATTTGTAATGATCTGGAGCATGGCAGTCAATGCCAGGCTGAACAGCCTTGTCGAAAAGTACTCCAAAGAGGAAGTTGCATCAGGCAAGACCGCCAATGAATGTGCACAGCAGATGCTTGCCCGTCACGGTGTGCACGGGGTTACTATAGACTATAAGCCCGGCAAGCTTGCTGACTGTTTTTCGCCGAAGGAAGAGAAGATCTATCTTTCCGATACAACATATGACAAGTCCAGCATCACTGCAGTCGCTGTAGCTGCGCACGAGTGCGGACATGCCTGCCAGAAGTATGACGGCATGGCTATCTATCAGATAAGGCAGGTCATAGCGCCTTTTGCAGGATTCGCATCTAAGCTCAGTGTCTGGATCGCAATTGGCGGAATAATCATAATGTATATCTCAAGGTCTGCTTATGAGATCGGATACTATGTCTCCACACTCGGTATCGCTCTGTACGGCATGGTATTCCTCTTCTATCTCATAACGCTTCCCATAGAGCGCAATGCGAGCAAGCGCGGACTTCAATACATGAAGGAATTAGGCTGGGTCTCTGACTCCCAGCTTAAGGCTGCCAGGAAGGTGCTCTGGGCAGCAGGTGATACTTATGCGATCGCACTTGCAAGCTCGGCCGTAACACTTTTAAGGCTTCTGGCCATGAGAGGCAGAGGGAGAAGACGCTGATGAAACCCGAAGTTATCTATCTTGATGCTGCCTGCGGTGACGGCTGCAAAGTAGCAGGGTACTATTACCTTACGGACAAGCCTGATGTTAAAGGCGTGGTTCAGATATGCCACGGCATGGCTGAATACATCGGAAGATATGAGGAGATGATAGCCAAGGTCAATGATGCGGGCTTTCATGTGGTCGGCATTGACATGATGGGTCACGGCAGATCCTATGAGGCTAACAAGGATCTTGGAATGCCTTTGGGCCACTTCGGTGATACCGCCGCAAGCGCAAGACAGATAATAGCTGACGTAATGTCCATGCACAAAGCAGCAAAAGAGAGATTCGGAGATACGAAGTACATACTCTATGGCCACTCGATGGGTTCGTTCGTGGTAAGGGCGATCTACTCCAAGCCCGAGTATTCGTGTGAGTTCGACAGGTTTGTCTTCTCATCGACCATGGGCAGCAATCCTGCAGCAGGATTCGGAGTGGGACTGACATCACTTATTTCCAATCTGGGCAGGGGCAGAAAACCGGGCAAACTGATAAACGCCATCTCGTTCGGATCTTACAATAAACGCATAAAGGATCCTAAGACCGTATATGACTGGATCTCCACGGACGAGAAAGAAGTTGAGATCTATATAAAGGATCCCATGCTTGGGTTTACCTTTTCGAACAGGGGATTTAATGCGCTCTTCAGGATCGTAAGGTTCATACAGAGCGATGAGGCTTATGCCGTTCTTGCCAAGAAACCATGTCTGTTTACTTATGGTACGGAAGATCCCGTAGGTTCGTACGGCAAAGGCGTTGAGCGGGTCATAGAGATAATGAAGGCCAAGAACGCCGATGTCTCGGCAATAAATTACGGGCCCTACCGTCATGAGATACAGCACGAGCCCGTAAGGGATACGTATTTTGCGGACCTGATCCGCTTCTTTGAAGGTTAACCTAAGGTAAGTATCAGTTCGGCAGATGAGAACTCTATCATCGTGCCGTATGCCATCTGCTCCGGTATCGATTCGGAGGCTGATACGATGTTGTTTACTCCCGCGAAGACAATGCGCTTGTTCTTGCCGAAGCGTTGTGTCCTGACGGTGATCTTCTTTCCTTCCTTGGCAACCGTGATGACGCCTGAGTGGTTCATTCCTGCCTCGAAGACTTCGCATGCCGCGACCTGTCCGTCCTCTAATGCAAAACATGTAAAGGTCAGGTTATCGAGCATGGAGGAATCGTGACCTGCAGTATCAGGCGTACGTGTTGCGATAACGGAATTAGGACGCACATAGATAGGAACGCTTCCGGGCTCAACGGTGCGGTTGGTATATCTGGGTCCCCTGATGGTCTCATATGTCATGAGATCCGTCCATGTGCCTGCAGGTATATAAGCTCTCACGGTCTTGGAAGACTTTAAGACAGGCGCGATGAGCAGGGAGTCGCCGAGCATGTACTGTGTCTCTACGCCTCTTGCAAATATGTCATTAGGGAATTCCATCGACATGAGCCTCATGGAAGGAAGGCCGAAGTTGCATCCTTCAGCGATCGCAGAATAGATGTAGGGCATAAGGCTCTCGCGGATATTGGACAGGCTCTTCATGATCTTGAAAGCTTCCTGGCCCATACCTTCGGGATTGAGTTTGCCTACAGGTTCATTGAGCCTGAAATGAGGCGCGAAGAATGCGAGCTGAAGGTACTTGATATATACATCTTCAGGGCATGAAGATTTCGGAGGCACGTCGACATTTACTGCGGGGAAGCCTGAAAGTCCGAGAGAGATCGCGGACTTGAGAGTGTCAGTAAGCGTTGCATATGTAGGCGTTCCGACAGCCTTGATGTTGCTGAAGGGAGTTGTGCCGTTTCCTGTTCCGTAGCCGTTGGCCATTACGAGAACAGAGCCTCTGTCTCTCATCCTGATCTCACATTCGGGAATGATGCTGTTTAAGATCTCAGGGAAGTTCTCTCCGCCTTCAAGTTCAGTGAAGATGTCAGGAATGTCAGTTTCAAGGAAGTCGACGCCTGAGTGCAGGAGCGCATCACACTGATTGGTGAACCAGTTGCGGGCAACAAGATCTGCGAGGTTGATGATGCCGCAGTTTCCTGCATCAACATCCAGGATATATGCATTGCCGTCTTTATCGCTCAGGAGGTAACCATAGTCTAATACTTCCTGGAAATCGGGGGAGTTGTCTGAAAGAACAGGCGATACGCTCACACCGAGCCTGATGCCTGCGTCGTGCACGATCCTTGCAAAGCCTTCGGGGTTAGGGAATCTGTTTAAGTCCCACCTGAAACCCGTGATATCGTATGCAGGGTGCCATGAGTTGCCGAGCCAGATCTCCTTGATCTTGATGCCCTGAGTCGTGAACTGCGTTATGAGATCGGAGATATCATCTGACGTTATATTGAAATCTCCGCCGAACCTTAAGGGGATGCCTGCATTGGCACAATCGGGAGCGAGCATGTTGCCGGTAAGTGATGCATATGTCTGAAGTATCTCAGGAACGGAATCACCTGCGATGACGGCAAACTCGAGTTCATCCGTATCCACGCTGAAATCAGTGAACATGGCAGTGGAACCGATGTCGATCCTGGCAGGTACGGATGTGTTTATGAACATACCGAATCCTTCAGTAGACACATAGAAAGGTATGGGGTCATTTGACCTGTAACCGCTTCTTGCGACACTGGCGCCTGCGCTTCCGAGACCATAGATCAGTTCGTCCGGCATAAGGTCGAACCTTGCGCCGATACGGTCCTTCAAGAGGTAGAAGGTCCTCTTCTTACCATTGAGGATGGGACTTCCGCAATATGAGAAAGTGATGCCGAACTGTCCTTCCTGAGGAATGGAAGCCGACAGTGTGCCGCTCTTAAAGATGACTTCATTATCTGCCTGTTCGAGCTCCATGCCTGATGAAACAGGAAGATCCACTATAGTCTTCTTCCTTGCTCTCGGCTTGTTCTTATGAACAGACACATTGACCTTGATGACTTTGTTTGTCGGGGAAGAGAGCTTGATCGTGATCCTTCCGGGTGCGTTAACAACGGTCTTGCCCTCAGTCGAAAGATTATAGGTCTCCTGGCCGCAAACAGCCTTGATGGTTACCTGATTGTCTGCAACTGACACGGATTCGATCCTGTCGGGAAATTTCGCGAAATCCATCAGAGTTCCTCCAGATTACATAAGCATATTATCTAACAGGATAATTATAAACTTTTTATCGCGCGATATGTTACATTTATAAATCAAATTGCCGTCAGGACAGCCTTACAGGATCATGATGTAGGAAAATGTATACTGTATAATGTTTATGGTGGTTTTATGAAGAGAATCTTGAGGATCGTTTTTGGTGTCGCCGCTGCTTTTTTTGCAGTGCTGTTTTGGCTGTCGATGACAGGCATCATAAATAACAACTTCGGAAATTCCTTTGGTTTTTCAGATAAGACCGCATATGTATATACGATCCTGTTCACAGTTATTGCATATTGCATCCTGACTGACGGATGGTTTACATGGATCGGTGAAGCCTTTCTTATCTGTCTTGATCTTTTTATGCTCCTTATCGGAGGCAAGACAGGATTCATCTGTCTTCTTGTGATCAACACTGTTCTTATGTGGCGCCACCTGAGAAAAGAGAAGGGCATCCCGTTTCAGGATAAAGACAGTTACGGGGTCCTCAGATTCTTTTTCAGGATAGCTTATCTTCCCGTTTGGTTATTGGACAAGCTTGCGGAAAAGCTCAGGCTGTTCCGCTTCAAGGGCAAGCTCTTATGGCTTATGCAGTTCTCATTTCTGATAAGCTTTGCCCTGAACATCCTTCTGGCAGTAACATTCCGTCCGTTAAAGGCGTTATGGGCGAACCTGCCGGGATTTGAGACGTTTAAGGACAGGCTTATGTTTTCAGCCATGGCATTCGAGGAGTTTCCCATAAGGCTTATAGGCAGCGACATGGTCTTATATCAGACGGGTCCGGGGGCAGATCCTGACCTGTATTTTATGCTGGACAGCTCGTATATAAGGCTGCTTCTGCAGTTCGGTCTGATACCGCTTATTGCAGTGCTTGCCGTAACGACCCTGATCCAGATCCTCAATTACAAAAAAGGCCATTATGTACCCCTGTTCGTCTTAAGTGTCTTTTCTGTTGACATGATGATGGATTTCTCGGTTCCGTTTGTTCTGGTGCTCACCGTTTTTCTTCCTGCGGTCTATATGTTTTGCGGCAAACAGGATGTCAAAGACTGCGGCAGGCTGAACTTCGCAAAAACATCAGCGGCAAAAAAGCGCATTATCACTGTCCTTGCCGTGATATTCGGGATATTATTTGCCGTCTGGTGCCGGACGGCATATCCCATTTCAACATGCGGGAGCTGGACGCCACGCTACGGAGCAACTCTGGTGATGATGAGATCGGTCCTTGATGAGGATGAAGATATCATCACCTGCGCGGGGGATTATCTTCTGTACCATGATGATGCGTTCTGCATCGTTGAGAGCGAAGAAGATAAAGACGCGCTCATATCCTGCGGGATCGCCCCGTCAAGGATACTTATGTCAGAAGCAGGCAGTGTGGATGAAATGCTGGTAAATGCCAGGGACATGATCATAAGAGAAGATCTTCCTCCCCGTCTGACGGTAGTGTCTTACAATATGCAAAAGCTTTATGTCACCCGCCGCTCAGATGAATTGGACATACCCGTAAACATCATTTCCAGAAAGCCTTCGAGGGCGTATCTGATCCGCTTTATGAGGGAACAGTGGAGGCTTTTATGCGGAAGATAAGACTCATTGCCCTGACTCTGATCCTCGCTGTAAGCCTTACCGCGTGCACGGCTTCTTCCGGCAATGTGATAACGGTGGATATCGGCAGCGTCCTCCCGCAGGAGGCCTCATCAGGTGCCAGGAACAGCATGCTCGGATGGGAGGAACTGCAAGGCGATTATCAGGTGGAAGAAAGAGAACGGTTTAAGACCTATGACTTCATTTATCTCGGAGCACTGGGTCAGGACTGTCTGCCTGATGTATTCATTACTGATTGTCTGACAGGACGCACACTTGCCGGCGAGGGCCTTGTAACGGAACTGACGGGATATGGTGACAGTTCACTAAACTTTACATACTATGGCAGAGCATATGCTTTCCCTGTTCCTTTAGAGTCAGTAAGCGTCATTGTTTATGATCCGCTTCGTTGGGAAGAGGGAGATGATATAGCATTCTGCTCATCTGACGGCTTCCTGGTTGCAGGAGGTCTTCTGAGCAGCGCTCTTGGAGACAGCAGGGGGCAGGAGTGGATCAGGCATATTTTCAGCGGAGACATGCAGGCTCTGTTCACCGATGATCTGTTCGTATCAGCTCTTGATCATGTCCGCAGCATGATAAGAGACTATACGGACTATCCGTCAAATGATGAACTCATCAAGGCATTTATAAGCGGGAAATCTCCGTGTGTCATAGCGGGAGGGGATGTGCTTTACGCTCTTCTCGAACAGACAAAACAGGCAGATCCCGAGCTTTATGACCGCATCGCTTTCAGGAACATAGAAGGAAATGTCCTCCCGTGCGGGGATCAGTACGGCGTGTTCGTCAGATCGGGTATGGATGAACAAAGGACAAGAGCTTCGATAGATCTTGCAAGGAGCATTGCATCAGGGAGCATGATAGGGAGCGACGATACCATCTCAAGGCTTGAGCAGCTGTCTTCTGATTCAGAGCATGTCTACATGATCACAGGTTTTCTTACAGGCAACTATTGGAACAATGCCGGCAGAGAGTGCTTTTCGAGGCTTGATGATGAAGACATGACTTCTCTGGAGTTTGCTTTCTTACTACAAAACCTCTACGAAGAGTATTATACTTATTGATAATTAAAGGTCATCAGGAGGGAACGTTGAAGGAGATCAAAACATGTCTTGTTTGTTCGTCGGGGGGGCACCTTGATCATCTTTATGCCATAAAGCCGCTGTGGGAAAACACGGATCATTTCTGGGCGACTTTTGCAAAAGAGGATTCTTTGAGCCTGCTTAAGGACGAGAAGATCTATCCTGTTTACTTTCCTTCCAACAGGAGTATTAAAGCCCTGATCATCAATACGGTCAGAGCTGTTAAGATCTTAAGGAAAGAACGCCCGGATCTTATCATCTCCTCAGGTGCGGCTCCCGCAGTTCCTTTCTTTTACATCGGTAAGATGATGGGCGCCAAGACGGTCTTTATCGAAGCGTTCGACAGGTTCAACAAAGGTTCGATGACGGGAAAGCTCTGCTACAGGGTTTCTGATGTGTTTATAGTGCAGTGGGAAGAAATGCTCAAGATTTATCCCAAGGCCGTCTGCTTGGGGTGCATTTTCTGATCATGATATTCATTACCGTAGGCACGCACGAACAACCTTTTAACAGACTGGTCGAATACATGGATAAATGGGCCTTGTCACATGACGAGGAAGTGATCATCCAGACAGGTTACACCAAATATGAGCCGTCCAACTGCAAGTGGCAGAATTTTTACAAACAGGATGTCATGGACGAACTGACCCGTAGATCCCGTATCATAATCACGCATGGCGGACCGTCATGTTATATCGAATCGATCAATTTCGGTAAATTTCCCATAGTCGTCCCGAGACGCCGCGAGTTCGGCGAGCACATAGATGACCACCAGCTCCTTATAGGACGCGAGTTTAAGGAGCGTTACGGCAACATCATCCTGATCGAAGACATAGAGAAGCTTGGCGGGGTTATAGAGCAGTATGATTCAATCGTCTCAGGCTTGCAGGATAAGAGATTTGTATCTCACAGCAGGGAATTCTGCGATTCATTGTCAAACATCATCGACCAGTTATTCTCATGAATAAGTGTCTGTCCATCGTCATTCCTTTATTTAATGCACAGGACTATCTGCCTTTGCTCATCGGATCGCTCTATAAGACAGAGGGGATAGAGCAGACGGAGATCCTGATCGTAGATGACGGCTCGACTGACGGATCAGGGCAGACCGCTGACGCTCTGTCAGAAATGCATCCTGAGATAAGAGTCTTACATAAGGAAAACGAAGGACCCTCGGCTGCAAGGAATATGGGACTGTTAAATGCAGAGGCAGACTATGTGTTCTTTTGTGATGCCGACGATACGGTGGATCATCTTCTCTTTGCGGATGTGATAAAGGAAGCCTCCACATGTTCCTGTGATGCGATCATCTGGGACAGCGAGCTCATATATGAGACATGGAATCTCCTGGTCCCCAAGAACAGAGGTTTTTTTGCCCACGAAGGTCTTCCGAAGGAAAGGCATGTCTATAACGGGAAGGATTTTGTGTACACCCTTCTTCAAAACAGCGGGGATTTTGTCGCGACCGTCTGGCTCGGAGCTTACAGGAAGAGCTATCTTATTGATAATGCTTTCTTTTTCGAGAAAGGCCTCATTCACGAAGACGAGCTCTGGGCACCTAAAGTCTACCTGAATGCGGAGAGCATCTTATATATCCCCGAGAAGGTCTACAGATACAGGATACACAAGGGCTCGATCATGAACCCCGATACAGGCGGCAGGAAAAGGAGCGCGGATTCCCTGATGCAGATCTACCCCTCGCTCTATGAGTATTACGATCAGCTCCTTGAAGGGGAGAGATTAAAGACTCTCATAGAGGGCAATCTGACAAAAAGGTATCTTCACATGATCTATAAATACCGCATATTTAGATACGGATACGGTAAGATGATAGATAAGAAGCGTCTGGTTGAAACGTCCGTGAGCCTCAGGCATAAGATCATGGCGCTGCTCCTTTATCTGATAGCGCGTTAGGATCAGAGCGATATGAAAGCGAAGACCAAGATCTTTTTAAAGAATAAATGTCCAAGGCCTCTGTGGAGAGCTCTGGTCAGCTGTTACCGTAAGATCAGGTATCTTACATGCAGGCTGGATTCAGTGATCTTCCCGAAGAAGATGAAGTATTACTGCCCGTGCTGCGGCATATCTCTTCCCGCGTTCGAAAAGGGTGACTATGAAGCTCTCGGGGATTTTTACGACCTGTCGCTCTTTAAGGGCATAAGACAGGATATCCTTTGTCCCGCCTGCGGCTCGCTGCCAAGGCACCGCATCCTCGCAACATGGTGTTCAGCAAACACGGGCCTGTTAAAGTCTAAGGACATCCTTTATTTTGCGCCCGAGCGCGGCATGACCACATGGATGAAGCACAACAGGATAGCTTATAAGACGGCAGATCTTTATGATACGACCTGTGACCTTAAGCTGGATATTCAGGATACGGGGCTCGGTGAGGATTCCCTGGATCTTATAATCTGCAACCATGTATTGGAACACGTGCTCGATTACAAAAAAGCCCTGACAGAGATGTCGAGGATATTAAGACCGGGCGGCATCCTGATCTGCTCGTTCCCTGTGGCATCTGATGTGGATACTGTTTATGAGGATCCAACAGCGGATACGGAAGAGAAACGCTTAAGGCTTTTCGGGCAGAGCGACCATGTCAGGCTGTTCGGGATTAATTCACATAAGCTGATAGAAGAAGCGGGTTTTGAAGTCAGCATGATAGAAGGAGCAGATTGTCCGGATGAGATCGTGCCCGTAACGGGTCCGTGCGCATACGATATAAACCGGCTCTATGTATGTAAGAACCATGAGTGACAGCATCTTACTTTCAATAATTGTTCCCGTCTATAATGTCGGTCCATACCTCGGCAGGTGTATGGATTCCATAATGATGACGGAAGGGATCTCTGATCTGGAGATAATACTCGTGGATGACGGTTCGACAGACGATTCTGCAAGCCTGGCTGATTCCTATGCCGTGAAATATGACAATGTCAGGGCTTACCATAAACCCAACGGCGGGCTGTCTGATGCGAGAAACTATGGTCTTTCCAGGGCGGGAGGCAAATATATATTCTTCTGTGATGCAGATGACGAGGTCGATCCGGAAGAACTTTCGAGAGCAGTATCTTTTATGTCAGGATGCGATGCTGATGTGATATTGTGGGACGGCGTGATACTTGGAGATCAGGATCCTTATCTGGCTAAGATGCTCGGACACGAAGGGCTTGATAAAGACCTCAAGGCGGTCACGGGAACAAAGGCCATGACAGCCCAGATCAAAGATCACCGGAAATTCGCGGTGACGGCCTGGCTTTGCATTTCCAGGAGAGATCATCTTATCTTAAATGAACTGTATTTTGAAAAAGGACTTATACATGAGGATGAGCTCTGGACGCCAAAGGTCATGACTCTTGCAGGAAGCGTGGTGTATCTTCCGTTTAAGGTATTAAGATACCGTATCAGGGATAACTCGATAATGAATTCAGGCAGTAAGGAAGAACATGCCGCCGCACTTACGTGTATCAGAAACGAACTGTATGGATTCTATGAAGCAAATATATCTGACAAGGCAGATCTTGACTTGATCCTGTCTTCGTGGGCAGAGGACTATCTGTGGGAGATCCAGCACTATGAGACAGGCAGATACGGGTGCTCAAAACAGATTCCCGCACGGGATATACTCAGGCATTCAAGAAGGCTGAAGGCAAAGATCAAGAGCCTGATACTGTTAGTTTTGGGTCCCCCTGTCTTTTGCAAGCTTTTTAAAAAATAACCTGACATGAGGCGAAGCTTCCTTGTAGTAGGCAAGGAATATCACGAGCGCAACAGACAGAACGCTTAATGCCACGGTAACTGCCAGTATGGCAATATTTGAACTGAAGATCAGATCGGCTGCGAAAGCAATGGCGAGTATCAGACAGATGTTTACTGCGCTTACTATGTAAGGCTTAACAAGGTTCGGCCTCACTTCACTTCTGGTAAATATAACTCCTGTTGCCAGCATTATCACTTCGGATATGACGGTGGTCACGGCAGCGGCATAGTAACCATATATCGGGATGAATACCGCATTCAATCCGACATTCACCACAGCAGAGACTATCGTGCCATAGAGCACCAGCTTCTCCTTCTTGTACGGTATCATTATCACGCTGACATAGTAGCAGCCTGAAGTTGCAAAGAACAGCGCTATCGAGAGGATCTTGAGAAGGGGCCCTGCCTCGAGGTACCCGCTGCCGCTGAACAACAGAACGATATTATCGCTTATGGCGAACAGTCCGCAGCAGGCCGGCATCAGGATGAGCAGCAGGGCGGTCCTGATCTTATTGAGCAAAACGGTATTATCTTTATTCCCGGCGATGTTGTTTGAGACTCTCGGGATGGCGACAGCTAAAGATGCATTCAGCACCTGTTTAACGGATAAGTAGATCCTTGCTGCAGCGCTGTAGATGCCGACGGCATATTCATCTTTAAGGATACCGAGCATTACCACATCGGAATTGATATAGAAGAATGAAGCTACTGTGCTCCCGAACAGTATCATGATGGGGCCAAGGTGTTTATTCCCCCCGATATCGAGCGTGAAACGGGGACTGATGCCATAGCGCCTTCTAATGTAGAAAACGTTGGCAATACCCGCGAGAACATCAGTCGACACACAGGCGAGGGCATATAAGATGTAATCTTCCGGGCCATGCACGAGAAGGAACATCAGCGCAAGTGAGATCAGGTGGCAGATGATATATCTTACGGTTATATAGGCATAGTCTTCATAGACTGTGTTGATCCAATCCGTGCCGAGAGTGGTGAACAGTATGCATAAGCTCTGTATCAGCAATAATACTGAGTATCCGTCGGTCTTCTTCCAGAAAAGAAGGAGCATTATCAGCAGCAGATAGGAAAATGCCATGGACATTATGTTTATCGAGAACACCTGGCTGGCAAGCTTTTGGAATGAGGCTTTATCATCCCTGACTTTTGCGCCTTCGCGGATCGCGTATTCGATGACGCCCAGGCATGCCACCAGAGCGATGCATCCGATTATCGAAAAGCCGAACTGTACCTTCCCGTAATTGCCGGCTCCCAACACCCTCGTTGCATACGGAAATGTTACCAGCGGGAAAAGGACTGCGCAGACCTGGCGCATGGCATTTAACGCCGAGTTCTTCTTAAGCGATCCCGGCTTTTTGGGAGCTTTATCCATCTGTTATCCTCCCAAGCCAGCTTTCGAAAGAATACTTTTCCGATATATCAGGCGGAACGGGCCTGAAGTCAGACTTGATGAAAGAACTGAGACGGTCCTTATCATCAAGTCCCAATACAAAGATGTTCTCGGGATCATAGAGATCATAAGAAGTTATGTGCCTGTTATTGGTTATCAGTTTCTTGCGTCCGAATAACGCTTCCAGTGATCTTAATGTCAGACCTTTTTGCTCCGGCCTGTTGAGTTCAAGTATGCAGGAATAACCTCTGATATCAGACAGGACATCCGCGTAATCAGTTTCCGTGTCTGTCAGGATAATATTGCGGGGAACATCAGCATACCCGGCGTCTTGATCCTTCTGAAGGATGAGCTTGCTCCTGATGCCCAAGTCCTCAAACATCAGGGCGGTCTTCTTAAGATCTTCGAAGCGTGATTTATCGTATCCAATGTAGTAAACACCTTCCTTGGCAGGTGCCTCATCATCGAAGAGCTCTTTGAAATGAAACTGGGGGATATATGTATACCCGTTTAAAGCCGCGTATTCCTCATCAAATGTACAGACCTCACAGCAGGAAGTGATCTCTTCTTCAAGGGGCCTTACGTTCCAAAGCCAAACCTTGATCCTTATGTCAGGAGCGTATTTCCTGATGAACCTTACGAGATATACGGTAAGGGCCTTGTCAAAGATAACGATGGTCTCATACCGGGATAATCTGTCCTTCCAGTTTGCGATAAGATGTCTGTATAAGAATGGTATCTTCGACCTGAGGCACACCTTGTTATAAAGGGAAGGGAAATAGATCTTATCTATCGGGACGGAATAGGGCTCACAGACCTCTAACCCCTTTGATCTGATCTCACGGGTAAAGAAGCTCTCAAAACTGTTATCATCAGCGCGGATGAAGAGTACCGGTTTAACTTCCGTCATGACAAGGATCCTTTATATGCTCTTACAGGTTCGTTTCCCTCGGGAGTTACTTTGTAGTATCTTTCGGTGTCAGTGTCTGTCAGCAGCACGGGTATCACCCCTGAATCATAAACCGAACCGTCTATGTAGTAATGACTTGCACCATCATAGAATATGTCGTGAAATGAAGCATCACCTGAAATGGCAGCGGTTCCTATGTGTCCTGCAACGACCTTCTTGTCAATATCAGGGATCTGTCCAAGATCAGCAGGATATTTCGAAGTGAAGATGTGATCAGGCGTGCCGCTCTCCCACCAGTCGCCGGTCTCCTCGTCTATTCCCGCATGACAGTAGATGGTATTGCCGAAGACTTTATATAGAGGGAGCTTCTTCATCCAGGCAATATAATGAGCATCGCCTTCCAGAGGTTTTTCTGTGTCATCTATAGTGGCAAGCCCCATAATGCAGCTGTCTTCATGGTTGCCCATAAGAGCTATGACTTTCTCTTTGCCGTATTCAGTCTCAAGGGAGATGATAAGATCCAAGACGCCTCTGCTGTCAGGTCCCATATGCACATAATCACCGAGCAATATGAGCATGGTATCTTTGTCAGACAGTTTATCCGTGACAAGAGACAGAGCTTTCTTAAACTCATCAAGATGTCCGTGAATGTCTGACATAGAATATATGCGCATCAGATCATGCTCCTTTGTTTTATCTGATTATACATCACGCGCGAAAAGAAAAGGGGCTCACGGCTGAACCGTAAACCCCGTAACTTCATCTGTTGCCTTGATCTTGTCGACCTGAAGAGGCTTCTCACCGCTGGTGATGAGTATCGCCTTGCCTCTGGGAAGGCTGAGCACCGAATGCCTGGTCATATTGGCGTGATTGGAGACGAAATCTGCAGTCTCCAGATCATGTCCGCCTCCGAGATAGAGTATGGTATCGCAGTTATTGATGATGGTTGTCGCCGAATCCTTGCCGTACATATGATTAAGCTGTGAGAGGCTCTGGAGCATGATGCTCACGCTGATGTTGCGGCTCCTGATGATCGAGATCGTCATGTCGAAATCAGGGATCTTGGCAGCGGCCGCGAAATCGTCGAGGAAGAGATTAACAGGGCAGGGAAGTTCGCCTGTCTCATTCTTATCGGCATCATCGATCAGCGTCTGGAGGATCTGGCAGTTGATGATGCAGCTGAGTACGTTGTAACTGCGGTCGTGGTCTGATGAATTGATGAACAAGGCCGTCTTCCTTCTGCCTAACTGGTGGATGTCAACGGCATCCCCGGATGCGAAGATCGTATTGAACTCCTTGCAGTCAAAGGCATCGAGACTCTCGTTGACGAATTCGAGAACGCAGCGGTAGGTCTTCTCCGACTTGTTAAAGTCTGAGAGCATCGCGTACTTTCTTGCCGTATATGAATCAGGGTGATCGAGGGCAAACTCCTCTACCTTGTCTGAAGCAGCGCCGGAGAGAAAACCCCTGTGAAGCTTAAGGACTGAAGTCATGTTACGCTTGTCATAAGGCATGGCCTCGATGACATAGCCGATGTAAAGCGAGATCATACGAGCTGCGGACTGCGTCCAGAACGGATCGTCCTTGGCCATCTCAGGCACCAGAAGGGTGGCGATCTTCTTGATGTCTGCCTCGAGAAGCATTCCGCTCTTGTTGCGCCTGATGTAGCTTAACGGATTATATCCGCAGGAAGCTGAAGGATCGACGAGGTCTATCAGCCTGACATCATATCCCTTGTCTTCAAGAGATTTCCTGTACTTGCCGTAGAGCTTGCCCTTTGTATCTGAGCAGACAAAACTTCCTGACGGGTGATAGATGTTAGGCGAGATGTACCCGGTCGTCTTGCCGGACCCTGAGCCGCCGATTACAAGGTCGTTGCGGTTAAGACCTGTGAGCTTGCCGTCGTTCAAGCGCGTGATACCTGCTGCGATGATCCTCTCGCCGGGGTTGTTAAATAATTCTTCCATAAAGGCCTCCTTATTCTCTTCCGATGATGCCTGTAGCGAGACCGAACTCAACGGCTTCTTCTGCGTTGTAGAACGAGTCTGTGCTTGTTACCTTTAAGATGTCGTCCATGCTCTTTCCCGTGACATCCGCGATGATCTTTGCAAGGACGTCTCTCGTCTCGACTAACTTATCCACTTCCTCCTGGATCTCATGGGCCTTCTTGCCGCCGATATCGTGCGTTGAATAGGACGGGTCGTGGATCATGATGCGCGAATGTTCATAGACCTCACGGGTGCTTCCCGCCAGAAAGAGTATGGCGCCCATGCTGTAGCAGATGCCGATCGAAACCGTGCGCACGGGACTTCTCATGGTCTTGATAAAGTCATATACGGCAAGTCCCGAGAGCACGTCGCCACCGGGCGAATTGATAAACACCGTGATCTCGCCGTCGCCTTCCTGATCGAGCGCCATGAGCTGCTTGATGAGACACGCGGATGTCCTGGAATTGACCTCGTCTGTGAGGAAGATCCTGCGTGATGTAAGGAGGATATCCTCCTCGGGGATAGGTGTGTAACCTGATGATGTTTCTCTTATGATAGCCATTAGATCATTCTCCTTTCGGTTCAAAGATCCTCTTAAAGAGGACGGCTGCTCTTCCGTCTGATGTTCTTTCAAGTCTTAAAGGCTCGAGTTCCCCCTCGGGGTAGACTGCTTCGTAATCGCTTGATGAGTGATAGGAATACAGCTCGACCTTCCTGCCCCCCAGCATGTCGAAAAAGACTTCCGGCGGAAGGAGACCCGTCTTCTGCAGAAGAAGTGAATTTCTGAGGAATTCTTCCTCCGTGTCGTCCACATCTATACCGATATCGCTCATGAGGGATTCGAGATCCACTATGTCATCTTCCGTATCACCTGCGAGCCAAGAATGGTTCGGATCGTATAACGTCAGTATGATGACCTTCTCCTTGGAGAAGATGTACAGCGTCCAGTCATCCTTGGGGATGTAATACATGACAGGTGATTCAGGAAGGCTTACCCCGGCATATGCTTCCGGATCGTAGAGATTGGCGATCCCGCGCCTGCCTGATAAGAAACTGTACACCATGCTCCTTTCTTCTGAATAGATATTGTTGTTATCCAGAAAACGCTGTACTGACATCGCGCCGGTTTCAGTGCTCTTGGATGAAATCTCACCGGATAAGGCAAACCTTGTAATAAGAGCCAGATACTCGAAGATGTTCATGTATTCTTTGTTGTCATAGAGCTTGCTTATTGCCTTTATCCTGTTTAAGGCATCCGAGTAGTCGTCATCTGTCAGATCATCAAGAAGCCCCTGTTTGACCATGCGCGAAAAATCGATCGCGGGATTGCGGAGCATGAGCTTTTTTGAGAACATGTTGAGCCTGTCAGAATCCCTGCCTTCCTTAGGCAGGATGGAGACCTCTCTGGCATTCCCCGTGTCAGGATCGTAATCAAAAAGGTAATGCATATAGATCTTGGAGGGGTTGATCAAAAAGTCCGGACTTGCCTTGTTTACATAATCCTTGTCGTAGAAATCCATGTGGTCTCCTTTCTGTTTTGTGTTGGGGTTGTGTTCTTATAGTTCTTTGGCGGGAAAGAAAAGTTAACGGTAATTTTCATCAAGGCGGAGACTTTCCTTATTTGCTATAATCTGACCATGAACTACAGATCAGACATTCCTTCATATGTCAGTGACATTCTTGATCTCGTAAACAGCGCGGGATATGAGGCTTATGTCGTCGGAGGCGCCGTAAGAGATCTTTTGGTCGGAAGAAGGCCCCACGATTTTGATCTTGCTTCAGATGCAACGCCTGATCAGATAGTTAAGCTGTTTGAAGAAAACCACATAAGATATGTGGATATGGCCGCCAAACACGGAACCATCACCGCCATTACGCCTGACGGAAACATCGAGATAACCACGTTCAGATCTGATGGTATATACGAAGATGCCAGGCATCCGGCAGATGTAACTTTCACACGGAGTATCGAAGAAGATGTATCAAGAAGAGACTTTACGATAAACTCCCTCTATCTTGATCCGGATGGTGAAATAAGGGATCTTACAGGCGGCATGGAAGATATCAGCAAACACCTCATCAGGGCTGTCGGAGATCCTGTCAGGAGATTTGAAGAGGATGCCTTGAGGATCCTGAGGGCCATCAGGTTTGAGGCGCTCCTGGGTTTTGATATAGAACCGAAGACCAAAGATGCGATGGACCAAAAAGCATCCAATCTGGAGCTCATCTCTTCCGAGAGGATACAGTCTGAATTCATATACATGTTAAGGTGTCCTTTTGCTTCCAAGGCGATAAGGGATAACTTGGATATCTTGAGCATCATCCTTCCGGAATTAAGGCTCATGAAAGGGTTTGACCAGAAGAGCAGATATCATGATCTCGACATGCTGGAGCACACTCTTAAAGTCTTAGACGGCATACCGTTAAGAGAAGGAGACAGACCTTTAAGGGACAGCGAACTTGCAGCTGCGGCGCTGCTTCATGACATGGGAAAACCTTCTAGCTTTGTAATAGACAGGCATGGTTTCGGCCACATGAAGGGGCACCCTGAGATCTCAAAAGAGATCGCAATAAGAGTCTTATCCGGGCTTAAGTGCACCAAGGCTTTTATAAATGATGTTGCAGGCCTGGTAGAACTGCACGACACCTTCATCCCTTGTGAGAAGACTGCCGTCCACCGTTTTATGTGCGAACATGATGAAGCGTTCCTGGCAAGACTTGCACTGCTTCAAAGGGCTGACATAGATGCCCATTCCGAGCTTGGCAAGAGCAGGATCGTTAAGCTTGAAGGAAGGCTTGAACTGGAAAAGCAGCTGAGGGATGAAGGTGCAGCCTTCTCGGTCTCAGATCTTAAGATCGGAGGAGATGATCTTATAAGGCTCGGTGTTCCTACAGGTCCCCGGATAGGACAGATACTTGATGAATTGTTCGAACTCTACCTTAACGGACAGACCTCCAATGAGGCTTTTGCCCTTGAACAAAAGGCTAAGGGCTTGATTTAACAAAATCTTAATAACAACTTTATAAACGAAGGCTCAATGTGATTGAATTCGTTTTAGTGATATAACTATAATATTGTATTAATCCTAAAGGGGGATCTATGTTATGAAAAACAGAAGAGGTTTTACGCTGGTCGAGCTGATGATCACGATCGGCATCATCGTAATAGTGGCAGCTGCGGGAACGGTAGGCATCGTTATCTCGCTCAAGAGAAATCAGGAGAAGGCAGCAAACCTGTCAGCAGGAGCCCAGAATTTCGAGAGCGCAGCTTATGAGCAGCTCGGCGGAATGAATGAGAGCCTGGACTATCTGCCGCCTGTCCAGACAAAGCTTCCTGATCCTTCCGAGTCAGACCCTTCAGAAGTGTCTGAGGCATCAGAGGCTTCAGAAGCATCGGAGCATAAGGATCCAGAACCATCGGAGCATAAGGATCCTGATCCTGAGGACGATGCCACGGGTGGCTCAGCCACATATAATGGTCCTTTGGGTCACAGAGGTGATGCGGGAAATACTATCCAGTCAATAAGTGATAACCCCGACGGATCAACAACTATTAATCTTTGCTATAACCAGTGGAACGATGGTGCTGTTACCATTCGCAGCAACGGAGACGGCACGTATCAGATCCATGGCGACCGCAACGGAGGCAATGTAATAGGCAATGCACTTGCATCCACAGGAGTTTCTTTTGACTGGGGACCGATAAATAGCAACCAAACATTTACCATGAATAACGAGCAGGCGACAGCTTGGGCTAATGTTTATGGTATTACTCTGAAGTAAGATTCCGGGGTATTGGATCAATAAGGATCTTCGTTTACAGAAAAGTTATAAAGACACAACACTTTGAATAAGAAATGTTTTTATTAAGGTTTTACAATTAAATTAGCTATTGAAGTGACCTCACTTTATATAGATCACCCTTGAGTTAGGCTGTCTCTCGTAGGCAGCCTTTCTTAATTTGATCCGTGAAGTTCTTTTTCTGCAGTAAGGAGCTTTATGGCAGCTTCTGACTTGGGGCTTGTAAGTATATCGCCTGTCAGCCCTTCTTCGACGATCCTGCCGCTGTCCATTACGACTACGCGCGGAGCTATCTGCCTGACTATATGTATGTTGTGCGTGATAAGAAGGAAGGATGTTCCCTTTTCCCTGTTGATGTCAGTAAGAAGCTTTAATATCTCTGCAGCCGAGCTTGCATCAAGAGATGAGAAAGGCTCGTCTGCAACAATGAGCTTAGGGTCCAGCATAAGGCACATGGCGATGGCAACACGCTGCCTCTGGCCTCCTGACAGCTGTCTTGGTCTTCTGTTAAGATACTTCTCGTCTAGCCCGACTTCGAAAAGGGCAGATAATATCCTTTTCTCTGTTTCCTCTTTCGTGAGTTTGATCCCGGCTGCCTTTAAAGGTTCGGTCAGATGCCATCTGATCGTATGAGCTGGGTTAAGACAGCTGACGGGATCCTGGAATACCGC
Source organism: uncultured Clostridia bacterium (assembly GCA_946187935.1). Taxonomy (GTDB): domain Bacteria; phylum Bacillota; class Clostridia; order Saccharofermentanales; family Saccharofermentanaceae; genus Saccharofermentans. Next base: position 149,668 of record CAMHSJ010000001.1, read on the forward strand.
TCCGATGTGACTGTCTTTATACTTGATGTCTCCCGTGTGCGGGATGATGCCGAGGATCGCTTTGGTGAGTGTCGTCTTGCCGCATCCGCTGCTGCCGATGAGGCCTAAGATCTCATGCGGATATATCTTCAGATCGACATCCTTAAGGATGGATCTGGCATTATCGTAACCCGCATTCAGTTCGTGCGTCATTAGGATAGGGCTCTTGGTGTAGTCGACCATAGCTCTCTCAAGACCCAGTATCCTCGGATCGAGCCTCGCGTTCGTGAGGAGTTCTGCAGTGTAACCGTTTTTGGGGTGCGACAGAAGATCCATCGTGTTGTCTTTGTCTATGATGCGTCCTTCCTTCATTACCATGACCCTGTCGCAGAAATTCTTAACTGCGGACAGATCGTGGGAGATAAAAAGGATCGTCATGTGCATGGATCTGCACAGATCTTTGAGCAGACCGAGGATCTGTACAGTGGTGACAGTATCAAGAGAGGATGTAGGCTCATCGCAGATCAGAAGTCTTGGAGACATCAAGGCCGCGCTCGCGATGAGGATCCTCTGCCTCTGGCCTCCCGAGAGCTGGTGCGGGTAACGCGTTATGACAGACTCTGGGTCAGGGAATCCGACGGTCTTAAGCATTGAGCATATCTTATCGTGTCTTTTGGCTTTATCCTTTTCGCCGTGAGCGATGAGAACCTCTTCAAGGTTCTTTCCGATCTTCATGAGGGGATCTAAGGCGGTCATGGGTTCCTGGAAGATAACGCCGATGTCCTTGCCCGCGAGCTTCCTTCTGTTTTTGGCGCTCATGCTGACCAAGTCCCGGCCTGCGAATTTGATGGAGCCGCCCGTTATGACCGCGCCTTCGGGGAGCAGTCCTGCTATGGCCATCGCTGTCATGGTCTTGCCTGAACCTGAGTTGCCTATGAGCCCCAAGATCTCGCCGTCTCTTACGCTGAAATCAACGTCGTTTAAGACCGGAGCCGGATCAGGATTCTTTCTGGTCGGAAAACTGAGGGATAAGTGATGTACTTTGAGGATGTGAGTATGTCTGATATCAGGCATCAGTTATCACCTCCGCTCAGTGTTATGCGCAGCCCCTCGGATATGAAGTAGAGTCCGAGGATATAGAGTATCAGCATCAGCGCAGGGAATATGATGAGCCATGGCGCGCCTGTCATGTAGGCCTGTGCGTCTGCGAGCATCTTGCCGAAACTTGCATCAGGCGGCTGAACGCCGAGGCCTAAGTAGCTCATTCCTGATTCGAAGAGCGTCATGTTGGCAAGGCCTATTACCGTAGCGGGAAGAAGCTGCGGCATAAGGTTGGGGAGGATGTGCGACGTCATGATCCTTACGGGAGATGCGCCCATGACCTTTGCCTGCGTTATGTAGTCGCGCTCCTTGATCTCTAATGTGCCCGTTCTTATTACCCTTGCAAATGTCGGCGCGAAAACAAGGCCCAGGGCCCATACGACATTAAACATCGATGCTCCGAACACCGCTACTGCCACAAGCGCCAGGAGTATGCCCGGGAAGCACATTATGCTGTTGTTAAAGAGCATGATGGCGCGGTCTTTGAAACCTCCGAAATATCCTGCGGGAAGTCCCGTAAGGATCCCCAGGAAAGCAGCTATGAAGACTCCTGCAAATGAGATGAATATCGTATATTTGGATGCGCTTAAGACTCTCGAGAAAACGTCCCTGCCGAAATTATCCGTTCCGAACAGATGAGCGGACGAGGGAGCCTGGAGCTTGGCAGTCACGTCCGTAAGGTTAGGATCGTACGGAGTGTGCACTATAGATATCAGGAACGCCAGGACAACGATGCCCAGGAGGATAAGGCCTGTTATGAAAAATGCTGCAGATAATGAAGACTTCTTTGTTTTCATCTTGCATCACCTACTTAAGCCTTATCCTGGGGTCGGCAAGCCCCGCGAGGATATCAGCAGCAAAGTATAAGACCACGGTAATAAGGGCAAGGTAAAAAACCATTCCCGAAAGGAGGGGAAAATCCCTTCTTGCAATCGCTGAAAGAAGGAGCCTGCCCAGACCGGGGAGATTAAATACCTGCTCTACTATGAGGCTTCCTCCCAATATGTCTGATAACACCAGCGACAGGATGGTGATAGAAGAGACATTGGAATTCGGCAGAACATGAGTCATGAGGATCTTTATGTTGCCAAGGCCGTGACTCTTTGCCGTCTTAACATACTCCGAGTTGTTCTGCTCGATGATCGCAGAACGCATGAACTTGAAAGTCATGGCTATCTTCGGCAGGGCGATGGCAAAAGACGGCAGGATAAGGCTCCCTATGAACATGCCGGGATCCTTTGACGGAGGCGCGTATCTGCCGACCGTAAAGATATTAAGGAACTTGGCCGTGAATATGATGAGCAGGAGTGAAAGGACAAAGGGCGGGACTGCAAAGAGCACATGCCCGAGGAAAGAACACACCTGGTCTCCGATCCTTCCGGGCTTTCTTGCGCTCAGTATCGCAAGCGGATAGGAGATCACTATGACCATTACCGTTGCGATCACGCTCATTCCTATGGTGACGGGAAGGCGCTCTGCGATCAGTGATATGACAGGGAGCTTATATGCTACTGAGGTGCCGAGGTTGCCCGTGAAAGCTCCGCCCAGCCAGTTTATGTACTGGACGATGACAGGCTTATCAAGACCTAACTCCGTTCTTAAGCGTGCGATCTGTTCAGGAGACGCGTTAGGGCCTAACATGATGCCGGCAGCATCGCCGGGGATAATAGAGAAAGCAGCAAAAGTCAAAAAAGAAACGAGCAGGAGGGTGGCTAAAAGCTCTAAGAGCTTTATCGCCAGATACCTCATATTCCTGCCCGTTGTTTCTGTCATCTTAAACCCCTTAATCGTTTTAAGTAGGTTTATTATATATGTTTTGCGCGAAAAGTGTATTAACCCGCAAGCCTTACGGTCGACATGTCCTGTACGTACATGGGATATACGTTATATCCTTCAAGTCTCGTGCTTACCGCAGTAAGAGTCGTGGGATCCTGCAGATAGCATGAAGCCGCGTCCTCTGTCATGATGCGGAGTATCTCGTGATAGAGCTGAGTCTTCTCATTATCATCAGAGATAGTGGGGATCAGTGCGAGCATAGAATCGACATCAGGATTGGAATAGTTGATGAAGTTGCCGCTCGCATCAGTGCTGTAGCGCTGGAGCACATCGTAAGGAGCATAGTCACTTGTAAGAGCGATAACTGTGCTCTCGTAGTTTCTTGCAGTATATACCTCATCAAGCCATGTGCCCCAGTCTACCTGTTCGATGTTGAGGTTAATGCCGACAGCAGAGAGTTCGGATGCGAGCTCGACTGCGGTATTTACATGGATGAGGTAGTTCGAAGGGACCGTTACCGTAAGGTCAAATCCGTTCTCGTAACCTGCGTCCTTAAGAAGCTGCTTTGCAAGATCGATGTTCTGATCGTAGTAGCCGTCAACGGCAGTGTTATAGTACGAACCCATTGCAGGGCTCATTGCAGTAGTCAGAGCTACTCCTGCTCCGCCCATCGTAATGTCGATAACGTTAGTCCTGTTTATGGCGTAATTGATGGCGCGTCTTACATCAGGGTTGTTCAAGGGTTCAACTTCGTTGTTCAGAGCGAAGATCTGGACCATGTTGGATCCGTTGGATTCAACAGTGAACTTCTCTGCGTCGAGCTGCTGTGCGTGGTTCATGTCGAGATAAGGGAAGATGTCTATGGTTCCGTTCTGCAGTTCGAGAAGACCTGAATCCATGTCTGCGCAGATCTTGAAAGTGACTGAATCAAGATAAGGCATACCATCCTGCCAGTAGTTCTCATTCTTAACGAGCACAACGCTCTGGGCTACTGTGTAGGAATCGAACTTGAAAGGACCTGTACCGCAGGGTGCTGTCTCGCAATCCTCGTAGCCGTCAGGGATGATGCCTACCGTGAAGTAAGAGAGCATCTCTGAGTTTCCGCCGTCCATTGTTACAGCGACCTTGCCGTCATCTGTGGTCTCAACGGATGTGATGCAGTCTAATTCCGCAACAAGTGCGTTTCCGTCACCGCCTTCAAGAAGGCCTGCTGCTCTTCTGAGTGAATACGTTACATCGTCTGCATCCAGAGTATCGCCGTTATGGAAGGTTACGCCCTCCCTTATAGTGAATGTGTAAACAGATGCATCGTCGCTGATCTCTACGCTCTCTGCAAGACAGGGATTGAGCTTGCCTGTGGAGTCAAACTTGTAAAGACCTTCGTAGATGTTGAATATGATCTCCTTGTCTCCTGCCGCAACAACTGTATGCGGGTCAAACGAAGACGGTTCCTGGGTGATGCCTACTACAGCATTGTTGTCTCCTGACACTGATCCGGTCTTGCATGAAGCGAGTCCGAATACTACTGCGAGAGACAAAGCGCAGGATATGGTTTTCTTGATAAGTTCCTTCATAGACGCCTCCTTGAGGTGAAATGTTGATAATATTCTAATTTGATACTGTAAAATGTAAACGGACAATAATATATATATACGAGCATAAACACTGGTCCTGTTTTGGCAAATGTTCACAAAACATTCAAAATTGTTGTGCACAGAAAATATAAAAAAATATTAATCGGTGGAGTATAATGATAAGGAAATTTTGCCGGGATAGGCGGAAACAAGTAAGAGGTAGGAGTATTCACTTATGAAGAAATGTCCGGTTTGCGGAGTTATGATGGGTGACAACGTTGCCCGTTGTTCAATGTGTAAGTACGATTTCCAGAAGGCTTCCCAGGGTAACACTGATGAGGCTACCAAGGAAGCGCAGCAGGTCCTTGAGCGTAAGGAAGCTGAGAATATCGCAAGAGCTGAAGCCAAGCGTACAGAAGAAGAGAAGAAGCTTTTGGAAGCTATAGAGAAGCTCCAGCGCGAGTACAACACTCTTCAGGATAAATTCGATTCAGAGAAGCTTAAGCTCGAGTCAGAGTTTTCGACCATTCAGAAGAAGAAGCTCGATGAGAAGATCGCTTTAGAGCAGGCCGTTGAAGGCATCCGCTCAGATCTTGAGCAGGCGAGAAATAAGCGTGACGAGCTCCGTGAGGAGTGCGCCAACATGGAAGCTGAGAGCCGTGCAAAGTCACAGAAGGAGCATGACGATCTCATTGCCCAGGCTCAGCAGCAGCACGATGACATATTAAACGACGCCAGAAGCCAGACCGAGCAGCTCGCCATCCAGGTCGAGAAGGAATACGGCGAGGCCATGAACAAGCGTGACGAACTTCTTGCACAGGCCAAGGAAGTTCAGGATTTCCTTGATAATTCCGATAAGATCAAGAAGGAGAAGGAAGACGAGATCAAGGCTTGTGAAGCTCAGATCCAGAAGCTTAATGACGACTTTGAGAAAGAGAAGGTCAGGATAGCCGAAGAATCCAAGAAGGTTTCCATGGAGGAGGCATCTGAAGCTCTCAAGATCAAGGATCAGGCTGAGAAGGACAGAGATAAGGCCATAGCTGAGAAAGAGCAGCTCATTGCCCAGGCTGAAGCTGAGAGACAGCAGATCATTGCCGAGCTCGAGGAGCGCAACAAGAAGGCTCAGGAAGAGCTCGATACCATGACAGAGCAGGCTAAGGGCGTCATGGCTGAAGCTGAGGAGGCTTTAGGCAAGCGTGACAGCCTCAAGAAAGAGATCGAAGATTTCGATAAGACTGTCAAGGCTAAGCAGAAGGAATTAGATGCCCTTACCGCTGACAAGCGCAAGGAGCTTGATGAGATCGAGAGCAAGAGAGCCGAAGCAGAGAGCCAGCTCACTGAATTTTACAAGCAGCAGGAAGATCTGCAGGGTGACATCGATGGTCTCAAGGGCCGGCTCGATGAAGCTAACCGCATAATCGAAGACTCCAAGAATGCTACTGTCCTTGCTGAGGCAGCCGCACAGGAGATCGTACTCAACGCAGAGAAGCAGTCCGTATTCCTTAAGGAAGCAGCTCTCAGGGAGAGCGAGAAGGGCAAGATGCTCTCACAGATCGAGGAGAAAGAACAGAAGATTAAGGAGATTGAGATGGAAAAGGCTGAGCTTGAGAAGAAGCTTGCTGCACTTGAATCATCTGTAGCAGCACTTGAGAAGAAGGTTAAGGAAGGCGGCTCCGTAAGCATTGCCTCCGGTCCTAAGGATTACTGTGTTGAAGTTATCGAGCACACAAGTGCAGCTGATGTCGACACCAAGAAGCTCGAGACAGTCCTTGACAAGAAGGCAAAGGACGGCTGGACACTCGTTCAGATCATAGACGATGACGGCGGTAAGCTCTTATCTTCCATGGGCGGTTCATCCGAAACCGCGAGCCTCAGCCTCGGCGGCGGCGGATTCAGCAACCAGAAGCAGGACAGACTCATCCTCATCTTCGAGAAGCCTCTTAGCAAGAAGTAATAAGCTCTCTGAGTCAATAACAACAAACAAAATAAAGATATTAGTGTGGGCTGCCTGATGGCAGCCTTCACTTTTTGAAATCGCACAAAAAGTTTTCATTCAGTTGTAAATCCTTTGTGGAAATGGCACATAAAATAATCTATAATGAAAAAGTTATTGATTTTTTACTTGAAGGGAGGACTTAACTGATGGAAATTTATTCCGCAGACAAGATTCGCAACATCGCTTTATTCGGACACGTTGGTTCCGGTAAAACAACACTCGCCGAGGCTATTCTTTACTACACCAAGGCTATTTCCCGCCAGGGAAAGATCACCGACGGCAACACAACACTGGATTACGATCCCGAAGAGATCAAGCGCCAGATGTCAGTTAGCCTCTCGATCGGATGCTGCGAATACAAGGGCAGCAAGATCAACATCATCGACACTCCGGGCGACTTCGACTTTATTGGCGAGTCAATGAGCGGCATGAGAGTCGCAGATTCAGGTGTTATCATGATCTCCGCTAAGGGCGGTACTTCAGTAGGTTCCCAGAAGGCTGTTAGACTACTTGAGGGCAAGAAGGTTCCTTATCTGTTCTTCGTAAACAGGATGGATGAGCCCAATGCTGACTTCGAGGGCGTCGTTTCACGTATGACAGACCGTTACGGTGAGAGCGTTATCCCGCTTTCATTCCCGATCATGGCCGACGGCAAGATGACGGGCATCGTTGACGTCATGAACCGTAAGGCTTTCAGTATCAATGCCAAGACCGGTGCGTTCGAAGAAACTGAACTGCCCGCTGAATATACAGACCGTATCGATGAACTCCAGGACAGGGTCAACCAGGTCGTAGCCGTTGCAGACGATACTCTCATGGAGAAGTATTTTGCAGGTGAGCCTTTCACAGAGGATGAATTCCGCCATGGCGTCCATGTCGGTTTCCGTGAAGGCAAGCTCCACCCCGTTTACTGCGGTTCCGCATTCATGAACTGGGGCATCGACTTCCTTCTTAACTGCATCGCAAAGGATACACCTCCGGCAGGCAAGAAGCCCGCTCTTACGGCTACTCTTCCTTCAGGCGGCACTATGGACATCACATGCAAGATCGCTGATCCTCTTGCAGCATTTATCTTCAAGACGATCTCCGATCCGTTCGTAGGAAAGATCAGCATCTTCAAGGTCAACGCAGGAACACTGCGTGCTAACTCCACGGTCTATAACGCTACAAAGGGCAGAGACGAGAGGATCGGAGGCCTGTTCTATTTAAGAGGCAAGGAGCAGATCGCAACTGACAAGGTAACAGCAGGTGATATCGGCGCCGCGACAAAGCTCGCTGATGCTGACACGAACGATACTCTCTGCGACCGTTCACGTATCCTTGAGATGCCTAAGATCAAGTTCCCTTCAACTTGTCTTTCCAAGAGCATCGTTCCCACCAAGAAGGGCGACGAAGAGAAGATCATATCAGGTCTGGCAAAGCTTGCTGACGGCGACAGGTGCTTCTCTGTCGAGACAGACCCTGAGACCAAGCAGATGGTCCTCTCAGGTATCGGAGACATGCAGCTCAAGGTCCTCGTATCACAGCTCAAGTCCAGATATAACGTTGACTGTGAACTCGCACAGCTCAAGGTTCCTTACCGTGAGACCATCCGCAAGAAGGTCAAGGTACAGGGCAAGCACAAGAAGCAGTCAGGCGGTCACGGCCAGTACGGTGATGTCTGGATCGAATTTGAACCCAATCCCGAGAGCGAAGAACTCGTTTTCGACGAGAAGGTATTCGGCGGTGCCGTGCCTAAGAACTTCTTCCCCGCAGTAGAGAAGGGCCTGCAGGAATCCGTTAAGACAGGTATCCTCGCAGGCTATCCCGTAGTTAATCTCAAGGCTACATTGGTCGACGGTTCCTACCACGATGTAGACTCTTCGGAAATGGCATTCAAGATCGCTGCAAACCTTGCATTCAAGGAAGGCATGAAGGCTGCTGACGCCATTATCCTGGAGCCTATCTCCAAGGCTGAGATCCATGTGCCCGAGGAGAAGCAGGGTGATATCATGGGCGACCTTAACAAGCGCCGCGCCAGGATCGTAGGCATCGATGCTGACGAATTAGGTTCAGTCATCAACTGCGCCGTGCCTACGGCAGAGATGCTCGACTATGCGACTGATCTTAAGTCCATGACGCAGGGCAGAGGCTGGTTCGTTATGAGCCATGCAAGATATGAACCTGCTCCCCAGGACATCGCTGCAAAGGTCATTGCGGCAGCCGAAGCAGAGGAAAAGTGAACTTGATTAGATTACATTAAGTTGTTTTACACTTTTTCTACATTTAGTTAATTTGCAAGCGGTAGTTAGTATTGTCTAACTGCCGCTTGACAAAGTAAAATTGAAACGTCTGTAATTATTCCCAAAAGTGGCAGGAGGTAGAATAATGGCAAAGTTAAATGAAGCTGCTGTCGCTCAGATCACTGAAATATGTCAGCGTCATAAGGATGACAAGACTCCTTTGATGATGATCCTGAGTGACATCCAGAACGAGTACGGGTATATCCCGCTGGAAGTACAGGAATTGGTTTCCAAGCAGACAGGGATCTCAGTAGCAGAGATATATGGAGTTGTTACTTTCTACTCCTTCTTCTCCCTTACACCTAAGGGAAAGTACGTCATCGGCTGCTGCCTTGGTACTGCTTGCTACGTAAAGGGCGCTCAGAATGTAATCGACAAGTTCTCTGAACTTCTCGGCATCAAGCCTGGTGAAACATCAGCTGACGGTCTGTTCACACTCGACGCATTAAGATGCATCGGTGCATGCGGTATCGCTCCGGCTGTCAGCATCAACGGTAAGGTTTACCCTAAGGTTGCTGTTGGTCAGGTAGAAGGAATTATCGATTCATATAGACAGGAGGCAAAGGCATGACAAAGATTACTTCTGTTGCTGATCTCGACGAGAAGTCAGTAGCATGTACCAAATGTCTTGAAGACAAGCTTAAGGGACAGGATGATAAGCGCCATATCGTTCTTTGCGGCGGTACGGGATGTCTGTCCAGCAATTCCAAGGAGATAATGGAGAAGTTCAATGAAGTCCTCGCAGCAAAGGGACTTTCCGATAAGGCTACTGTAAACCAGGTCGGCTGCTTCGGCTTCTGCTCACAGGGACCTTTCGTAAAGATCTATCCTGAGGATACACTCTACAGAATGGTTTCCATCGACGACGTTGAAGAGATCGTTGACACTGATATCGCCGGCGGTCAGATCGTAGAGAGACTCCTCTATGTTGATCCTAACTCGCAGGATAAGGTTACAAAGCAGGAAGACATCAACTTCTATAAGAAGCAGCGCCGTGTTGCACTTCACGGATGCGGTGTCATCAATCCTGAAGATATCAATGAAGCGCTCGGAATGGGTGCTTTCCAGGGTCTCAAGAAGGCTCTTTCAATGACTCAGCAGGAAGTTATCGATGAAGTATTGGCTTCCGGTTTGAGAGGCCGCGGCGGCGGCGGATTCCCCACAGGAAGAAAGTGGCAGTTCGCTCTTAACGTTCAGGCTGATCAGAAGTATGTTGTATGTAACGGCGACGAGGGCGACCCGGGTGCATTCATGGACCGTTCGATCCTCGAAGGAAACCCCCTTGCAGTTATCGAAGGTATGATGATCGCAGGTTACGCATTCGGCGCATCTGAGGGTTACTTCTATGTACGTGCCGAGTATCCTATCGCAGTTAACCGTCTTAAGATCGCTATCGCTCAGGCTAGAGAGATGGGTCTTTTGGGTGAGAACATCATGGGCTCAGGCTTCAATTTCGACTGCTTCATCAGACTCGGTGCAGGCGCATTCGTTTGCGGTGAGGAGACAGCTCTTCTCAACTCCATCGAAGGTAAGCGCGGTATGCCTCGTCCGAGACCTCCGTTCCCTGCTATCAAGGGTCTCTGGGGCAAGCCTACCTGCGTTAACAACGTAGAGACTCTGGCATGTGTTCCTTACATCCTCCGTGAGGGTGCAGCAGATTTCGCTTCTGTTGGAACAGAGAAGTCCAAGGGTACAAAGGTATTCGCACTCGGCGGTAAGGTAAACAACGTTGGTCTCGTTGAGATCCCTATGGGTACAACCTTAAGAGAGCTCATCTACGATATCGGCGGCGGAATCCCGAACGGCAAGAAGTTCAAGGCTATCCAGACCGGTGGTCCTTCAGGCGGCTGCCTTACAGAGGAATTCTTAGACGAGCCTATCGACTTTGATAACCTCGTACAGAAGGGTTCCATGATGGGTTCCGGCGGAGCCATCGTCATGGACGAAGACAACTGTATGGTCGACGTTGCCAAGTTCTATATGGAATTTATCTGCGACGAGTCATGCGGTAAGTGCTCACCCTGCCGTATCGGTACCAAGAGGATCCTCGAGATCTTAACAAAGATCACAGAGGGCAAGGGTACTATGGAAGATCTTGATGAGCTCGAAGAACTCTCCAAGACGATCAAGACAAACTCACTCTGCGCTCTCGGCCAGACAGCTTCCAACCCTGTTAACTCCACTCTTGCTCACTTCCGTGACGAGTACATCGCTCACATCGTTGACAAGAAGTGCCCTGCACACGTTTGCAAGAGCCTTATGCAGTACAAGATCGACAAGGATAAGTGTATCGGATGCGGCATGTGCGCTAAGAACTGCCCTGCTTCCTGCATCACAAGAACAGAGTACATCCCTGAGGGTCACAAGCTCGCTTCGTTCGAGATCGATCCCGAGAAGTGCGTTAAGTGCGGTCTGTGCATGAGCAACTGTAAATTCAGTGCAATATCCAAAGCTTAAAGGAGGTTACTACTATGGCGATGATTAATATTAAAATAGAGGGCGTCTCCTATCAGGTCGAGGAAGGACTTACCATTCTCGAAGCTGCAAAGAAGTGCGGATATGAGATCCCTTCACTCTGTGCATTCAACCACGGTGAGTGCAATCAGGGTTCCTGCCGTGTTTGTCTCGTAGAGGCAACAGGCGCAAGAGGACTCGTTGCAAGCTGCGTTTACCCTGTATCTGAGGGTATGGAGATCAAGATCTCCTCTCCTGCTGCAACAGCAGCAAGAAGACACAGCGTCGAGCTCCTTCTTTCCAACCACAACATGAACTGCCAGCAGTGCGACAAGAACGGCCAGTGCGAACTTCTCCACGTTGCTAACGTTACAGGCGCAAGAGAAGGCGCTTTCCAGGGCGTTCATTCCGAGACTCATTACGATGAATTAGCTCCCGGACTCGTAAGAGATACTTCCAAGTGTATCCTCTGCGGCAGATGTATCGAGAGATGTAAGAATGCTCACGGTCTCGGAATCTTAGGATTCGAGAACAGAGGCTTCAACACATTCGTTGCACCTGCAGAGAACAGATCTTTTGCAGATTCACCTTGTATCCAGTGCGGCCAGTGCGTTAACGTTTGCCCTACAGGCGCTCTCATGGAGCACTCAGAGATCTCCAAGATCGATGAAGCACTCGCAGCAGGCAAGACAGTTATCGCTCAGGCAGCTCCTGCAGTTAGAGCAGCTCTCGGCGAAGAGTTCGGCTATCCCATCGGAACACCTGTTACAGGCAAGATGGCTGCCGCTATGAGAAGACTCGGTTTCACAAGAGTTTACGATGTAAACTTCGGTGCTGACCTTACGATCATGGAAGAGGGCACAGAGCTCCTCGGCAGACTCCAGAACGGCGGAACACTTCCTATGATCACTTCCTGCTCACCCGGATGGATCAACTATGCAGAGTACAACTACGGAGATCTTCTCCCTCACCTGTCTTCCTGCAAGTCTCCTCACCAGATGCAGGGTGCCATCATCAAGTCTTACTGGGCAGAGCAGAACGGCATCGATCCTAAGGATATCTTCGTTGTTTCCGTTATGCCTTGTACAGCTAAGAAGTTCGAGAGACAGAGAGAACAGCTCAAGGTCAACGGCATTGATGATGTTGATGCTGTTATCACAACAAGAGAGCTCGCTCGTATGATCAAGCGCGGCGGTATCCTCTTCGACAGACTCCCTGATGAGGATTGGGATCAGGATATCATGGGCGATTACACAGGCGCAGGTGTTATCTTCGGTGTAACAGGCGGCGTTATGGAAGCAGCCCTCAGAACTGTTTACTTCAAGCTCACAGGCAAGGAATCAGAGCCCATCGAGTTCACGGCAGTACGTGGCCACGATGCAGGTATCCGTGAAGCATCTATTGATATCAACGGCACAACAGTCAATGTTGCTATCGCTTCCGGCATGAAGAGCGCTAAGGTTCTTTTAGACGAGATCCGTGAAGGAAAGTCCAAGTATCAGTTCATCGAGATCATGGGATGCCCGGGCGGTTGTATCAACGGAGGCGGACAGCCTTATGTAAGAGAGTGCTTCCTGCATGGCGAGTCTGATGACATCATGGATACATACAAGGAAAAGAGAGCTCAGGCACTCTACTCCGAGGATGAGAGACAGACACTCCGTCAGTCCCACAACAATCCCCAGATCATCGAACTCTATGAGAAGTTCCTCGGTGAGCCTAACAGCCATAAGTCTCACGAGCTCCTGCACACAACATACGCTGCAAGAGAAGGCTTCAACGAAGTTAAGTAATACTTCAAAGCAGACTTAAGTTATTTCGGGCACCTCAAACGAGGTGCCCGTTTTAATGTGATAAGGTTTTTTAGTGATAACCGGATGAAATGAGATCCGACTTTTTGTACAGCTGTTTTCGAAAAAACCTGTCTCAAAAGTAGGAACTACTTAATTTTCCAGGTTTTTTGAAAGGTAAAACAGCAAACAGGCGGAAGAAAAGCTGGAATCCTCGCTGCCTGTGCTTAGTAGATCTTATAGACTGTCGTTCCCTCTTCTGCAAAGTATGCAGCCTGAGTGAAGTTGCTCCTGAAGAACTCCGCGTTATAGACGATCCCGTCTGTGTAGGTGTTCATGAAGAACTCGGGATCTTCTATGACATACTTGATGCCGCGCTCCTGGCAGTATCTTACGAACTCATCTTTGTTGCCGTTGCATCCTGTAAGGAGCCAACAGTAGATAGTATCTCTCGTGTAAGTATCATGACCTGCAGACCATGCGTAGTAAGGCCAGCCGTAGTACATAGGGCGTCCTGCCAGGGTAAATCTGTTTATGTGCCACATGGGAGTAAGGAATACATCAGAAGGATCAGTATTAGCCTCGATCCAGGTGGTCAGGGGCGACTTGGTATTTATCTGCCACGACTGCTTATTAATGTTGATGTATGTCATCCACTCGGATACGCCTGTTGCAGTCAGAGGCACCATCAGCATAATGGCAAGAAGTACTCCGACGATCTCAATAGCGATCCAGGCAGGGAGTGACAGGCCCTTGTTCTTCTTGGAAGGTTCTTCTATGTGGGTATGCTCAGAGGGAGCTTCGATCGCTGCAGCAGAAGGAGTTTTTTTGGCTTCCTCTGATTCAGGCTCTTCATCAGCAGTTTCTTCTGATGTTTCTTCGGTCTCATCAGACTGATCCTCAGAAGAGATCTCTGTTACAGGATCCTCAAGTTTAACGTTTTCTTCATCTCCGAAGGAAACTGCTTCGGGAACCGCTGTGCCGAAGTCAGCCATATCCTCATCATCTAATCCGAGCTCGAAGGGCTCGTCTTCTTCAGAGGGCTCATCTCCGAAGCTTACTTCGGAAGCTTCAGCTGCGTCATCTTCAGAGCCGTCAGTCCCGGCATCCGGCGCAGCCTCTTCTTTGACTTCTTCTCCGGAAGGCAAAGGCTCGGGAGTGCCGGTGATGCCAACAGGCTCTTTTGCTTCCTTCTTTTTTATCTTGAACGGGATGCTGATGAGATTTGCGATAAGGACTGCAACAAAAGCATCAAGAAGGATAAGGGTTATCTGAATGAACTTGTGGTTAGCGAGCATCTCCAGTGTAACCTGATAGTTAAATGCGAATATCAGGGGTATAAGGAAACTGATAAACAGTATCAGGCGGTATACGGGACGCTTCTTTACGATGTCTTTTATCAGCATGAAGATGCATGTGATAAGAGCAAGGATCAGTGTCAGGCCTGTGACTATGAGAAGGTATTTGGCTGTTCCCGGAAGCGTAGCCTTTTCGCCCAGGATAAATCCTGTCTCATGCTTCATGCTGACAACGTTGCCCGCGCCGCCCGAAAAGGCCATCGACTGTACAAATGCAGAAACGACAGAGACAGCTGCGATGATGATGTGCATGAGCCTGCTCTCGGAGAACATGGCCATTACGGCGAGTATCAAGAGCATCGCGATCGTGCATGAGCCGTGGAAATAAGGGAAGAACAGTGCAAGAAGGCCTGTCAGTATAAGGAGTTGCCAGGGCATAAGAGGATCTGATCTTCGCGGCAGCCATGCATTGCGGCTTGCAATGAAGGCCTTGATGCCGTCTCTCATTATCGAGATGCACATCCTTCTGACAAAAGGGATGAACAGTATTATGAATATCAGTATCACGGACACGCCGAGCATCAGGTGACGCTGGTTGGGATATACGTTTATGGCCCATATGCCCCAATTATCGTAGTCTGTAGCTACATACCAGGAAGAGGAATGGATGATGTTCTTAAGAGCTGATCTCATAGTCTCGCCATTGCCGAGCAGCTGCCTTATCTGAAGGAACACATTGAGCGAACTGCGGAACAATACCAGCACAGGCGCGATAAGGAAGGCGGGGCGCTTGCCTGAGATAAGCACTGCAAGAAGTCCGAGCAAAGTGAAGGCGCACACCATAACGATTATCGAAGGGACGTTTATGGCAAGGTCTATGGGAAGCCCCAGATACTCCAAAGATCCGCACAGGAAATAGAACAGGAAATGGTACTGGATCCCGTCTCCCGAGAAGTGCATGTACTGTGTCGGGAAGTTATAGCCCACGCCAAATGAGGATACCATGGCCGTATGCGGGGCAAGATCAGAACTGGTCGAGTAACCGACGTTCAGAATATCACCATTCATACGGTACGTATAGAACATCAGGAATGTCGCGAGGACTGTAAAGATCACTACGGACAGACCATAGAAGACTGAGTTGAATACGCTGTATTCATATATGCCTGCTGAAGCATCAGTTTCCTCGCTGTCCATCTTCTTTGCCCTTCTTCTGGCAAGAAGGATGACGGATGACAGCGTGATCCAGACAGCCAGGCCCAGAGTGATGAGCAGGCCTGCCTTTTTGACCAGCGACTGGTTCTCGATGAAGTATGAAAGGCCAAGGGTTATGTAGTATTGAACGAAACTCACGCTCATGAGGCCTGTGATCAGGCCCACGGGCACTACGAACAATGTGCTCGGTATATTGTCTATCGCTTTCTTTGACGGGGCACAGCCGAGATAGAGCCTTCTTACGTCGGGAATGAGGTAAGAAGTAAGCGTTATGCCCAGAAGAGCGCAGATGATTATGTATAAAAATGCAAACATAATTTCTCCTTTATAGTAGGTATATTATATCAATTAATAAAGGAGCTAATTTTACAAGCATATAACAATTGGGAAATTACGGCATTTTTCTTACATTCATAAGAGTATAATCTGTCTATTACTATTAGTGGCGAGGCATTAACATGAAGATCACAGTTCTTGGAGGCGGCTTATCACCGGAAAGAGACGTCTCACTGAAATCAGCAAGTCTTATAGCGAATGCTCTTTTGAGCAAGGGTCACGAGGTTGCATTGGTCGACCTGTACGACGGCATCGAGAACGATAAGCCGGCAGAGAGCTTTTTCAGGAGAGGAACGGTCGATCTTTTCTCTTATGAGATCCCTGAGAAAGAACCTGATCTTGAAGAGATAATCGCTTCCCATGGCGGCAGACGCCAGTGGATCGGCCCCAGGGTCATCGAGATGTGCCAGTATGCCGACAGGGTCTTTCTTGGCCTTCACGGAAGCTATGGCGAGAACGGTGAGGTCCAGGCAGTGCTCGGAGCATACGGCGTTAAGTTTACAGGCTGCGGCTACTTGGGCTGCGCGATTGCGATGGACAAGGACGTTTCCAAGTCGCTCATAGCAGGTGCGGGCTACAAGACCGCCAAGTGGATAACGGATAAGGCTGAGAACATAACTTTTGCAAGAGTTAAAGCAGAGGTCGGCCTTCCTTGCGTAGTAAAGCCTATAGGTGCGGGCTCTTCCTGCGGCGTATCTATAGTCAAGGAAGAGAAGGAATTTGCAGCAGCCCTTGACTATGCAGCCTCTTACGGACAGCTTGTCCTTGTTGAGGCATTCATCAAGGGAAGAGAGATCACCATCTCCATCTTGGACGGCAAAGCGCTGCCCATTACCGAGATCATTCCTCACGAAGGTTTCTACGACTATAAGAACAAGTACCAGGACGGCCTTACCACGCATGTATGTCCTGCCCAGATAGTTGAGGAAGACTACCTGAAGGGCCAAAGAACCGCTCTTGAGATGTTTAATACCCTAAGGATGAACCAGTACGGCAGGATCGACCTTATCTACGATGAAGATGCTCATGACTTCTGGTTCATAGAGGCCAACAACCTCCCGGGCATGACCAATCATTCGCTCCTGCCTGAAGCTGCAAGAGTATCCGGTATCGAGTACGGGGATCTCTGCGAGAAGATCATAAGGAGCTGCGATCTGCAGTCTTAATTGTAACTGAGCTTTCAATAAGATAAAATTAGTATCTACGATCTTTCGGAGGTAAACTGCCATGGGCTCAAAAAGAGAAGACTATATCAGCTGGGATGAATACTTCATGGGTGTTGCCACCCTTGCATCCAAGCGTTCCAAGGACCCTAACACACAGGTTGGAGCCTGCATAGTCGACAAGGACAATTACATAGTCTCTGTAGGATATAACGGAATGCCCATAGGCTGTTCAGACGAGGATTTCCCCTGGGAGAGAAGCGGCGGCACATTAGAGACCAAGTACGCTTTCGTTACCCACGCAGAACTCAACGCGATATTAAATTCCAAGACAGCCAACCTGGAGGGCGCCACTGTCTATGTAACTCTGTTCCCTTGCAACGAGTGCACCAAGGCTCTCATCCAGAAGAGGGTTAAGAAAGTCGTATATCTTCAGGATAAGTACCACGATATGGATACCACGGAGGCTGCACGCCGCATGCTCGATGCTGCAGGCGTTATCTACGAGCAGTATCAGTCTTCCGGCAGAAAGGTAGATATCGACCTGTGAGTCATTTCAGATCACGGATAGCTCTTTTGATTGCAGTAATCGTAACAGCTGCATTCTTTGTTCCTTGTGTTGTTTGGGCAGATCCTTCAGGTACGGCCAGCAGCAATTGCTGGGGCAATGGAGGACAGCTCGAAGTTGCGCTTTCAGGCTGCAGCGGATATGGCGAGATAACAGTAGTAGCTGAGTTCAGCGGAACTGTTACAAGTGCATCAGGCTGGGGGTTTGACACATATACAGTTGACGGCAGCAGGGTCACTGCCACGGTATCCGCATCGGGTCCCAACAGCTGGGGCTTTGACAGTAACGTCGGCATTCAGGTAACGGGATCAGGCATCACATCAGCTTCGCTCATTTCGGTAACGGGCAGCGGAAGCGGCAGCACTAATAACAACAATAACAATACCCAGCAGACTCAGCAGACATCTTCGGGAACAGTTCCCGAGGCACCTGCGGTCCAGGGCGTGGCCGGTGACGACTGGCTTACGACAAACGGCAATCAGATCGTTGACATGAACGGGAAGGCCGTATGGCTTACCGGCTGTAACTGGTTTGGATATAACACAGGAACGAATCTTTTCGACGGTGTCTGGAACTGCAATCTCGAACAGTCGCTCAAAGGGATCGCAGACAGAGGTTTCAATGTCTTAAGAGTCCCTTTCTCTGCTGAACTCATCCTTCAGTGGAAGAATGGCAATTTCCCTCAGGCCAACTACAACAACGCATATAACGAGACACTTAATTCAATGAACTCGCTCGAGATATTTGACTATGTCCTTAGTCTCTGTGAGCAGAATGGTCTTAAGGTTATCATAGACATCCATACTGTTAAGACTGATGCTTCAGGTCATAACTATCCTTTATGGTACAGGGAAGACATGACCGAGGAAGACTTCATCGAAGCTCTGGTGTGGCTTGCTGACCGTTACAAGGACAACGACACGATAATAGGACTCGATCTTAAGAACGAACCTCACGGCAAGGCTTCCGAGACAGACCATGCGATATGGAACGACTCTGATGCCGCGAATAACTGGAAGAGGGCAGCCGAGGCTGCAGGCAATGCCGTATTAGACGCTAATCCTCATCTTCTGATAATAATCGAGGGCATCCAGATGTATCCCATAGATCCCTCGAGCAATGATTTCACTTCAGCAGATGACGATGATTACTATAACACCTGGTGGGGAGCCAATCTCATGGGCGTTAAGGATTACCCTATAGATTTTGGGAGCCCTGAGCGAAATGCGCAAATAGTTTACTCCCCTCACGATTATGGTCCTATCGTGTACATGCAGCCCTGGTTTGAAGGAGGCTTTACATACGACTCGCTTATGGAAGATGCCTGGTCAGATTACTGGCTCTATATAAGTGATGAAGGCATCGCTCCCATCTTTGTAGGTGAGTGGGGCGGCTTTATGGAAGGCGACAATCTCACTTGGATGGAGTATTTCAGGGATCTTATTGCAGACAGGCATCTGAACCACACATTCTGGTGTTATAATGCCAATTCGGGTGATACGGGCGGACTCGTCAAAGACGACTTCGTTACCTGGGACGAAGAGAAATATGAGTTTGTAAGGCCGGTGCTCTGGCAGACTGAAGAAGGACAGTTCATAGGACTTGACCACGCCATTCCGCTTGGAGCAAACGGCATCAGCTTATCTGACTACACGGGAGAGATAGTAACTCCCGTATTGCCGTCTCATGAGACATCTGAGAGCGCTGTTGCATCAGGCGGGAGCGAAGCTTCGGCTGCTGCGGGATCTATAGAGACAATGCCTGCCGCAGTCCCCAAAAGAGGCAGCTTATCCGGCAGGGATGTGATCGCGATGCTCGTATTCACGCTCATCGGATTAGGTTTTGTTTCGGGTATAGTGTTTATCGGGTTTAAGCTTTATAATCTAGTGAAGAAAGATACGAAGTAATAAGAAACGGAAATATCAGATGGATAAGATCATCAATTGGTACAACGCCGAGATAGGCATGGAAGGCACACTGGTAATAATGTTCGTTGTTGCCGTCCTGTTTATCTTGTGGTTTATCGCACTGATCCTGCGCGCCAAGGACAAGAGCAAGGATAAGAACACGAACAGATGGATCAAGAAGAAGCGCGAGATCCAGGTCATCAAGGGTGTTGCCGAGAGGCAGAGGGTTGATGACGGCAGCAATCAGGAACTCAAGCCGGTATTCATCAATACAGAAGGCGAGCCTACAGTTATCAACGGCTACTATCAGAAATCAAATACAGCCCCCATAAGGCCTGTATATTCAAATACCCATACTGCGCGCCGTGTTCAGATGGAAGAACTCGAATCTGAGAGGATAGGTGCGGAAGCTTATACTTCAGCTCTTGTCATGAATTCTTCTGCTCCTTCAGCAGTGCTCGAGACAGGATCTGTTCCTCAGAAGGTCAAACCTACAAAACTTAAGCGTCCGACGGCTGCGAAGACCTCTGCTTCAGACGTTCAGCCTGCTGAAGCTGTGAATCCTGATGATGGAGAAGACAGCGCTTCTGCTTCCATGTATCAGGGAGGCATCCGCCCTACTGTCGGAAGCGAAGTTGCCAATGCCGTAACCGAGCGTCCTGCAGAAGTTCAGGAAGAGAAGCCTGATATCTTAAAGTACGGTGAAGAGGCCATAATCCCTGCCGCAACGGCTCCTGCTCCGGGATTTGCTTCAGCAAAGAAGGGTCCCATCAAGCGCCCCAAGTCAGCATCGATAACAAAAAACATTAAGGAAGATGAACCTTCTGGAACCGAAGACTGATCCGTGTCAGATTTCGGTGAAAAATTAATCAAATTTGATTGCATTTACGTAATCACCCCTCTATAATGAACATGTTAACAAATTGTTAACATGTGTTTTTCAGGCAGCGCGTATCCGTGGGGGGTCATGCTTAATGAGTAATAAGAGCAATAAGTTGTCCAAAGTTATTGCAGTCTTGATCTGTGCAGTATTTGCATTTTCGTTAGGTTTATCATTCAGTCAAAGAGAAGTTTACGCAGACGGTACCGTTGAAGTCGGTATGCAGGGCGGCGGTGATGCAGACCACCAGATCTTTTATATCAACAGCTGGGGTTACGGCAGTGATGTAACATCCATCACGGTCACGGTAAACCTAAACCATTCAGCCGACGGATTAAACGAGCCCTGGGGTGCATCAGGCAACGTTTTAAGTCTGAGCGGCGAGTACAGCCAGAATATCACGGTCAAGGTCAAGCCCAACAAGTGGGTAGCGATCGAAGTATCGGGCACAAATATCGATGACCTCAGCGCGACCAAGGGCAATGTATCTGTTCAGAGGTCATCTGCTGCACCTACAACCCAGACGACGACAGCTCCTACGACCAGAGCTACAACAGCTCCGACCACACGTGCTACTACTGCTGCAACACAGGCACCGACACAGGCTACCACCGCAGCAACACAGGCTCCTACTCAGGCAACTACTGCTGCGACACAGGCAACCACTGCGGCAACACAGGCTGCACCTGTAGTCCAGACCACTGCTGCAACACAGGCAACAACTCAAGCTACTCAGGCCTCAACTACAACAGCAGCTACTACTGAAGCTGCGGAAACGACTCAGACAGAAGCTGCTCTTGCAGGTGATGACACAGAAGAAACAAGTGAAGCCACTCTTGTTTCCGCAGTCGGGGAAGTCGTTGAGGGCGAGACCTACGATGAGACAGTGGTAATGGATGAGACTCACGAAGACGGAACACCTGTAGTAATGGGATTTGTTCATGTAAACCCCGATCAGGCATCTCCCAATACCCCCAATGGAAAAGCTTCAGCTAAGTGGTTATGGTTCATTTTCCCTGTGCTCCTTGCAGGCGCAGCTTACTTCAGATTCAGGAATCTCAAGAACAAGGGTATGGACGGCAAGGACATAGCTCTTAACTTTATCCCCGGAACATCCGGAATAGTTTATGCAATAGGAAACATCATTCCTTCCAAGCAGACAGTTTCGGCTGACGCATCTTCAACCCAGAAGTTCAACCAGGCAACTGCCATGAAGGAATTAAGACAGATGGAAGAGGCTAATGCCAGGGAGGATGCTAAGATGCATACTACCCAGCATGCTCCGATCAAGCGTCCCAAGGAACTCTCGGTTAATAGAGCCCAGGCAGCAGTTACTGCTCCTGCGGTCAAGGCAGCTCCCACTCAGCATGCGCCCATCAAGAGACCCAAGGAATTATCTGTTAACAGAGCCGCACAGGCATCTTCCGTTGCAGCAACAACAGCTGCGGTCAAGACAAGACCTGCTGCTCAGGCTGCGGCAAAGACCAATTCAGATAATCCTGCCGTTATCGCTGCAAGACAGAGGGCTGAAGCTGCCAAGGCTCAGATCGAGATGCGCAAGCAGGAAGAAGCACGTAAGAACAACGAGAAGAAGCTGGAGGAGATCAGGCAGCGCCCCCCAATAAAGAGACCTAAGAACCTTTCTGTCAACGCTGCCCAGATAAAGGCACAGCAGGCTCCCGCTGCCAAGGAACCCGTAATGGGCATTGGTACGGCTGCATCCGTTAAGGCTGCCAGGGAACTTGCAGACATGAAGGCCAAAGAGGTAGCAAAAGCAAGACAGGAAGCTGAGAGAGCTCAGCAGGAGATGATAAAGGCTGCTATAGAAGCCAGAGAGGCGGAGGAAAGAATGCAGACGATAGGTGCCGTTGAGAAGACAGCTAATGACAGTGTCTATATGCCCCGTGAACACAAGAAGACCGGTTCAGACAACAACCAGCTTGGAAGTCTCATGAACGGCAAGGTACAGAATTCCGCATCAAGGGCACCTGTTTGGGCAGCTCCCGGAATGGCAGGCATCAACCCTTTCAAATCTAATGTTTCAGAAGAACCTGCTATTGAAGAGAAGAAGAATGAGCCCAAGGCTTCAGTTCCTGAACAGCCGCAGCAGCATGCCAGCATTGCTGACCAGACGACGAAGAGATCCGCTTTCTTCGACAGGGCAAAGGCAAGAGCAGAGGCAAACGCGGCTGTCGCATCTGCTTACGGCGGCATCGTAAGACCTTCTGCCGCAGCAGATGATGAAAGAGATACCAATAAGGCACCTGCCATGGGCGCAGCGCTTGAAGGTCAGCGTCCTGCGATAATGAACAACGGTACTGATCCGGCGCCCACGGCGACCAGACCTCTTGCCGGATTCAAGGGCTCAGAAGAAAGCGTTTGATAAGAAACGGTAAGTCCCGCGGCACAAAAGACCGCGGGATTTTCATTGCCATATTGAGGGTGTGAACCTACAGATTACATCAGATCTGTGATAAGATTTATACATATTAGTTAAGCGGGAGTATTCAATGAAGAATATTGCAATCATTACCGGAGCATCTTCCGGCATCGGCAGATCCTTTCTCAGATTGATTGCTAAGGAACGTGGAGTTTATAACAGCCTTCCCTTTGACGAGATATGGGCAGTTGCCAGAAGGGCAGACAGACTTCTCGAGGTTACTTCTTCTATTGGAGATGACAGGATCATTCCCGTAACAGCAGACCTTACATCCCCGGACGACATGGATGAGATAGCCTTAAGGCTTCAGGATGAGGACATCAGGATAGGCCTTCTGATCAACTGCGCAGGCATGGGGTTTAAGGGTTTAGCAGAGGACATCAGCGTCAATGATATCGAAGCGGAACTGCAGCTTAACTGTGTGGCTTTAGGAAAGCTTTCGAGGATATGCCTGCCTTATATGATCGATAAACAGCCTTGCTTTTCGCTAAGTGAAGGCCCCAGGATGATAAATATCGCTTCATCTGCGGGATTCCTTCCGCAGCCCGGTTTTGCAGGTTATGCAGCGAGCAAGGCATATGTCATTTCTTTCTCCAGAGCATTAGGCGTAGAGCTTGCGCCATATAATATTGCGGTCACGACTGTTTGCCCGGGACCCGTTAAGACTGAATTCCAGAGCAAGGCGACACACGGCGCATCTTCTGAGTTTACGGGTTTCCGCAAACTGGTAGCCGTTGATCCTGATAAGCTTGCCGAGGCAGCTATCAAGGCTTCCAGAAAAGGCCGCAGGATGCTGGTGTACGGTTTCTCGCAGAAAGCGCTTCATGTTGCATCCAAAGTGCTGCCGACAAGTGTCATACTTGCCATAGAGAGCAAGCTGATGCCTAAGGCAGATGCATCACAGAGAAATGACAAGATCACGGGCATTACACCTTTGCCCATATCAAGCGAGGAGGAATCTGTATGAAGAAAGTCGAACCCAGATTCGGAAGCATCTACAAGGCGGTCGAGGAGAAGAGTGCCAAGGCGGAATTCCTTAAAGACACTGCCACCCAGATCACATTGAACGGCATCCTCGACAACCAGCCGTTATACGTTAAGATCGATGAAGGCACGGTTGAGGTTGCCCCTTACGAATACATCAACGCTCCGTTCTATATCGATGCTGACGCCGAAGTCTTCGCTGCGGTGCTCAGCAAAGAGAAGGATTTCTATGCTGCACTTGCTCAGGGCAGCATTACGGTCAACGGAGATGCAGGTGAGGCGGCACTCTTTATCCACAGCATGTTTGGATAAAGTTAACACTAATTTGACCTTGGATATTTAAAACAATAAATAGTGAGCGGTATAATAAGAGCATGGCAATTAAACTGAACGGTATTTTTAAGGATGGGATGGTCTTCCAGTGGGGCGCTGAACTGCGCGTCTTTGGAACGGCTGACCATGCGTGCACCATAAGATGCGATATCATGGATGACGGCAAGCCCGTATATTCCGGCGCTGCGGGCACGGAAGAGGACGGCAGTTTCCTCGTATGCGTTACCCCTACAGAAGAACCGGGCGGTCCTTATCAGATAGTAGTCTACGAGAACGAGCAGGAAGTCCTGACGATCAATGATGCATATGCAGGAGAGGTATGGCTCGCTTCGGGACAGGACAACATGGAGTATCCTCTGTACCGCACGGAATTTGCCAAGTTTGTTCTTCCCAAGATAGGTGAAACGGACATCAGGTTATATACCGTTCCTTTCGCAGGTTTCATGGATAAGGCTCAGGCCAAGGCAGAAGAAGAGTCTAAATGGATCCCCATTAACTCTGATACTGCAGGGCAGATGAGCGGCATCGCTTTCTATTTTGCTTATTCGCTCAACACCAGACTCGATGCCAAGATCGGCATCATAAGCTGCTGCGCATACGGCTCAACCATTGACTGCTGGACTTCTGTTGACAGCCTTAAGGAGAGCAAGGAAGGCCTTCAATATATCAACGATTTTGATGAAGCAGCTTCTGAGATGACAGATGCCGAGTATGAGGAAGAAGCAGAGCTTTATAATTCCGCCAAAGCAAAATACGATGCCAATCTGGCTTTAGCTCTTGAAGAGAAGCCTAATCTTACATATCTGGAAGCGGATACCCTCATAGGACCCGCACCCTGGCCTCCGCCGGTAGGATATGCCGCAGTAAGAAGACCAGGCTCATTCTTCGAGAACATGATATTAAGGATCGCGCCTTACACCTTAAGAGGCGTAATATTCTATCAGGGTGAATCAGATACATTCGGCCACCAGGCTGAATACGGCAAGGTGTTCAAGACCATGATCTCCGAGTGGAGGATGGTATTCTTTGACGATGAGCTGCCGTTTATCTTCTGCCAGCTCCCGATGTATATCTCCAAAGACCGCAAGTATATGGGCTACGACGATATGAGCTGGCCTACGCTCCGTGAGCAGCAGCAGATCGTTGCTATCGATACGCCGAATGTTTATATGGCTGTCATTGCCGACTGCGGTGAGTTCGACAACATGCATCCTTCAGACAAGAAGACTCCCGGCGACAGGCTTGCGCTCCTTGCCCAGAAGTTCGTATACGGCTTTGAGAATGTCGATGCGGTAGCGCCGTATATTATCGATGCAAGGCGCGGCGAAGGCGTAGAGATCACATTCGGAGGCGACTACATGCTCCTCAACATCTCTTCGGATTTCGGAGGCAACGAATCCGGATTTGAAGTGGCAGGTGAGGACGGCGAGTATTTCCCTGCTGATGCGGCTGTTGATTTTGACGGCAAGACCGTCCTTCTGGCCTGCCCTAAGGTCGAGTATCCCTGCAAGGTAAGATACGGCTACTTCTCATACGGCCCCACGGCTCTTCATGCCCAGAACGGACTTGCGGCGACACCTTTCCAGGTCCGCATAGACAAGGATCTCGGCGGCATCTGATATGAACATAGCATTCTTTACCGTTCCCAAGCAGGACGTAGTCTTCGTCTATAACGATTTTACCGTAAGACAGGTTCTCGAAAAGATGCACAACAGCCGTTATACCGCTGTTCCCGTCTTGGACCGTGAGGGCCATTATCTCGGCACCGTTTCGGAGGGAGACCTTCTCTGGTTTATCGTAAAGGGTGAGGGCGGAGAACCTCATACAATGGCCATAGAGAGTCTTGAGGACTTCCACCTGACAGACATGTTCCCGCTGTCTGCCAAGAACCCTCCATGCCTTATATCTTCATCAATAGACGATCTCATAATCAGGTCGATGGAAACTAATTTCGTTCCGATCGTGGATGACAGGTCGATGTTTATCGGCATCGTTACCAGAAGATCCATAATAAAGCACTTCTACGACAAGCATATCTTCCCGCTCCCGGGAACCAACTGATTATTGTCTTATAAGTGCGTGTATGCTATACTTCAACAGTTGATTTTGCCTCTATAGCTCAGTAGGTAGAGCGCATCCATGGTAAGGATGAGGTCTCCGGTTCAAGCCCGGATAGAGGCTCCAAAACTCATGACCCTTATGTTCGCTTAAGTCCTCCGCGCTTTGCTCGTGCGGAAGAAAGCTTACATAAGGGTTATTCATTAGATGTACATTAATATCAATCCTGAGATGAGTGCTGCGAGGCTTGCGCAGACGGCAACGGTGAGAAGGGACTTTTCGAGATAGCTTGATATGAGAGCTGCGGCAAGGCCTATGGAGGCTGTTAATACCGATCCTGTCGCATACAGTATGGCTGGGAATGTCATTGCTGACAGCACAGTATATGGAATGTATTCGAAGAAAGCCTTAACGCTCTCATTTGTCAGTTTCCTGGTAAAGAGCGTAAAGGGGATCATGCGCACGAGATATGTGGTAAGAGCCATTGTAATAAGAAGCGGGATGAAGACATTCCACCCTATGGAAGATCCGTCTATTGTTTCTTTGGAAGACTGAACTTCGTAAGAGGGGACAAAGACGAGCGCAAAGGCTGTGACAAGTATGAGCGTTGCTGCGGAAAGACCGTTAAGTATCTTGCGAGATACCCTGACCTTATTTAGCAAGACTCCCAAGACGGCTGCGATAACGGCCGATATGATAACTGCAAAACCTGAGTTTATCCTGGTGTAAAGGACAGGGATAAAGAAGAGAACAGAGGATATCAGGCACGATATTGAAGACGAGCACATAATGGTCTTATCCTGCTTGGCCTTGGGCAGTACGATGGAAACGAACATGCCGTATATACCTATGGCAAGAGCGTTAGTCAGGACAGGTGAGAAGATATTGCCTAAGACGGCTCCTATTGCAGTTCCCGTGACCCAGCCTGCTACCGGAAGCACTGTAAGTCCTGCGAAGTATCTTGCACCTATATCATGCTTTCTGGATATGGCGACACCGAATATCTCATCAGTGATGCCGTAGGCCAAAAGTATCCTCATAAGAGGCGTCATAGTCTTATCTGTCTTCTGTGAAAGCGAGATGGCCATCAGGGAATACCTGATGTTTATTACGATCTGGGACAGCACCATCGCGATAAAACCGCCGCCTGATGCGATTATCCCAACTCCTGCGACCTGTCCTGCTGAAGTAATGTTAAAAAGCGATACAAGAATAGCCTGAAGAGGTCCAAGTCCATGGGTGATCGCCATTATCCCGAATGAGAAAGAGACTGACAGATAACCGAGGCCTATCGGGAGACCGTCACGGACGCCCCGTGCGAAAGAATTGTCATTAGCCTCAGCCATAGACAGCTGTTATATCTTCGAAAGAAAGATACATATCAAGCTCTGCGCTGAGCTGATCTTTATCCTGAGTATTTATGTCTGCAACGGTGATAAGTGTTTCCGTCTCACGGTCAAGCTTATAGGCGATGCCGTCCTTTATGTAGTACTTAACGGGTGATTCGTAAGTGTTGTCTGTAAGATCAAAAACAGTGTGCACCATATAGAAGGCGTCTTCGAGGTCAAAGTACTCATCAACGACTCTGGTCTGTTCGTCTTCACGTACCATCTGCAGGGATCTGTACACTCCGTTGTCAGAAACCGTATATGTGCATTCAGCACTGTAGCCTGCAGGCGTTGTCCCGTCGACAGTATTAACATAAGCTTCCTGGATGTGGTCCTTCATGTAAGCATTGATATCAAGCGTATACTGATCGATGCGCGATTTTATGCTCGCATAATCAATAGGTGTGACCGTCGCTTCCGTGACTGTGGTGGTCGTCATATCAGCCGTCATCTGAGGATCAGAGTAGATCTTCTCCGAACAGCCTGCAGATAAAAGGGCAGCTGAACATACAGCAAGAGCCATTGTACGAACAAAGAGTCTTCTATAATTAGCCATAATGACCTCCGTATTTAACCGATAAATTATAGCATATTAAGTTGACAAAGGTGCCTAAAGATTATACAATCATTGAGCATTTTATATCTATGGAGAAGTCGCCTAGCCTGGTCGAGGGCGCACGACTGGAAATCGTGTAAACCCCAAAAGGGTTTCGAGGGTTCGAATCCCTCCTTCTCCGCCAAAAGAAATGAAGTTACCCCCGTAAGTTGGACAGCGATGTTCCGATTTACGGGGGTACTTTATGCTTATCACAAGAGAAACCGGGCCGGAAATCGTGAGAAAGCAACTGAAAGACGTTGTTGCGTTGAAGGATCTATTTTGATCAATTTGTGACCGTTTCTGTTTGACATTGATCTTTTTGCGGTTATAATCTGCATTAATATTCTCAGAAGGAGGCACATCATCATGAAGTCATCAATAATGACAGTTCGAAGAAGATCCCTTATCGTGGCAGCGGAAAGTGCCTCTGCATTGTGCGTTCAGAATTAAGATCATATTTCGATAACAGATCATCAATGGGAACGCCGCAATTCATTGAGGCGTTCTTTTTCATCTATACGAGGCAAATACTATGACAAGGATCTTTATTACAGGTGATACTCACTGTGACCGCGATTGGGAGAAGCTGAATACACGTTCTTTTCCCGAACAAAAGAAACTCACAAAGGATGACTTTGTGATCATTGCGGGTGATTTTGGCGGCATCTGGGCGCAGGATAAGACAGATGAATTCATAATCAAGACGTATGATAAGCGTAACTTTACCACGCTCTTTGTCGACGGCAATCATGAAAACCATGACGTCCTTGCTCAGTATCCTGAAGAGGAATGGCACGGCGGAACGATCCACAGGATCTCGGATTCTGTTGTCCACCTGATGCGCGGACAGGTTTATGAGATTGGCGGAAAGACATTCTTTGCTATGGGCGGAGCCGAATCTTCCGATAAGTGGTGCCGTAAAGAAGGTATATCATGGTGGACAGGTGAGATGCCGTCAGATGCAGAATATGAAGAGGCAATAAGGAACCTCGAAGCGCATGAATTCAGGGTCGATTACATCATCACGCACTGTGCACCGGAAGACTATCTCTATTCTACGGAAATGGACATAGCAAGGCGTCTGAACAAGTTGACGGCATTCTTCTCAGAACTCATAACCGGCCGCGGTATTGAATTTGAAGGATGGTATTTCGGACACTACCATGAAGATACTGACTTTGGTAAGTTTCATTGTATCTACAACAGGATCGTAGAGATCTGAACACATCCGGCTGACATCCCGGAGATGATATAATCATACCATTATGAACGAACGCATGGTGACAAAAGAAGAACGCCAAACACTGCTGTCTCATCCTGAGCTTGTGATGTTTGATGCCTACAGAGGCGATAAGAATCAATTCTTTTCCAGGTCTTTGCTGACTGCAAGCATAACTATAGGAATCTCTATGGGGATCGGGGCAGCACTATGTTTTACGCCTTTTGCCGTGTCTCACCCCGGTTTGATCGTCGGGTTTAGTATCTTCCTGATGATATTCTCGATCATTGCATTCGCCGTAGTCTTCGACAGAGCCGAGACCAGACGTATAGAAAAAGAAAGGCAGACACATTACATAGATCATCTTAAGAAGAAACTCCCGGAAGAGCTCTTCGTAAAGACCATAAGAGTTACGGCTGTAGTCATAGAAAAATGCGAAGGCAAATGCATCGATGACGGTAAGGAGCAGTGGTTCAGCTACAGCAGTTTCCAAAACGTCTTCGTTCCTCCAACAGACGCGGATCTGGCGGTAGTAACTGACCACAATGGTTTTTGCGCATTTATCAAGCGCGACAGCGCAACTGAGAGTTTCTACCTGTGATAGATCCGGTCAGCGCTTATTGTTCTTAAAGTAGTTTACAGCAGATAAGAATAAGACCGTGTTCGATGAGATAGCTGCGATCTTCGAATAGAGAGCCGACTTTGATGCATGCTTCTGAAGCTCTTCCAGCTGCTTCTGGATCTGGCTGTTTCTGTTGTCCTGTAAGATGACATTTATGGCTTCCTTAATGCTGTCTGCACGTCCTTCTGCTATCGTTGCTTCAATCTTGCGAAGATCGTTAGGGTGTGTGTTAGGGAAACTGACAGGGCAGTCGTTGCCATTAGCCTCTTTGTACTTGAGGTAGTAATCCTCAAGTTCTGAAACTATTGAACTGTTGATCTGTTTCATCCCATTTATATAATCTCCACGCTCCTGTCTCTTTGTGTTACCTGACTTGACATGCCTAACGATCCCGATGATAAGAAGAATAAGTCCGAGGACAAGAAGTGATGCAAAAACAGAAATAAGGATGACAGTGCACTGTTCTTCGGTAAAGTACTCAGCATTGCCGGTGAAGTGTTCGCATAACACCCCAATGAGAGAAACCAAAGCTAATGTGATCGGAAAACTGAAGAGCATAAGCAAGCCGCCTATAACGATCTGCAAGGTTCCCTTTTCTTTGCTGTAGCGCACCCGTCTCGGATGTTCGATTTCATTCATGCAATCGGTAAGAGCATTGTAAAGGTGTTCCTTCTTGCCGAAATATGAGATCATGTCCCTGATCTTGGCAAGGCTCTCTTTACGGAGAGCAGAGACATTGTTTGATACTGAAGGCGCAGCGCCATTGACCGGCGAACCGCACTTGCCGCAAAAACCATTTCCATCAGGGATCATGTTGCCACAAACAGAACAATAGGACATATTACACCTCACAAGTTTTTCTATTAAGCACAATTCTAACACTATAATAATACAAATAATGGGACAGGCTTTGTGGTATGGTTATCTTGACCCCAAATAGAATGATCAGTCAAGAAGTCATAAATATGTTATCATTAACACTTGAAGGCAGGTTGATGTGGATCGATATGGATAGATATTTTGACAGAAGACGACTTAACTCGATCAAGAAGGTAATGATTGGCTGTTACATTATGTTCGGTGTTATCCTGCTGCCCCTGATCGTCATACTGATATCTGGAATTCAGGAAGGTGAGATGGGAGAAGTCGTTATCGTAACGATACTTCTCCTGATTCTTTTGACCGAGTTTATTGCCCTGATCATTTTGGGCAAGAGAGCCCGCAGGGGCCTGAGGTATGCTTCTATTTTTGAGGAAGATCATGACGGCATAATCACCTATAAGCGCATCCAGGAGATGACGGGTTATGGAATGGCAAGGATCAGGAAGGATATCGAATGGCTCATTAGAGCGCAGCATCTTACGAATGCCGTTGTTGACGGCGACAAGATCGTAATGCTCAGTGAGACCGAGTTTATCGATATCACATGTCCCACATGCGGAGCAGTCAATCAGGTAAGGTTCGGCAGTTCCAACAAGTGCAAGCATTGCGGTTCATACTTAAGGAGACGCTGATAAGGAGATCCTGATAATGTATAAGAACAAGAACAGAGCTTCCACAACGCTGGTATGGTCCATACTTGGACTTGTATTCGGCATCCTGCCGACATTGTTCTGGCTGTTGATGTTCATTGCATGCATAGCGACCGGCGAACTCGAGATCTCCGTTATGGTATTCAGCCTGTTTTTCATTGCAGTAGGAGTACTGTTTACGGTGCTCGGAATAAGAGGACTTTCTATAGTTTCAGCAGTATCGTTCTGTAATGGCGTTTTCGAGAAGGATCCTGACGGTATCGTTGAGATGGATTCGCTGCTTAAGAGGAAGGGAGCCGGAAGGGGCTCTTCATTTGAGAAGAGAGTCGTAAGGGCAGTCGAGAAGGACTATTTCGCGAAGCTTACTTATGACCGCACATACAGGGTCTTCGAGATGTCTGACCGTGTGCACAACATGGAAGAATACAAGAACCGTTTTATCGGCATCAACTGCCCCAACTGTGCAAACCCGCTCAAGATCAAGCACGGCATGTCTGTTATCTGCGACCGCTGCGGCCGCGAGGTTAAGGCCTGATCAGGTATCCGTAGAATGAATAAAGCAGAAAATAGCAAACGGACAGTTATCTTCTGTTTGATCCTCTTGGTTTTCTCATTTATCAAGGTGATATTCTGGCGGTTCGGAGATCTTGATGAATTCTGGAATTACAATATGAGCAGGAGCATCGCTATTGGACTTGTTCCGTACCGTGATTTCAATATGGTTCAGGTTCCGCTATATGCGTTTGTCAATGCCGCCGTTCTTAAAGTGAGCAGGACTCTTATTGCATACCGCATATCGTGTTCGTTCCTGTGTTTTGCATTGCAGCTACTGGTCCTTAAGACTATTTCAGACAGGACAAATGGGTTTTATGCATTGCCGGCAGCACTTATGAGTCTTCTGATATTGGGAACTGTTTCTTATAACACTCTGTTCATGGTTTTTGCCTTCGGTATTTATATGCTTTTGGGCAGAGGAAACACTGATAAACGGAATATGGCAATAGGTATCCTTACGGCCTTGGCGGCTTTGTCAAGGCAGACTTCGGGCGGGATATTAATCCTTATAGTTTTTGTTATCCTGACAAGACAGGAGCGCAGGGCGAGGAGTGTTCTGATGTGTGTTGCAGGCGGCGCCATTCCCTGCATTTTGCTTCTGATCTATCTTCTTATCACAGGTTCTTGGGGAGCTTTTTGGGATTACTGCCTTTTCGGACTGTTCTCCTTCGGAAGCGGTAATTTCCTTATGAGGGCAGCTTCAGTTCCATATCTGCTCACAGCGCTGACGGGAATAGTATGTGATATCGTGAGACTTAAGACTGACCGCGAAGATGCTTTGAGTCATCTTCTTATCGGTATCCCGGTGCTGCTGATGTGCGTGCCTATCGTTGACGAGCATGCTTCTTTTGCAGCAATATGGTTCCTTGTTCCTGTAGCCTGCGTCATCAGGGATAAGGCGGGCAAGTCACTTACTGTCAGGATGTCTCACATAACGGCGGCTTGTTGTTTGATCGCAGTCTTGATCGTGACATTTATGAACGTCATGGGAAATGCTTTTTGCACCGGTTATACTGAACTTAAGGGCGTTCTGGCTGACACTGCTCTTCTTGATGACTATTCTGTGCTCCTTGCCCAAAACAGGGAGTTTGAAGAACAGGGCAGAAAGGTGACAGTCCTGTCCTCTTCAGCGGTTGTCTTGTCGGTAATGTCTGGCAGGAATGCTCCCGTCTTTGATATGTTTATCAATGGAAATCTCGGTACCCGTGAGCCTCTTTTATTTGTTCAGGAAGTGATAGATGACCCTGATGCCATCATATTGATGCCCGATGATTACGATACCGAAGGCTGGCAGAATCCTGACGGCATATATGAATATGTCACAAGTCACTGTGAGCCTGTTGCTTCTTACGGAAGGTTTGTCTGGTATAAGCCGTCCCTGTTGCAGTAGAAAAGGATCTTTTCGATACAAGACCGTTTGAATCTCGCCTCAGCATTCCACTCAGGGTAGAGTTTTACGAGCTGCAGTCTGTCAGAAGACAAAGCCGCGATGAATGAGATATGGTGTTCTTTGGTCATGCCGTGGTCTATCTGCACGAAGTACTCGTCTTCAACAGCGCTTACCGTCACTTCATGTCTGTCGTCTGCAGTTTCAGCTTCAAGAGGGTTTAAATCTATCCCGTGGCAGCTGATGACGGCTCTGCCCATACTGTGTAGCACATTGCCGCAGACAGGACATACATAGAATTTCGAGCGCAGCATATTGGATGAAACATTGGCGTTAGTTATGGTATTTCCTGATATCAGTTCCGTAAGCGACACGCCGAAGGTCTTTGCTATGGGTTCGAGCAAAGTGATGTCAGGATATCCGTTCCCCGTCTCCCACTTGGATACGGCCTTATCGCTGACACCGAGTCTTTCAGCGAGAACGCTCTGTGTCATGCCTGTCTTCTCGCGGAGCTGCTTTATTATCTGTCCTGTTACATATTGATTCATGGTTATGTCCTCCTGATGCGATTGTATATCCGCCGGAAGCTCATTACCACCTACTTAAAGTAGAGTCAAAATGTATAACAGCAGAGATAATGCCCGTCTCAGGCGCGGGATTTTAATTCCTTCTTGCGTTCATACATTAGAAGGTCCGCATGCTCGAAAACAGCATCAAATCCTGTATATTCTTCATCTAAGATGCACATTCCCGCCGATACGACAGGTCCGCCGGAGGACATGTTCTTTTCGACCAGTTCATTGAAGGAAGAATAAAGGCTGTCCCTGTCTTCCATCCTGAAAGCCCTAATAAGAGTGTATACGGATACCATGGCAAACAGCACGATCTGGACGTAGAGTATCAGCGATCTTGCGATCCCCGGGACGTATTCGCCCTCAGGCGTGAAGGTGAACATCAGGGGCAAAAAGATATTCGCGATAAGAGAGGACAATTCGATTATCAGAAGCGCCCAGGCAACATAGCTCAATAAGGTGCTCCAGATATTACGCCTGTTTAAGAACACCTGGATGAACCTGATCCAGAAGAACACTGACAATCCCATCGTTGCAAAGAAAGCTACGCTGAGGATATAAGCCGGCAGAACGCTCTTCTGTTCGATCAGTATTCCCCACAGAAAATCTGCGAGAAAGAAGAACAGGACGGAGAAAAGAAACACCCTGTATCTCAGAGGCACAGGACTGGAAGTCTTGTGCTTCTTGAACAGGGCGGATGCATTTATGATCACATGCAGTATTATTGCAAGCATTCCGACGCGAGAATAATACATACGGGATCGAAACTTTTTTAAGTATCAGAGCTGAGGCGTTACGTTGTACTGCGTTCTCTTCGACTTATCAACATGGATGAACATGTTGTGCAGGAGGTTGACGCTGGTCAGGATGACCTCACCCTGATTGAGCTTACGTACATGCTTGATCGCGTAATCGTCAAGGTGGCTCTCGACGGCCTTGATCTCGTCGTTGAGCATGAGTCTGTGGATAAGTATCGTACCGATCTGACCGAAGAGGACAGGTGATACGTCCTTAGGGTTCTGTGTCGTCAGGTAGAGGAAGATACCCTTCTTACGGCCTTCTCTTGCAAGGAGCGTCAGACCGCCGTGGAACTCTGCGTCAGAGTACTGTGACTTGGCATATCTGTGTACCTCGTCTATGAAGAATACGAACGGGCAGATATTATCCTGCATGATAACGAAGTTGCTTACGAGGTCGATTACCATTCCGCCGATACCTTCAGCCGCACCGAGCTGGGAACAGTCGATGTAAAGGCTCTTCTCGGGGAGGTGGCAGAACTCTGCGATAACATCGAGAAGGTTGTACATATTAGGATCGTCAGAGAAGAATGAGAGGAATCTCGTATTCGTCATCTGATACTGGATCTTCAGGATGAGAGAGCTGTTGGAGTTCGCCTTGAGCGTATCGTAGCGGTACTTGAAGTTGTAGTTGTTGTCTCTGTCAGGTTCGCAGACAGACTCTGCCTGGATCTGCTCAGGGAGGAGGGCAAGATTGAACTCGGTATCGTCCTTGCCGACCTTGGCGAGGTTCTCCTGGACTTCCTCTATGTCTTCACCGATCTTCTGATAGTAGGTGTCCTCACCGATCTTGCGCATATACCTGAGGGAAGTGATGGCTTCTGCAAGAACAGCACCCTCACTGTTGCTTCCCGTCTCGAAAAGCTTCTCCCACTGCTGCATCGTAACCCTGCCGGGGGAGATGGTGGTATCAACGCCAAGTGTGAGCTTGGTTATCTCGTCATCGGAGAAAGCGTTCCTGTACTCGCCTGTAGGGTCAACGATGAGCGCCTTGCGCTTTGTCGATACGACCTTATCAAGGATGGAAAGAGCAGTTGTGGACTTACCGCTGTTCGTAGCACCTACGCACATAAGGTGACGGTTGAAAAGTGTGCTCGGCTTAAGGGTAACATCTGCCGTTGCTCTGTTGATGTATGTGGCGAACGGAGGAAGAGGTTCGTCGTCGTCATTGGTAAATTCGAGTGAATTAAGGAATATCTGATAGACCTCGTCTGTAGCCATATAGACCTTGTCAGTGATACCGAGAGTCTTGAAGCCTGCAAGGTCGAACTTCTTGCCGTCTGGCTTCATGAGAGCGATCGTGTCGATACTGATCTCGTGGTAATCGGCAGCAGGTTCATCTGCAAGGGAAGACATCTCGTAAATGTTCTTTCTGGATGCCTTGTTCTCGAAAACCTCACCGAGGAACAGACCGGGGGTGGAGTCTATAATGACAAAATAGTTGATGGTGTTAGGCAGGAAGGAATTCCTGAGCTTGCTCCTGTCGGCCATGAGTTCAAGGTTGTCGACCTGTGCGATGCTGCAGCCTCTGTAAACCTGTGTTACTTTGCCTATGTAATAGTCCTGTAAGTTTAATCCCTCGTATAACGTTTCCAGTGTCATGTGACGTCGTCCCTCCGGTAGTGATTGCTTATCGTTCAAAAGAACCTTTTTATTATAGTATATTTGTGCGTCTTTGTGTTGCCAAAAACACAGATAGTTGATATTTTTGCAAGATTTCTGTCAGGCATGAAAAAAGTCCGGAACCTAAGTTCCGGACTCTGACCTCAGCTTTCCTGCCAGCTGATCACCATTTTCTTAAAGGTTCGCCTACGTTGTCCCTGAAAGAACCGAGGCAGATCTTGATAAGGTCGATGATCCAGCCGATACCGAACAGACCGGCGGTAAACAGGTAGAGAAGACCTGTACCGATCTTGCCTACATAGAACCTGTGTGCACCGAACTCACCTAAGAAGATGCACAGAAGGAGTGCGACAAGCCTGCTCTTGTTTGAAGTATTTGTTACATAGTGTGTCATATCTATCACCTCCTAAACCAAGAGGATTATAGATTAACAACTGTAAAAAATCAAATATGCATAATATAATATGCGCATGAAAAACAGAGCGCTCAAGAGAACAGCGATAGATATAGCCTTCACGGGACTTGCGGGTCTTTCGTACTATGCTTTTATCCGCATTACGGGACTCAGCATCCCGTGTTATATCCATAAGCTCACGGGGCTTTTGTGCCCCAGCTGCGGCATCACCAGGATGTTCTTATATCTGGCGAAGTTTGATCTTAAGAGTGCCTTTGAGGCAAACCGGCTGCTCTTCTTTATGTGGCCGTTTGCAGCGGGAATGGTCTTTTACGTGCTCTATAAGTTCCATGCCAAAGAGGATCTGCCTAAGCTTTCTTATATTTTGATGTTCATAATGATTGGAATTTCCGTAGTTTTCGGTATAATAAGGAATGTTTAACATTTTGGATCAATGGAGGAATAGATATGAACGATATAATCTGTCCTAACTGCGGAACACCGAATTCCCCGTCAGCTAACTTCTGTGAGAGCTGCGGCGGTTCTTTAGAGTCTGCCAAGGCTGCAGTTGCTGCTGCCCAGGCTTCCAAGGATTATGCTGAGCCCCAGCCGGCTCCCGCACCCGCACCTGAGCCCAGCTATCAGAGCACATATCAGGAGCCCGCATACCAGCAGCCCACATACACTTACGATGACAACACAGATACTTTTGCTAACGATACTGCTGACAAGCAGGCTACAGCTTCAGTTATCCTGGGCATCGTAGGTCTCTGCCTTTGCTGCTGCATGCCCTGCGGTATCGCAGGTCTCATCTGCGGTATCCTCGCCAAGAAGGGCGGCGCCCAGGGCAAGGCTACGGCAGGTATCGTAATGGCTATCATCATCATCGTTCTGAACGTTCTGTCAGGTGTCTACTACGCAGTAGCAACTGCAATGGGCGCTTCAAACGAACTGATCGATGCTATCAACAGCTACTATTGATAGATACCGGTTCTTGACTTCAGACAGCCGCCATATGGCGGCTGTTTTTGTTTCCCGCACTATTAGTTTCGTGTTATATTTGGGATAAGTATTAAGTTCAAAAAAGAGGGCACATGAAGACAGTAATAATCATTCCTTCACTAAATCCTGACGATAAGCTCATCGGTTATGTTGATGAGCTGATAAAAGCGGGGCAGAAGGATATACTGCTCATCGATGACGGCAGTGATGCTGAGCACCGCAAGCATTTCGATGAGATCATAGCGAAATACGATGTCATGCTCCTGACCCATGCGGTCAACATGGGCAAGGGAAGAGCCCTCAAAGATGCATTTAACTATTGCCTGACAGAGCTTAAGGACTTTGACGGTGTAATCACCGTGGATTCGGACGGACAGCACACCGTAGCAGACGTCCTGCGCATGAAAGAGGCTCTCGAAGAGAATAAAGACAGCCTTATCCTCGGAGCCAGGAACTTCAGCAAGTCAAATGTTCCGCCCAAGAGCGAGTTCGGCAACAAGGTGACCCGCGTGGTAATGAAGCTCCTTTACGGAGGGAGCATCACCGATACCCAGACAGGCCTCAGGGCAGCATCTTACGAAGTCCTCCCCAAGTTCATCACTCTGTTTGGCGAGAGATTCGAATATGAGACAGGTATGCTCATCGAAGCATTAAAGCAGGAGATCCCGATAAAGGAGATCGAGATAGAGACCATCTACTTGGAAGAGAACAAGGGCACTCACTTCAGGCCTCTTGTTGATTCCTGGAAGATATATAAGCTGATACTGGGAACATTCCTTAAGTATTCTTTGGCATCAATCCTCTCAGCCGTATTAGACCTTGGACTCTTCCATCTGCTCGTAAACCTGTTTGGCAGTTTTGCGCTCGGAAAGGCTGTATGGCTCGCAACAGCCGGTGCAAGAGTCGTCTCATCCATATTTAATTACCTTGTGAACAAGAATGTTGTTTTCGAAGCAGGGAAGAGCAAGGGAACACTCGTAAAATACTATCTTCTCTGCATTATCCAGATGTGCCTGTCAGCAGGTCTTGTATGGCTTTTGTGCAGTGTCATAGGACTTCCCAAGGTCCTGATCAAGGCCATTGTAGACGGCATACTCTTCCTTATCAGTTTCAGAGTGCAGAAGAAGTGGGTCTTTAAGGACAAGTGACCGTTCGACCATCTTTGTTATCTGTGATAAAATCAAGCCGTATTTATAATTAATACTTATGGAGGATAGTGTTATGGCGAAATTTTGCTCTAACTGCGGCAACGCTTTAAGCGGAACCGAGAAGTTCTGCGGTTCATGCGGTACCCCGATCATAACTGCTGAACCTGCAAAAGAAGAACCTGCAGTTGAGGCGGTCAAGGAAGAAACACCTGCAGCTGAACCTGCAGCAGAGCCTGTGAAGGAAGAAGAACCTGCTTCTGAGCCGGTGGCTGAAGAAACGCCCGCCGAGGAACCGGAAGCAGAGGCAGTTCCTGCTGAAGAACCTGTATCAGAGCCGGAAGCAGTAGAAGCTCCTGCAGCAGAACCTGCAGCTGAACCGGTTATTGAGGAAGAACCTGTTGTTGAAGAGGCACCTGCTTCAGAGCCTGAAGTTCAAGAGGTTCCTGCCGAGGCCATTGCTGCAACAGAAGCACCCAAGCCCGCTCCGGCACCTGCTCCCGCACCCCCGCCGCCGGCACCTGCACCGGCTGAGCCCGCAGTCCAGCCTGCAGCTGAGACACCTGCTCCCGTGAAGGCAAAGAAGGAGAAGGTTAAGAAAGAGAAGAAAAAGAAGAGTGCGGCAGGCGTCGTGATCGCGATAATAATCATTCTCGTTGTCCTCTTAGGACTCGGCATAGCATCACTGTTCGTCCTTCCGATGTTCGGAGTTGATATGCCTTCGATCGATCTTCCGTTCATGAAGACTTTCCTCGATGAGATCGAGAGTGAGAAGCCTGCAGATTCAGGTAAGAACTATGCTTACTATGATGACGACTTCGCAGATATCGTAACTGACCAGGACTGGGTATCTTATTCTGACACCATGAAGAAGGATGCAGTATACTATTCCGATTCTGACGAACTGGTATTCAGGATCTTCGTTGAGGATTACGATGCTGATGACATCTACTATGTTGTTTACTACAGCGAAGACGATAACTTCACATCTTCTGATCTCAAGAAGCCTGTATTGTCAGATGACGCTGAGCTTCAGGATGATTCAGGATACGAGCCTTTCTACCTTCTTGAATACTCCAAGAAGATAAGACCCGGACACTATGTATTCATCGCTTATGAGAATGACAAGTGCAAGACCGTATATGCAGTAGCTTATTGTGAGGTCCTTGATAAGGAATCCTGAGTTAAGCTTAAGTCAATGAATAAGGGGTTCGCTTCTTTCGAAGTGAACCCCTTATAGTTTGCGTGTTTTTTGATCTGAGATCAGAATACCTTGAGGCCAAGAGCATCGATGAAGCTATCGATCTCTTTCTTGGCATCAGCCACATCGCTCTCGGAAGAAACGTCGATCCATGCGATGAATACAACGTTGTCCTTGAGGACTATGATGTCGTGGTAAACAGAGTAAGTTGTATCTGTCTCAAACTCACCGTCTAAGATGATGTACGAAGCGCCGTCTTCGATAACAACGCCCTTGCGTCCTGTGAACTTGCCGCCGTTGTTCTCAAGAACATCACTGTAGGTTCCTTCGTAGTAGTAATCGAAAAGATCCTGAGCTGTCTCATCGTCAACACATACTGCATAAGAATAATATGTGGTGGAAGTCGTAGCATCGATGTCTGTTTCAACATAGTAGTACTTTGAAGGATCTGATGAGAAGTTGAAATAATCGTCTTCATAGATAACGATATCGTCATCATCTACACCGATCTCATCGAGTGCGTCCATAAATTTCGAATTATCGATATCATCTAATGAATCAATGTCAAAGTCGATCTTTGTGAGACTGCAGCCTGCTGCCATTCCAAGTACTACAGTGCTTGCGAGAAAAAGAGATGTTATCTTCTTGAATGCCATTTTATGGTCCCCCTTGTTTTAGGTTAATCGTGGCAATTATAACACAATATACGGATTAAGAAATACGGATAGATCTATTTAGAACACCTTGATGCCAAGTGCATCT
Source organism: uncultured Clostridia bacterium (assembly GCA_946187935.1). Lineage (GTDB taxonomy): Bacteria > Bacillota > Clostridia > Saccharofermentanales > Saccharofermentanaceae > Saccharofermentans. The sequence continues at coordinate 190,599 of CAMHSJ010000001.1, forward strand.
GTGAAGGCGTTGATCTCTTTCCTTCCGTCTGCGACAACGGATTCCGAATAAGAATCAAGGGCGATGTGAAGGACCTTGTTATCCTTAAGGATGGTCGCAGAATAGATGATGTAATATGTGTCGCCTTCCGTGTACTCGCCGTCGACTATATAGTAAGCGCCGTCAGCTCCGTCGTAGTCACCCATGCGTCCCGAGAAGCTGCCTCCGCCGTTATCGATAGCATCCTTCATGGGGCCTATCTCGTAGTCAAAAAGGCGCTTTGCCTCTTCAGCGGTAGTACAGGAGATAAGGAAATAAAGCGTCTTGTCAGTCTCTGTTGAAAGGGAATACTCGACATCGAACCTGCTTTCATATGTATTGTCGAAATACACGTAGTCAACATAGTAGTCGACTTTGTCTTTCTCAATGCCGATCTCTTCTAATGCATCAGTGAACCTGGTGCCGCCTATGCCGTCCATCTGGTTAAGATCGAAGTCGAGCTTAAAGGAGAAACATCCCGTAAAAAGGATCAGGGCAGCTGTTATTGCTGATGTAACAGTAAGCAGTCTTGAGTGTCTCATAGTATCTCCTTTTTCAGATTGAACTAACTAATTCTATCATATAGAATCAAGCTATATTAATACCTAAACCGGAGGTGATCACATGGATTTTCTCGAACTGGCTAAGAGCAGGTACTCATGCCGCGCATTTACTGACAGACCCGTAGAAGATGAGAAACTTGAGAAGCTGATCGAAGCTGCAAGGATAGCTCCCACCGGCAAGAACAACCAGCCTCAGAGGATATACGTCCTTAAGAGCGAAGATGCATTAGAGAAGATAAACTCCATCTGCAGATGCATCTATGGTGCGACTACTGTGTTCATGATCGCCGTAGATAAGGACAGGGAGTGGCAGAGCTCATACGAGGAAGGTTTTACTTCAGGTGTCCAGGATGTTGCGATAGTAGCAAGCCACATCATGCTCGAGGCTCAGGATCTCGGTCTTGCATCGTGCTGGGTAAACGCATTCCCCCAGACAAAAGCGGAAGCGCTCTTTTCGATCCCTGAAAATGAGAGAGTTATCCTTTTGCTCCCCGTAGGATATGCTGACCCTGAAAAGGGCGGTCCGTCCCCAAGGCATACTGAATCCCGCGAAGACACGGAGATGATCCAGCTTAAGTAAGGGGCTTTGATAAGACGCAAAAAGAAGATCGCAGAACCTTTATAAGACTCTGCGATCTTTTTGTTTATGAAGAGCTAACCGGAGAAGTCTTCTGTTTTTTACTTAACGTCTTCCTCGGTGAGAACCTGGCCCTGTACGACTGCTGCGATGAGTTCTGTTGCGCGGTCTACCGTTGACTGGTCAGGATACATTACCCAGAGCTTCGTGCCTCTCATCGAGTAGGTGATCTCGTAGCCGCCTCTTCCTGAAACAGCATAAGAGAGCACGTTCCAGTCAGCCATATCGTTAAGCTGCATCCTTACGAGATCCTGGATCTCTTCTGATGTGAAGTCCGTGATGAACATGCCTGTCATGTCTTCCATGATAGCTGAGTAGTTTGTAAGTGCGGTGGTGCCTGATGAGAGCTTCTTGATGATGGCCTTGATGATCCTCATCTGGTTCTGGCCACGCATGTTGTCGCCGTCTGCAAAAGCATATCTCTCACGTGCATATACGAGAGCCTGCTCACCGTTCAGTGTGATGTCGCCCTTGGAGAAGGAGTAACCTCTTACATTACCGGAATTGAAGCCGACAGGGTTGTAGAAGGATACGCCGCCGATATCGTCTATAAGCGTCTCGAAGCCCGTGAAGTTGAGCTGGCAGTAGTAGTTGATGTCGCAGCTGTAGAGTGTCTCAAGACCCTGGATCGAGCAGTCGACACCGTAGTTGGCAAGGTGAGTGAGCTTGTCCAATGAACCATGGCTTGATGCCGGGTTCGGGATGAAGTAGTCACGGGGAGTATTTACGAGAAGGATCTGCTTGGTCTGGGGGTTAACTACCATGAGGATGTTAACGTCAGATCTGGATACCTTGAGGAGCTTCGATCTCGTGTCGTTTCCGCTTATATAGAGGATGAACGGATCTGCAGTAAGGTCTTCTACACCCTCGGATGAATCTGCGATAACGGCAGGAGCTTCAATGCCCAGGGTCGCGAGCTTCTCGTCAGTGATGTCACACTCGTAAACGAGCCTTGTGCTGTTCTTGAAATCGCCTGTAAAACCTTCGCTCTCGCCGAGCATGTCAGCATAGCTCTCGTTCATAATGATGGCCTGTGTCTGACCTGAGAGAAGTGATGTTGCAAGTTCTTCACCGGATTCGAATTCGACGGGTGAAAGAGCCTGGCCTAAGATCTCGCCGACTTCGTTTACCGTTGCCATGGTGTAGGCGCTGTCGTAATCGGAATGCATGGTGCCGAATGAGTAACCCTTGCAGTCAGACAATTCCTGAGCGGGATCTTCTGCTCTAACATAGACGCCGATGACAGCGCGGATAGGCGATGTCTCGACAGTGGTAATTGTGTCTACTGTCCTGTTTGCCTTGGAAGCAACATCTCCGACATATACCGAACCTGCGCTGAAAGCAATTACAAGAAGGATAGCCAGAAGTTTTCTTCCGATGCCGGGAGCTTTCTTCCTGCCGTCCTTTGTCTTCTTCTTGACAAACATCAATGCAAACTCAAGGAGCAATACACCGAGGAAGAAAACAATGATGACTGCCATATACTTCATAGGGAGCATATTGAGCTTTTTGAGCATAGAGAAACAGAAGATGTCCGAGCCTGCCTGTATCAGGAGCAGGATCAGCGCGAAAACAGTCCATGCGGAACTCTTTTTCTTCGGCGTAACTCCGTACTGCTCACCGGGATTCTGTCCGTGTTTTTTCATTTCTTCATACCTTCCCAAAATAAAAAAATCTTAATAAACGCGTGAATTTTAATAATAAAAGCGGCTTAAGTCCACACGAATATTAGGTCGAAATGTGGCAGAAATATAGGCGATTTGCCATTCCCAGGCAAGTTTTTGTTGAAATCTTAATTGCGAATGATTATCCTTATCTGATCGTGGAGGGAATTAAATGGGCATAGCAGAACTCGTTCTCATCGCTATAGGTCTGAGCATGGATGCTTTTGCAGTATCAGTCTGCAAGGGTCTTGCTTCGCGCAAGGCTGACTTCATCAAGATGTTCAAGTGCGGCATATGGTTCGGAGGATTCCAGGGACTTATGCCTCTTATCGGTTTCTTCCTCGGCAGATCGTTCGAAAAGTATATTACCGCGATCGATCACTGGATCGCATTTGCCATCCTTGCCCTCATCGGCATAAACATGTTAAGGGAAGCCTTCTCCTCCAAGGACGAATCTGACGATAAAGACGACGACTATTCAGCCGGCAAGATGTTTACCCTCGCTGTTGCAACTTCTATCGATGCTCTGGCAGTAGGAATCTCCTTTGCTCTTGCAGGAGACACCAATATCTGGATTGCCGTAGCACTCATAGGCGTCATTACTTTTGTTCTGTCTTTTGCAGGCGTTAAGATCGGCGTTGTATTCGGCAACAAGTTCGAGAAGGGCGCGCAGATAATGAGCGGCGTGATCCTCATACTGATAGGCACCAAGATCCTCTTAGAGCACCTGGGCGTTATCAATTTCTAAGCCTGTTTCCGGGTTTAATAATTGTTTAAGGATTAAGATCTTCAAGCATGTTACCATAAGCCCATAAACAAGGAGGTAACACGTATGAAAGACTATGAGATCAGCATTAAGAACGCTAAAGAAGTGTCCATCTATAAAACAGATAACGATACACTTGTAATTCCTTCCTCATCAGCTATCGAGACAGATAAGAACAATACCGAGATCAAAATTAAGGATGTTGAAGAGGCGGTTATCGGGATCCCCAAAGAAGCAGGACACATCGAGCTCTCCATAGAGGATGCCTCATTAACAGTCAAGGGCATATCCTTTGAGAGGATGGAGATAGACGGCAAGGGCAAGCTCGTTATCAACCTTGATGATATAGCCGGAAGCATTGACGTAAACCTCATTGACGGCAGCGCAGAGATGACGGTTCCTTCCGCTTATTCTTTTAAGGCGCGCACTGAAGGCAAGAACAACACGATCGACTGCCAGGCACAAGAAGATGCAGCTGCTGAGAATATTATCGAGCTCAACGGCAGGAACAGCACGCTCCTTATCCGCAATTGAATAAACAGACTATCTTAAATACTATCAGCCGCTTTCACTGAAGGCGGCTGTTTGTTTGGGGAAGGTAACAGGAAGGCTTATGTGTTAATATGGACTCATCAGGATATTTAGGAGGTTCACATGGGTAAGTCTTATAGAAAAGCATTTATGGTGATCTTAAGCATCACATTGGCATTGTCACTTGCAGCATGCTCTTTCCCGGGCAGCAATAAGAAAGCCGAAGAACAGTATGACGAATACATCGATAAGGCTGAAGACTATATGGATGACGGCAAATACAAGAAAGCCATATCAGCCTACGAGGATGCCATAGAGATCTTCGATGACAGGGATGAGCCCTATATCGGGATAGCAATGGCTTATATCGAACTTGGCGATCTTGACAGCGCTCTTGATATACTGAAGAAGGGCAAGAAGGCAGTAGAAGATAACGATGACATACTCGATCTGATAGACGATATCAATGACGGCAAATACGATCCCGTTCCCATCGAAACAGTGGCTTCTTTGCCGTCTGAGACATCGGAGACGATCGCTGCTCCTACGCCCACACCCACGCCGGCTATGCCTGACATGAATGCCGTTAACAGCGCATATCTTTCTGTCATTGCAGCAAGGAGCGAAGACATACTGTGGTTCCAGAACAATTACGGTTATAACACCCAGGTAAAATGCGCTTCACTGTTTGATATCACGGGAGACGGAATACCTGAACTCTTCTTTGCTTATTCTGAAGACCACAATAACGGAGACTATCTTCTCTGCGGCCAAATATCAGTCTATACCTACGATCCTGTTACCGGCCAGGCTGAGGAAATGATCACATTTGAAAATGCATATATGATAGCTGCCGGCGGTTTCAGATCAGACATCGTATTAGAGGACAACGGCAACATCGTTGTTTTCTCTGACGGAGGCGATGAGGATTGGATCTACACCGCGACTGAATATGAGATCACACCTGATAACAGACTCAGTATGGTAAACACTATCTCAGATTACTCCAATTACGATTATGATACTGACAGCCAGATCGATGAATACACACAAAACTTTGGGGAGATAGATGAAGCCACCTTCAGGTCTCTTTACGACGGATATCTTGGATCTGCAGTTGCAACGGTATTCATCTCGCCTGATTATGAGCTCTATGATTATTCTTCGGATCAGATCGATCTTCTGAATTCTATGCTCGGTACGATGTACTATTACGACGGTCTTATAAGCGCTCTGTCATAAGGAGGTCTTATTATGAGTGTTGAAGTCATCAAGTGTCCTGCCTGTGACGGGATGATCGATTGTGACGGCAGCTTAGAATTTATCAAGTGTGCTCACTGCGGAAACACACTGCATCTGAAGTTCTCTTCAGCACCGAAGGAGCCTTCCGTCATGAAGTTCACGGACAAGGCCTTGAATATCCCTTTGGCTTCATGCGGCTTGGGTGATGATTACACTGCCAGCGGTTCTTTGATGCCTGATTCTGCCAGCTATACTTACCCCATGCCTGTAAGGTGTGCGGCGGCAAATAAGTTCGGAACGGCATTCTCGTTCTTTACGGGCGAGGCATATACGGATGACACAAAGTGTCCGATGCTCTCAGGTCCTTATGCCACTGTGGTAAACCAGATCAGTAAGATACATTTCAGGCCGTTTATGGATGCAGCGACATATGGCGACAATTACATTAAGGCCATGATCGGCGGCGGCAAGATGACAAATGCCTGTTTTGTCGAGTCAAGACCTTTCCCTGCGGCAGGTTTTAACAGGAAAGATGCCCTCGACGGCTGGATCAAGTATCAGGAGCTTGAAGCTCAGAAAGCGGGCACGGCAGGCACCATAACAGGCAAGGCCTATTATCTTGAAGAATCCTGCAAGGTATATGAAGCGGATGTGGGACCGGTGAGGTTTCGTATCGCCGCAGCATTTATCCTGAGGGGATTCAGATACCAGTTGCCTGACATGTTTGCCATGGGGAATATCTTCGGCGGGCTTTTCGGACAGCGAAAGCCTCAGAACGCTAATGGCGCTCCTCAGGGGTCATTCGGCGACATCCCGAACAACGGCGCGATCGAGTGGTCTAGCAGCGGCATCTTTACGATGTTTTGTCCCAAAGACCGTTTTGATGAGGACTATAAGGATTTCGAGAAGTTCGTGAGCACTTTTAAGATCGATCCTTACATCTTGCAGGAATCTCTTAACATGCAGAATAAGATGAGCATGGAGGTTGCCAGATACACCCAGCAGAACATCGCACAGCAGAATGCAAATTTCCAGGCGATGCAGCAGGCTAACAGATCGCTTCAGGAAGCTTACGATTCGGCTAATCAGGCATGGTGGAACAGGAGCAATGCCCACCACGCGCAGGTAATGTCTTCTTCAAGATCCGCATTTGGAGAGACATCACAAGACCGTATCTCAAGGATGCAGTCTGAGGCCATAAGGGGAGTCAATACCTATGTAAGAGAAGACGGCTCCACCGTCGAAGTATCCGTGGATTATGACCACGTGTACTCCAATAATCTCGGTGATACTCTGGCTACGAACAGTTCGTTCGAACCGGGCGGGAACTGGAACAGCACTACGAAGATATAAGACTTAGTATCTCTTGGTCTCAAGCCTTGCTTCGAACTCTTCCTTGGGCAGGGGCTTGTCGTAGAAATAACCCTGAGCGAGGTCGCACCCGTACTCTTTCATCTTCTCTATCTGGAATTCGGTCTCGACGCCTTCAGCGATACACTTGTATCCCAGAGCATTCGTAAGGGATACTACGCTCTTGAACATTATGCATTTCTCGCTGAGTTCGTCATCCCCCTCTTCGGGAAGGAAGTTCTTATCGATCTTGAGCGTTGTCCACGGGATCCCCTTAAGGATGTTAAGGGAAGAGTAGCCCATACCGAAGTCGTCGATCGAAGTCGGAATGCCCTTCTCGTGAAGACCTGCAACGACTCTTCTAAGATCACTGAATTCCACGTCAGTCGTAGTCTCGGTGAGTTCTATTTCGATACAGTCATGAGGTATCCGGTATTTGTCCATGATCTTCTCGATAGTATCAGGCAGGTCAAGGTTCATGATGTTCTTTCTGGAGAAATTGATGGACATGGGAATGAGGGTCCTGCCTTCGCCTCCGTCAAGCCATTTGCGCTGATCACGGCATACATGTTCCAACATATAAAGATCAAGCTTACAGATGTCGCTTGACTGTTCCAGGGCAGGGATGAAGTTTGCGGGAGTGATCATGATGCCCTTATGGAACCATCTGCAGAGGGCCTCGCCTCCTATGATCTCGCCTGTGTTGATATCGACCTTGGGCTGATAGTAAGGCTTGAACTCCTCATTAGCCAGAGCGTCCGAGAACTGTCCCTGGATGGTGGCGAGCTTCTGCTTTCTTCTCATTATGTTCTCGTTGAAGAATACGACTCTGTCAGAACCTCCGCTCTGGGCAACCCTGAAAGCGTTGATGGCAGCACCCATGATATCTCCCTGATTATCAGCCTTAAACCCCTCATAGTAAACAAGCACTCCTGCACTTGAAGGGATCTTAACGCTGCTGTTCTCGTCGATCCTGATAACGGCCTCGAAAAGGAAATCCCTGACGGCATCCGCTTTATCCTTGGGACATATGAGGAAGAAGTTATCACCGCCGAGCCTGCCTATGAAACCCTTGTCTCCGATGATATTCAAGAGGGCATCGTAGTGGGCTCTCATGACCTTGTCTCCGACCTCTCTTCCAAACTCCTGATTGATCAGCGAGAAGTGGCGGAGGTTATATCTTGCCGCCATCATATCCTTAAAGCCGTTTTGTGCGATCTCAGCTTCAAGTCTGCCTATGAGGCTCCTTAAGTTCGGGTATCCTGCATCATCGTAATAAGCAAGTTCGTAAACGATGTCTTTAAGCCTGTTGCGGCTGATAAAGCTCAGTACCGTCCTTATGACCAACTCGACTTTCTTTAATTCTTCCGCGCTGAGAGGTTCTTCCTTGGGATCCATATAGACTGTCATGCTCGCACTCGACATGACACTGGTAACCACCCTTAAGGATAAGACCTCGTTGCCTTCCCCGGTGTTAAAAGTGCAGATAGTCTCTCCGCGTCCCTCTTTTTCCTCCTGGGGATTCTTATAGATCCTCGTTACGCCCTTGCAGAGCCTGAACATCCTGGAGATCCTGTCAAGGAGGTTTTCTATCAGCGGGACATCCGGTGTATCGAATGAGACGAATGCGGTCAGTAACTGTTCATAGAGTTCATAGAACCTGACGAAAGAGTAACTCTCTATGGCCTGAGCTTCCTCGTTGACAGGCTGGTTCTTGAAGCGGTTCTTGTTCTCATACATGAGATTATCGGCGCGCTCAAAGACATCCTGGGTCCTGTTATCGAGTCCGGGATAGTATTCAGCCATTCCGTAAGCTAATGTTACCAGACCTTTATGCCTGTTATCGACCTGCCTGTTGTAGAACTCTTTAAGAAGATCCAGCCTGTTATCGTAATCCGTTCCCTTGAGAAGGACTACGAACTCGTCTCCTCCGATCCTGAATACAGGGCTGTGATCGAATACTTCGCATATGATACTGCACGCATCTTTTATGAAGATATCACCGGCGCTGTGTCCCTGTTCGTCGTTGACCTGCTTGAGGCCGTTGATATCACAGATGACTATGCCGAAATTACTCTCTTCACCAGAGGAGATCTGTTCATCAAGTTGTGATTCGATATTTACATATGCATGCTTGTTCTTAACGCCGGTGAGAGCATCTCTGTTGGCCATATCGATCGCAAATCCGAGTTTGTCCTCGTATTCCATCTCTCTTCTCTTTGCCTCATCGACGTTCTCGACTGCGACGATGATGAAATCAGAATTTTCGTCAGCGCGCATTATTACGAGCGAAACGTATTGGGGGCGTCCTCCGAGATTGAGCCTGTAATTGAGGATTATCTTATTTGTCGTCTTGAGCTGCTCTAAGATGTTTTCCTTGAGGATCGCCTTGGCCATCATGGGATAGTCTTCCTCGTAGATATCCTGCTTCATGTTTTCCTGGGAATCCGCGAAAAAGTCATCGCCCCTGTTGCCCACTTCGAGCTTGGTGTATTCCGCACTTGAACTATACTCGTAATATTCGTTGGTATTGATGTCTACGCGGTAGATGACCTCATATCTTGTTGCAAGAGCCATGACAATTTCGTTGAAGAGCTTGTTCTCGGCAAGGATATTCTGCTCATTCCTCATCTGGGCATCTATGTTCATGAGACCCATGACGATGTGATCCCTGTCGTTCTTGGGTTGTACTACGTTAAGCGTTACATATTTAAGGCCTTCACCTAACTGCTGCCTGTAAGACAGAGAAACAGTACCGCTGTGTTCCAGATTCTTGAGAAGGGTCTTCTTGTCTAATTCTCTTAAGACGTAATCGATATCCTCTTTGAAAAGGATCTTCCTGACGTCGGCTGTGAGTTCATTGAAGAAATCAGAGCCGGTTACAGTCGTTCCGAGATCCGCATACTCTTCGCTCAGGGAATAAGCCGTGTATTCATTTGTCTTGATGTTTATGTAGTAGATGGCCTCGTAACGGCTCGCCAATGCGCCTGCTATGTAGCGGTATGTGTTGAGCTGCTCATCGGCATCGAGTTCTTTTTTCCTCTGCTTATCCACATTCTGAACGCCGATGATGACCTTCTGATCTCCGCCCTTGATCGTCTTAAGGAAGTAGTGGTAAGGCTTGCCATTTATCATCAGTCTGTAGTTGAGCGTGAATGACTTGCCGTTCTTCTGTATCTCCGTGACATTTTCTTTTTTGAATGAGTTAATGAAGTAGTCCTGATCTTCGGGATAAACGTTGGTGCGGCAGTTACGGATGACATCTTCATAGAAGTTACTTCCTGAAGCTCTCTTAACAAGCTCCTTGTTGTCGCCCTCGGCAAGATACTCGACATAAGAGTCGTCTAAAGCGTCGATAACAAATATGCTGTCATAATCACCTGCAAGAGCAAGAGCGATCTCGCTGAAAGTGATAGGTTTTCCGGATCTGCTTTCCATTTGGCGCCACCCTCCCCAAAGGATAGATACTTACTATTTTACAGGCAAAATGGGTTAAATAGTTACATATTTGTTAAAAACCTGATTAAATTTAATAAATAAAACTGCCCGTTTTGATCATGTCAAATCAAAGTATCCTGCCGGCAAGGTCCCTATAATCGCTCACGAGCTTGCCGTGATTTGCAAGAATATAAGAGGCATCCTCTGCTGCGGCTGCTTCTTCGAGTTTTCTTGCCTGAGCGGATATATCATCAGCCCCGACTGTCTTTGATGCGCTCTTGATCGAATGGACAAGGATCTTATAGTTCTTCCAGTCCTTATCATTAAGGAATCTTTCAAGGTTATCTGTCTTCTCTTTTGCATCTGTGGCATAGTCTTTAAGGATCTCGAGGTAGAAATCGATGTCGCCTCCCAGGTATCCCATGCTCTCTTGGACATTGAGACCTAATGCTTCGGCTTTTTCCCTGCTTAGTTCACCTGACAAGTCAGCAGAAGGAACATCGCTTAATGCAGGTTCTTCTGAAGGGGCTGCGACCGCTGAATCCGGCAGATAGCAGGAAAGCATCTTTTCGAGCCCGTCAAGATCGATGGGTTTGCTGAGATAATCGTCGAAACCTGCATTAAGGTACTGTTCTCTTGCGCCTACGACGGCGTTTGCCGTAAGGGCTATGACTACGGTGCCTTTGATGAGATGACGCTCTTTAAGAGTCTTAAGTGTTTCGATGCCATCCATCTTAGGCATCATGTGATCGAGGAAAATGATGTCGAATCTCTCAGATCGGCACAGCTCGATGGTCTCGAGGCCGGAAGAGCAGGTGAGGGCTTTGATGCCGAAGAAACTGAGAAGATTAGATGCGACCTTAAGGTTCATGGCATTGTCGTCTGTTACGAGCACCTTTGCCTTGGGAGCTTTAAGCCTGGCCCTGTCTTTAGAAGTAACATCTGAAGAAGACTTCCTCTTTCCGTCATATTCTCCAATGGGCGAAGCCTCTGCTACAGGCAGGGTAAGATCAAAGGCAAATTCCGAACCTTCGCCGTAAGTGCTCTTGATATCCAGTTTGCTGTCCATCAGGGCAAGGAGTTTGGTTACTATGGATATGCCGAGGCCCGTTCCTTCTATGTGACGGTTTCTTCTCTCCTCAACGCGTTCGAAAGATCCCGTAAGCTTGCCGAAGTCTTCCTCCTTGATGCCTATGCCCGTATCGATGACCTCGAATCTCAGATCGGCAAGATCCTCTCTTCTGCCCAAGTCTTTTACGCGGAGAGTTACGCTGCCTTCTTCAGTGTACTTGACCGCATTTGTAAGAAGGTTCATGAGGACCTGGCTGATCCTGACATCATCTCCTCTGAGTTTTGACGGGATCGATCTGTCAACATCCACCTTAAGCTCTAACCCCTTGGAATGCGCACGTTCGCTGATGGAGTCGATGAGCGCCGTTATCAGGTCTTCGGTATGGAAATCAGCAGGGACAAGAGTCATCTTTCCTTCCTCTATCTTGGAGAAGTCCAGGATGTTGTTGATGATGGAAAGAAGCGTGCCTCCCGCGTGCTTGATGCCCGAGGAGTATTCCAGGATCTCCTTGTCAGTTGATCTGTTCAGTATCATCTCGTTCATGCCGAGGACTGCGTTGATCGGGGTCCTTATCTCGTGGGACATATCCGCCAGGAATTCGCTCTTGGCCTTGTTGGCATTGTCGGCCGCAGTCTTCTCGAGCATGAGGATCTTGGATTCGTATTCTCTCTTCTGCTCCTTTGCCTTCATGGCTTCGATCCTCTTATTCGTCCTCATCTGGAATCGGTATCCCAGGATATAGAATGCAGACAGGAGCGCAAATACACACAGGTTGATAAAGATGCTTATGACAAGAAGGGAACTCGGAGCTGCGAAGAACTCGCTGTTTTTGGTTACGATGATAAGAGACCACTGATCCAGGACCTCATCGACAAAGACAGTGCATTTCTCACCGTCTATTACAGTCGTGAAATTACCTTTGCGTATTTCGAGAGCCTTGGCATAGAGCTCGGCGCCGCCGGGCTGGTCATAGCAGTAAGAACCATTTAATGACCTGTCGGGATGGGCTATTATCATTCCGTCGTTATTGAGGATGAAACCGTAACCTGTTCCGTTGATATCGATCTGCTCGACTATCTCCTGAACGCCGGAAAGGGTCAGATCCAGGGACAGCACATTATCCGGATCGCTCAGGCTTTTGCATATGGAGATGATAACGTTGCCGGTCTGCGCATCGACATAAGGGGAGACTATGACGACTTCGCTGTTTGCGGAAACTGCCGTGGTGTACCAGTCGCGCAGGGTGGGATCGTAGCCTTCTGGCGGGGTCCAGCCGACGCCGTCAACATATTCGCCGTTTATGACACCGTAGATACCTGTATAGGACGCGTCGAACTGTGCTTCTGTATTAGTGGATTCGCGGGTGATGTAGTTAATGATCTCTCCGTTTGTTGCTCCATTTACGAGCATGTGGTCAACGGTATCGGCAGCGACCCAGAGAACGGACTTGGCATTCTCCAAGTAGTTCTCGAGATCTGCCGTTATGGCGGAAGTCCTGTCTTCACCGATCTCGTAAACGGAATTATAAGACGTCCTGAAGACGACCCTTACCGTGAATATGGTCAGCAGCGTCATCAGTATGAACGTTGCCAAAAGCGTTATGACCGTTGTAAGAGTCTGGCGGCTCTTCATCATAATTCCCTCATCGTGTATCCTGTATCCTCATCGATCATGCGGATCATGACATCCGCGATCTTAGGATCAAACTGGGTTCCTTTGCCATTCTCGATCTCTTGCCTTACCTTATCCTGAGGCATGATCTTTCTGTAGCTCCTGTTGCTCGTCATGGCATCATAGGCATCTGCAACGGCAATGATGCGCGCGATCTCAGGGATATCCTCACCTGACAGGCCGTCAGGGTAACCTGAGCCGTCGTATCTCTCGTGATGCCATCTGGCGCCTACGGAAAGCTGGGGCATCTCACCGATCTTCTGAAGGATCTGATAGCCTGTGACAGGATGCTTTTTGATATATTCGAATTCTTCATCCGTCAGCTTGCCGGGCTTGTTGATGACCGCGTCAGGAACGCCGATCTTGCCGACATCATGGAGCATGGCGATGATATAGATATCGCTCTGCTCACTGCTGCTATATCCGTAGTTTCTCGCTATCTTTCTGGAGTATTCGGCTACTCTTCCCGAATGTCCGTTAGTGTAGGTGTCTTTGGCGTCGATCGCGCCTGCCAGAGAACTGACGACGTTTAAGAAGAGCTGTTCGTTCTCTCTGGTCTTCTTGGCGACTTCATCCGCAAGATGTTTCTGGAGCTTTATGAGCTCAATGATCTGTCTGATCCTGAGGGTAAGGACTTCGGGGACAAATGGTTTGGTGATGAAGTCCAGAGCTCCGAGGCTGAGGCCTGTCTTCTCGGCTGCACCGTCAGTATCGGAGGTGAGGAATACTACAGGTATATCGGCGATCTCCGATTCTTTTGCCCTGAGGAGCCTTATGGTCTCGAATCCGTCCATCTCAGGCATGTTGATGTCGAGGAGTATAAGGTCAGGGCGGTTGTCAGATACAAACTCCAAGAGCTCTTTGCCTGAAGAGAGCGTTGATACGCTCATGTCGTTCTTGCCGAGGATACGGCTTGCTATCTTAAGGTTCATCGGATCGTCATCCACTATTATGACCCACGGCTTATCAGCGCCGCCGTTTCTTGCTGCATCGGTCTTGATGAACTCGACCTCATAGGTAATGATGACCTTCTCTCCGTGTTTCTTGCGCCACTGCCTTATTATGTTTCCTACGACCTGTTCGACGGCATCTTCCTTGATGTCAGTCAGGAATACAAAGAACTGGTCCTTTGAATACTGCATGAGAAGGTCGCTCTTGCGCAGACAGTCGCTGACATGCTCAGCGAAGACAGAAGTCAGCTCATCATATTCCTCATCAGTCTCGTTGCTGCTCTTAGACAGGGACAGAAGGAGCTTGCAGGCATCCTTGTGATATCTGATCAGGTATCTTACGACAAACCTGTATACGTCGATGAATGAATCGAGATCGAGCTTGAGAGCGGAATTGGAGATATTGCGCTCCGAGAGTATCATGGAGAGCTTCTTAAGATTGACACGGCCTTCCGGATCTTCGGCCTTGCCGCTTATGGAATATCCGTGCTTGCCGTTTTGCTTGACGCTGAGAAGAGCTCTGTCTGCTTCAGCAAGGCGGGCTTCAAGATCAGTGTCAGTTCCTGCTACATACACTGCGCCGACTGATACACCGAGATGGATATCCATGCCTGAACCCAGAATGTCTTTTGTGTTATTGATCAATTCCTCGTTAACACTTCGGGTAAATGCCGCTATATCGTCCTCAGACGAGAAAGAAGGAGCATATAAAGCAAATTCATCTCCGCCTACGCGTCCCAATATGTCGGTTTCCTTAATGTGCTGCCTTACTATATCCGCGAAGGCTCTTAGGACCTGGTCTCCTGCATCGTGACCGTATATGTCGTTTACGAGCTTGAAGGAATCTATGTCCGTCATCATCAGGAATCCTGATCTTTTGCCCATCTCAAAGGCTATCCTCTCAGATGCCGAAGCTTTGTTGAGGCAGCCTGTCAGCTGATCGGTCGATGCTTCCTTCTGGTATCTGTTGATCTGGTCCTGTTTGGACAATACATTCTCAACACGTCTTAAGAGTATTTCTGAATCGAAGGGCTTTCTTATGAAGTCAGATACTCCCACCTCAAAGCCTTTGTTCTCGACATCTGTCTCGCTCTCGGCAGTAAGGAATATGACAGGCGTTTCATCGAGCCCCAGATCCTTTTCGATCTGTCTTAGTCTTCCGAGCGTCTCAAACCCGTCCATCTCCGGCATCAGTATGTCTAACAGGATAAGGTCCATCCTGCTGTCAGTAATGTGATCGAGAAGATCCTTGCCGCTCCTGAAAGCGGTTATAGTCATCCCGTTCTTGCTGAGGATATGTCCTGCAACTTTAAGCGTCAAAGCGTCATCGTCGACGACGGCAATCTTGTAGGGCATGTCTGACTCCAATCTGTTTATTATTTTGTATCAGTCAGCCTATATTATACTGTCTTAGGCATGTTTTTTCCTTAAAGATCAGCAGTTTCCCGTGTAAACGTATCTGAGATCCTGCCTTGCTATATCTCTGAGGGCATATATGGTATCAAGAGGGGTAGGTGAGGCGTCTTTCATGTGAAAGCACGGGAAGAACCTTGATATATGGAGCGGTATATCTGAACTTATCCCTGCGATCCATCTGCTCATATCACGCATCTTCTCCGGGCTGTCACTTATCCCCGGGACTATAAGGCAGGTTATCTCAACATGAGATGTCTCAGAGGCCCCCTTGATGAAATCCATGGTCATATCAAGATCACCGCCAAGGACCGACTTATAGGTATCGCGGTCAAAACACTTAAGGTCTATGTTCATGGCATCTATGTAAGGGCTTATCTCCTCAAGGACGCTGACAGCAGCAGTTCCGTTTGTAACAAGGACGTTCTTCATGCCCTTATCCTTAACGAGCCTTGCGGTATCACGGACGAATTCATATCCTGTCAGAGGTTCGTTATAGGTAAATGCAACGCCTATGTTGCCCATAGCTTTATACTTGAGTGCAAGATCAGATAACCTTTCAGGTGTTATCTCATCCGATGAAAGAAGGATATCCCTTGCCTCATCTCCCCAGGAGATCTCACTGTTCTGACAGAACGGACATCTTAAGTTGCAGCCGGCACTTCCCACGGACAGGATCTTCGATCCGGGCATAAAGCGCCTTAGGGGCTTCTTCTCAATGGGATCAAGAGCGATGGAAGATATCCGGCCGTAATTAGAACATACTACACCCTCAGCGCTTCCTGTTCTCGCGCCGCAAAAACCCAAAGCGCCTTCTTTAAGTTCGCAGTGTCTGAAGCAGACATGGCATCTTGTCATCTGTGACGCACCACCTCAAAACGCTGAAGACAGATCTTCTCGCTTGCTTTGATCCCGCCTTTTTGCATGGCTATCATGACCTGGTCCTCTACGGTATCGACGCCCTCTAAGTCAGGAAGCAGAAGGCCTCTCCTGCCGTCAGGTGTTGAGACTATCACACCATATCTTTTGACATCCAGCTTATCGAGTGAATCGATGTCTTCGGGCTCTTTAAGGACGTCGACATTTACCTCCAGTGATGAGAGTTCATCTTCTCTTATGGCAGTAAAACGCGGATCACATGTGGAAGCGCTTACCGCGTTGTCAGCGATCTCCTGCATAAGGCTGGATGCAAGAGGGGAGATGGTGCCTATGCAGCCTCTTAAGTCACCATCCTTATGTATGGATACAAATGCTCCCGCCCTTGAAGATGTCAGCTCCGGGGGAGGAGTCTTACCTTCAAGAAGGCTTATAAGATCATCAGGAAGAGCAAGTCTTTTTCCCGTGCGGATATACTTTTCGATCGAAAGCGTGGCCAGCCTTACGTAGATGTCAGGACCTGTGTCAGGATAGAAGGAACATATGCCGTAGCCTACGCCTGTCTGATCCTCGTGTGAATAAGCTCTGGAGATGACCTTACTGCCTTGCCAGGCGCCTGCCATTATAACGAACGATCTGTGTCCGCATTCAGCAGCCAGGTCAAGGAAGTCTTCGTCAAAATCCAGGAGCTGCTCAAACGCGCCGCGGCTCATGACGTCCATGATCCTCTCATCGTAAATGGCACCTTCAGGGGAAAGACCGTAGGGGCCGTCTTCTTTAAGCTTGTGCGAGAGGTCACCGCTTGCGACTATGACGGTCCTGCGGCCAGTGGAATCTATTGCTTTTCCGATGATGCCGCCCAAGGCATAGTGATCTTTAAGAGGCAGGCCCGACAGACCGAGACGCACTATCTTGCCGCCTTTATAGCTGTTTCTGATAAACCACAATGGCACCATGGTCCCGTGGTCTAGCCCGGGATCCCTTTCTCCGAGAGTGCCGCATGGAAGATCAGAGTCATCACAGTATCTTACGATCTGTTCTCTAAGTTCTTCATCGTATTCTTCATCGAACGTGACATCAGGCGCTCTGAAAGAAGCAAATGAGCCGGACGCTCTTTTGCCGGGCGAGATATGGAAATAGTCCTGATAAATCACAGAGTGAGGGCTTATTATCACTATGGTCTCGGGAGATAAGTCTGCTATCTCATCTGCTATGGCCTTATATGAATCAATGGTCTTTTGGACCGCACGCTCACTTCCTTTGCCGACGGAAGGAACTATAAGAGGGGGATGCGGGACCATGAATGAAGCAAGTAAAGGCATACAAGACCTCCCTTAACCTTTCTTCTTTTTCTTCGGTTCAGGGAGCTCTGTGTACATCCTCTCTATAAGTTCTTTAAGAAACTCCCGGTTATCGACCTCGTCAACGAGCAGCATTTCCTTGGCGCCTTCGTAAGGCGATTCCAACTGCGCGTCAGGCATCATCTCAAGCGCGGATCTGACAGGCTTTACCAGGAACCTGTCATCGTAAATGCCGCCTATTATCCTGCCGCGGAAGTAAAGGATATATTCGCCCATCATCGCCTTGTAAGTGATCTCATCTGACAGTGAGAGCTGCTCTAAGATAAACTCCAGATATTCCTTGCTCGATGCCATAGCTGCCTCCTTTCAGAGCCATTGGATAAAGGCCGTCTTATCGCTGCTGTTATAGCCTGCGCCCTCATAGAAGCGAAGGGTGGAAGATTCCTTCGAGCCCGTCAGCAGCATCATCTTGTAGCAGTTCTCACGCCTTGCTATATCCCTTGCAAAGTCAAGGCATTCACGGGCAAACCCGCGCTTTCTAAAGTCTTTATGAGTTACGACATTTTCTACAAACGCATAAGGCCTTACGCTTCTTGTCAGGTTGGGTATTATCACGCATACACATGAGCTGACTATCCTGCCGTCAACTTCATTTACTATCAGATGGTGATCAGGATCATTTACTATCTGATCCCATGTATCCTGAAGGTGCTGATCATGCTCAGGGATACTGTCTTCATGAAGATCAAGATACAGCTCCAGGATGGCATCTAAGTCTTCTGTTCTTGCTTCTCTGACCATTTAAGCCTCCGGCCTTACAAGCTCCATAAAGATGTCTTTGTCGTTTCTTTTGTATTCTTTAAAACCGCACTTCTCATACAGATGTATCGCGCGGGCATTATCCGTAAACACGGTGATCAGGATGCGCCTGAGCCCCAGTTCGTTAAAACCGTAGTCTATAGATCTCATCAATGCTTCCTTGCCGTAACCTTTGTTTTGCATATTGAAGGGAAGAACGATGCCCCATTCTGCTGTGTCACCATTCCTGTCAAAGAATTCGATATTTCCTATAAACCTCATCGTGCCCTTCTCGAGCATTGAGAACATAGAGGCGTTCCTGCCTATCCTCTCACTTATGTAGGCGGTCTCTTCTTCCTCGGTGTAAGGCTCGCGCCTGTCTCCTATGAATCTTGCGACGTTATCGATGTCGTTTACCATCTTTAGGTATTCGGGCACAAGATCTAAAGACGGAGGCACGAATATGATGTTCTCTGAATCAAAAACGGTCTTGTCAGACATGTTGATAAGAGAGAAGAACATCCTTCCTTCGAATGTGCCGTCAGGCATCCTGAAATAATCTCTTAATGTTCCCTCATATACGAACCCGCATTTCTCTATTACCTTGCGGGAAGACAGGTTCAGCGGCCTTACGCATACCTGCACCTTGTGAAGCCCGATGACTTCAAACCCGTATCTTATTACGGACAGACAAGCTTCTGTCGCATATCCCTTGCCCTGGAAAGCGGTGCCGATGCAGTATTCTATCTCTGCGAATTCGTTTTTTGCATCCACCAGGAAATATGCTGTCTGACCTATGCATTCGCCGGATGACTTCTCGATTATCGCCCAGCGGTAGTAATTAGGAGAGGAGTATCCGTTGATGTACTTTTGAAGAAGGGGCATTAATTCTTCTTCCGTGGAATAAACGGGCTCACCGTATTCAAGCTGCACTTCGGGAAGAGATGCCCAGTTCTTAAGTACAGATGATGAATCAGAAAACTCGAACTTTCTAAGCATTAGCCTTGCTGTATCTATTGTCTGAGTGTAAGTTTCTTTAAGCATCTTTGTAACCGTCCTATGAGACAGATTATACCATTAGAGCTCAGGTAAATACGGATGGCCGATGCATGTTATAATCTCAGTATTATCGATGATCGATCATCTGTCAGGAGGGGCTTATGAAGAGAACAAAACTGCTTGCATCGGTTATTGTCTTATCGATGCTCTTGTCGTTAAGCGGCTGCAGCGGCAAGAAGAAGGAAGTTATTACGGCAGCAGATGAATTTGCGAAAGCGGTCATTGATTTTGACACTAAAGATATCGCCGGATTAATGGCAGATGAAGAGTCAGCGGCTTCTGAACTTGCTTCATACAAATATTCGTATGAGAGAAGTGAAGACAGCAAGGCGATCTTTGATGCGATATTTGATTCCATGACATATGAAGTCGACAGGAAAAGCATTAAGATCTCCAAGGAGGATGAGGCAAGCGTAGATATCAGGTTTACCTTTGTTGATTTTGAGGAAGTCTATGAAAATGTTTATGATGACGGCGGAAATGTCGAAGACTATATCGATGCGCTTGAAGACGATGGCGGAGCGAACACCAAAGAACTGACATTGTCAGTTAAGTTCGTCCTTAAAAGAGACGATTGGCTCGTGAAGGATAAGAACAACAAGACTCTCTATAAGATGTTCGGTTTCATATATGACGTTAATGATTATACCTGGTGCAATTACACGAATGTAAGCGAATCACGTTTTATCAGTGTTCTTGAGGATGAGTTGAGTATGGAAGAGAACTGTGACATTTTAGTGTTTGATGAGCCCGGGGATATTGATTATTATGAATATGATACGTTCGTCAGCGGTATATACGGACCCTGTTTCTTTGCTTATGTTGAATTTACCGACGAGGAAGAAGCTTCAGACTTTTTCGAGGACAGGATCTATGATGTCTTTGATGACATGATCGACGATAACGATTTCGACGGCGATCACAACATGAATTTTAACTACAGGGAATATGCCGGTTATGTGACTGTAGACGGGTACAGTTATTCTGACGAATTCATGTACGGCGATCTCTACGGCGGGGTCTATTGTAAAGATAACATAGTGGTCATGGTAATGGCCAACAGTGATGAAGCCTCATACAGGGAAGATGTCGATAATGTATTGCGGGAGATAGGATATCCTTTGCCGTAAGAACTTTTATTCAGTATATCCGCCGACGGAGATGACCTCTTTATCGTCCGTTATAAGTGACATGACATTTATCCCGACCAGATCAGGATCCTGATGAACGGCATAGCTCATGTAGACGATCTCATCGTAGGTGACGCCTTCGTCTGTCGTTACATCCCTGAACGTTACCTGAAGCATTGCGCGTGTCGTCTTCCAGTCATCGACCCACTCTTCCACGATAGACACGTCTATGCGGCCGTAAGATTCGATATCCCCGTCGATCTCATCAAAGAAGTCATCAAGCTGCCTGTCAAGATCAGCTGCTCTTGAGGCATTATCTGCGAAAAGCTCTTCTATACTTTCTATGTCTTCATCCTGAAGATAACCGAAGAGCACTTTTGCTTTCTTATGCTCCCTGCGCCTCATACCTGCGCCGGAACCGATATAACAACCGCACGTCCCAAATACGAAAAGGACACATATCAAAAGCGAAAAGACTCTTTTATACACAGCAAATACCTCACGCGAGTTCAGGGCTGATTATGCCCATCCCATCACAGAATCTGTTCATTATATCGAGGCCTTTCTTGTCTGAACTCAGTTCCTTTAAAGTGATGAAGACAGCTCTGTTGCCACTGGTATAGAAAGCGACATAAGCGCCTGAACCTTTGGGATATCCGCCGCTCTCAGCAAAAGAATCCGTTATGAGATATTTGGCAAGAAAAGCTCTTGAATCAGCGTTCTCATAAAGACTTACGGAAGACTGATACATATCGTTGCTGGGAAAAGCGGTGTCAAGATTCTCCATCATCTCGGACACAGCCCTTTTGTACCAGGTTGTTAATGTTTCATCATCGCCGGCCTCATAGCAGACCACTATGACCTGATAACCGTCAGCTGCAGGATCAGCAGCTGTGAAAAGACACATTGAGGTAAGACCGCCTGTAATGTCCGCATCACCTGAAGAAGGGTCGCCGAAGTCTTCTATCAGCTCAGTAACGTTGTCGTGACCGGAAGCCACTATGGCGATCCCGTCATGGAATGTGTCCATTGCATCTTCTTGCCTGAGCTTGATCCTGTCAGTCAGATCGATGAAGTCGTCAACATTGTAATAGACAGCTGCTCCAAGAGCATCAGATGTTTCGGCAAAAACATCTTCGCTCAGAAGGAAAGGATACACACTGCCATCCAGATCACTTGCTTCATAATCGAATTGGATCTCGCTTGCCTCAGTCTCCTCAGATTCCGTTGTCTCTTCTGAAGACTCAGCGGTGGTCTCGGATTCTGACGGTTCAGCAGAAGCAGTCTCAGATGCAACGGATTCGGAGACCAGACTCTCTTCTGAGCTCTCTTCGGTTTCCTTTTTGCATGATGCTGCCGTGAGCATCATAGCGGCAGCAAGAATAAGTGCAGCACTCTTAGTTAGTTTCTTCATATCTGATCCCCCATTCAAATTGATCTGATATCAATTATACCATCAGGGGTTTCCCTTATCTTCCCAAATAGGTTACAGTAAGCTTAAGATCCGGGGCAGGAGATACATAGACATGGATGAATATAAGATAACCAGAGTCAAAGGCGGGACAGATAACTGCTATATCGTATCCGCAGGCAAGGATGCTGTTTTGTTTGATACCTCGAGCAAGGCCTCGTTAGATATGGTATTAGATGCACTTGACGGTTACGACCTAAAGCTCATAGTACTGTCTCATACGCATTTCGATCATGCGGAAAATGCAAAGGTAATCTCAGATAAGTTCGGCGTTCCTGTAGCATATCACAGAGCAGATGATGAGCTCTTTGACGACTACGATGCTCAGCCCTTAAGATCGTTTGGCCTGGTCGGTTTTGTCGTGCTCAAGCTGTCCATAAAACAGCTTAGGGAAACGAAGGCAGCAAGGCCTGCCGATCCGATATTCATAAAAGAAGGCGATACCCTGCAAGATTACGGATTTCCTGATATCAAGGTCATTGAACTGCCCGGTCACACCAGGGGGTCCATAGGTCTTCTTATATCAGGAACTTTTCTTCTGTTAGGAGACGCAATGGATAACTGGATCAGACCATCCATAGGACACCTGTACTGGGACATGGATGTTCTGAAGAAGACATACGACCGCATCAGATCTCTTGGCGTTAAGACCATCTATTACGGGCACGGGAAAGAGACTGAGCTGTAACTGTCAGCTTCCGTTAGATCTCTGCGTCAGATGCTATCTGATAGATGTTAGCGACATCTTGGGGTTTAAGGTGAACAAATCCGCCGGTCTCACTTCCTATGCCCATCTTCTCTACCATCTCCGGGATATCTTTAACGTCTGCGCCGAGCTCTTTGAAGTTGATCGGCATTCCAATGGATCTGAGGAACATCCTGAATCGTTTTATGCCTTCAAGAGCTGTAAGCTCAGGATTAAAGAAATCCATCTTAACACCCCATACGCGGACTGCCGCCTGGGCAAATCTCATGACATCGTGCTTATAGACATACTCCATCCAAGCGGGCATGATAACAGCAAGCCCGGCCCCGTGTGCGCAGTCGTATTTGGCTGACAGCTCGTGCTCTATTCCGTGGCTGTTCCAGTCCTGCTCTCTGCCGACGCCGACGAGGTTCGTATGAGCTACTGTGCCTGCCCACATGATGTTGGCTCTGGCCTCATAGTTGTAAGGATCGGCAATGACCCTGGGAGTCTCTTTGATCATCGTCATGAGCACTGCTTCGCAAAGCCTGTCAGTGATCTCAACTTCCTTAGTATTCGTAAAATACCTCTCGAAAACATGAGCCATAATATCTGTCGCGCCGCAAGCCGTCTGGTAGGGGGGAAGGGTATAGAGCAGTTCAGGATTCATTATGGAGAACTTTGGCCTTAACGCATCGCTTCCGGCGCCTCTTTTGAGCATGCCGTCTTCTTTGGTGATGACCGAGTCGCCTGATCCTTCGGAACCTGCCGCTGCGATAGTCAGGACCGTGCCTACGGGGAGCGCCTTTTCGATATGCGTCTTATAGCTGTAAAAATCCCAGAAATCGCCATCGTAGAGGCTGCCTGCCGCTATGGCTTTGGCGCTGTCTATCGTTGAGCCTCCGCCTGCAGCAAGGATGAAATCAATGCCTTCTCTTCTGACGGTTTCTATGCCTTCATAGACTTTGGAATCCCTTGGATTCGGTTTGACCCCGCCAAGTTCGATATAAGGGATATTCTCTTTTCCGAGTGATGCCTTGATGCGGTCAAGAAGGCCTGATCTGACGATCGAACCTCCGCCGTAATGGATGAGGACTTTCGAGCCGCCGTACTTTTTAACGTATACGCCTGCGTCATTCTCGCGGTCCTTGCCGAAGACGAATTCAGTGGGGCTAAAGAAATTGAAATTATCCATAAAGAGTCTCCCTTCAAGCAGATATGACTATAGGATACCCCCGGGAGGCAGTCCGGATATACAAGATAGAGATGCATTTATAAAAGATTTCAGATATTTTCCGAGGGCATATGAAGGTATAATCGTATATATGGATACTTTACGTTTTGCTTTGTGGATCTTTCTGTCAGCCCTGTTTTTCGGGGTGCTTCAGATCTTGCAGATCCCTGTCAGAAAAAAATGCGGATATCAGGTCCGTTTTGTACTGTTTGCCGTAAAATTCCTGCTGTCCGTTCTGATCGCTTATATCATTGTCGCGACAGACGAACTTATAGCATGGAGATCCGGCTTTCTGTTTGCGGCAATCTACGTTGCGCTGTTCGGCGATGCGTTATCAGATATCGTCACCCTTCCGTATGTCATCTATAAGAAACACAAAGACTGCACTAAGATCCAGATCATCTCAGGCGCATGCCTGACAGCAGCTTATCTTATATATGGCACCTTAAACATGCAGATAGTGACGCCTAAGCATTTTGAGATGCATTCGCCCAAGCTCGAAAGCGGTTATACGATAGTCTTTCTTTCTGACCTTCATGTCGGATCATCTCAGAGTTTTGATACTGCACTAAACACTTTGCAGATGATCAGGGATGAGAAGCCGGATCTGATCCTTCTGGGAGGAGATATTACTGATGAATACACGACGCTGGAAGAAATGAAAAAGACTTACGAGATGATCGGACAGCTTGGTGCTCCTGTTTATTTCATCTACGGAAATCATGACAGACAAACACATTCTGATCTGACGGGGGGAAGGACTTATTCTGACGAAGACCTGTTAAACGCTCTCGAGTCGAACGGGATCGTCATACTTGAAGACAGCTGGACAGCTTTTGCAGATGATCTTGTCATTCTCGGCAGGGGAGATGCTGGCTGCGAAAACGGACGTATCCCGACCGGTCAGATCCCGGAAAGACCATCAGATTCATTCGTCATATCAGTTGACCATACTCCGTATGAGACAGAAGACATCATCGAGGCAGGCGCCGATCTTCAGCTCTCGGGACACACCCACGCAGGGCAGCTGTTCCCTCTGAGGTTCCTTTATGAACTGACAGATCATGATGCATGTGGAGTCTATCACTATGGAAACACCGAGTTGTATGTGAGCTCGGGTGCATCAGGATGGAGCTTTCCTTTCAGAACTGAGGCTGCCTGCCATTACGATGTAATATCACTCTCAAGATAATTCATCATTCATATACATATACACCGGGTCTGTCGTCTTCTCTGTGTATGGTATGGTCATTATCTTCATAAGCTTTCATACTGATCAGCTGTATTGAATGAATACCCTGTCTTTCAGGGTTTTCTGAATCCCCCTCTATCCAGATCACTTCAAGAAGGTACACATCGCCATTATCGCATTTGATCCAAACAACCGGTTGATATAGATAAAAGTATTCTGAAGAACCCCTGTTATGACTTCCAAACTCAGAACAACCGCGGTTATACAGTTCATCGATATCCTCAGGAAAGCTTTCCAGATAAAGAGTGATCTCATCTTCCAGGTTTTCATCCTCTTCTAAAGCGTGATCCGAGAAGAGTTCCAAGATCCTATCACTATCTTGTTCATAAGAAGCAGCAAGGATCTCATCTAACAGTTCGTTCTTGCCGAAATCCTTGGCATTGTGATCGTAGTGTCTGGTCTTTATCTGTTCGCCGATCGAAAGATTTGGATCGTGCCTGCCGTTAAGACATCCTGAACACAGGACAAGGGTGATCATCAATGCTAAAACTGTTGCTTTTCTCTTTAAATGGATCATAGGACTATTATAACAATCACATCAGTCTGTTTCAGGCAGATCAGGGACAGGGAAATGGCAAGAGGATCAAAGATCATTGCCCCTCAGACGCATCATGCACACTGGTTTTTTCTGTGTTTTTCAATCTGTCATATAACACACAGATCAGAATGGCCATAAGAGGCAGTATCAAAAGATCGATAACTGTTCTTATACTATCGACAGACTTGCAAAAGAACGAATCACGCGCATAGCCGAATAAACCTTTTACTATCCTGAAAGTACTGTCACTCAGTGTATGAAGCAGGATCACAAGGAGAAGGTTGTCAGACAGCATATAGACCGCAGCGATAAACATTCCCCACATCATTGTTGAAGGGCACTGCAAAAGAGGGTTTTCACCGAAAAGTATATTCGGGAAATGCCCTAATCCGAAAAATGCTCCAGTGATAAATACAGTAAACAAACGCTGTTTAACGGTACCGGTATTCAGCTTGATAAGCCCATTCATCATAAGGGCACGCTGAGCAGTTTCCTCATAAAATCCGACTGCAAACTGCTGAAAGATGACCAGACAAACCAATCCCAATACTTCTGAAGCGAAAGCAAAAGCAGTAAACAGTTTTAAAAACGGCAACAGAATGCTGATGATAAAAGGTATCAACACGAGCCATGTCTTTGCCGGTATCCTGTTGGTAAATAACTGTTTGACCGTATACTTGCTCTCGCCACGCACGGAATGTTTGTGCAATAACACCAAGGACACAGTTCCCAGTGCAATTCTCAGAATGATATCGGCTGTGAGCAGCATGCTGTACTCAGGGAAAACATCCAGCCAGACCATTGGTATCTCAAATGCATAGAATACCGCCATTATCACAGCAGTCTGCACGACAGGTCTTGTTATCGCTTTTTTCTTGTCCATTTCCATCTTCCAGGTGATCCTCAGTCCTTAAGACGCTCGAAAAATCTATTGAACTTATTCTCTTTGGCAAATCTTTCGTAATCAATGAACAGGCCGTCTTTTGAATACGCAGTGACATGCCCGTCATATACGAAGATCAGATACAGGTTCCCCTCATATGTATATTGGAACAGATTTGAAGCACTGCTCATCTCTTCGCTGTCAGCAGAAGGGAGGTCCGGATCTTCAGCTATATCTTCAAATTCAACAGGTTCAAATGCCTTGAGATCCGTGATCTCAGTGGAGATTATCGTAACGATGGGAACATATCCGAAGGAGCTGGCGATCACTCTGAGATCTGCTGTGACCTTTGCGAACTGACCGTCTTCCAGAACAGGTAAGAGTGACGGATCTTCTGCAGTAAGCAGATCGGCAGAAAAATCGGTATCTGAAAGCTTATAGTAATCTCCGTTTACCCGAATGCAATAGAAGGACTGACCTTCTATCAGGTTTTCATAAGGATCACCGAGCATGACAGACATCTGCACAGAACTGGTGTCAGTACTGTTTTTTGCAAAAGCGTTTGAACACCCTGATATGGAAAGCGTAATAATGAGCAGTATAGAGATCAATGCACGAGTCTTAGACATAATCGATCACATCCCCAGCCGTCGGCCTGTCTTGTTAAACCTGTTTTTTGTTTCCGGATAGAATGATTATATCATCCTTATCCACAGACTCCACATTGAACGCTGCATCGTTTTCGGTGTATCATTCAGGACAAGGACTCTTGCATATGACGTTTCTCTCAATGCTTTATACGTTTTTGATCGCACCTTTAAAGCTTCTTTTTGAAGTTGTCTTTTCTGTGGCTGATACGCTTACAGGCAACGCCGGATTGTCGATTATGATCTTAAGTCTTGCGGTCAACCTGCTTGTTCTGCCTCTGTACAAGAGAGCAGATATGCTGCAGGCAGAAGAGCGGGATATCCAGTCGAAAATGGCTGTGCAGATCAAGCGTATAAAGAGCGCATTCAAAGGCGATGAGCGCTACATGACGCTTCAGGCTTATTACCGCATCAATCACTACAAGCCGGTATACGCACTCAGGAGTTCGATATCCCTTCTCCTTCAGATCCCGTTCTTTATAGCTGCCTATGATCTCCTGTCGGGGATGCTGAGCCTTAAGGGCACTTCTTTCGGTCTTATCTCTGACCTGGGAAGCGCTGATGCCATGTTCAC
This sequence comes from uncultured Clostridia bacterium, assembly GCA_946187935.1. Lineage (GTDB taxonomy): Bacteria > Bacillota > Clostridia > Saccharofermentanales > Saccharofermentanaceae > Saccharofermentans. The sequence continues at coordinate 218,362 of CAMHSJ010000001.1, forward strand.
GTCAGGAGGCCTCACTTTAAATATCCTTCCGGTCCTCATGACTCTGATCAATATAGTTTCGGGGATCATATACACTAAGGGGCACCCTTTAAGCGAGAAGATTCAGGTCTATGGACTTGCAGCGGTATTCCTGGTGCTTCTTTACAACTCGCCTTCAGGACTTGTGCTCTACTGGCTTATGAATAATGTCTTCTCTCTTCTGAAGAGCATTGCCGGCAGATATCTGAAAGGCAAAAGAGTTCATTCCGTCAAAGACAACAAGAAAACATATGAGTTTAAAAATGATACAGCCGTATTCTTCTCCGGAACGATACTCCTGGCTTTGGTCACGGGGTTCCTGATCCCGTCTTCGGTAATGGCTTCATCTCCGCAGGAATTCATAACAGATGCCGATACCGGCAGTCCTTTCGTTTATCTAACGAATTCCATTATCCTGGCGTTCGGCTGCTGGGTCTTATGGGGCAGCGTTTACTATTTTCTGGTGAGCGGCAGGTTTAAAGCTGCCCTCGGCAGAGCGGCCTGGATGACATGCGGAATAGCGGTTGCGGATTATCTGCTTTTCGGAACGGATCCCGGCACGCTGTCATCGACATTGCAGTATCAGATCATGCCGGTCTTTGGGACAGGCCGCTGCCTGCTGAACATTTTGATCGTACTCATGCTGGCAGTGGTCTTATATATCACTTACAGGGATCATCAAAAGACCGCAAGGACCATCCTTATTGCAGGTATCGCAGCAGTGACCGCAACAGGTATCTTCAACACGGTAAAGATCGCCAACGGGTGCAGCAGTTATCAGAATAATGACAACGGAGCATTTGAGATACCCGAGCTGCCTTTGAGCAAAGACGGCAAGAATGTCGTAGTACTCATGCTGGACCGTTCGTGCGGAGGTCTTGTGCCTTTCATCTTCAACGAGAAGCCTGAACTGACAGAACAATTTGACGGCTTTACTTACTATCCGAATACGATATCGTACGGCCCGTGCACGAATATCGGTTCTCCGGCATTGTACGGCGGTTATGAATATACACCTGACAGGATCAATGCCAGGTCTGATGAAAGCCTTGAGAGCAAGCAGAACGAAGCATTAAAGGTCATGCCTGTGTTATTCAGTTCAATGGGATATACCGTTACCGTGTGTGATCCGCCGTGTGCAGGTTATACCTGGATCCCGGACCTGTCGATCTATGATGACTATCCTCAGATCAACTGCTATTCCGCCGCAGGATATTCAGGCTATTTCGGAGAAGATGATCTATCGCGTCTTAACGGCCTTCTGAGCCGCAATTTCTTCTGCTTCTCGCTTATGAAGATATCCCCTCTGGTCTTACAAGAGTTTCTCTATGATGACGGACACTATAACGAACCCGATTCAGTCTCCAGGAATCAAATGCTCATTCAAAACATGAACGGCCTTTCACAGAGCACGGGATATAACCCGGAGTTTGTCGAAGCGTACTCCGTACTTGAGACGCTCCCGGATATGACAACAGTAAACGACAGTACCGACAACACATTCCTTATGATGGCTTTTGATGCGACACATTCCCCGTGCCTTTTGCAAAAGCCTGATTATGTTCCTTCGATAAATGTTGACAACACTGTTTACGATACGGATTGGGTATCAGGAAATGTTGTTAACGGCAGAACAATGAACATGACGACTGAAGAGCAGGTGAAGCACTACCACATCAACATGGCGACATTTATAGAGATCGGAAAGTGGCTCGATCATCTGCGCGAAACAGGCGTCTATGACAACACGAGGATCATCCTGGTTTCAGACCATGGTTACGGTCTGGACCAGTACGGCACATGGTGCAATGGCATCGATATGGAATTCTTCATGCCGCTTCTTATGGTCAAGGATTTTAACGCCGCCGGCTTTACAGTCTGCGAAGATCTCATGACCAACGGCGATACACCCGTACTGGCAACTTCCGGACTGATCGAAGATCCCGTCAATCCCTTTACGGGAAATCCCATTACTTCAGATCTTAAGAACGGACCGCAGACGGTATTCTTCTCCGATAAGTGGAACACATATGAGAACAACGGAACAGTCTTTCTGCCGGGCAAGTGGTACACTTTCGGCGGCACAGATCCCCGCGATGCCGGCAGCTGGATGTTTATAGACGAGCACTGATCGCTTCAGGTCAATTTAGAGCCGCAATTGGAACAGAAAGTCCCCGATTTTCCGGTTGCATTCCGCATTCAGTACAGAACCCGGGGCGTGACGATCTTTAAGCACCTGTTATAGCAGCAGCCTTTTTGTTCTTTATAGTACCTGCTGCTAATGTAAAGACAATTCCTATAATGGCCACAGCAAATCCGGCTATATCGATAACTGATACTCTGACGTTGGAGCTGTCGGTAGAGAGCTCCGGGATCTTAGGTGCAGGGTTTAAGATCAATATCAGTGTGTATGCGATCATCAAGCCGAAACTTAAAGCGGCAAGACCGTGGATGATCACCTCGCGCTTCATGTATTTCTTGACCGGCGCTTTTCTATAGCCTGCAAACTGCATTATCCCGCCGATCAGCGAGAAGAAGAATCCGGTAAAGAACAAAAGGAAGAATACAGGAACTTCAATTATCTCTATGCCGTCGAGATATGGTAGGCTGACCAGGGTAGATAAGCCAATGAACAATGCATCCGGAAGCATCAGCAATAAAGTAACAATATGCAGTATTAGATTGGTCACTCTCATATAGTAACTCCGCGTAAAAACCTAAATGTTTTCAATTCACTTATCATAGATCTCTTAGCAACAGGCAAGCATATAAGCTTACATTCTACACGAACTCAGGTGAAAGTATAACATATATCAAAGATATGTTATCATTCGGAAAACGGAGGCGAATGGGTATGAAAAGAGAAAAGATAATAGGCCTGGTCCTTATCGCATCACTTCTGCTGTCACTTTGCGGATGCAGCAGCGATGACAAGAATGTTATCAAAGCAGCGGACGAATATGCAAAAGCTCTTATTGCTTTTGACAGTGATAATATCACTGAACTCATGGAAGACGGGGATGAGGCAGAAGAGATACTGGCTGAACTCGAAGAGGTCAGAATCAGCAGTGAATACATGGAGCGCATTACCGCTGCCATATTGGATTCCATGACATATGAGGTGGACAGCAAGTCTGTCAGCTCTTCGAAGAAAGATAAGAGCGCAACGGCAGACGTCATCTTTACGATTGCCGACTATGAAGGCATTTATAATGATGTTCTTGATGACGGCGGAAACATAGAAGACTATATCGAGGCGCTTGAAGATAATAACGGAGAGCATACGTCCGAGATAAAGATATCAGTCATCTTTACGCTGAAGGAAGGCAAGTGGGTCGTAAAAGACAACAATGCCAAGAACATCAAGAAGGTCTTTGAATTCATGGAGGAGATCCCTTATTACAACTGGTTCAACTTCAAGGCCGTCGGAGAGGATGAGTTCAAGGATGCGCTGTGTTCGGTCTTAGGGATCGGTGACGATGAGATCTCTGTGACTGAGGGTGCTGATTACAGCAGGGAGATCAGTTACGCTTCTGACGACTTATTCTTCTATTTAACCATATACGATGATCCGGCAGATGCCGCCGGTGAATTCGAAATGATGTATGACTACTGGGAATCCGGAAATGACGGAACTAGCAAGTGTTATTACGATGAAGAAGACGGATACGGTTATATCCTCTTTGACGGTAACACTGATCTGGGTGACGCTAACTATGGCGGAGTTTATCTGTACGGCGGCATGTACCTGAGAGATAATACTCTTGTCAGGGTCATGACATCTGATACGCAGCCGCGGGACGGGAATTCGGAGGATCAAAATACTCTGGATGCTTTCTTTAACGAGATAGGTTACCCTCTGCCGTATTAACCGCTTATCATATTAACCTCTAAGAGATATGGTTAAGACAAAACTACTTTAAGATTTTTTGCGAGTCAATAAAATCTTAAAGTAGTATTTAATGATAATCGAATCAATAATATTATCTTAAAAGTTTGTTGAATTATTTCTGTTTTTGCTCCGTATCAGTATTCAGTCTTAACTAAGAAAGAGTTCGAGAACGATCTCCTGCCCTATAACGAAGCTACCATTAAAGAATTTGTCGAAACCTATGGATAAGCCGTGTGATACAACTGTAGTATGGGGCGGAGCTCTGGCGGTTCTTCTGTCTCGGATTCAAAGAGCACCTTATAAGGTGGCTCATATTAAGCACGATGTAAACGGATTTATCAAGAGAATCGGCGTCTATTACATGTGCATTGATGATCTTCCGCTATAATCATTCAATAAATAAGCCTCGGATTTTGAAGTGAACCCACAAAGTTGGACGGCTTAAAACGAGTATAAGGACTGATTCCTTGCCTGGCAAGGAGTCAGTCCTTTCAGTTTGACCTGGATTCTCTCTTTGTTGTAGTACTCAATGTATTCTTCCATAGCTTTTTGTAACTGCTCTAATGTCTTGAATTCATATTCGTGTCCGTAGAACATCTCATTCTTCATCTTTCCGAAGAAGTTCTCCATTGGGCTGTTATCTAAGCAATTTCCCTTGCGTGACATGGATTGTGTTATTCCTCGCTCTCTTAATGCCTTGTGGTATTGGTACATCTGATACTGCCAACCCTGATCTGAATGGAATATGAGATTACTGAGGTCATCGTACTTGTTGAATGCCTTATTCAACATGTCTGTTATCTGCTTGTATCCAGGATGCTTTGAAATGC
>CAMHSJ010000002.1 GCA_946187935.1 uncultured Clostridia bacterium
AATGCCAGCCTGTCACGCTGGAGGTCGAGGGTTCGAGCCCCTTCTGCGTCGCCAAGCAAGACCGGAACCTTCCGGTTTCGGTCTTGTTTTTTGCCCAGATAGCTCAGTCGGTAGAGCAGGGGACTGAAAATCCCCGTGTCACTGGTTCGATTCCGGTTCTGGGCACCAAGTCCTCAAGCTTTGCTTGGGGACTTTTTTCATTCCTGAGTATATAATCTTGATATGAGACTGATATTCATAAGACATGGAGATCCTGATTACGATCTGGACGTTTTGACTGAACTGGGCCATGAGCAGGCTAAGAAAGCTGCCCGGAGGCTTCTTTGCGAGAATATAGATGCCGTATATGCCTCAACGCACGGACGCGCCTGGCAGACGGCTGAGGCATTTACCGAACTGTCTGGCATTTCTCCTATTCATGAGCTGCCCTTTATGCGTGAGATCAGATACGGCAAGGAAGAGGCTCTTTATGAGAGCGGCCATCCGTGGAATACCGCGGATCTCATGATGGATGAGGGGACAGATCTAAGATCGCCTGAGTGGCGCAGCAGAGAAGAATTCATCGATAACACTGCTGTAGTTGATTTCGATACAAAGGTAAGACAGGCAGATGACTGGCTTAAGACCTTAGGCTATGAGAGGGAGGGCCTTTACTACAGAAACATCTCTCCTCTCGAAAACACAAAGACTGTTGCAGTCTTTTGCCACGGGGGCTCTGCAACAGTCTTACTTGCCCATATACTGAATCAGGAATTCCCTTATATGTGCGCAGCGGTGCATATGGGTCATACAGCCATATCGATCTTAAGATTTGACAAAAGACCCGGCACTCTCGCGATGCCGATTATCGAGCTTCTTAACGACTGCGGTCACACCAGAGATTAATGCCTGCACTTTCTTAAGGCGAACAGTTTCTCTCCTATGGGGCCTGTTATCAGGAATCCTATGATGAGCATTCCCAGTGCGATGCCGAGCGATACGCCCTGCAGGAATCCCACGATACCGCCGACATCCTCGGGCAGTACATATATCGAGATCATGTAGATTATGAATGCGACGGCCGCAACGGCGAACATATAGCTCATGCGTCTTGTGAATACCTTCTTGGCTTCCTGCGTATAATCAGCCGCCTGGATAAGCGTGTCTTTTATCTCTTTGTCCATTTTGATTTCTCTCCTTTGTCCGTTAAAAATGTCTCTTAAGTCGACCTCGTAAAGATCAGCGAGTTCAACGAGCAGATCCAGGTCAGGCATGTTGCTTCCGGTCTCCCATCTTGACACTGTGCGTCTTGAGACAAAGAGCTTGTCTGCAAGCTGTTCCTGGGTAAGGTTCTTTTCTTTCCTGAGATCTCTTAAGAATCCGCCGATCTTTTTCTGGTCCATGTCATTCCTCCAAAGAAGAGTCTTTTATCTTTGGATTATACCCTTTAGACAGCACCATGCAATTTGAGAGGTTTGCGAGAGCCGTGAAGGCGAGCCCCAATGCGAGGTAGGGAGTGATCTTATCCGTAACCATTGAGATGATTATGAATACGATACCCGTAACAGCTAAAGCAAGTCTTGAGATGATCTTAAATGTGTTCTTCATTTTTGTGTCCTCCTTGGTTGTCATGCCTCAAGCTTAAGCCTGCCCGGGCCCCAAATGAAGGACACGGAGCGTCCAAAAACGCTTTTCTTTTAATGAGACATGGTGTGTCCCATTTAGTAAAATAGGGCTTTTCGAGGTTTTGGCAGATTTGGACCGGGAAATTATCCCCGTTTCTTTTTTGACGCAAAAGCCGCGTATTAGAAGCATGTATTTCGTCTTATTTATTCATTGAAACAAAAATATTTAATTAGTATAATTACGCTCGTAATATTTTAAGGGAGACCAAGACAGTGGAAAAAGCATATACAAAAAGTGCAGAGGAGATCGCTGAGCAGCTCAGTACGGATCTGGTAAACGGCCTTAAGCAGGATGAAGCTTCTTTAAGACTTGCCAAGAGCGGTCCAAACTCATTAGGCGAAGAGAAGAAGATACCTTTGTGGAAGAGATTCCTGTCACAGTTTGCGGACGCGATGGTAATAATCCTTCTCGTAGCAGCAGGCCTTTCTGCATATATGGCATATAAGTCACCTGAAGGCGGCATCGAAGACTGGGTAGACGTGATCGTCATCCTCGCCATCGTAATCCTCAATGCCTGCCTCGGCGTTTATCAGGAAGGTAAGGCTGACCAGGCACTGGCAGCCCTCAAGAAGATGAGCTCACCCCAGACCAAGGTCATAAGGGACGGCAAGATCGTTATGACAGACTCTGAGAACATCGTTCCCGGTGATGTAATAGCGATCGATGCAGGTGATGCGATCTCTGCTGACATGAGGCTCATCTCTTCAAGCTCCCTCAAGGCTGAGGAGTCATCGCTTACCGGTGAGTCGGTCCCTGTAGATAAGGATGCAAATGCCATCTGTTCTGAAGACTGCGGCATCGGTGACCGCAAGAACATGCTCTTCATGGGTACCGTCGTTACTTACGGAAGGGCAAGAGGCGTAGCTACTGCCACAGCAAGAGAGACTGAGCTCGGCAAGATCGCCAATAAGCTTACGAATATCGAAGATGAGCAGACACCTCTTCAGAAGAGCCTCACATCACTCGGCAAGATCCTTGCCGTTGTCTGCATCTTCGTATGCATCATAGTTCTCGTAGTAGATATCTTCATCCAGAAGCAGGCTCCCACGGATGCGCTCATGACTGCGGTATCACTTGCAGTTGCCGCTATCCCTGAAGGTCTTGCTGCGGTCGTTACGATAGTCCTCTCCATCGGCATGACCACGATGGCCCAGAACAACGCTATCGTCAAGAGACTCCTTGCAGTTGAGACTCTGGGATGCGTTGACGTTATCTGCTCTGACAAGACAGGTACTCTTACCCAGAACCAGATGACTGTTACTGTTCTTTATGACGGCAAGTCTGTTACAGAAGTTACGGGCGGCGGATATGCTCCCGAAGGAAAGCTCGTTAATGCAGACGGCAAGGACGCTAAGATGAACAAGGTGTTAGAGAGCCTTGTAAGATCAGCTGTCCTTTGTAACGACGCATCCATTGTCAAAGCTGATGACGGCAAGTACTCCTGTATCGGAGACCCTACCGAAGGTGCTCTTACGACTCTTGGAATGAAGTGCAGATTTGAACGTGAAGAAACGATGCACAAGTTTAACCGCGAGACTGAGCTTCCTTTCGATTCCGACCGTAAGATGATGACCACATATCACTCAGGCATCATTGACGGCAAGTGGGTGTCTTATACAAAGGGTGCTCCTGACATCATTTTCGCAAGGTGCAAGAAGTACCTCGCAGAAGACGGCGAGCACGATATGACAGAAGAATACCTGGAAAACATCAAGCTCCAGAACCACAATTTTGCTATAAAGGCCATTAGAGTCCTCGCATTTGCTTATAAGGTCCATGAGACAGGCCATAAGGCTGATTTTGCGGATGAGGAAGATCTCGTATTCATCGGTCTCATCGGAATGATCGATCCCGCCCGTAAGGAGGCCAAGGATGCCATTGCCGTCTGTAAGGAAGCAGGCATCAGAGCTGTCATGATCACGGGTGACTTTAAGGATTCTGCCGTTGCCATCTCGGATAACCTTGAGATGAGAGATGCAGGACATCAGGGCGCTCTTTCCGGCGAAGAACTCGACAAGATGAGCGATGAGGACTTAAAGAAGGCGTGCGAGACCACAAGCGTTTACGCAAGAGTATCTCCTGAGCATAAGGTCAGGATCGTTACTGCTCTTAAGGCCAACGACCATATAGCATCCATGACGGGTGACGGCGTTAACGACGCGATGGCATTAAAGTCTGCTGATATCGGTGTTGCCATGGGTATCACGGGTACTGACGTATCCAAGAACTCAGCCGATATGATCCTCATGGACGATAACTTCGCAACTATCGTCAGGGCAGTCGAGCAGGGAAGGATAATCTATGCCAACATCCGTAAGTTCGTAAGTTTCCTCCTGTCCTGTAATGTCGGTGAGATCCTTGTCATCTTTATCCTCTCACTGATAAAGGGCGGTTCTGAAGGAAGCGTCTTCGCAGGTATAGCAGCGCCTCTTACGGCTATCCAGCTCTTGTGGCTCAACCTTGTAACCGACTCTTTCCCGGCGCTTGCACTTGGTAGGGAAAAGGGTGAACCCGGCATCATGAAGCTCCCTCCGAGATCAAAGAAGGAGCCGATCATCAACAAGAGCATGATGGCACACATCGGAATACAGGCCATGGCCATCTTCCTCTGCGTTGCAGCATCATTCCTGATCTCTCTGGCAAGCATGAATAAGGGCAACACATTCTTCTTCAATGGAACGGGAGCACAGCCTATTGACGTTGCAAGAACAGTTGCTTTCTGTACGCTGATCTGCGCAGAGCTCTTCAGGGCATTTGCGGCAAGATCTGAGCGCATGTCGGTATTCAAGCTCGGAATATTCACGAATAAGATGATGAACGCTGCCGTAGGCCTGTCACTTGCTTTGCTCGTAGCAGTAATCTATATTCCAGGCGTTAACAAGATCTTCGATAACGTAGCGCTGAATCCTCTTGCCTGGATAGTAATACTGCCGCTTGCACTTATCCCTTTCGCTGCAAGCGAGGTGTACAAGCTGATAATAGGCAGAGAAAACTGATAAGCGTTTGCATTAGTAATTGCCGTGTGATATTATCTAACGGCTAAATTGAGAATGGAGGCAGATCTAATGAGCGGACTGCAGATATTTTTATCAATAATCGACATCATCTTCGCTTTGGCGATAATCATATTATTCCTTGTTCAGGAGGGTAATGACCAGGGTCTTGGTGCCGTTACTGGTGCCACATCTGATTCTTACTACAGCAAGGCTAAGGGAAGAACACTCGAAGAGCAGCTTAAGCGCTGGACAGTTATCTCATGCGTTGGGTTCTCTTTGTTCTCGATCCTTCTGTATCTGGCTATCAACAGACACTGGTAAGTAAGAGCTATAAAGAAACTCTTAAAGTCCGGACTGCTGTCCGGGCTTTTGTTATTCAATGAATGTTTCCATGTCATAGTGACACTTTTGTTGAATAACTCCGATAATCGATAGAAATTCTGCAAATCCTTCCATAGCGTTAGGACACTTATATTGAATGTTCTGTTATCACGTATGGTTATTCATAAAAAGCATCCATATTATGTTGAACCTTTTATTGAATTATGAGGCATTAGAGCAAATATGATATATAATCAAAATGTGAGGTTAGATATATGAGAGAAGATAATAATAAGAGAAAGAGCAGATCACCATCTGCGGAGAATATGAGCGCGGCGCAGCGCAGACGCAACAGGGTAATAAGAGCCAGGGAACTGGAGTCTCCTTCAAGGCCCCAGTGCTATGCCGATCTTGCCCCGAAGGGACCTATGGGCGTTAAGAACCAGGTAATAGGGATCCTCAGAGAGTCGAAAAGAGGCGGCATAGTAATGCCGGATCCGCAGTTTAAGGATACTGATTTCGGCGCAGTCGATATCGATGCCAACCACCTTAACGGCGCACCTTTCGGCATGCTCGTAGTAGCTGAGATCTTAAATCCTGAAGCAGAGGCAGGAACGTTCAGAGGAACGATAAAGGAAGTATTAGGTGATGCAGGAAACAACGATGCGAGGATGCTCGGAGTATTAAGACAGTACGGATTGTCTCAGACATTCCCGGACAGCGTCTTAGCCGAGACAGAGCCCCTGCCGTTCAATCCTGAGGCTAAGACCATAGAAGACGAGATCAAAAGAGGCAGGACTGACCTTAGGGATCTTCTTACCATTACGATCGACGGCGAGGATGCCAAGGACTTAGATGATGCTATCTCGATAGAGAGCCTTAATAACGGCAACTTCAGACTCTGGGTGCATATCGCAGATGTTTCTGAATATGTTAAAGAAGGCACGGCTCTTGATATGGAGGCCTTTAACAGGGCAACATCCGTTTATCTGGTTGACAGGGTAATCCCCATGCTGCCTCCAAAGCTCTCAAATGGTCTTTGCAGCCTTAACCCCAATGCCGACAGACTTGCCATGACATGTGAGATGTATGTCGACAGGTCAGGTGGTGTCTATGACGGCAAGATCTATGAATCTGTCATTAGATCTGACAGGCGCATGAGCTATCTTGAGTGCTACCGCATACTTACAGAGCCCAAGAACGGTGATAAGGAAGAATACGGCAGGATCATTGACATGCTCCGCAAGATGAGGGAACTGTCTGAGATCTTGAAGGATATGAGGCAGAGAAGGGGAGCTCTCAATTTTGAGTTCCCTGAGACAAAAGTCATCTTAAACGAAGATCAGACAGTTAAGGAAGTTAAGCCTTATCCCATTAACTTTACCAATGGGATAATAGAGTCGTTCATGATCTGCGCCAACGAATATGTGGCCAAGACCTTCCAGTCAATGAACTATCCGTTCGTATACCGTGTGCACGAGGATCCCGATCCCATAAAGATCGCAAGATTTGCAGTGGTGGCAAGATACTTCGGTGCTGCGGGAAGACTGCAAGGCAAGATCACGCCTTCTGATATAGTCCGCTTTATGGATACTATAGGCAACGATGATGCGATGCCGGCACTTAACGAACTCCTCTTAAGGTCTATGGCGAAGGCTAGATACGCCCCTGAGTGCTTAGGACACTTCGGTCTGGCGTCCAAGTACTACTGCCACTTCACGAGCCCTATAAGAAGATATCCTGACCTTTATATCCACAGGATAATCAAGTCTTATCTGAGGGGAGAAGACAAGAGGTCTCACTTCGCAGGCCTTGTCGACAGGGCATCAGAGCAGTCTTCCGAGATGGAGAGGAACAGTGTGGATGCAGAGCGCGCCTCCGTTAACATCAAGGTCTGTGAATACATGGCAGACAAGACAGGCGAGCACTATGACGGAACTGTCACTTCGATAATAGACAACGGCTTCTTCGTTATGCTGGACAACACGATAGAGGGCTTCGTTCCGTTCAGATCGCTTATAGACCACTACTATTTTGACGAGAGAAGATACCAAGCCGTGGGCGCTCATTCCGGCGGCATCATCACAATTGGCAACAGGGTCAGTGTCATAGTCGAGAATGTCGATACAGATCTTAACCGTATAGACTTTTCGCTTGAGGACGAGCCTCTTTCAAAGAACTCCATAAGACGGGCCGAGCGGAAGAAAACTCCTGCCGGGAAAGGAAACTCACACAAGAAGCCTCCGATCAGGAAGAACGGCAAGTTTAAAGGCGGCAGAGGCCGTTTCTGATATTGACAATTGCTCCTGACGTAGTGTATATTGCGTTATGCGAGCGATGACGGAGACCAGGTAGTTACATGGGCCGCCTATAGAGAGTCCGGATCATGGGCTGAAAGTCCGGACAGGAAAGGTATGTAATGATAACACCTCCCAAGCAAAGCAACCTATAAAAGTGATTCCGTTTGGAATAAATCAGGTGGCACCGCGGTAAGTTTAAGTAACTGATCGTCCTGAACTTAAAGAGATTTAAGTTCGGGGCGTTTTTGTTTTTAAAGCTAGAAAGGAAGATGGCAATGAGCAACATTTACAGAGACAAGGTGATCAGCGGGATCACTGAGCAGGACGTAGGCAAAGAGCTTAGAGTCTGCGGCTGGATCGAGAACATCAGAGACCACGGCGGAGTTTCTTTCATTGACCTCCGTGACATGTACGGCACGCTTCAGGTCGTTATGCGTGACACATCTCTTCTTGACGGACTCGTTAAGGAAGAGTGCATCTCCATAGCAGGCGTTATCGAGCACAGAGATGAGGAGACATACAATCCCAAGATCGCTACGGGCACGATCGAGCTCGAGGCTCATTCAGTGGATGTATTGGGCAAGGTCTACAGCCAGCTTCCTTTTGAGATCATGACATCCAAGGAGATCCGTGAAGACGTTAGGCTCAAGTACAGATATCTTGATCTTCGTAACCAGAAGGTTAAGGACAATATCGTTTTCCGTTCCAATGTCATCGCTTTCTTAAGACAGAAGATGACAGAGATGGGATTCCTTGAGATACAGACTCCTATCCTTACGAGTTCTTCACCCGAGGGCGCACGTGACTACATCGTTCCTTCAAGAAAGTTCAAGGGCAAGTTCTATGCTCTTCCGCAGGCACCACAGCAGTTCAAGCAGCTCCTGATGGTGTCAGGTTTCGATAAGTACTTCCAGATCGCTCCCTGCTTCAGAGACGAGGATGCCAGAGCAGACAGGTCTCCGGGAGAGTTCTACCAGCTCGATTTCGAGATGAGCTTTGCTACGCAGGAAGATGTCTTCAGAGCAGGAGAGGAAGTCTTAACGGCAGCATTCGAAAAGTTCGCACCCGAGGGAGCCAAGGTTACCGCTGCTCCTTATCCCGTCATTTCCTATAAGCAGGCAATGCTCGAATTCGGTACTGATAAGCCCGATCTTCGTAACCCGTTAAGGATCATCGATGTTACCGAGTTCTTCTCAAGATGCACATTCAAGGCATTCCACGGCAAGACCGTAAGGGCCATAAATGTTCATGCCAAGCTCTCCAAGGGACAGCACGAGAAGATGCTCAAGTTCGCACAGACTGATCTGGGCATGGGCGGTCTCGGCTATCTCGAAGTATTAGAGGACATGAGCTACAAGGGACCTATCGACAAGTTCATTCCTGATGACATGAAGACTGAACTTAAGGATATTGCAGGCCTTGAAGCTGGCGATACCATCTTCTTCATCGCAGATAACGAAGCAAGAGCATGTGAATGTGCAGGCGCTATCAGGAACGAGCTCGGTTCAAGGCTCGATCTTGTAGAGAAGAATGCTTTCAGATTCTGCTTCGTAAACGATTTCCCGATGTTCGAGAAGGACCCCGAGACAAGAAAGTATATCTTTACGCACAATCCTTTCTCCATGCCTCAGGGCGGTCTCGAAGCGCTTAACACAAAAGAGCCTTCAGAGATCCTCGCATATCAGTACGACATTGTCTGCAACGGCATCGAGCTGTCTTCAGGCGCTGTTAGAAACCACGATCTTGAGATCATGAAGAAGGCATTCGAGATCGCAGGCTATTCTGAAGATGATCTTAAGACCAAGTTCGGCGCTCTCTATAACGCATTCAAGTTCGGCGCACCTCCGCACGCGGGAATGGCTCCGGGCGTAGACCGTATGATCATGATCTTAAAAGGCGAAGAGAACATCAGGGAAGTCATTGCATTCCCCATGAACGGCAATGCACAGGATCTTCTCTGCGGCGCTCCCGGCGATGTTACAGAGCAGCAGCTTAGAGAAGTCCACATCAAGGTAAGACAGTAACGGATGAAGGTCTATTTCCTTACATTAGGATGCAGAGTTAACCAGTACGAGACAGACGCCGTCAGGCGCCTGTTTCTTGATAATGGGCACGAGGTGACTGAGGATGCGTCAGAGGCTGATGTATGCATCGTCAACACATGCTCTGTCACGGGGGAAGCAGACCGTAAATCATCCCAGATGCTGAGAAGGATGGCTAAGCTTAGTCCTGATGCAGTCGTAGTCGCGATGGGATGCGCTGCCGAAGTGTCAAACGGCAGTATCGATGCTGATGTCGTTGTCGGAACGAGAGATAAGAACAGGGTCCTTGATATCCTGAATGACTATTTAGCAGGCAGCGGTGATAAGAAACCGTCCCATATGTCTTCCCACCAAAGGCCTGAAGTCACGAGAAAAGATACTTATCATGATTTCGGCTCAGTCTTGTCTCCTGAGGGCACAAGGGCCTTCATGAAGGTCGAAGACGGCTGTGACAGCTTCTGTTCTTACTGCATAATCCCGTTCGCCAGGGGCAGGGTCTGTTCAAGAGATGAGGCCTCATGCATAAAGGAAGCGGAATTCCTTGTCAGAGAAGGCTATAAGGAGATAATCGTATCAGGCATCCATCTGTGTTCATACGGCAAGGACAGGGGAGAAGACATTATGTCTCTTCTGTCACTGCTCAGAAAGATTGATGGTATCGAAGGCCTTGAAAGGTTAAGACTGGGATCGCTTGAGCCTATATCCATGACAGATAGCTTCATAAAAGGTCTTTCTAAACTGGATCATCTTTGCCCGCATTTCCATCTGTCACTGCAGAGCGGCTCAGATGCAGTATTAAAGCGCATGAACCGCAAGTATGATACCAGTCAGTATCTAAGCCGCGTAAAGCTCCTTAGAGAGTTTTTCCCGGATATGTCACTTACAACGGACATCATCACGGGATTCCCCGGCGAGACAAGAGAGGAGTTCGGAGAAACTTTGGAGTTTGCGAGGACGGCGGGCTTTTCGAAGATCCATGTATTCCCGTATTCTGAAAGGGAAGGAACTGCTGCATCAAAGATGGAGCAATTGCCGGTAAATGTCAGGAAGGACAGAGCCAGAGAGCTTATAGAATTGTCTGACGAGCTTTCTTGTGAGTTTGCCGAAAACCTTGTGGGAAGCACATGCTCAGTGCTCCTCGAGCGCGAAAACAACGGCATTTGGGAAGGCTATACGGCAAATTACGTCAAATGCTTTGTGAATGCCAAGGCAAACAGGGGCGATATCGTAACGGGCACCGTCTTGTCTTCCGATAAAGGGACGGTTGCGATTTCTCTTTAATTTTATAAAAATAACTGATTTTTCTCATTATGTTGTGATAGAATAATGTTGTGGGTACATCTCCCACATTTGGAGGATGCTTTGGACAATTCGAACACTACAAAATTTGTTCTTTCAGGCGACAGGAATGCAGATGTGCATACCCTGATGTCTTATGTTCTCGGTGCGCTTAAGGAGAAGGGCTATAATCCTATCAATCAGCTGGTAGGTTATTTCATCTCCGGTGATCCCACATATATCACCAGCTACAAGGGTGCCAGAGGCCTGATCAAGCGCATCGACAGAGATGAACTCCTTGAAGTGATCATCAGTGATTACTGTTCAAGACTGTAATTATTTATGCCTGCCCCCAAGGGAAGAGTATTAGGAATCGATTTTGGCTCACGTCATATAGGCGTGGCCCTTTCAGACGAGCTCAGGATCATTGCAAAAGGCTACGAGACCATCAACTGGAACAGCATAGATCCGGAGTGGGCGCTTAACCGTATCACGGAGATCGTCCGTGACATGAACGTTATCGCTCTCGTCATCGGCAAACCGACCAGGACTGACGGTGATAAATCCGAGACAGAGCTCATGGCTGAGGAATTCGGCAAAGAACTTGAGAAGAGAACAGGCCTTACGCCGGAATGGAAGGATGAGAGGTTTACCACTGTCCTTGCATCCCGCTATATGCATGACATGAACATGAATACCAGGAAACAGAGGAAGGTAATAGACCAGGTCGCTGCCGAGATAATCCTTCAGGAATATTTGGACAGCAAGCGCTGATTCTAATATGCTATAATCAAGTATTATACTTTGGAGGTTATTATCATGGCTGATGAATTGCTTAACAATATGCTCGATATGGATGATGAGGACCGCAAGATCACTCTTGAGGATGAAGAGACAGGTGAGTCCATCGAATGCATCATCGATGATATGTTCCAGTTTAACGGCAAGAACTATGTTGTTCTCTTAAGACCCATTGATGA
Source organism: uncultured Clostridia bacterium (assembly GCA_946187935.1). Taxonomy (GTDB): domain Bacteria; phylum Bacillota; class Clostridia; order Saccharofermentanales; family Saccharofermentanaceae; genus Saccharofermentans. Next base: position 11,583 of record CAMHSJ010000002.1, read on the forward strand.
GCCTGATTACGATTATGAGGCCATCATCATGGAATCTGTTGAACAGGACGGCGAGTATCTGCTGCAGACGATCCCCGAAGAGCAGGAAGAGATAATCTGTGATTATTACGACAAGCTCTGCGAGGAACTCTACGGCGACGACGATGAAGAATCAGACGAATAAGACCGGATTAGGCAATGTCAAGAAGAAACGCGCGCTCCAGCAGAGCCGCAAGGCTAAGGCTGCGGGAGAACATCTCAAGAATTCTTCCGGCGACGAACTGATTGTCATTAGAGATCCCTACAACAAGAAGGATTACTATCTTTCAGTGATCGACACATTCGTGATACTTAAGCGCGAATATGTTGTCATGCATAATTATGTTCCTGATGACGGCAACCATGACAAGCCTGAACTGGTCATAATGAGGACAGAGTATTCCAAGAGCGGGGAGCAGTTATTCTATTCCATCAAGGACGGAACGGAACTCGAGACGGCTTTCACATTCTTCATGAGAAGATATTATGATTCGCTTGCTCCTGATGTCAGGGCCAAGAGCGGCATCCAGACCGGAGGAGGCTGACAGTTGGGAGAGGGCAGCAATAAGTTCATAGACAGCATAGAATCCCTGTTCCGTGCTGTGCTTTCCATAATGCTCTATCTGGTGCCGGCGATCCCGGTATTGTATCTCTTCGATAAGCTCAACACGAGCAAAACGGTATATCAGGGAGTCTATTCTGCGATCGTATCGCTATTGACTATCTGTCTGTTCATCGGAGTAAACCAGATACTTAAGAAGAGCAATGATTCATTCATCGTCAGAGACAGACTCGATATAGTGCAGGTGATGTGCATCATCGTCATCGCACTTGGACTTGTCGGTATGGTCTACTGCTATCTGACCTTTGCCGATGTGATATCTGATTTTCTTGAAAGCTTAAAGGATAAGATCGAGGAATACAATGAGTCAGTTGACCGCTTAAGTGAAGTAGAGCAGTATCATGTGCCCTTGTGGGATTCGATACTTTATATTTTTGACCTTACGATCCTTATACCTTTCAGTGAAGAGCTGGTGTTCAGGGGAGCTGTCCTGGGTTCTCTTAAAAGAGGCTTCAGGCCGTGGCTGGCAATAGTCTTATCTGCGGTCATTTTCGGTCTTATGCACGGCATCTCGATGCACATCGGCTATGCGGTCATCTGCGGTCTTGTTATGGGAGCGGTCTATCACATGACTAACAGTATCTTTGCTTCCTTCCTGATCCATTCCATCTTTAACTTTTTGGGATCCTGCATTCCGTTCTTTTTTGATCTTCAGCTGTTTGGAGTAACGGACGGCTTAAGATATGTTACTGTCAGGGCGATGTGGTACGGCTGTATCGGCATGATGCTCCCTGCGATATTCGCATACATTCTTCTTTTGACCAGATACAGGATGAAGACGGGAAAGAACAAGGCGCTGATAGAGACCAAGGCGGAAAAGAAAAATGAACAAGCTTGATCTGTTCAGATTCGGCAATACGCGCAAGAAAAAGATAAGGCTCTATGTCATTATCACTTCTTGCGTGCTCTTCCTTGCAGCAGTCATACTTATTGCCATCGGCGTATTCTCCTACAGATCTGAACTCGTTACGTTAAGGGTTACCGGGGAGGATGCGGGCTCCGGTTTTTCGAGGATAGGACTTGATCTTGAGAGCATTCCGAACGTAAACATGATAGCCGATCCGTCGTTCGAGACTTCTTCGGACATGTGCTCGGTAGAGATAGTATCGAGTTCTTCCACATCATTGTTTTTCGAGCCCGGAGCATTGGAGAGCGCAGGCATAGATTACCGCGTTACGGGTGATCAGGTCAGGGTAATGTCCATCGACGGCTCAGGTGTCATGAGCGAGAGATTCTCGGGCATAGCCACTGTGTACCAGCCTGCCAGGCTCGGTGCCGTAAGGCAGATAGAAGACTCACTTGATCTGTTTGCCTCGCAGGGCGTCAAGGATGCAGCCGAATTCCAGAATCTCGAATATATCCTTACAGAAGAGGGAACTCTGGAAGGTGATGCATCCGGAATGGCGTTTGTCTGCGACTTGGGAGACGAGAAGGCAGAATATGTTGCGGCAACAGACAAAGAGCTTTATGTGGTGACAGCAAGTGGCAGGATCTTCTATACGGCTGACGGAAGGAATTTCGATAAGATCAGCATTCCTTCTGACTGTGAAGATATCGTAAGAAACGCACTTTTTGTATGTGCCGGTTCCGAGGTCTTTGCTGCCATAGATAAGGACGGCAGGGTATTAAGCGTTAAGAACGGCTATGTTTCAGCAGGACAGATCCCATGCGGCAGCAATGAGATCTCCTGTTTTGCTTCGGACGGTTCAGGTTTCATGGCAGTATCTGAAGACGGCTCTCTTTATTTTTCGGAGGGCGGCATAGTATTCAATGCTTCCGGATCCATAGAGATCAGCAAAGACTCTTCCTCTCCTGTCAAGGCTGTTTGCGGTGCCGGCGGAAGGTTCTATGTCCTGTCTTCTGACGGACTTATCTTCATGTATGAGGCAAGTGACGGTGCGCTGACGCCCAGGATCCTTGAATCTGCGAAGACACAGGGTGTACAGATAACAGATATACTGGCCTCAGATTCAGGCAAGATAATAGCGACTACTGCTGAAGGAAGCACGATAGTAATAAGCGAAGACGATACACTGGCGTATTTCGCTTCCGAGAATGTGCTGATAAGCGATCTTTACTGCATCTCATCAGACAGGATACTGTTTTCCGCTTCAGGTCAGGTCTATAAGGCCAAGATCTTATCGGAACTCTCAGTCGACGGCAATATCGCAGAAGATTCCATTAACAGCGGAGACTTCTGTTTCATAACAGGCGAGATACTCCCCGCGCAGGCATCAACAGGCACATCAGAAGGCTGGACAGATGCAGGTGCAGGCAAGGGAATAAGCGGTGTCTGGGATATAGCGGGATCAGATACGGACATAACCTGCATGGCAAGAGAAGACGGCAATGGTTATTGTGCAAGACTGACAGGCAGTGCCACGGGAACTCATATCCTTTCACAGAAACTTCCCGGAACCTCTGCTGACTGTTTCAGGGAGGATGCTTTCTACAGGATAGATATCAACATTGCTTCAGAGGGTGACACCGGACCTGTCGATGTATGGCTTGAAGGAGATTCTTTTACATCTCAGGGCTTTACCATTGAAGAGCCTACCGGAACGCCTCAGGATTACAGCTTTGTCTTTGCGGTTACGGGTTCTATGCTGGGCGATGACTCCGTAAGGTTCAATATTGCCTTCAAGGGAATCGGAAGGCTCATCATTGACGATATCTACGTAGGTCCTGACTCTTATTCTTCTGCGGGGATACCCGAGTATTATGCAAATGCGGTAGCAGAGGCAAGACCTTATGCCATAAGGCTCGCAAATCTTGACTTCGGATCATCAGGTTATTCGAGGGAAGCATTCTACGGTCATTCATCAAGGTCGAATTCTTCAATGATCGCTTCATCTTCAGAACCTGTTTCCTGCTGCAGGTCATTGGAAGACAGCCTCAAGCTTGTTTCTAATTCAGGTTCTGTGCCGTGGCTCGTCATAGGTTCCTGTGCTTCGCAGAGCGATATCAACGATCTTCTTGAATACCTTTGCGGAACGGCTTCTTCCGAGTATGGCGGGATCCGTATAGACAATGGTACTGCGCTTGCCTGGAGCAGACAGTTTGACCAGATAATAATAGAGATCAGGGACAGTGAAGGATGCTTTGCAAGTGATACGCAGAAAGCTGCTTATGTGGACTTCGTCTTATCCGTTTTCTCACAATCTGAGTACTATCCCGAGATCAAGGATAAGGCTATCTTCCTTGATGCAATGGATTACGAAGGCGGGACCATGCTCTCCGGCGCGGACGGTCATGCAATGGCAATGAACTACAGTTATTCTGACAAGAGTTTCAGCTTTATCGAGAACGCGAAGTCAGAGTACGGCATAGCAAGATACAATTCACCGCACATCACTGCAGGAGCTTCGGCCGGTGAGTTTATCTATTCGTTTGATACCCCTTCTGATCTTAACTGCGGTATGCTCCTGACCCTTATCAGCATGGAAGAAGCGGATTTTGTCAATTGCTTTATGTTTGATGTCGGTATGTCCTCCTGTTATGCAGGATACGAGAGTGAAGAGGTCTTCAGGGAATCATCCAAAGTCAAGAATATCTTCGCCCTCATGAATCTTTTGAGCAGTGTTCAGGGGGCAGATGAGGTTTATATTGACGCCCAGGAGCCATTGTCATCCGAATCTTCACAGTCAGTTCCAGGCCTTGAGGATTCTCTTGTTTGGAACGCTTATATGTCAGGTGACGGAACGGGTTATGTTGTCGTATCCAACACCGGCAGCAAGCAGGAGAGCTTCCTTGTAAGCGTTGCAGCCTTCAGGTCTCCTAATACATCTCTTGCAAGGTATTCCGCACAGGGCAGACTCCTTACGACCAGAAGGTTCAATATCAAGTCGATGAGATACACATTGCAGCCGGGTGAGTTTATCGTGATAACGAGTGAGCCTCGAAGCTGATATAGGCAGATTGCCTAATCAGGACAGGTCAAACAAACATATTTCTCCAGTCTTTTTATCGCAAAATTGCCGCAAAGCGTGTATAGTTTTAGCGTATTATAATTAATTATTATTTTTCGAATGGGAAATGGAGAATCAATGAAGACTGCAATCAACAGATTAACTGCAACGTTACTGGCCGGCGCTGTCATGTTGGGTATTGCTTTTGTAACACCAAAGACGGCAGATGCCGCTATATCTTATTCAATGAGCGGAACGGCGCATGTTCAGGATCTTGGAGATCAGAACGGAAGCTTTTCGAACGGGACTCTTGTCTTAGGAACCACGGGTCAGTCCAAGAGACTTGAGAGAGTTACCATTAACTTCACGAACAATACAGGATACGAGGGAAGCCTCAGGTATAAGGTCCATGTTCAGAACATCGGCTGGATGGACTGGGTCGATGCAGGCAGCAGCGCAGGCACTTCAGGCAAGGCATTAAGACTCGAAGGCATCAAGATCGAGCTTACAGGCGAACTTGCCAAGCATTACAGCGTTCAGTATCACGTTCATATCCAGGATTACGGTGATGCCCAGGAGTGGGTATCCGATGGTGCCCTCGCAGGAACGACAGGCGAGTCCAAGCGATTAGAGAATCTGAGTATCAGACTTGTTCCTCTTTCTGATGACGGAACTGAGAAGGTTTCCTACAGGGTCCAGAGACAGAATAAGGGCTGGGAGACAAAGTGGCTCAGCGACGGCGAAGTCTCAGGAACAACAGGTGAGTCATTAAGGCTTGAGACCATTACTGTTACGGTAACAGGCAACCACGTTTCAGGCGGCATTACTTACCGTACTCATGTTCAGGATTACGGATGGCAGGATTGGGTCAGCAACGGGGATATTTCAGGTACGGTAGGCGAGTCCAAGCGCCTTGAGGCGATAGAGATCAAGCTAACGGGTGATCTTGCCGACAAGTACGATGTCTACTACAGGGTCCATGCACAGGATTTCGGCTGGCTCGGCTGGGCGAAGAACGGTGAGACATCCGGTACATCAGGACTTGCTAAGCGCCTTGAAGCCATTCAGATCGTCCTTGTCACCAAAAACGGTCCCAAGCCGGGTGACGTTAAGGGCATCGAGAGCATCTGTGAAGAAGCCGCTTACGATGAATCGACAGTTTACGTTCCCAAGGTTCTTCCCGATAACTATGTAAACAAGTTCCTCAATACCAAGAAGAGCAATATAGAGCTTCTCAACTCTTCGCTCAAAGAAGATGCCCAGCCCGTAAGGACTTATACTTTTATCGACTGTGTTTCCGCCAACGAGCATGAGAGCACGGCAACCATAAGCGATGCTGACTGGGCAGCATGCGAGGAATTTGCCAAGAATAACTTTGATGAGAAATGGACTCCGGGTGAGTGCCTGCTCTACACTATGTACTGGATCCACTACAATGTCAGATACACTACAGGCAGTTCAAACTACGCTGTATCCGTTTTCCGTGACAGGGTAGGCCAGTGTGCCCAGTATAATGGCGCTATCGTTGAGATGGCTTGTTACCTTGGTTTCGACAATGTCAGGTTCATCAAGGGAATGAGATCCAGAAGCGCCACTGCTCTCAGCAATCCTTTTTCCCACTATTGGGCAGAAGTTACCATTGACGGTGTGAACTACTGTCTCGAGACAGGCAACACAGCTGATGATTCCGGAAGCTTTGTATGGTATTACTTCGTTCAGCCGTACAGCACAACGCAGGCAAAGAAGTTCGTAAAGTGCGGACTTGTTCTTAAGTGATGAGGGCAGGCTTATGAAGACATCCGTTTTTTCGAAAATAGCAGCAGCTATTCTTGCAAGCGCTTTCGTCATCCAGCTTTTCCCCGGAACCAAGGCTTTTGCGGATGATGACGGTATCACATTGTCCGGCACGGCTCATGTCCAGGACTATGGTGATGTTAAGGGTACATTTGAGGACGGGGTCCTTAAGCTTGGAACCCGTGGCGAGTCTAAAAGACTTGAGAATGTCACCATCAATATAAGCGGCACCGAAGCTCTGAGCGGAACATTAAGATACAGGGTCCATGTCCAGAACATCGGATGGCAGGATTGGAAGGAAGCAGGCAGTATCGCAGGTACTTCAGGCCAGTCCTTAAGGCTTGAAGGCATTCAGATGGAGCTTACAGGCGAACTGGCCGAGAAGTATACGGTTTTATACAGCGTGCATATCCAGGACTACGGTGATGCCCAGGGCTGGATCACAGGCGGCATGATCGCAGGGACTTCAGGTGAGTCAAAGAGACTCGAGGAACTCAGGGTCAAGATCGTACCTAAGGAAGAAGCAAATATCGAGCCTACCATCATGTACCACGTCCATATTCAGGACTATGGATGGGAGACGGACTGGAAGCACAATGGTGAGATCTCAGGTACGGTCGGACAGAGCAAGAGATTAGAGGCTCTCAATATCTCCATCCTTAACAATGAGTATTCCGGCGGTATCAGATACAAGACTCACGTTCAGGATATCGGATGGCAGGATTGGTCTTACAACGGTGATTTTGCCGGCACTTCAGGCAGAGCAAAGCGTATTGAAGCGATAAAGATCGAATTAACAGGCGAACTTGCCGAGAATTTCAATGTCTATTACAGAGTGGAATGCCAGGGTTACGGCTGGCTCGACTGGACATCTAACGGCAGGGAAGCAGGAACTGAAGGACAGGGCTTCAGGCTTGAAGCCATCCAGATAGTACTTACCGAGAAAGGTGAGGAAGAACCCGGTGATGTTATGGGAGTCAAGAGCGCTCTTCCCTATGCATACTATGCAAAGGTCAGTGCGATACCGCTCGTACCGTCAACGGCTTACAGGCAGGCCGGATATTCATCAGCAGATGAGTTCAGAAGAGCTATCTTAAGGAACTGCGAGCGCATGGAATATGTAGGATACCTGCATTCCGGCAGATGGGTAACAGGTTTTATAGACTGCACAGGCTCAACTGCCATAGCTTTCAGAGATGCGCTTAAGACCGCCAAGATAAATGGGACAACAGATATCGGAACGAGAGGTGACGGAACGCCCATAAGGACCATCAGTGTCACTTACTACGATACTTATTCCGACGGCAGGGATAATTACGGTTTCTACCGCAACGGCATCTTCTCTGTCAACAACTACTTCCTTAACAGGATGGTAAAGTGGAGAGGTATCTCTTATGTTCCTGAAGCCGTAAACGGCGGATGGACCAACGATGAATGGGTACAGTATCTTGAGAAGTACAACTTCAAGGGCGGAGATGTCATCATCTGGTATTTCAACAAGCCTAACGGCACTAAGAGCTTCGAACACATGACGATCTTTGCAGGTATTGAGAACGGTATCGCTTACGAGTGGACTGCAAGTTCTGCTTACGAAGGATACATCAAGCGTCCTTTAAGCGAGAGGTCCAAGTATTTCGACGGATTTGCGATGTTCAGGGCTACAAACGATAACGAAGCTGCGGTTGGAATGAACTGATGGTCATTCTCCCAAGGCTTTAAGAAGAGAATCAACAGCCGTGTCTTTGTCGTCAGCCCAGGCACGGCTTATTCTTTTGGCCTGAGCTTCATCTTCGCAGGTAATGACGGCATTGAAAGGCTTGCCGTTATTCTCATAGTAAAGGGTAACAGTGTACTTGCCGCCTTCGCCGACACTTACCAGGGCATTGGCGCGTTTTTTCTCTTCCACTTCGGATTTCAGTTCTTTGGAAGCAGTATCAAGATGAGTGATAAGCGGGACATTAAGTGAAGGTTTGAGATCGTTTAAGACTGCTCTGCCGCCGTCGGTGATGTAGATCTTCTCGGTGCCGCCCAAAGCCTCTGATTCAAGACCGCGCTCTCCAACCACATCCATGAGATTTCCTGCGACAAGCTCGTTATAAGCCTGGCTGAAAGTGAAGAAATCAGAGTAGAGCGAGTTTAAGCAGTGCTCCATGAGCATATGGTAGCTCACTCCGGGAGCCTCGCTGACAAGATAAAGTATCTGTATCTTTGCTTCTACCACTGTTATGTCACTCATGGAAGATATTATAGCTTATTTGGCCAGAATCAGGAAACCATTAATAATGGTTGTTTTTGTTCTATGTTAGTGTAAATGTTAGACTTTTTCGAAAATCCTAACAGAAACATGGAAAAAGTCAGGATCTGACAAGTTGTTGTTAGAGTTTTGCGAAAACTCTAACAAGAACACTAACATATACGTGAGTTAACAGTTAATATCAGTTATTTTTTAGTTTAATAATCAGCTTAAGGGGTGTATACTTCTTATGTTTTAAATAATTGAACCAAGGAGAGATCATATGATTACACTTGATTATTCCAATGCACTCCAGTTTATAGGCGGTGAAGAAGCTGTAGCAAGAATGGAACCCCAGGTTAAGCTTGCTTCCGATATGCTTCACAAGAAGAACGGTCCCGGAAATGACTTCCTCGGCTGGCTCGATCTTCCCACAGCTTATGACAAGGAAGAGTTCTCCAGGATCCGCAAGGCTGCACAGAAGATCAGAAGAGATTCAGATGTCCTGATCGTTATCGGAATCGGCGGTTCCTACTTAGGTGCAAGAGCTGTTATCGAGCTTCTCGGACACTCATTTGCCAATGCTGCATCCAAGAAGGTTAGAAAGAGCCCGACGATCCTTTTCTGCGGCAACTCGATCAGCGCAACATATCTTGCAGACCTCATGGACATCATCCAGGGTAAGGATATCTCCCTTAACATAATCTCAAAGTCAGGTACGACAACAGAGCCTGCCATCGCTTTCAGGATCCTCAGAGCTTACATGGAAGAGAAGTACGGCAAGGAAGAGGCTAAGGGCCGTATCTATGCTACAACAGACAAGGCTAAGGGCGCTCTTAAGGGTCTTGCTACAGAGGAAGGTTACGAGTCATTCGTAGTACCTGATGACGTAGGCGGCAGATTCTCCGTTCTTACGGCCGTAGGACTTCTTCCTATCGCAGTTGCAGGTATCGACATAAGAGAGCTCATGAAGGGCGCCAGAGACGCTTCCAAGGCGTTTAAGAAGCTTCCTTTCGATCAGAATCCCTGCTACCAGTATGCAGCAGTCAGGAACTGCCTCTTAAGATCAGGCTATTCCACAGAAGTAATGGTCAACTACGAGCCTTCATTCCACTACATGACAGAATGGTGGAAGCAGCTCTACGGTGAGTCTGAGGGTAAGGACGGCAGAGGAATCTTCCCTGCAGGCGTTGACAACACGACAGATCTCCACTCCATGGGCCAGTTCATTCAGGACGGCGCAAGGATCATGTTCGAGACAGTTGTCCAGATCGACGAGCCCAGAAGATCTTTCGAGATCCCTAACGATCCTGATAATCTTGACGGCCTCAACTTCCTCTCCGGCATGGATATGAACGAAGTTAACCGCAAGGCAATGCAGGGTACTATCTTAGCTCACGTTGACGGCAAGGTTCCGAATCTCTTGATCCACATGCCTGACCAGACAGCTTACTCCTTAGGTGAGCTCATCTACTTCTTCGAGAAGGCTTGCGGCGTTTCAGGATATCTCCTCGCTGTTAACCCTTTCAACCAGCCCGGCGTTGAAGCATACAAGAAGAACATGTTCGCTCTTCTCGGCAAGCCCGGCTACGAAGACCAGAAGGCTGCCTTGGAGGCAAGACTTAACAAGTAATCAACCGGTACTTAGAATCCGTAAACTGAGGGTTGCGCCGCTGGCGTGACCCTCTTTTTTGGTCCGTACATGTTTTGGTCTATAATTAAGTCAATCTAAAGATGAAAGCATAGACATGAATATGAGCAAGATCTTTAAGCAGTGGATAGTACCTTTATTCTTTATTACGGCAGGCGCAGTCCTGGCGGCTTTCGCGCTGGAAGAATTCCTTGTGCCTTTTACCATATTAGACGGCGGCATCGTAGGCGTCTCCATGATCATCAGCCAGCTGTCCAGGCTGCCTCTGGGAATACTTACCATTATCCTTAATGCTCCGTTCATGTTCATAGGGTTTAGAAGGCTCGGCAAGAGATTTCTCGTAAAGGCCATATATGCGCAGGTGGTGTTCTCTTCGTGCCTTGGCTTTTTCGAAAACCTTAACCCCGTAACGGAGCAGGAGATATTAGTCGTCGTATTCGGCGGACTGCTGCTGGGCATAGGCGTCGGGCTCATCTTAAGATACGGAGGCTGTCTTGACGGCACTGAGATCGTGGCGATGCTCCTGTCACACCATATGGAATTCTCGGTGGGGCAGATAGTCTTGTTCTTCAACATAATCATATACGGCGTTGCAGGATTCCTGTTCGGCGTTGACAGGGCTTTATACTCGCTTCTCACATATTTCATCACATCGAAGATCATAGACATCGTCGAAAACGGCATGGAGCAGGGCAAGTCCGTCATGATAATCACTGACCACGGCGAAGACATCGCAAACAAGATCTACAGCCAGCTCGGAAGGACGTGCACGAGCATGGAGGGCAAAGGCCTTGTCAGCAACGGCAAGAAGACTGTGCTCTACTGCGTCATTACCAGGGTCGAAGTACCTGCCATAAAGAAGATCATTAGCGATGCTGACGTGTCTGCATTCGTCACGATATCAGACATATCAGAGATCGTCGGATCTCACATCAAGCGTAAAAAAAGCACCGCCGCAAAACCTGCAGCGGTGCAAAGATCCAAACCTTCGAAAAAGTGATCACTTGGCAACGATGTTTGCCAGTCTTCCCTTAACGTAGATGAACTTGACTATGTTCCTGCCTGCCAAAGCACCTTCAAGCCTTGAGTCTGCCTTGACCATTGCTTCAACATCAGACTGCTCCGCATTGGCGGGAATGTCGATCTTGAACTGAACCTTGCCGTTGATCTGTACGGCGATCTCGATCTCATCCTTAACAAGAGCAGCAGCATCGACCTCAGGCCACTTCTGGTTGAAGACAGAATACCCGTTGCCCAATGTCTCGCACCAGAGCTCTTCTGCAAAGTGTGGAGCAAAGGGTGCTATTACGAGAAGCAATGTCTCGACTGCCTTACGGTAGAAGGAGAGCTTGTAGTCAGGTGTCTGTGAATACTTGGTGATGGCGTTAAGAAGCTCCATGCATCTTGCAACAGCCGTATTGAACTGGAACTTGTCGATATCTGCAGTGGCGCTCTTTACAGTGTTGTTGATAACGAAGTTAAGATCCTTATCCGCGGATGTGAGTTCGGAAGGAACTGAAGATTCAGCCGACTTGGCAGCCTCGCCAACAGAGTATTCGATCCTTCTTAAGAACTTAACGATGGCTTCAAGGCCCTTGTCTGCCCACGGACCGCCGTCTATGTATGCGAAACCGAATGCGAGATATGTCCTGAAGACGTCTGAGCCGTACTTGCTGATGTAGTCGTCAGGAGCAACGGTGTTGCCTCTTGACTTACTCATCTTCTGTCCGTCAGGTCCTAAGATAACGCCCTGGTGTACGAGGCTCGTGAAGGGCTCATCGAAATCGAGCAAGCCCATGTCTCTCATTGCCTTGGTGAAGAATCTTGCATACAAAAGATGCATGCATGCGTGCTCGGCGCCGCCTACGTACTTGTCGACAGGGCAGAGCATGTCGATCTTTGACTTATCGAACATCTTTCCGGAATTCTTGTTGTCAGGATATCTGAACTGATACCAGGAAGAGTCTACGAATGTATCCATCGTATCAGGATCTCTTCTTGCATCGCCGCCGCACTTGGGGCACTTGCAGTTCATGAAAGATTCGCACTTTGCAAGAGGGCTCTCGCCGTCAGGTGTGAACTCTACGTCGTAGGGGAGCACTACGGGAAGCTCTTCTTCGGGTACGGGAACAACGCCGCATGAAGGGCAGTGGATCATGGGGATTGGAGTGCCCCAGTAACGCTGTCTGGAGATAAGCCAGTCACGGAGCCTGTAATTGACCTTCCACTTGCCCATGTCACTCTCAGCGAGCTTTGCAACTATTGCCTTCTGAGCTTCATGCATCTCCATGCCGTCGAACTCGCCTGAGTTTACAAGATAGCCCGACTTCTCGCAGTAGGGAAGCTCGTCGTCCTTGCCGATCTCTGACTGTACGACGCGGATGATGTCAAGGCCGTACTTGTGCGCAAAATCAAAGTCTCTTTCATCGTGAGAAGGAACAGCCATTACTACGCCTGTGCCGTAACCTGCAACAACATAGTCTGCTGCCCAGATCGGTACCTTGCGTCCGTTTAAGGGGTGGATCGCATATGCGCCTGTGAAGACGCCTGTCTTCTCTCTTGTCGTGGACATTCTCTCGATCTCGGAAACCTTCGCGGTGGCTTTCTTATACTCCTCAACGGCCTCCTTGCACTCTGCTGTCGTAAGCTTCTCGCAAAGCTCGGACTCGGGAGCTATGACAACATATGTGATACCCATGAATGTATCTACACGTGTCGTGAAGACTTCGAGCTTAACGGGTGATCCGTCTTCGTTTGTGAGGCGCTCGCCGTCCTTTTCGACATAGAGAGCGACCTGTGCACCCTCGGACCTGCCGATCCAGTTGGTCTGGAGCTTCTTGGTCTTCTCGGGCCAGTCGAGCTTCGGAAGATCATCTAAGAGTTCCTGTGCATAGTCAGTGATCTTGAAGAACCACTGTGTCATGTTCTTTCTTACGACTTCTGAGCCGCATCTTTCACATGCGCCGTCAACGACCTGCTCGTTTGCAAGAACGGTCTTGCAGGAAGGGCACCAGTTAACGGGTGCGTTCTTTCTGTAGGCCAGGCCTCTCTTGTAGAGTTCAATGAAGAACCACTGGTTCCACTTGTAGTATTCAGGCTCGCATGTCTTGATCTCGTAGTCCCAGTCAACAGTCGTGCCCATTGCCTGAAGCTGCTTTTCCATCGTTGCTATGTTCTTTAATGTGGAATCCTTGGGGTGGATGCCTGTCTTGATAGCATAGTTCTCTGCGGGAAGACCGAAGGAATCGAATCCCATCGGATGGAAAACGTTATAGCCCTGCATCCTCTTGAACCTTGCCCAGGAGTCAGTAAGGGAATAGTTATACCAATGTCCAAGGTGCAGGTTGGCACCTGAAGGGTATGAGAACATCTCGAGGCAGTAAAGCTTCTTGCCTTCTTTGTCGGGATCAAACTTATAAAGGCCCGTCTCGGCCCATTTGTCTTGCCATTTCTTATCGGTCTCTACTGAGTAACTCATCTAAAAAGTCTCCTTCTTAGTAAATATAAACACCTAATTCTATCACCACATGATGGAAAATTACAGAAGGAAATAAATGTATGGACAGATTGCCTTCCATATTAGTCTTGACAGTGTTAAACAAAACGAGTATAAGTTATTTAGTTAAATTCAGATAAGCAAAGGCGCTTATTGGCACAGGTATTCCCTGTCGTCAGTAAGCGTCTTTTTTTGTCTGTGGCGTCGGAGGAAGTTTTTATGATTAACAATTACAGGTCGCAGGAAGTTTTTCCTCAGCAAGGTCTCTACGATCCTTCGTTCGAGCATGAGAACTGCGGTATCGGAGCAGTAGTTAGTATCGACGGTCACAAGGACAGGTTTGTTGTTGACAGTGTTCTTCGCATCGTAGAGACATTAGAGCACCGCGCCGGCAAGGACGCGGAAGGCAAGACAGGTGACGGTGTCGGCATCCTTCTGCAGATATCACATCCTTACTTTGAGAAGGAAGCTCAAAAGCAGGGGATAGATCTCGGAAACAGCGGTGATTACGGCATCGGCATGTTCTTCTTCCCTCAGGGTGAAGATGAGTTTAATGCTGCCAGGAAGACTTTTGAAGAAGTCTTAAAAAAGGAAGGCCTCGAGCTCATCTTCTGGAGAGATGTTCCCGTAAACAAGGACATCCTGGGGAGCAAGGCCCAAGACAGCATGCCGAATATCTGCCAGGCTTTTATCAGGAGACCTGAAGATGTTAAGAGCGGAATAGATTTTGACAGAAGACTCTATTTTGCGCGCAAGGTCTTCGAGAAGGAAAACAAGGATACGTATGTGTGCTCGCTCTCCTGCAGAACGATAGTCTACAAGGGAATGTTCCTTGTAGGGCAGCTTCGCACCTTCTATAAGGATCTTGAGAGCGAAGACTATGTCTCTGCGATCGGCATCGTGCATTCAAGATTCTCAACCAACACAAATCCCAGCTGGCAGAGAGCTCATCCTAACCGCATGATGGTCCATAACGGAGAGATCAATACCATCACAGGTAACATGAACAAGATGCTCTCCAGGGAGAATATACTGCATTCGAAGTACATAGAAGGCAGATATGATGACATCTATCCCATGCTCGACTGCGACGGATCAGATTCTGCCAGACTCGACAACACTATAGAATTCATGGTAATGGCCGGAATGCCTCTGCCTCTGGCAGTCATGGTAACGATCCCCGAACCCTGGCAGCACATAAGCACTATGAGCCGCGAGATGAGGGCTTTCTACCAGTACTATGCGACCATGATGGAACCATGGGACGGTCCTGCATCGATCATATTTACGGATGGCGATGTATGTGGTGCGGTATTAGACAGGAACGGCCTCAGACCTTCAAGATATTTCGTAACGGATGACGGCTATGTGATCCTCGCATCAGAGGTCGGCGCGCTTGCTGATTTCCCTGAAGAGAAGATCGTAAAGAAAGACCGTCTGCGTCCCGGCAAGATGCTCCTTGTGGACACTGTTCAGGGCAAGATCATAGATGATGAGACTATCAAGAACGAGTATGCCGCGAGAAATCCTTACGGCGAATGGCTCGATCATATGCTCATCCCTCTTAAGGACTATAAGATCGAGAACAAGCGCCCCAAGATAATCGAAGGTGACGAACTTATCCGTCTTCAGCGTGCGTTCGGCTATTCATACGGTAATCTCAACAACGAGATCATACCTATGTGCTTAAACGGCATTGAACCCACGACGGCAATGGGTGTAGATGCGCCTATCCCGCCTCTTTCAGAGCAGAACCCTCCTCTTTTCGATTATTTCAAACAGAAGTTTGCGCAGGTAACAAACCCTCCGATCGATTCCATAAGAGAGTCTGTCATCACTGATACGACGGTCTATCTCGGTATCGCAGGCAATATCTTAGAGGACGATGAGAAGAACTGCCGTGTTCTTGAGATACATAATCCGATACTTACCAATCTCGATCTCATGAAGATCCGTGACAGTAAGTTCGAAGGACTTATCCCTGCTGATATCTCCATGCTCTATACCAAAGAGGAAGGCCTTAAGACAGCGATAGACAATCTGTTCAAGCAGGTTGATGAGGCGCATGATAACGGCGCTACGATCCTGATCCTGACAGACAGGGGAGTGGACGAGGAGCACCTGGCGATCCCTTCACTCTTAGCTGTCGCAGCGCTCGAGACTTATCTTGTAAGGACGAGGATGAATACTGCAATCTCGATCATCGTTGAGACAGGTGAGCCTTGCGAAGTGCATCATTTTGCAACGCTCCTGGGCTTTGGCGCGAGCGCAGTAAACCCGTATCTTGCACTCGATACGATAAGAGATCTCATAGTAAGGGGCGTTGTCGATAAGGACTTCTCGGAAGCAAGCAAAGCTTACACATCAGCTGTTGTAAACGGCATCGTTAAGATAGCATCCAAGATGGGCATCTCAACTCTGCAGTCTTATCAGGGTTCCAAGATCTTCGAGGCATTAGGCATCGGCAAAGATCTTATGGATGCTTATTTCCCTGATACGGTAAGCCGCATCGGCGGCATCAACTTGGATGATATCGCCAAGAGGACAGTTAAGCTCCACGATACTGCCTTTGACCCCAACGGACTTGATACAGATGACGGCCTTAGAGTCGTCGGATGGCATAAGTCCAGGAGCGGTAAGGAAGATCATCTTTATAATCCGGAGACCATCCATCTCCTGCAGCTCGCCACATGGAACGGCGACTATGAGATGTTCAAGAAGTTTGCTTCTGTCATCAACGCTGAGAACAAGCACATTACGTTAAGGAGCACGCTGGATTTCGTTTATCCCGAAGACGGCGGTATCCCGCTTGAAGAGGTCGAGAGCGAGGAATCCATCATGCACCGCTTTAAGACGGGCGCCATGTCTTACGGCTCGATCTCCAAAGAGGCCCATGAATGCATGGCCATCGCGATGAACCGTATCGGAGGCAAGTCCAACAGCGGTGAAGGCGGCGAGGACTTAGACAGGATCATGACAGCCGGCTCTGAAACGGATACATGTTCAGCCATAAAGCAGGTCGCATCTGGCAGATTCGGCGTAACATCAAAGTATCTTATCTCTGCAAAAGAACTTCAGATCAAGATGGCACAGGGTGCCAAGCCGGGTGAGGGCGGACACCTGCCTGCAGGCAAGGTCTATCCCTGGATCGCAAAGACCAGGCATTCCACACCGGGCGTTGCCCTGATCTCGCCTCCGCCACATCATGATATCTACTCGATCGAAGACTTGGCGCAGCTCATTTACGATCTTAAGAATGCAAATAAAAAGGCAAGGATATCGGTCAAGCTCGTATCAGAAGCAGGCGTAGGAACGATTGCTGCAGGTGTTGCAAAGGCGGGCGCGGGAGTCATCCTTATCTCAGGCTACGACGGTGGTACAGGCGCTGCTCCTGCGAGCTCCATACATAATGCGGGCCTTCCCTGGGAACTCGGTCTTTCTGAGACACACCAGACCCTTATCCAGAACGGCTTAAGATCCAAAGTCGTCCTTGAGACAGACGGCAAGATGCTCACGGGCAAAGATGTTGTCATCGCAGCCATGCTCGGTGCCGAAGAGTACGGATTTGCAACAGCTCCTCTTGTTACTATGGGCTGCGTCATGATGAGAGTCTGCAATCTCGACACATGTCCTGTAGGCGTAGCTACGCAGAACCCTGAACTCAGAAAGAGATTTAAGGGCAAGCCGGAATACATCGTCAACTTCATGACGTTTATCGCCCGCCAGATGCGTGAATATATGGCCAAGCTCGGTATAAGGACTGTAGATGAATTAGTCGGAAGATCAGATCTTTTGATGAGCAAGACCTACAGCAGCGACAATATAAAATCAAGGATAGACATGTCCAGGATCTTAAGTAATCCTTATGCTCATGAGGACGGGTTTAAGCAGCATTTCGATCCTCTGGATGTATTTGACTTTAAGCTCGAAGAAACTGTTGATGAGAAACTGATAATCCCTCAGATGCAGGAAAGCCTTGAGAATAAGACTCCCAAGACCATTGAGATCAAGGTAACGAATCTCAACAGAACTGTCGGCACGCTCTTTGGCGCTCAGATAACCGAGAGATACTACAACACCCTTGATGAAGATACATTTGTCATCAACTGCAAGGGTGCCGGCGGACAGAGTTTTGGCGCATTCATCCCCAAGGGCGAGACCATAGTCCTTGAAGGTGATGCCAATGACTATTTCGGCAAGGGCTTATCAGGAGGAACTCTTGCATTGTTCCCGCCCAAGAACTGCAATTACGATGCAAGCGAGAACATCATCTGCGGCAATGTTGCCTTGTTTGGCGCTACGTCGGGCAAGGCTTTCATAAGCGGTGTTGCAGGCGAGAGATTCTGTGTCAGGAACTCTGGAGCCAAAGTAGTCGTTGAAGGAACTGGTGATCACGGATGCGAATACATGACAGGCGGTGTTGCAGTAGTCTTAGGACCTACAGGAAAGAACTTTGCTGCCGGCATGAGCGGCGGTATCGCTTACGTGTTAGATGAGAAGTGTGACCTTTATACCAAGCTCAACAAATCATTGGTAGGCTTCAGTAAACTCACTGAGGAAGAGGACATAAATGAGCTCAGAACGCTCCTTGAAGAGCATGTTAAATGGACATCTTCGCCTCTCGCAGGGAAGATCTTAGGCGATTTCGATTCTTATCTTCCCAGATTTAAGAAAGTCATCCCTCACGACTACAAGAGAATGCTCGAATCCATCGCTAAATTCATAGCACAAGGACTTAGCGAAGATGAGGCAAAGATCGAAGCCTTCAAAGAAAACACAGCAAAGAAAGCATAGGTGGCGTTATGGGAAAAGCAACAGGTTTTATGGACTACAAAAGGGTCGAAAACCCCGGAGAGTCCGAACTGGAGAGAATAAAGACATATAGGGAGTTCCACACCCAGATCGATGAGAGCGAGAGAAGAAAGCAGGGAGCCCGCTGCATGAACTGCGGCGTACCTTTCTGCCAGAACGGAAAGCCATTGTGCGGAATGGTAACAGGATGTCCTTTGAACAATCTCTGTCCTGACTGGAATGACCTTGTCTATAAGGGCTTCTGGGATGAAGCATACGACAGGCTCACGCTTACGAATCCTTTCCCGGAATTTACGTCAAGGGTATGTCCCGCGCTTTGCGAGAAGGCCTGCACATGCGGGCTTGATTCAGAGGCTGTAACCTGCAAGGAGAATGAGTATGCGATAGTCGAGAAGGCTTATGCTTCAGGCAAGGTCAAGGCTCATCCTCCCAAGGTAAGATCCGGCAAAAAAGTCGCGGTCGTAGGATCCGGACCTTCAGGTCTTTCCACTGCTTACATACTTAACAGAAGAGGGCACAGTGTCACTGTTTTCGAGAGGGAAGACAGACCGGGCGGACTCCTGATGTACGGTATCCCTAACATGAAGCTCGAGAAGAGGTTCATCAAGCGAAGGATAGACATACTGAAGGAGGAAGGCATAGTATTCAGGACGGGAGTTGATGTCGGAACGGACATCACCGCAGAAGAGCTTAAGAGTGAATTTGACGCCATCGTTCTGTGCTGCGGCTCGTCAACTCCAAGAGACATCAATGCCGAGGGCAGGGATGCATCAGGCATATACTTTGCTGTGGATTTCCTTAAGTCCACGACCAAAGCGCTTCTTAATGACAACATGAACGAACCTGGCTACATTAGTGCCAAGTATAAGCATGTTGTCGTCATAGGCGGCGGTGATACGGGCAACGACTGCGTGGCTACTTCTATAAGACACGGCTGCAGATCCGTAGTTCAGCTCGAGATGATGCCCAAGCTGCCTGATGAAAGGACCAAGAACAATCCCTGGCCTGAATGGCCGAGGATCTGCAAGACAGATTACGGCCAGCAGGAAGCGATAGCAGTCTTCGGCAAGGACCCGAGGATATATGAGACTACTGTCAAGCGCTTCATCAAGAACAGTAACGGAGCTGTCATAGCCATTGAGATCGTGAAGCTCAGGTCCGTAAAGGATGAAACGACGGGCAGGATGCGAATGGAAAACATCGAAGGCACCGAAGAGATAATCCCTGCAGATCTTGTCCTCATCGCTGCAGGATTCACAGGCGCGCAGAAGTATGTAACAGATGCATTCGGTGTTGATCTTTCACCCAGAAATACCGTTGCTACAAAGGAAGACGGACATAAGACGAGCGTTGATAAGGTCTTTACTGCGGGTGATATGAGAAGAGGCCAGTCACTTGTTGTCTGGGGTCTTAGGGAAGGCAGGGACTGCGCTAAGGAAGTCGATGAATTCCTCATGGGTTATACAAATATCGTAAGCTGAGAAAACGGTGTATCGAAAAGTGGGGCGCTTCAAACTGAAGAACCCCCTTTTTTACACATAATTCCATAGATCCTTCAACGCGGTTAGGTCACTTGTGTTGAATAATCAGTGGTTCATGATCCATATTCAATAAGAACGACCTTATACTATGGACGGATTAGTTGAATACTAAAAAGGGATATCTCAGATCATTTGAGATACCCCTTTATGATCGGAACTTTCGGAAGTTTTATTTCGTGCTCTCGATCGCAGCCTTGACCAGCCCCATGAAGAGCGGATGAGGCTTGTTCGGACGGCTCTTGAATTCAGGGTGGTACTGGACTCCTACGAAGAAAGGCTTGTCAGTGTATTCAACAGTCTCGACAAGGAGCTTGTCAGGTGAGAAGCCTGATAAGGTGAGGCCTTTGGCTTCAAGGATCTCCCTGTAGTCGTTATTGAACTCGTATCTGTGACGGTGGCGCTCAGAGATAAATGTTGCATTGTAGCACTTTTCCATCGTGGTGCCGGGAATGATGTTGCAGGGGTAAGCGCCAAGTCTTAATGTGCCTCCCTTATCGATCTCATCGCTCTGACCTGGCATAAAATCGATGACCTTGTTGGAGGAATCAGGATCAAATTCGTTGGAGTTCGCATCGGCAAGGCCTGCAAGTGACCTTGCTGCCTCGATTACCGTTATCTGCATGCCAAGGCATATCCCCAGGTAAGGCAAGTTGTTCTCCCTTGCGTATCTGCAGGCGCAGATCATGCCTTCTACGCCTCTTGTTCCAAATCCGCCCGGGACGATCATACCGTCAAGGCCTTTGAGCATCTCAGCGGCATTGTCATCTGTGATGGCTTCGGAATCTATCCACTTAAGATCGATCTTTGTGTGATTTGCGAATCCTGCGTGGCGTACGGCTTCTGCAACGGAGAGATATGCATCATGGAATTTAACATACTTGCCAACGATGCCGATAACCGTTTCTTTCTCTGAATTCTTGATGGATTCAACGAGATTGCTCCATTCCGTAAGGTCGGGCTTGGGACAATCAAGGTGGAGCTCACGTATTACTATATCCGAAATGCCAGACCGCTCGAGCATGAGAGGTGCCTCATAAAGGATCGGCAATGTGAGGTTTTCTATAACGCAGTCTTCCTTGACATTGCAGAAGTGAGATATCTTGCTCAGAACGCTCTTGTCCTCGATCGGTTCATCAGTGCGGAGCACGATGATGTCAGGCGAGATGCCCATTCCCTGAAGCTCCTTTACGGAGTGCTGTGTAGGCTTTGACTTGTGTTCACCTGAAGCCTTGAGATAGGGGACCAGAGTTACATGGATATAAAGTGAGTTCTCTTTGCCGACTTCATTGCCGACCTGTCTTATCGCTTCGATGAAAGGCTGGCTCTCGATGTCGCCCGTTGTGCCGCCGACTTCCGTTATTACGATGTCAGCGTTGCTGTGCGAACCTACGTTGTATATGAATCTCTTGATCTCATCAGTGATGTGGGGAATGATCTGCACGGTGTTGCCGAGGTATTCACCTTTGCGCTCGGATGCAATGACATTGGAGTAGACTTTGCCGGTCGTAAGATTGGAATACCTGTTGAGATCTTCGTCTATGAATCTCTCATAGTGTCCTAAGTCGAGATCCGTCTCCGCGCCGTCTTCGGTAACATAGACCTCGCCGTGCTGGAAAGGGCTCATCGTACCCGGATCAACATTGATGTAAGGATCGAGTTTCTGGGATGCGACCTTAAGTCCTCTTTGCTTGAGAAGTCTTCCCAGAGAAGCTGCAGTGATGCCTTTGCCGAGTCCTGAAACAACACCGCCTGTTACAAAAATATACTTCGTCATATTATGCCTCCGTTTATGGAATTTTATATTCGTTAATTATCTTGTTCGCGACTTCAAGTTTTGAACGCCTTGAGTTCATGGCGCTCTTCTCTATATACTTATGAGCCTCGTTCTCAGTCATGCCCATGTTCTCCATAAGGAGCATCTTGGCACGGTTGATGATCTTGATGTCATTGAGTTTTTCTTCGAAAGAGTGGACTTTCTCTTCCATCTTCATCACGCGCTTTCTCGTAGCGCACAGAAGGTTAAGTGCCTGAGTAACAGCCTGTCTGGTCATTGGCTTGGCGATAGTAAGGATACCGTAATCCTCGGTCTTATATGCGATCTCGTCCATGAGCTCGGCTTTGATGCAGAGCATTACGCCGCAGCCCGTATCAGCTGCTGTGTCTATTGCGAGGTTAACACCGAACTCATCCTTAAGAGGAGTGTTTATGATAACGATGTCAAAGTCGGTCTCAAGAAGGATCCTTCTTGCACCGGATACACTGCTCTCAACTTTGACAGGACTGAATCTGTCAGGAGGCAGGAGGGTCTTCATAGTGTCTGTCAGCTTATCGCTTGAAGACACGATGAGCACTTTGTAAGTAAACTCACTCAGCATGAAGATCATCCTCCTTTCTTTAAGATTCAGTAATCAGGTTTATCTGCAGTAGCGGCTGATAAGAGCTTCATCAAGGAATGACTTAAGGAAGACGCTTCCTGCTGCAGCTGTTTTTGCCTCTGACAAAGTCCGGGGCAATGTCTTATACTTGCTAAGTTCCTCAGCAGACAAAGTGCCGAGATCGATATTCGTGGGATTTTCGAGCTCGAGTTTATTCTTGATGCCGTCTAAGGATGCTTCGATCAGGATCGCATAAGCCAGATAAGGATTGATCCCGGCGTTGGGAGACCTGAGCTGAGCATATGAATTCGTCCCTGGGATAGTGGGGATCCTGACGAGCTGGCCTAAGTTATCCCTTGACCATGTGATGTATCTCGGTGCGCTGTCTTCACCGAGCCTCGAATAAGAATCTTCTGTGGTGTTAAAGAAAACGGTTGATTCATATATGTTCTTCAGTATGCCTGCAATGGCATAAGGCATTATCTGATCGCCGTCTTCTCTTACAGCCCTCATGTTGATGTGGAAACCGCTTCCCGGTTTATCCGACAAGGGCTTGGGCGAAAAGTCTGCAAACAGGCCATTTCTTGCGGCAATGGTCTTTACAACGGTGATAAATGTTGATGCGTGATCTGCAGCGGTAAGAGGATCCGAGCTGACAAAGTCTATCTCGTTCTGGCCCGGGCCTGCCTCATGATGTGAGTTTACAGGAATGATTCCCATTCTCTCTAATGTAAGACAGATCTCTCTTCTGACATTCTCTCCCTTATCTAGAGGTGCAACATCCATGTAGCCCGCATTATCGTAAGGCACATAAGTGGGATTGCCATCTTCGTCAGTCTTGAAAAGATAGAACTCCATTCTTGATCCGAACTGATATCTGACACCCTGCTCCTCAGCGCGCTTAATCGCTTCTTTAAGGATGTTCCTGGTGTCAGCCTTAAAAGGCGTGCCGTCCGTCAGAGTTATATCGCAAAGCATCCTTATGACCTTGCCGTTCTCCGGACGCCAGGGCAGAAGTGAAGTGGTCGCAGGATCAGGATGCAGGATAAGATCCGAGCTGGAGTAATCGCCAAATCCCTTGATGAACGATGCGTTGATAGCAAGTCCGTTATTAAGGACCCTCTCAATATCGTTAGCCATGACCGAGATGTTCTTGGGAGTTCCGAAGACATCACAGAAAGTAAGACGGATAAACTTGATGTCTTCTTCCTCGATGTACTGCATGAATTCAGCAGTTGAACAGTCCATATTTGTAACCTCCGTTTATTACTCGAAGAGTATTGATCCAAAAAGAAAGGGCGCTCATCCAAAGGCGGGTTGCCGCCTCATGAATGAACGCCATTGTTCTATCAGAATTTAACACTAGGCTTAGTTTATGTCAATCGAATATTGTGTTTTTTTGCGCGGTTAAAACGCGTTAATATGAGGGCAAAACTGCAACTTTTTTTGCGATTTAAAATTTGTGAAAAAAGATGTTGACAAGCGTGAAACTGAGCGGTAATATCTGCACATAAATTGCAATAGCAGACGGCAAAGACGCCGCAGATGAGTACATCTGTGGCGTCTTTTTCGTTTGTGAATGCTCAAAGGAGAGAAAGAGTATGAGCAATCAATCTGGCGTATTCGGAATTTTCGGCGAAAATGTATTCAGCGAAACCGTAATGCAGGAACGTCTCCCCAAGGAGACATTCAAGGAAGTAAAGCGTGCCATCACTGACGGCAAGAGACTTTCCGATGAAGCTGCAAATGTAGTCGCGAATGAGATGAAACAGTGGGCTATCGAGAAGGGTGCAACGCACTTCACACATTGGTTCCAGCCTATGACCGGAATCACTGCAGAGAAGCATGACAGTTTCATCTCACCTGCAAACGATGGCAACATCATCTTGAAGTTCTCAGGCAAGGAGCTTACACAGGGTGAACCTGATGCTTCCTCATTCCCGTCCGGCGGACTCAGGGCAACATTTGAGGCAAGAGGATATACGGCATGGGATCCGACATCCTTTGCATTCATCAAGGAAGGTGTCCTTTGCATCCCTACGGCATTTTGTTCCTACGGCGGCGAAGCATTAGACAAGAAGACACCTTTGCTCCGTTCGATGGAAGCTATCAACACTCAGGCTTTAAGAGTCCTCAAGCTGTTCGGCAACGAAGATGTAAAGAGCGTTAAGACTACAGTCGGACCTGAGCAGGAATACTTCCTTATCGATGAGAAGGGTTACAATGCGAGACGCGACCTGATCTACACAGGAAGAACGCTTTTCGGAGCACCGCCTCCGAAGGGACAGCAGATGGAAGACCACTACTTCGGTGTTATCAAGCCGAGAGTACAGGCTTTCATGAAGGATCTTAACAATGAGCTCTGGAAGCTCGGCATCCTTGCTACCACAGAGCACAACGAAGTTGCACCTTCACAGCACGAGCTGGCTCCTATATTTACCACAACGAACATCGCATCTGATCACAACCAGCTTACGATGGAGATAATGAAGAAGGTCGCACAAAAGCACGGTCTTGTCTGCCTCCTTCACGAGAAGCCTTTTGCAGGTGTCAACGGTTCCGGTAAGCATAACAACTGGTCGATTAGTACTGATACAGGGATCAACCTCTTAGAACCAGGTGAGACACCTTACGAGAACGCACAGTTCCTGATCTTCCTGACCGCTGTAATAAGAGCAGTTGATGAGTACCAGGATCTTCTGAGGATCTCAGTTGCTTCTGCAGGCAACGATCATAGATTAGGTGCCAACGAAGCTCCTCCGGCTGTCATCTCTATCTTCCTCGGATCAGAGCTTACAGAGATCTTGGATGCCATTGAGAACGACAAGCCTTACGGCGCTAAGGAGAAAGAACTTCTCAAGGTCGGCGTACATGTACTTCCCAAGTTCCCGAGGGATACTACAGACCGTAACAGAACATCACCGTTCGCATTTACCGGCAACAAGTTCGAGTTCAGAATGCTGGGTTCTGCCTCATCCGTTGCTCTTCCCAACACAGTCCTCAACACTGCAGTTGCAGAGATCTTAAGACAGTATGCAGATAAGCTCGAAGGCGCAGAAGACTTTACTTCCGCTATCCACGATCTCATCAAGAGCGAGATCACTGCGCACAAGAGGATCATCTTCAACGGAAACGGTTACGATGATGCCTGGATCAAGGAAGCAGAGGCAAGGGGCCTTAGCAACCTTAAGACAACACCTGATGCTGTTGCTCACTATCTTGATAAGAAGAACGTTGAGCTGTTCACTTCACACAAGGTCTATTCGGAAGTCGAGATGCAGTCCAGACACGAAGTATTCCTTGATAAGTACTGCAAGCTGCTCCACATTGAGGCAGAGACGATGATCGAGATGACGACCAAGGATATCCTTCCCGCAGTCAGTGCTTACTCATCCGATCTTGCACAGAACATCCTTACCAAGAAGGAAGCAGGCAGCGAGGCTGTTTTCGAGCAGGCGCAGCTTGATAAGATAACAGCTAACATGAAGAACGCTTATGAATCTCTGGAAGCTCTTAAGAAGGCTATCAGCAGTGCAGAAGAGATCACAGACTTTGTTGAGAAGGCGGACTACTACAAAGATCCTATCAAAGCAGATATGGATGTTCTCCGTAAGTACTGTGATGAACTCGAAGTCGATACAGCTTCCGAATACTGGCCGTTCCCCTCATATGGTGAATTGCTGTTCGCAGTAAGATAACAAAACTGATCAAATAATCGAATACCAAGGTCTATGGCAGCCCTGTTCTTAATCCAAGAGTAGGGCTGCCATTTTTAAGAAAGGAGTAAAAAATGAACACTGATTTGATCACAACAATCTCCGAGATGGTGACAGGTGAAGTCTTCGGAGTGTGGTTCCTTATAGGAGCTGCGTTGGTATTCTTCATGCAGGCCGGATTTGCTATGCTCGAATGCGGTTTCTGCAGGGTCAAGAATGCCGGCAACATCCTCATGAAGAACCTGATGGATTTCTGTATCGGTACAGTTTGTTTTGTAGTATTAGGCTTCGGCCTCATGATGGGAGAGGACATGCTCTTCGGTTTCGTCGGTATCCCCAACCTCAGCATCTTTACGGATTTCACAGGTTTTATGGAAACGAATGCATCCAGCTTCGTATTCAACCTCGTTTTCTGCGCAACTGCAGCAACGATCGTTTCAGGATCCATGGCTGAGAGGACTAAGTTCAGCTCATACTGCATCTATTCTGCAGTCCTCTCTCTTATCGTATATCCTATCGAAGCAGGCTGGACATGGAATCCTAACGGCTGGCTCGCAAATCTCGGATTCATCGATTTTGCAGGTTCTGCTTGTATCCACACAGTAGGCGGCGTTGCAGCTCTCATCGGTGCGATCATGGTCGGTCCCAGGATCGGCAAGTATGTCAAGAATGCTGAAGGCAAGGTCGTTAAGGTCAATGCCATCCAGGGTCATAACATCCCGATCGGCGCACTCGGCTGCTTCATCCTCTGGTTTGGATGGTACGGATTTAACGGTGCTGCCGCTACAAGCGGTTCTCAGCTTGCAGCTATCTTCCTTACAACAACTCTGGCACCTGCTTTTGCAACTGTAGTCTGCATGCTCTACACTTGGGCAAAGAACGGCAAGCCTGATGTCTCAATGTGCATAAACGCTTCACTTGCAGGTCTTGTCTGCGTAACAGCCGGCTGCCACTGCATCGATGCAACAGGCGCTATCATCGAAGGTATCGTCTCAGGTTTCCTCGTAGTATGGGTAGTTGAGTTCTTAGACCTCAAGCTCCACATCGATGACCCTGTCGGTGCTTGCGGCGTACACCTTGCAAATGGTATCTCAGGTACACTCCTTGCAGGACTTCTTGCAACGAACACATCTTCATTAGGTGTTGACGGCCCTATCTACGCTCTTATCCACGGAACAAGCGTTAAGGAAGGTCTCAAGGTCTTCGGCGTACAGGTTCTCGGAATCTCGTCCATCGTAGCCTGGACAGCAGTCCTTATGATCATCACATTCTCTCTTATCAAGAAGTTCCACGGCCTCAGAGTTTCAAGAAACGAAGAGATCGAAGGTCTCGATCCCACAGAGCACGGCCTTACAACAGCTTATGCAGGATTCCACTTTGCACCTCAGACTATCGTTGAGGAGGAAGGCCCTGTCATCGTAACAGGTGAGACACCTGAAGCTGAAGCAGTTGAAGTCAAGACAGTTCCTGCTTTTGAGCAGCCTGCAGTTGATGCCGACGGTCATACATTTACCAAGATCGACATCGTCTGCAAGGAAGCAAGGCTTGATTCTTTGAAGAACGCACTCATGAGGATCGGCATTACCGGTATGACGGTAACCCA
Organism: uncultured Clostridia bacterium; assembly: GCA_946187935.1. Classification (GTDB taxonomy): domain Bacteria; phylum Bacillota; class Clostridia; order Saccharofermentanales; family Saccharofermentanaceae; genus Saccharofermentans. Next base: position 39,352 of record CAMHSJ010000002.1, read on the forward strand.
CGTAATGGGATGCGGAGCTCAGAAGGGCAGGCAGGAGTTCTACAGAGGCGTACCTGTAGAAGCATCTCTGCTCCCTAAGGTACAGATCAGCATCGTAGTCAGTGCCGTACCTGTACAGACAGTAATCGACACTGCCAAGAAGGTCCTTTACACAGGTCACATCGGTGACGGTAAGATCTTCGTCTACAACGTACAGAACGTAGTTAAGATCCGTACAGGTGAAGTCGGATTTGCAGCGCTCCAGGACGTTGAATAACAAAGCCATTTATCCATAATGACGCCACGGGCAGGGGCACGGTCTCTTTGAGACTGTGCCTCTGTTCATTTTGTGTGCAGAAATCTAAAGGTGAATGAAGTGTTAACAACCGGTAACGTGTCTATAAATGAATTCTGTTATACAAAATGATAAAATAATAAAACTATTAAGGTGGAGAGGTATGTTATGAGGGTAGGCTTGTCTATAGTCTTTTCATTGCTCATAGTGGCGCTCCTGGTCTGCAAAGTCCTTACTAAACGGGCCAAGAAAGCCATCTCTCCTCACGTGTCCTTTTTACTGTCCGGAATGATAGTTCCGGTCCTGGGCAATCTCATAATAATCCTGTCTTCGGATCATTTCTTTGCAACTGCCGGATACTACATCTATTTCATCGGCATGGATCTTGCTGTATATTCGATCTGGCGTTTTGCTTATGCATACTGCGAACTTGGTAAGCCCAAGCGCTATGCAAATATTATTGTTCACTCGCTTCTGACCTTAGACCTTGTTCAATACATTCTTAATCCTTTTTGGGGGAAGTCTTTCTCTACAGAGAAGATCCTTATCGAGAACAAGGTCTATTTCAGGCTCGTTCCCCTTATAGGTCAGACATATCACAGGGTCATATGTTACGGATTGTTTGCCAGCACCCTCATAATCTTTATCGTCATGACCGTAAAGTCTGCCAAGGTCTACAGATCCAAGTATTCAGTGATCTTATTCTCAATGGCTGCAACGGGAGCCGTTGAGACATATTACATTGTTTCGAGACATCCGTTCGACATGTCTATGATCGGATTTGGTCTGCTTGGCCTGATGGTCTATTATTTCGCTATAGTCTACAGACCTCTCAAGGTCTTAGACAGGCTTCTTGCAAGTATGGCATCAGAGATGCCCGAGGCTTTGTTCTTCTTCGATGTCAACGGCAAGTGCATATGGACAAATGAACCCGGCAGGAAACTCGTAGGTGTACTTGGCGATAACTACGATAACATCAAGGATAACCTTAATTACCTTTTTGAAGATATTGACTTTAACAGCAGCGGATGGATCAAGAGGGTTACAAGAGGCTACGGCGAAGAAACGCAGTATCTTTATATGGCGATGCGTTCAGCAGCTGATGATAAGGGCAATATAAACGGGTCTTATCTGAGCATACGTGATATTACTGATGAACAGCTTGAACTGAAGCAGGAGATGTACAACGCAACGCACGATTCGCTCACAGGTCTCTATACCAAGGAATACCTTTTCGAGAACATTGCCCAACGTCTTAGTCAGGATACCAAGAGCAGATATATGGTCGGTTATTTTGAACTGTCGAACTTCAAGCTGATAAACGACGTTTTCGGCAGACAGTTTGGAACCATAGCTATCAAACAGGTTGCCAAATACATACAGGAGAATTCCAGTCCCAAGAGCTTGTACGGAAGGATCTCGAGCGATTCGTTCGGAATGCTCATGAATATGGATCTTTTCGATCAGCAGAAAGTTCAGAATATCCTTGATGGTTTCATTGTCAAAGATGAGAACATGGAACATCACATCGTGATCCATCTCGGATTATGCGAGGTTGACCCTCAAGGTGATATCGATGTTCAGATACTCTTTGACAGCGCCCGTCTCGCAACGACTTCGATCAGCAACAGGGATAAGGCGCAGATCGTATACTATGACGATAAGCTCAGAAATGAGATCATCCACGATCAGCTGATATCCAATCAGGTCAAGAATGCTATAGCGACCAGACAGATAAGACCATATCTTCAGCCTATCGTTGACTCTCTGGGAATGATCGCGGGAGCAGAGGCTCTTGTAAGGTGGATACATCCAGAAGAAGGGTTTATGAGCCCCGGGCAGTTTATCCCGCTGTTCGAACGTAACGGCATGATAGCTGACGTTGACAAACATATGTGGAGATGTGCCTGCGAGATACTCTCCGAATGGAAACAGAGGGGGATCGAATGCTTTATCTCCATCAATGTTTCACCGAAGGATTTTTACTGTCTCGATGTTGTAGCCGAGCTTACAGGTCTTGTAGAGGAGTTTGACATAGATCCTGCAAAACTCAGGGTGGAGATCACGGAGACCACAATGATCGGCAACTCGTTTGACATGACCAAGCTGATAAGCGATCTCAGGAACTATGGTTTCATCGTCGAGATGGACGATTTCGGAAGCGGTTACTCTTCGCTCAATCTGCTCAAGGATATGCCTCTTGATGTCATCAAGATCGATATGCAGTTCCTTAAGGATTCAGAACGCAACATCAAGGCCGGCATGATCATTAAGAACATCATTAACATGTCTGACGATCTTGGTATAGATACCCTTACCGAAGGCGTCGAGACAGCCAAGCAGTTCGAACTTCTGTACGACATGGGGTGCAAGCTTTATCAGGGTTATTACTTCTCCAAGCCCGTTCCTCGTGAAGACTTCGAAAAACAGTGGTTCGAATGATATGACGGAAAAGATACTGTAAAGAACAATAAAACCATTGGAGGGACTGACCTTCCAATGGTTTTTGGTCGAGGTGACAGGACTTGAACCTGCGACCCCATGCTCCCAAAGCACGTACGCTACCAACTGCGCTACACCTCGAAAACGAAGTAGATTATATCGGTAAAATAAAACAAATGCAATTCAAACAAGAGGGAGGTAAGTGAAGTGAGTCTAAACAGGAATGAAATGCCTAAGCTCGGGTTTGGTCTGATGAGGCTGCCTTTAAAGGATGGGGTCATAGATATGGATACTCTGTGCAAGATGGTCGATCTGTATTTAGAGTCAGGTTTTAACTATTTTGACACAGCTTATGTCTACCATGGCGGCGAATCTGAGAAAGCTGTAAGGAAAGTCCTGATCGAGCGTTACGACAGAGACAGGTTTACCTTGGCCACTAAACTGCCGGCCTGGTTTATCCATAGCGAAGAGGACAGGGATAAGGTCTTTAATGAACAGCTTGAAAGATGCGGAGCAGAATATTTCGATTACTATCTTCTTCACAGCCTTGAAGACGGCAATAATTACGATACTTATGTCAAGTACGATTGCTTTAGTTGGGGTGTGAAGAAAAGGGAAGAAGGTAAGATACGTCACTTCGGTTTCTCCTTTCACGGTACGCCTGAGCTTCTTGTTAAGGTGTTAGATGAACACCCTGAGATCGAATTTGTTCAGATCCAGCTGAACTATGCTGACTGGGACAATCCTATCGTGCATTCGGGTAAGCTTTATGAGATCTTAAACAGCAGGAATATTCCCATTATCGTTATGGAGCCTGTCAAAGGCGGATTCCTTGCCAAGATGGATAAAGAATACGAGGACTTGTTTAAGGCTTTAAGGCCGGACAAGTCGATCGCATCCTGGGCCTTAAGATTTGCTGGAAGTCTTGACGGCGTAGCAACTATCCTGAGCGGCATGAGCCTTCCTTGTCAGATGGAAGACAATATCGACACATTTAAGAACTTTGAGCCCTTATCTGATGAGGAGAAAGAACTCATAAATAAGGTTAGGGAAAAGATGCTCTCAGTCCCGCTCATCGGGTGTACTTCGTGCAGATACTGCGTTGACGGATGTCCGATGTCCATCTCGATACCTGATATCATGAGTACGATCAACACGCGCCGCAAGTTTCCCAATGATAACAGGCCGCAGTTCTTCTATAACGGCCTGACAGACAGGTCAGGAAAGGCTTCGGACTGTATAGCGTGCGGACAGTGTGAAGGCGTGTGTCCACAGCATCTTAATATCATAGAACTGCTTAAAGAGGCTGTTTTGAGGTTTGAGCAGGGCTGATATAGGCAAAACTGCGGTTTTCGTGGTTTGAAATGAGAATGTCACTGTATTTGCTTTCCAAAATGTTGATTTTTGATAACTTGAATGTAATAATTAATTGTTTTAAACGGACTTAACGGGCTTTTTATGCCCATCGATATAAACGAGGTGAATAATTATGGGCTTAGGCATGGAGATAGGTGTCGATCTTGGCACCAGCAGTGTGTTGATATATATCAGGGGCAAGGGTATCGTTCTCAAGGAACCATCTGTTGTCGCAGTTAACAGTAAGAATGGTAAGGTCTTGGCAGTAGGTGAGTCTGCAAGTCTCATGCTCGGAAGGACTCCGGGTATTGTCGAGGCCATAAGACCATTAAGAGAAGGCGTTATCTCTGATTTCAGAGCAACAGAAGTTATGCTTAAGGCTTTCATCGGCCGTGTATGCACGGGACTTCGTGCATCTTACTTCAAGCCTACTATCGTTGTTTGCGTTCCTTCGGTCATTACTCCTGTTGAGCAGCAGGCAGTTGAGAATGCTTGCCGTCATGCGGGCGCCAAGGATGTATTCCTTATAAGAGAACCTATTGCGGCTGCGATCGGTGCGGGTATCGATATCACCAAGGCTTGCGGTTCCATGGTAGTCGACATCGGCGGAGGCACAACAGACATCTCAGTTATATCTCTCTGCGAACCTGTTGTTGACGCATCGCTCAAGGTGGCAGGCGATAAGTTCGATGAAGCCATCATCAAGCACGTAAGAAAGAGACACAATATCCTCATCGGTGAGAAGACTGCAGAGAAACTCAAGATCGAGATCGGATGCGCATACCCCAGAGATGAGGAGCTTACATTAGACGTTCAGGGCCGTAATATCATTACAGGTCTTCCTTCAACAGTTACTGTATCTTCCACGGAAATGCTCGAAGCGCTGGAAGAGCCTATTACCCAGATATTTGAAGCAGTACATAATGTTCTCGAGAGAACACCTCCGGAACTCATGGCTGATATCTCCCAGAGAGGAATCGTAATGACGGGCGGCGGCGCTATGCTCTATGGTCTTGACCACATGCTCTCCAACCGTATCGGCATCGATGTCTATCTTGCCCAGGATCCTGTATCCTGCGTAGTTATCGGAACAGGTAAGGCATTAGACATGATGGATAAGTTCTCTGCATTAAGCGAGAACGGCTGATATCTGATCTTTGAAGCTGATCCGGGGCCTTCGGGCCCCGTTTTTTTTGTTCCCTTTAAAAACCTAAAAATAATACACATATTCATAAAATTTTGATATTTGTTTGTCACATTCATCTTTTTGGTGTTAAGATTATTTGAGTTTAAGCATGGGGGAAAAGTTATGTATAGGGGACGATCAACAAAAGTTCTATCTGTTCTGTTGTCTTTGATCATTACTGTCTCGGTCCTGTTATCAGGTCTTTGCCTTAATGAACCTGAGACTGTCAATGCAGCCGGAAACGAGACCTACACTGCAATCGGAGGGTACTCTACGCTGGTCAATATCAAGGACAGCACCGGATCGACATTCCGCGGATACTGTCTTAACAGCTCAAAGCATTCGTGGTCTGCTGGAGATACTTTTACCGAGATAGACTTTGATTATGACGGCGATAACTCCGAGTTAGCGGATTATATCAAGAATTATCAGAATGCTGACCTGCTTACTAACATCAAGAGGGTCCTCTATTTCGGATATCCGTATGACCCGCTTGGACTCATGCAAAGGTATGCTCTGTCTGCTTCGAGTATGAGAGGCCTTACACAGTCTGCAATCTGGCATTACACGAATGGCAGCACCGGTATTACAGGCTCCTCCAATCAGGCTGCTGCTTATAGAGAACTTATTGATGCCGTTGAGGATGCATCAAGAACAATACCTGACGGGATCGAGATGAAGCTCCTGACTACAGGCGATCTGTCTGAGCAGGCAGCAGGAATACTTGTGTTTACTAATTTTCCCACGCACAGCATTACGATCGAAAAGCTGTTCAGGGACGATCTTGGAACCCTTACAACACTGGGCGGAGTCCAGTTTGAACTAACATACACGAGAGATTATCAGGATCTTATTCCTGTTCTTCCGTCACTTGGCACTGTGCAGGTCCTGCAGTACGGCCAGCAGGCGGTCAGTTACTCTTATGATCATTCAAACAACACGATATCTTTTACAACAGTTTCCGGTGAAAATACCGTGATCAATCGAATCCCTCAGGGCAACTATGTGCTTAGAGAGACATTTGCTCCGAACGCATGTGAGAAGAGAGTTTATTATTTTAAGGTCCTTTCTAATGGTAATGTAGAATCGATCATGGAGGATGGCTCTAAGATCACCATAGCTCAATCTAACTGGCAGAGCGTATCAGGAAACACGCTGACGGCTATCAATGCCACTCCGACGCCTACTCCTACTCCTGCAGTTATAGATGACATCACATTCATCAAGACTGATCCGAATGGTAATGCTTTGTCCGGCACCACATTTGAACTCCGCCCCCTTAACCATTACTATTCAACCAGGCCGGATGTAGACCTTAGCGGTATCACGGTCGAGGGTGCAGATAATGTCATATATTCATCTAACCTGATCACTTTTACGACTAAGGGAGAGGATATCCATTTTAAGAATGTTCTGCAGGGTTACTATTACCTGAAGGAGATCTCTGCTCCGGATGAGTATAAACTGGCATCGAATTATTACTTCAGGATAACCAGCGATGCGAAGGTCGAAAAGCTGTCTTCTTACACCAATACAAGCGGAAGCACTGTCAGCCAGATCAAGATAGTAAACAGCCTTAAGCCGACTCCTACGCCGGTAATAGTTACCACAACTCCGGTACCCAGATCCATCTCGCTTTCCAAGGTCATCTGGGGTTCATCTGACCTCCTGGGCGGAGCAGTATTTGAGATGTATCCTCTGTACCAGGAAACCCAGACTTTTGACGGACAGACTGTAAATGATATCGATCTGAGCGGAATAACAGTTGACCGTGCAGATGAGATCGAATACGATGCTTCTTCAAACAGGATCAAGTTCACGACGATCGAAGGCAATAATGTTGTATTTAACAACGTTCCTGAAGGCTTCTATGTCCTAAAAGAGACATCTGTTCCGGCAGGGTACGAGAAAGCATACGACTCTTTGATCGTCTATGTAACACCTGATTTAGGAGACGGCCAGCCTCCTGTATGGTATTGTCCGCTTGATAACAATGCCTCTACATCAGGTATGTGGCCTGACTATGAGATCATGTATTACAACACGACACCCACGCCTACTATCACTCCGCCTCCTGTCACTTATGACATAACCATCAGCAAGAGTGATGGAACGGATCTTGTTCCCGGCGCGACCTTGAAACTCTCTTATACCGGCGTTGGTTCTGTTACTCTTGGCGCAACACAGGGCGGAGCGCCTGCTTCAGGTGCATCGCAGACAGGCAACAGCATATCTTTTACTACTGTTGACAGTTCTGATACGGTCATAAGCGGTCTTCTTGAAGGTAACTATATCCTTACCGAAACGAGCTATCCTCAGGGATATAAGCAAGCGGATGCTATCTACTTCAGCGTGGATTCATCAGGACACATTATCAAGAACGGTAATGATATCGGAACGACAGTAACGATGACTGATGAGAGAGTTCAAGTGTTATCCGCAGGATTTGCGATAAGCAAGCAGATAACCGGAGGAAGTTCAGAGCTGCCCGGAGCTGTTTTGACCATTAAGAACGCCTCTGGCCAGACAATAGATCTTTCATCGGTAACTGCAACCCAGAATGGTGCTTCTGCTTCAGACTTCACCCCTAATAGTGATGAGGTTACTTTCAAGACGGTAGAGAACTATGAGACAGTTATCACAAACCTTCCGGAAGGATCTTACATATTAAGCGAGAGTACGGCTCCTCTTGGCTTCAATGCTGCTTCAGATATATCTTTCAGTATTGATTCGACAGGAGCTGTGGTAAGCAATGCTCTGGATCCTAACGGCGTTATCGTAATGTACGATTCCGAGAAGGTTTACTCATTCTCCATAAAAAAGACCGATCCTACTGACGGCTCTTATGTAACTGGCGCAACGCTTGCTCTGTCAAATGCTCAGGGAACTGCTGCTGACCTGTCTTCTGTTTCGGTAACAGATGCAGCTTCGGGCAGTGTAAATAAGCTTCCGGGTGAAGTATCGTTTAACATCGATTCTTCGAATGTTACCATCTCAAATATTCCTGCCGGAACTTATATTCTGTCAGAGACAGCAGCACCTGCGGGATATGAGACAGCAACTGATATTACCATTACGATCGAAAGAGGCGGAAACGTCCTGGTAAACGGCACAGATAACGGCGGAAGCACAGTCGCCATGGACGATGCCCCCAAGGCTGCGCTTGGTTTTAACCTTACCAAGATGGATATGCAGAACTATGACATCATCGGCGGCGCACTATTTGAGTTAGGTTGTTTAGACAGGAAGGATGCAAATTATACCCATAGAGATCTTTCTCAGGCCGTTGTAAATAATGCTGCTAGTGTTAATTACGATGCTCAGACCAACACGATCTCTTTCAAGACGATAGCCGAAAGAAAGGTGCTGTTTAACAATCTGTATCCGGGTTACTATTACATAACTGAGGTACAGAGTCCTTATGGCTTTGATATGTATCCGGGCTATGAAACGCTCTATTTCCAGATCAAAGCTGACGGTACGCTGCTGATGGGTTATTCGATCACACAGATCAATATGACAACATATAACAATACGCGTGATTTCTATGTGCCCAATGTCCGTAATGCGGATTATCAGCGTCAGTCTCCGACACCTACGATCAGTGTGGATATCAGTAAAGTTAGGATTGCCGGCAACGGGTATGAAGAGATAGAGGGCGCTACACTTACTCTTACAGGAACAGAGCCGGGCGGCGGTGCGATCTCGTTCCTTCGCAGCCAGTATTCAGGCTCAGGGACATTCGTTTCTGCAGGCAGCAGCCTCGTATTTGTATCCGGCTCGTCTTCTTCAACGATAAAAGGACTTGGAGACGGAACATACACACTGACTGAGACAGGTCTTCCGACTTCTTCAGAAGGCGTATACTCCTACGCGACTGAGATAACTTTTACCATTGCAAACGGACAGATCACCAGTACCAACATAACGGCAAACAGCGAGAATACTTATACAGCTGCAACAAACAGCAGTAATGCCTTGTTCCGTATGGTGGATGGCTTTACAGAGAACACGCCTGCACCAACGACGCCTGCCGTAACAGAATCTACCACTCCTCCGCCTACGACACCGGAACCTTCCGCAGAGACAAGTCCTGCAACAGACAGTTCATCGGGCGATGGGACCAATACCAATACGGTCGTTGCCACGGGAGAATCGTCAGGAGGTTTCAGCATAGCGGGTATTGTCCTAGTGCTCCTGGCAGGCTGCGTCCTGGTTGAGCGAAGACGGTATAAGAGCAGATCTGAAAACAGATGATCCATAATAAGATCCGTGTCAGGCAGGCACGGATCTTTTATTTGCTATTTATTGATATTTTATAGTATTGACGGACTTGTAAACTAATGATAATATTCACGCAGCATCAGAGGATGCGTTTGTTTAAAAGTTTTCCGTACACACTTAGATCAGAACGTTAACCATTTAGACAATTAGTATACTTTCAGGTAGGTTTTTATGAGTGAATTAGAGAGCCTGGCATCTAAGAGCGATGCTGACCTTGCGCAGATCGCTGTAGCTTTTGGTGATTTTACCGAAGAAGAAGCCGCTACAAAGACCAGAGAAGAATTGATCAGTGCCATATCAGGCAATTCTGGAGCAAAGCCTTCAGATGAAGAAGTCAAGCCTGCTCCCAAGAAGCGCGGCAGAAAGAAGAAGACAGAGGAAACCCCTGCTGAAGAGAAAGAAGCGATCCCTTCTGAATCAAAAGAGCAGGAGCCCTTAAAGGAAGAAGCAAAACCCGCTCCCAAGAAGCGCGGCAGAAAGAAGAAGGCAGAAGAAGAGCCTAAGGAAGAATCTCAGGAGAAAGCTCCTGCTGCTTCAGAAGAATCTTCTGAAGAGAAGAGTGCTGAGCCTTCAAATACAGAAGAGACTCCTGCGCAGCAGCCTGCACGCCATAAGCCGGTCAAGTCAAAGAAGAGGAAACTTTCTTTCGGACCCGGTCAGGATGTTAAGCAGATCGAAGAGACTGAAGATACAGCCGGCCAGACAGAGGAAGAGGTTCCTGAACAGCCTGTTGAGATCGAGATCGAAGGCGTTCTTTCCATCGGCAATCCCGATAACAACAGAAATGATTACTGCGGCTTTGTTCACAGGTTCAATTATCTTCCCGGTGATGAGGATGCATATGTTCCCGGACAGATGATAAAGCGTATGGGCTTAAGGCGCGGTGACTATATCAAGGGTTTTGTTGCCCCCAAGAGAGGCAAGGACAAGTATGCTCCGTTAAGGCGCGTTGTTTCCGTAAACGGCATCGAGATCGTTGATGACAACTACGAGCCCATCAGGAGAAGACCGAAGTTCGAGAGCCTTACGGCTATCTATCCTAATGAGAGGCTTACTCTTGAGACTGAGAAGGAAGATATCTCTCCCAGGATAATCGACTTATTCTCGCCAATAGGCAAAGGCCAGAGAGGTATGATCGTATCTCCGCCTAAGGCAGGTAAGACCATCCTTCTGCAGAAGGTCGCAAATTCCATTACAGCTAATAACCCTAACTGTGAGCTTATCGTTCTTCTCATCGACGAGCGTCCTGAGGAAGTTACCGACATGCAGCGCAATATCAAGGGTGAAGTGGTATATTCAACATTCGACAAGAGACCTGAAAACCATGTAAGGGTCACTGAGCTCGTCTTGGAGAGAGCCATGCGTCTTGTCGAGCTCGGCAAGGATGTAGTCATTCTCTTGGACTCCATGACGAGACTTGCAAGAGCATATAACCTTACGATCAATCCCACGGGAAGGACCTTGTCAGGCGGTCTCGATCCGGGATCACTCTATGGCCCTAAGCGTTTCTTCGGTGCCGCACGTAATATCGAGTTCGGCGGAAGTCTTACGATCCTTGCAACGGCGCTCATCGAGACCGGCTCGAGAATGGACGAAGTCATTTTCGAGGAGTTCAAGGGTACGGGCAACATGGAAGTCACGCTCGACCGCAAGCTTGCTGACAGACGTGTATTCCCGGCTATCGCCGTCGATAAGTCCGGTACGAGAAGGGAAGACCTGCTCCTGTCCCAGGAAGAGCTCGACGCTGTCTGGCTCATCAGGAGAAGGATCGCCGATGCGGACACTATCTCCGCTACCCAGGCTGTCATCAGTTTCATGGAGAAGACCTCATCCAACAGGTCGTTTATCCTGTCCGTAAAGAAATCTTTTGCAGCTGATTGACAAGCACGGACTAAAAAGGTAATATAGCAAGGCTAACGAAGTCCGGTATGGCATACGTGGCATCAGATTACGCGCCATATCTTTGATTGAGAGGTGAAAGAAATGAAAGAAGGAATTCATCCTACAACGCATCTGGTAACAGTAAAGTGCGCTTGCGGAGCTACCTTTGAGACTCTTTCTACTAAGGAAGACTTAAGAGTAGACATCTGCTCCAACTGCCACCCGTTCTACACAGGTAAGCAGAAGCTCGTTGATACTGGCGGACGTGTTGACAAGTTCAAGAGAAGAATGGAAGCAAAGGCTTAATTTGCAGCTTTTCTTAAAAGAACGATACAGAGGTTGCCTGACAGGGTAACCTCTTTTTTATGGTAAAATGCACCTGAAAGAACATTTAACAGCTGCTATAGGCTCAGCAGGATGGTAAGAGGATATCAGACTGATGAATAAGAAAGCTTTAAGCATAGCCCTGATCGTGTTTATGGCACTGTCAATGTGCGGCTGTTTTTTGTTTAAACCGACTAAGCTTAAGACAACGCTTACTACTGAGTATTCAGATAGCGATGTAGTGTCGGTTACCTGCTTTTACAGGGATCCGCATGCAAAGGGCGGGTATACTTTTGAGAGATTGCCTGATGACAGGCTGGAAGGATTCCTTGATGAGATAAACTCTTATCAGCTTATGGAACATTTTGGCCATACGGATTATTTCTGGGGCGGACAATTCGGCATAGAGATGGAGTTGTCTGACGGTACTTACTTAAGATACGATGGCACGATGCTTGAACACAGCAGGACTTCTTTTAAAGAAGATCCGGCCCATGACGATCAGATCGATCATGGTTTTATCGAAGTAGACGGTGTCGTTTTCTGGGACAGGATGGCTGAGTATTTTTCTCTGGTTGCTGACAACAGGACCGACATCTTTACCAGGGAATACTGATAAGTCTCAGGCAGTTTGATTGCCTAACTATTACATCAGACTGTAATATCAGTCATAAGAATAAATGTTATAATTGCCGTGAAAGGTCATTTCTTTTTCTTTATTAGGAGGAATTATGTCTGAGAACCAGATAGAAGAGATAAATGTCGCTTCCGGCGAAGACCTCCCTGAGGTCAAACAGGACAAGGCTGAACAAAACGGTATAAAGCCCGAGATAAAGAAGACCACGATAGGCGGCCAGGCCCTTATCGAGGGTGTCATGATGGTAGGCCCTAACAGGACCTGCATTGCAGTCAGGAAGGGCGACGGCACGATCCATGTCGAAGAAGTCAAGCAGGATGAGAGAGTCTCTTATTTTGAGACTGTTCCTTTTATCAGAGGCTGCATCAGGTTCTATAAGATGCTCGTAACGGGAACAGGCGCACTCATGAAGTCTGCCGATCTCTCTGAAGAGGGCAGGGAATACAAGAAGGAAGATGCCGACAAGAAGGCGTCAAGACTCGATAACTTCCTTACCAGGCACTATAACCTCATGATCACGATCTCTGCTGTTCTGGGTATCCTTTTGAGCGTAGGTCTGTTTATCCTGCTCCCGAGACTCATAGTTGATGTCGGAGCTAAGTTCATACCCGACGATCTGATGCAGACCAAGTGGATGTCTGTCGTCCTCAATCTCGTTGAGGGTATCTTAAGACTCTTGTTCTTCCTTCTGTATCTTACCAATGCGTCCAGGCTTCCCGATATCAAGAGGGTATGGCGTTACCACGGCGCTGAGCACAAGACCATTGCCTGCTACGAGGCAGGTGAGCCGCTTACTGTCGAGAACGTCCTTAAGTACACGAGATTCCATCCCCGCTGCGGTACTTCATTCATGTTCATAGTGCTTGCGATCTCGATCCTGATCTATACGGTAATAGGCATAATCACAGGCAACCAGAGCATGCTGTTTAACCTCCTTGTCAGGCTCATCGCAGTACCTTTCATCTGCGGCATCTCGTTTGAGATCCTGAGGTTCGTCGGAAGGCACGACAACAACAAGTTCTGGCATCTGTTCGCAAAGCCGGGTCTCTGGCTGCAGCGCTTTACCACAGAAGAGCCTGACGGTCCTATCTGCGAGGTTGCTATAGCATCGATGCTGGCGGTCATCCCCGAGAATCAAGAAGATGACAAGTGGTGATAACAAGATCTGTCAAATGCTTCTTGAAGCAGGAGACGAGGAAGCGTTATTAGACAGCAGACTTCTTATTGAAGAATTACATGGAGAGGCTTTGCTTACGGCCGCCAAAAGGCGGGCAGAAGGTGAGCCTCTTGCTTATATCTTAGGTCACAGACATTTCTACAAAGAAGACTACAAGGTTACGCCTGCAGTTCTTATCCCCAGGCCGGACAGTGAACTCCTGGTGGAATCAGCTCTCATGTTCTCAGGCGCTCTTGATATCCCCACGGGCGATGTCCTCAATATCCGCGTGAGCGAAAAGAAGGACTCCGTTCGTTTCGCGGATCTCTGCACCGGCAGCGGATGTGTCGGGATCTCAGTGTTTAATGAACTTATCAGGAAAGGGATCAAGGCAACAGCGATCCTTACTGATATTTCCGATGAAGCGATCGCAGTTGCAAAGGAAAACATCGCTTCGCAGTCTTTGGCGGAAGGCTTAACCATAATCAGGAACGATATCCTGAAGGGCAGTCTTGATCTTAAAGATCTTGATCTTGTTACTGCCAATCCGCCTTATATCAGCGATGCCGAGATGAAAGAGTTAGGCAGGGATGTTTCTCTTTTCGAGCCGCATCTTGCATTAATGGCTGATATGGACGGCCTGGAGTTTTATCCTCATGTCTTTACCAAGGCATATAAGGCGCTTAGGAATGGTGGTATGATCTTTGCAGAGCACGGTTATCTTCAGGGCGAGGCAGTAAGAAAGATCGCCATGGAAGCAGGTTTTACTGATGTCATGACCCTTAAGGATTACGGCGGAAACGAAAGAGTAACAGCAGGGAGAAAACATGCCGGGTAAATTCTACAGATACAAGTTCTCTGAAGGTGAGAAGCTGAGACTTAAGAAAAAGCACCCTTGCGGCAGCAATATCTGGGAAGTCATGTCTTTGGGATCTGATATCAAGCTCAGATGCCAGGGATGCTCTCATATTGCGATAATGAAGAGAGAAGCGCTGGAGAAGGCTGTTACTGCAATAGTGAATGAGCCTTGAGGCTTTATTTGAGAATTCTGCAAATGATTCCAACTCTTTAGGTCAGTTATATTGAATCTATGTTAGAAACATGGATTATTCAACAGAATATTCCATATAGTTGGGATGCTTTTGTAGAATTTCAGCTGAAATCTCAGATTATTCAACAAATAGTGCCCGTAATGTAGGAATCTTTTGTTGAATGCTATTCCTGAAAAGCCTGAATCTTAGCTGTAATTCTCGATAAACTGGGATACGCAGATGTGTCTGCCGTCTATGTCTTCAATGACGAACTGGCGGTTTACAGACTGCTGTCTTGCCTTGTTTGCCTCAGGCAGATCCTCGATGATCTTAACGCCCTGACCCTTGAGTTCGTTATGAAGAAGGAAGGGCTCAGAGCAGTAGATATACATATCGTACTTGATCCCGAAATCCCTGGCATTCTTAAGTATCGCGCCTTCGCCCTTAACGAGGACGACAGCTATGTTATCCCTTGTTAGCTTTATGTGAGGCATAGCCTCGTCGTCTAAGTGGACAGCCATAAAGCCAAGCTTGTCCTCATAGAACAAGGAAGTCTTATAGATATCTTCACAAGCGAAAACGGCGGCCTGGCTGTTCATGAGAAGAAGTCTGCCTGACTCCGTGCTCTCAGGATCTTCCTTGGATTCAACGGGCTTGCCGTTATACTGATAACCTAAAAGCTGAGTGCCGAAGACCTTCTCGTGATCTGCCAGAGACTCTAAGATACCGCTCCTTCTCGTGATCTCTTCGGTCGTAAGCTCGGAGGGGATTACTCTTAATGATTCAACTTTCTCACAGTATTCAAGAAGATTAAGGAGCCTGATGTGAAGCGCTGTTATATCAGAGTCGGGAACTTCAGCCCCCTTGCCATGGATATACATCATGCCGCATTCTACTGCTTCTGCGGGAAGCCCTGCATAAAGGTGCATCAGAAGGTTCATCTCATCCGTGCACTTATCGTCAACTCCGCCTTGGCCAATTGTCTCTTCGATCATGTCGAAAACACGGTTCATGTCATGTAAAGGGTATTCTTTATTAAGCATATCTTTCTCCCTGACTTTAGTATTAATAATTCTATTTTTTGTTCCAGGAAATTACAAGAGTCAGGGGAATATGCCTGCCTTTTAAATGGTATAATGTTGTGGTTAAAATTCTTTGAGGGGTGTAAGTGCTATGAGTAAGAAAATGATCAAAGCCGTGCGTGACAAAGGGACAGGCCTTCTGTCACATGCATGCTATAATTACGAATAAGACTTGAGATCCAGGGAGCAAGCAGATGAGAAAGACTATTTCAGTTATCCTTATACTTGTCATGGCACTTTCGATGGCGGGGTGCACTAAGCCTAAAGCTGCCATGGTCACAGTAACTGCAACAGAAGATCAGATCGACGAAGAATTGCAGCAGTTCGGAACTGAGTATAATGCCGGAAGAGGCTTTCGCTTGATCAATCTGTCTGAAGGTGAGAAGAGGATAGTTAACGGTCCTTTTGCTGTCATTTCCTGTCCTTTTGGCTCTGAAGAACACTACAGGCTCATAGAGTGTCCTGAAGGAGATGATATCAGTGAAGATATCAAGAAGAACTGGACAACGGATTATCTGGAGGCAAAGACCATCTTAGTGATCTCCTATTACAGAACGGAGGTCGATGTTACTACCTATTCAAATGGCGGACAGATCTCAAATACGTTCTATGATGTTTCCGTGAAAGTCGTACAAGTCGAAGAAACGAATAACAAGTATTACCTTAATACAAAAATCATGAATGAGAAGGAAACTGACATCAGAGGCAGTCTCCCTGATGCCATATGTACATTCTTAAGTGAGGAATGCACTATCGAATAAACTGCTTGACTGAAAGGATAAAGATGGCGGATATCAAGAAGACGAATGCAATGAGGATCCTCGATAAAGCAGGGATCAAATACACATTCCACGAATACGAGTACGACGAGAATGACCTTGACGGTCATCACGTGGCTGATTATCTTGGCCTTCCTTACGAGGAAGTCTTTAAGACATTGACTGCCAGAAGCGATAAAGGCGAGTATCTGGTATTCTGCTTATCAGTTGATGACGAAGTCGACCTTAAGAAAGCCGCTAAGCTCGCAGGGGCAAAGAGCGTGGAGATGATCCATGTCAAAGACCTTCTGAATGTAACAGGCTATATCAGAGGCGGCTGCTCTCCTATTGGCATGAAGAAACAATACAGAACTTTTATCGACGAGATGATCGAACTGGTCGATAACGTCAGCGTCAGTGCAGGGCAGAGGGGACTCCAGATAAGACTTG
Organism: uncultured Clostridia bacterium; assembly: GCA_946187935.1. GTDB lineage: Bacteria > Bacillota > Clostridia > Saccharofermentanales > Saccharofermentanaceae > Saccharofermentans. Next base: position 56,213 of record CAMHSJ010000002.1, read on the forward strand.
CTTCACTAGATCTCATTCGCTTCACAAATGCCACAGTAGGGGATTTTGCTTCATAGGTAACAAGTGATAAGATTACTTAATCAGATTCAGAAGGTGTTTATATGTTAGACAGTAAGACGTTTAAGCTTAGTGATATCGACAAAGGTTCAAGGATCTACTTCATAGGTATCGGCGGCATATCAATGAACGGGCTGGCCAAGCTTGCCAAGGCAGCAGGTTTTGCCGTAGGCGGTTCCGATAACCATCCGGGTGAGAGGACAGAAGAGCTTGCCAGGGAAGGCATTACTATCTACAACTCCCAGACAGCTTCCAACATCGACGATTTTAAGCCTGATTATCTTGTTAAGACGGCAGCGATCCTCCCTCACAATGAAGAGGTCAGACGAGCAAATGAATCAGGTCTTCAGATCTTTGACAGGGCTGAGTTCCTGGGCGCTTTTACAAGGACATATCCTCAGGTTATCAATGTCTCAGGTACTCACGGCAAGACGACTACGACTTCCATGACATCCCTGATGCTCATTGATTCGGGCTTGGACCCTACTGTCCATCTCGGTGCTGATCTTGATATATTCGGAGGTACGGTAAAGACAGGTTCTCCTGATCTTCTCGTCTCTGAGGCTTGTGAGTTCAACAGGTCTTTTTTAAACTTCTCATCTACTACGGCGATAATCACCAACATAGACCACGACCACGTTGACTGCTATCCGACTATCCAGGATGTGATCGATGTCTTTGCCAAGTTTATAGAACTCATAGATGACAATGGCAATCTGGTGGTATCAGGACATGACATAAATATTGCGAAGTCCGTCTCTCAGGCAAGGGAACGTTTTAATGAACTCGGAAGGTCATTCCCTAATGTGATCGCTTGCGCTCTTGACGGTGAAACTTGCGAAGTGACAGGAGCCAAGGCAGACATTATCGCATCTGACATTGAATTCGTTGAAGGACATCCCAACTTCAACATCATCTATAAAGGTGAGGATATCGGCAGGGTAGCTTTAAGGATCCCCGGAAGCCACAACATCAGCAATGCACTTAATGCGGCAGCTGCGGCTCTTCTTAACGGTGCCACGCCGGAAGCTGTGATCAATGCACTTAATTCATTTAACGGTGCTGACGGAAGATACACCATAAAGGGCAAGTATAAGGGCTGCGATGTCGTTGTTGACTATGCTCATCATCCGACTGCCGCAAGAGCTACGATAGAGGCAGCATCCAACATGCCCCATGGCGATATATTAGTCGTTTTCCAGCCGCTTACATTTAACAGGACCAAGCTCCTTTTCGAGGATTACGTTACGAGCCTTCTGCCTTGCAGGAAGATCCTTTTCGCCGAGATATTCTCTGACAGAGAGATCAACACACATGAGATCTCCAGCAAGGACATAAGCGACGAGATCAACAGGCGCGGAGGCGACTCTGAATTCTTCGAAGACAGGGAAGAACTCAAGGCCAGGATCGACGAGCTCATTAAGCCGGGCGACATCATTCTCATCTTGGGACCTGAAGATATAAGAACGTTAGGTGACGAACTCTGTCCCAAGCCGTAAATGAAGAAGAATCAGGAATCACAGTTTAATACCACGAAAACTGCGAGCCGCCAGCTGAGAGCCAGGAAGATCCCGCTTACAGCCAAGATAGCAGCAGGCGTGTCTTTTGCCATGTGCATAGTGATGCTCGTTTTATTTCTCATAGCATCAGGAAGCGGCAAGGCTTTGGATAAGACAGCAGTATTCTTTGGTCTTGAAGATCAGGGCGGAGTTTCTCTTCCTCTTAAGTACGCTCTTGCCAATGCAGGCTTTGAAATGGCCGTTATAGATCCGGAAGATACCTGTGAGCTGCCTTCGAGACTTAAGGATGAAGACGTAGTTGTCATTGCCATAGGCCCTGACAGTTTTAATGTTATGGACAGCATAAGGGAAGCAGGAGACGATAATGTCCTTGGCTATTGCCTCATTGATCCGGACTATCCCGGCAATGCCGCGGTAGAAGGCTATTCGACCATATCACCCAATAAGCCTATTGCTGTCTTCGGCCTTGATGAAGACACGGGTGATTCAGACTCGCTTTCAGGTCCTGCCATGATATTCGAGAGGATATCAGGTGTTGATACTGTTTACGGCACACCCTCCAGGACGGGAGGCGCAGGTTCATATAAGGTCTTCTCATCACCTGATATGAACCGTTTCCTTTATCTTGCAGCTGACTCGTCAAGCATCACTTCCATGCTTCATTCAGCAAGCTTTTCTTCTGAACTTGCACGGTACCTCGGCCTGAGGTTTGAAGGGGAGTACGGTTTAGGCAAGGTCAATGCCTGGTTCATCTTAAGGACAGTATCCCTTTTCCTTGCTCTTGCAGGTCTTTTGGTCTTCCTGTTCTTTATCCCTGTTCCGACTCCTGACAAGGGCGAAAAGAAGCTCAAAGGCAAGGACAGCCTCGCCATGATAATAGTCACGGGCGCAGGAGCCTGGCTTGCCCTTTGCACAGTGGTCCTCGAGATAATACCCAAGGTAAAGGCATTTGCTCCTTACCTGGTCATATTCGCACCTGCATTCCTGATCCTTCTGATGTTTATCTTCAGGGCGGGATACTATCTGTCCAACAAGACGAGCTATGAGCCCAGGCGCGAAAAGATCACCAACTACCTTATCACCGCTGCTCTTGAAGTCATCATCACTCTTATGGCACTGCTCTTGTTTACCGGACTCTCATCGGGACCTAAGAGCTCTTTGTCTTACATAACAGCTGCTTCGGTCCTTATGGTAAACACCTTTGCCTGCTACTGTCTTGCGGCAGTGGACAAGAAATCGAGGTTTAACGGTGAAGGTCCGGCCTCTTACTTCGGCAATCCCTTATATCCCATAAGCACAATGCTCCCGGCGGTTGCGGGCATCATCGCAGCTCTGTTTACTGCAGACAGCGGGTTCCTTTATGTTTCGCTGATAGGCCTTGCCATTTCAGCCGTACCTTATCTGGCATCTCAGACGATCAAGCGCAGCTCAGACTTCTGCTTCCTTGCAGCAATAGTGCACGGGATAATAAGCGCAATGCTCGTGTTACTTGGCGTGAATTAATAAATAAACGATTGACTTTAAGCATCCCAAAGTGTATCATACGCGGGTGACCGCATGTGCCGGGCTTCTAAACGTGCCTGAATTTATGTGTTCAGACACTGCCTTTGGATAGCAGCGAGACTGGAAGAACAGGAGGAAAAAACATGTACGCAGTAATCAAGACTGGTGGTAAGCAGTACAAGGTTGAGGTCGGCGACGAGATCTTCGTTGAGAAGCTCGAAGGCGATGAGGGCAGCCAGGTTACATTCGATGAGGTTCTTGCTATCTCTGATGACAACGGTATCAAGGCCGGCGATCTTAAGGCTACCGTAACAGGTGAGATCGTTAAGCAGGGTAAGAACAAGAAGGTCGTTGTAGCTAAGTACAAGGCAAAGAAGGGCTACCGCCGTAAGAATGGCCACAGACAGCCTTACACACGTGTTCGCGTATCCGCGATCAATGCCTGATGATAACGGCGATCGTTGACAGAGAAGGCCAGGATATAAGGCTTATCAGCATAAGCGGACATTCCGGATATGCTGAGTCCGGCAAAGACATTATCTGCGCAACAGTTTCGGCTCTGATATATACAGCAGCCAATGCACTTGAAGATATCTGCGGTTACGATAACGAAGGATTCTTCAGGGTAACAGGCGAAGATACGGATGAAGTCAATGCCTCGATAGCGCTCCCTGATCAGGGTGACAAGGACACTAAGACCAGAGCACAGGTTATAATGAGGACTTTGGAATTAGGACTTATATCGGTAGCTTCTTCTTACAACGGTAACGGCAAGAGATTTATTGAGATTATTAACTCGAAGACACCGGAGGTGTAAAAATGCTTAAGATGAATTTACAGCTCTTCGCTCATAAGAAGGGAATGGGTTCCACCAAGAACGGCCGTGAATCCCAGTCCAAGAGACTTGGTGCGAAGAAGGGCGACGGACAGCTCGTTCTCGCCGGCAACATTCTTGTAAGACAGCGCGGCACTAAGATCCATCCCGGAACCAATGTTGGAATCGGTTCTGACGATACACTTTATGCAAAGATCGATGGTGCAGTTAAGTACGAGCGTCTCGGCAAGGATAAGAAGCAGGTAAGCGTTTATCCTGTAGCTTAAGGATAAAGCTTTAAAGTGATTCTTTAAGAGCAGTCTGTCTATATAAGGAGACTGCTCTTCTTTTTTAAGGTGCATTATGTTTATCGACCACTCTAAGATCTATGTAAAAGCAGGTGACGGCGGAGCAGGAGCTTTAAGCTTTCACACAGAGAAGTACATCACGAATGGCGGTCCTGACGGCGGTGACGGCGGCAATGGAGGCAATATAGTCTTTAAGGCTACATCTAACCTCACGAGCCTTGCCGGCTTCAGGTTCAAGCACAAGTTCATTGCAGAGAACGGCGTTAAGGGCGGCAACCGCAAGATGTACGGCAGAAACGGCAAGGATCTTGAGATCGCCGTTCCTGTCGGCACGCTCATACGTGACCTTGAGACAGGAAGGATAGTTGCTGATTTTACCGAAGACGGTCAGGAAGTGATCGTTGCCAAGGGCGGCAAGGGCGGTCTTGGAAATATGCACTATGCCAATTCTGTAAGGCAGGCTCCCCAGTTCGCAACGCCGGGTCTTCCCGGAGAAGAAAGAAACCTTTCTGTTGAGCTTAAGCTCATTGCAGACTGCGGACTCGTAGGCTTCCCTAATGCAGGCAAGTCAACGCTCCTGTCTGTTATGACAAGGGCCAAGCCCAAGATCGCGGATTATCCGTTTACGACACTCGAACCTGTACTCGGCGTTGTATCCAACTATGACATGAGCTATGTAATAGCTGATATCCCGGGAATAATCGAGAACGCGCATGAAGGTGCGGGCTTAGGACATGACTTCCTCCGCCACATCGAGAGAACAAGGCTCCTCATCCATGTTGTCGATGTTTCTGCTTCCGAAGGAAGAGATCCCATAGACGATTTCAAGGCGATCAATAACGAACTTATGGAGTTTAATCCCGAACTGGGAGCAAGGCCGCAGATCGTTGTAGCCAACAAGTGTGATGCGGCATCCGAGGAAGAGATCGAGATGTTCGTAAATGAAGTCAAGGAACTGGGATACGAAGATGTCTTTGTCGTATCGGCAGCAGGAAGGATCGGTATAGAAGAGCTTACCAATAAGGTGACTGAGATGGTCAGCAAGCTCCCTCCGACAAAGCTCCACGATGAGGCTGAATCAGGCGAGAAGATCTACAGCTTCGAAGAGACCAAGAAGTACGAGATCATATACCACGATGATCTTTACGAGGTTACGGGCGCCTGGATCAAGACGATCTTTAATTCGACCAATTTCGATGATACAGAGTCAATGAACTTCTTCCAGAGGACATTAGAGTCTTCAGGGATCATAGAAGATCTTAAGAAAGCAGGCTGCCGTGAGGGCGATACCGTTAAGATCTGTGATCTTGAATTTGACTACTACGACTGACCTTAATGGAGTAAAATATCCGTATGGATTATCTGATGCAGCTGACAGGCAATAGAATACTGATAGCAGGCCTTATCTCCTGGGCGATAGCGCAGGTCTTCAAGGCAATAAATAATGTTATCATCACAGGAGAATTCAGCTTGGAGAGGCTTTTCGGAGACGGAGGCATGCCGAGCGGTCATTCCGCAACGGTTTCCGCCGTGATGCTCTCGGTCGGATTCGAATGCGGTTTTGACAGCCCGATCTTTGCCGTAGCTGCCATCCTCGCTATCATCGTAATGCACGATGCCATGAACGTCAGGCTCGAATCGGGCAAGCAGGCTCATCTTCTCAATATCATGACCGAGCATATGGAGAAGCTGACAGGCAAGGATCTTAACAACGATGAGAAACTCAAAGAACTCCTCGGACACACGCCTACTCAGGTCGGCGCAGGTTGTGCGCTCGGTCTTGTGGTGGCAATAATCTTTCATTTGGTATTCTGATTTATGATCTACACAGTTACTCTTAATCCCGCTTTGGACAAGACTTTCAGATCGCCCGATTTTGCTTCAGGCTCTGTCAACAAGGTAACTCTCTTAAGACAGGATCCGGGCGGAAAGGGCATAAATGTATCCAAGCTCCTTAACAAGCTTGGAGTTGAGAGCTGCGCATGCTGTCTTTTGGGCGGCAGGGCAGGATCAGAAGTAAATGCGATGCTCGGTTCTTTCGGGATGGACTATATAGCTGAGCCTATCTCAGGTACGACAAGAACTAATATCAAGATCTCAGATTCCAAGGGCGTTACTACAGAGATAAACGAAGTAGGCCCGGGCTTTGATTCTATAGGCTACAACGGACTTAAGGACAAGCTTTTCGAAAAGGTCACAGAAGGAGACATCGTTGTCCTGTCAGGCAGCCTTCCCGTCGGTGCTCCCGACAGCATCTATGCCGATCTTATAAGAGAGCTTAAGGCTAAAGGCTGCAAGGTAATGCTAGACAGCTATGGCAAGCCCCTTGAGCTTGCACTTGAAGAATCTCCTTTCTTTGTTAAGCCCAACAATGAGGAACTCGGCATCAGCGATAATATCGAAGAATGCATCGCCAAGGCAAGAGAGCTTGCATCGACATGTGTTGAAGAAGTCATAATCTCCCTGGGAAGCAAGGGAGCCGTATATTGCGATAAGGATGCCTGTTATGTAGGCTATCCGGCAGACATCACGCCTGTATGCACAACAGGCTGCGGTGACTCGATGGTGGCAGGCATGTGTTATGCTAAGCAAAACGGCCTTACGGGCAGGGATGCATTTGAATTTGCCTGCGCCTGTTCTGAGGCAGCCGCTCTTACTGACGGCACTGATGCGCCTGATGAGGCAGCCGTAAGGAGCTTTATCGGCAAGCTCAGGATCGAGAAGGTATAAAGCTTTTTCTTATTGATATTGATGAACAAATGTTCTACAATTATCTTATATGTTTAAGCTCAGATCAGATTTTAAGCCATCAGGTGATCAGCCTGAAGCCATAGATAAGTTAGTAGACGGCATCAATAAGGGTATGCGCGCCCAGACTCTTCTGGGTGTTACGGGTTCGGGCAAGACCTTCACGATGGCTAATGTCATAGAGCGCGTCCAGAGGCCCACACTGGTCCTCGCACACAACAAGACACTGGCAGGTCAGCTTTATGCAGAGTTTAAGGAATTATTCCCTGAGAATGCCGTTGAATACTTTATCTCTTACTACGACTACTACCAGCCTGAAGCTTATATCGCAGCAACAGACACCTACATAGAGAAGGATTCCTCCATTAACGAAGAGATAGACCGCATGAGGCATGAGGCGACCAAGTCCATCCTTACCCGTGAGGACACCATAGTCGTTGCTTCCGTATCCTGCATCTACGGCATAGGTGAGAAGAGTGATTATCTGTCCCTTGTCCTGATGCTCGAGACAGGTCTTGAGATCCCAAGAGATGCTGTGATGGGCCAGCTCATCAACATGCAGTACGACAGGAATGACTTCGAACTCAAGAGAGGATGCTTCAGGTGCAAGGGTGATATCCTTGATATCTGGACTCCTGATTCGGAGAATACCGTCACGAGGATCAGTTTCTTCGGGGATGAGATAGACAAGATCAGCTATGTTGATGCCATTACCGGAAGAACGGAATATACCAAGTCCTATGCGGAGATCTTCCCGGCTTCCCATTATGCAACCGGAAGAGCCAAGTTAGTCAAGGCGATAGAGAGGATCGATTCGGAATTAGACATGCGTCTTCAGTACTTCAGGGACAAGGGCGATCCTGTTGCTGCTTACAGATTGGAGCAGAGGACCAGATACGATATGGATCTTCTCAATGAGACAGGCTTCTGCAAAGGCATAGAGAACTACTCGAGACACATTGCGGGCAGGCAGGCGGGAGAGCCTCCCTGTACTCTGATGGACTTCTTCCCGGAAGACTTTTTGCTGTTCATAGATGAGTCGCACCAGACGATACCTCAGGTAAGGGCGATGTATAACGGCGACAGGGCACGTAAGGAGATGCTCGTAGATTACGGATTCCGTCTCCCTTCGGCATTCGATAACAGACCTCTTAAGTTCGATGAGTTCGAGCAGAGGATGGGGCAGACCATATTTGTATCTGCTACTCCTGCAGCTTATGAGAAGGAGAAGAGCTCTCAGGTGGTAGAACAGATGATCAGGCCTACAGGACTCCTTGAACCTGAGATCTTCATAAGACCTGTCGAAGGACAGATAGAGGATATCTTAGCAGAGCTTAAATCCCAGAAAGCCAAGGGCGAGAAGAGTCTTATAATGACCCTCACCAAGCGTATGTCTGAAGACCTTACAGACTTCCTTGAGAAGGAAGGTATTAGGGTCACATATCTTCACTCTGACATCAAGGCCGTTGAGAGGATGCAGATATTAAACCGCTTAAGGAACGATGAGATAGACGTAATAGTCGGTATCAATCTCTTAAGGGAGGGAATAGACCTTCCTGAAGTATCGCTTCTCATGATCCTTGATGCGGACAAGGAAGGATTCTTAAGATCTGAGACTTCACTTATCCAGATCATAGGAAGATGTGCACGCAATGAGAACGGACGCGTTATCCTCTACGCCGATGAGGTCACGGATTCCATGATGAACGCGGTCGGTGAGTCCAACAGGAGAAGAGAAATACAGAAGAAGTTTAATGAGGAGCATGGCATTACTCCCCATACAGTTAAGAAGGCTGTCCGTGACGTCTTTGACATCGTGGCAAGTTCAGCCCGGGAAGCATCGGGCAAGCATTCGTCAAGGGGCAGGTCTGATAATAAGTCCGAGGTTTATTCCATCGTTGATAACGGTGAGTATAAAGGCACCAGAGAAGAGAAAGACAAGCTTATCAACAAGCTTACACGTGAGATGGAACAGGCGGCCAAGGATCTTGAATTCGAGAAGGCTGCCGAGTTAAGAGACATAATAATCGAGCTTAAAGGAACAAAACAATGAGCGGCTTCTGTCATCTGCATCTGCATACGGAGTATTCTCTTCTTGACGGTGCTATCAAGATCAAGGATCTTGCAGCGCGCCTTAAAGAGATGGGCATGACTTCCTGTGCAATTACTGATCACGGAGTCATGTACGGCGCGGTATCCTTTTATAAGGAGATGACAGCTAACGGCATCCACCCTGTTATAGGCTGTGAGGTCTATGTTGCGCCGGGTTCCAGATTCGATAAGTCAGCGTCAGCTTCTGATTCCGATAAATACTATAACCACCTGGTGCTCCTTGCCAAGGATAACAAGGGTCTTATAAATCTTAACAGGCTCGTATCGGCAGGTTTTACCGAAGGCTTTTACAGAAGGCCGCGTATAGATGAAGATATTCTTTCCAAATGTCATGAGGGACTGATATGTCTTTCCGCCTGCGTTGCAGGCAAGGTTCCGCAGAAGATCTTAGAGGGCGATCTCGACGGAGCCCTTAGCACTTGCGTGGAATACGACAGGTTATTCGGGAGGGGCAACTACTATCTTGAGATACAGGCCAACACAACCCCTTCGCAGGCCAAGGTAAACTCAGCTCTTGTAAGGATCTCCAATGAGACTGGCATACCTTTGGTCGCAACGAACGACTGCCACTATCTCAAGAAGTCTGACAGCGAAGCTCAGGATATCCTGCTCTGCATCTCGACAGGTGCCAGAGCAGACGATGAGAACAGGATGAGGATGTCTTGTGACGATTTCTATGTTAAGTCAGAGACCGAGATGAGACAGTTCTTCCCTGAGCTTCCCGAAGCGATAGACAATACTGTTAAGATCGCCTCGATGTGCAATGCCGAATACGATTTTAACACCATCCATCTTCCTGTTTATGAGATCCCGTCTGGATTCGAAGATGCAGCTATGTACCTTACGGATCTTACTAAGAAAGGTCTTAAGAAGAGGTTCGAGGTCAATCCGCCTTCAGGTGACATAGAAGAATACTATAAGAGGGCAGAATACGAATTGTCCGTTATCAACAATATGGGATATACGGATTACTACCTCATAGTCTGGGACTTCATTAACTATTCCAAGACACACGGGGTCATGGTGGGACCCGGCAGAGGTTCGGGTGCAGGATCGCTCGTAGCTTATGCTATCGGAATAACGGACATCGATCCTATCAGGTATGCTCTTGTTTTCGAGCGTTTCCTTAATGTTGAACGTGTATCGATGCCTGACTTTGACGTCGATTTCGATGATGACAGGAGACAGGATGCCATCGACTATGTTATCCGTAAATACGGTGAGGCAAGGGTTGCGCATGTCATCTCATTCGGAACGCTTGCCGCCCGTGCTGCGATCAAGGATGTTGCCAGGGTATTGAACATGCCTATAGCGGACAGCAACAAGATCACCAAGATGATACCTTTTGCGCCTGACATGACCATAGCAAAGGCCATGGAGATCAGCAGCGAGTTCAGGAGCTGCTATGAGACTGATATGGCGGCCAAGAAGGTAATAGACATGGCCATGAAGGTCGAGGGTCTTCCCCGTAATGCCAGCACGCACGCTGCAGGCGTTATCATATCAGGAAGCGACATAACGGACTATGCGCCTCTCGCGGTCAATGACGATACGACTGTCGTACAGTTCGATAAATACAATGTCGAGAGCATCGGGCTTCTTAAGTTCGACTTCCTTGGCCTTCGTACCCTTACTGTCTTAAGGGACTGCATAGATCTTGTTTCCGAGAATTACGGCAGGAACATCGATCTTGCCAAGATCCCTCTTGATGACAAGGATGTTTACCGCATGATCAGCAGGGGAGACACTACTGGCGTGTTCCAGCTTGAGAGCCGCGGCATGACTTCGTTCATGAAGCAGTTAGAGCCTGAGAGCTTGGAGGACATAATCGCAGGGATATCACTTTACCGTCCGGGCCCGATGGATCAGATCCCCAAGTATGTTGACTGCAGGCATAACCCTTCGCACATCACATACGACCATCCTCTCTTGGAACCGATCCTTAATGTTACTTATGGCTGCGCTATATATCAGGAGCAGGTAATGCAGATAGTAAGAGATCTTGCAGGGTTTACCATGGGCCAGTCCGACATGATCAGGCGCGCCATGAGCAAGAAGAAGAGATCCGAGATGGAGAAGTACAGGCAGCTGTTCATTTACGGCGGCACGGACGATAAGGGCAGGATTATTGACGGAGCAGTTAACAGAGGCGTTCCCGAGAAGACGGCATCCAAGATCTTTGACGATGTATCGGGTTTTGCGGGATATGCCTTCAACAAATCCCATGCAGCCTGCTATGCGCTCGTAGGCTACTGGACAGCATATCTCAAGTACCACTATAAGACTGAATTCATGGCGGCTACTCTCAATTCATTCAGAGACGATCTCGGCAAGGCGTCTTACTACATAACCACACTCTCAGGAATGGGGATAGAGGTCCTGCCTCCTGATATCAACAGAAGCCGCGAGAAATTTACGACAGAAGGCGAAGGCAAGATCAGGATAGGTCTTTCAGTCGTTAAGAATGTCGGTGAAGCTCAGGTCATCTCTATCCTGAAGGACAGGGATGCCGCCGGTGAATATAAGAGCTTTGAGGATTTTCTGGTAAGGGCATCGAAGATCGGAGTTAAACGCAACACGGTCGAATCTCTCATCCTTGCATCAGCCCTTGATGCTTTCGGCTATAACAGGGCAAGGATGGTGGCATGCGTGCAGACGGAGCTTGAGAAGCTCTCGCAGTCACAGAGCAATAATATAGAAGGGCAGCTCTCACTGTTTGACTTCCAGGACCAGATAGGCGGAGACACATCGATCTTCATCCCTGAAGTAAACGAGTACCCCGATGACGTTAAGCTCGGATATGAGAAGGAGATGGTAGGCATCTACCTGTCCGGCAATCCGCTCGGATATTACGAGGAGCTTATACTTAAGACCATTACCTTTGATACGAGCGAGATAGACGAGATCGTTACAATGAAAGGTTACGAAGCCTTGGACGATAATGCCATGGTTTGCATGGCGGGCCTTGTTACAGGCAAGAAGACAGGCTATACCAAGCGCAAGTCTATGCTAGCCACTATTACCTGTGAAGACCTGTCAGGTTCTTTCGAGGTCTTACTCTACGGCAAGAGCTTCGATTTGTTTAACAAGATAGTCGATAAGAACAAGCCTTATATCTTTATAGGCAGGAGACAGATGAGGGAAGGAGAGCTCCTTACGCTTTTCGCTGACAGCGTGATAGAGCTTACCAAGGATCTTGATAAGGCAAGGGCCGCATTGTCGAATGACAGGAGTTATTATTTTGCCCTCAAGGAAGCAGGCAGGAAGATAGAAGAGAGCAGGCAAGAGCTGCCCCCGGCAAAGAAAGAAGAACCCGGAACTTATAATGCGCTCAGGATAAAGTTCTCGGGCAGTCCTAACGGCAGCGGGTTTAACAGGCTCCTGAACTTCCTGGTATATTTCCACGGCAATGTTCCAGTTGAGGTCGAGTTTACTTCTGATTCGAGCGTTATAAGGCTTGATAAGGTCTGCTTTATAGATCCTGACGAGGCTGTGTTGTCAGAACTTGCAAAATTGGTCGGAGAGGACAATATTATATTTGTATAGTCTTAAGGGAGGTGCTCATTATGGAGAATGAATATTCCAAGCTTAACCGCATCATCAGGGAGTCAAAGCATATCGTATTCTTCGGAGGGGCAGGTGTTTCGACTGAGAGCGGGATCCCTGACTTCAGGAGCAAGGACGGTCTTTATAACCAGCATGATGTCAAGTTCGACCACTATTCTCCTGAATACCTTTTGAGTATAGACTGCCTGGTCGACAGACCTAAAGTGTTCTACGAATTCTACATGCAGAAACTGAATACCGCAGGAATCGAGCCCAACAGAGCCCACTATAAGCTTGCAGAGATGGAGAAGGCAGGCAAGCTCGACGGCATAATCACTCAGAACATAGACGGCCTTCATCAGAGGGCTGGCAGCAAGAACGTACAGGAGATCCACGGTTCTACTCTCAGAAACTACTGCATGAAGTGTCATGAGAAGTATCCTGCTGATTTTATATTCAAGTCTGAAGGCCCTCTGCCTCTGTGTCCGAAGTGCGGCGGCATGGTAAGGCCTGACGTTACATTGTACGGCGAAGGACTTCCACAGACGGCCTGGATAGAATCAAAGAGGCTCATCTACAATGCAGACTGCCTTATAATCGGAGGCACTTCGCTTGCGGTTCAGCCTGCCGCATCACTTGCTTATGATTTCCCGGGCAAGTATCTGATCATTATCAACAGGGATAAGACCGCCAGGGACAGGGGTGCTACGCTCGTATTCCACGACAATATCACCAAGGTACTGGATGCTATAGAGCTCGAAGACTGATAATCGTTAGTTTAATAAATCCCTGACAGTCTGTTTTGGTGTATAATCTGCCTGTTAGAAATTAGTCGGAGGATATACATATGGGCAGACTTTTATATGACGAGAGTAATCTTCCTGAGATCAATACTCTGGTTGCTCCCAATTATGACAATATAGATAAGGACAGTGTTGAACCTGCCAAGCGTGTAGGCGTGCTTACGAGCGGCGGCGATGCTCCCGGAATGAATGCTGCGATCAGAGCAGTAGTAAGAGCCGGTATCAACGCAGGATTTGAGATGTACGGCGTTACCAGAGGATTCCACGGACTCTGGAAGGGTGAGATCAAGCCTCTTGACGGCAGATCCGTTTCTGAGACATTGCAGCGCGGAGGTACATTCCTCATGACTGCAAGATCCAAGACATTTACGACTGACCAAGGCGTTCTCAAGGGTGCGCGCATGATGGAGGCATATGAACTGGATGCTTTGGTCGTAATAGGAGGCGACGGATCTTATAAGGGCGCCAGGGCTCTTGCCAGGATCGGCATGCCTGTGATCGGCATTCCCGGCACGATCGACAACGACATAGCTTCAACTGAATACACGATAGGTTACGATACATCGATGAACACGGCCATGCAGTGCATCGACAAGTTAAGAGATACGGCGTCTTCACACGAGAGATGCAGCGTTATCGAAGTCATGGGCAGACATGCTGGATGGATCGCGCTCAACGTAGGCATCGCCACAGGTGCTGAGAGCATCCTTATCCCAGAAGTTCCTTACGACTTCAACAGGGATGTATTAAGAGTGATCTTAGACGGACGCAATACAGGCAAGAAGCACTACATCGTTATCGTTGCCGAGGGCGTCGGACATGCGGATGATATCGCGAAGCAGATCGAAGAGGCTACAGGCATCGAATCCAGACCTACTATCTTAGGCCACCTCCAGAGAGGCGGATCTCCTACCTTAAGAGACAGGGCTACTGCATCCCTCATGGGCATCAGGGCCATAGACTGCATCAAGGATAAGAGGTTCAACAGGCTCATTATCGAAAAGAACGGCAAGATCGATGACATAGATATCGAGGAAGGTCTTAACATGACCAAGACCATCACTCAGGATCTGATCGATAATGCCAAAAGACTCGGCTGATCATGTACGAATACCTTACGTTTGACGAGCAGCTCGAGAAACGCAAGATACACGGCAGAGTTCTTGAGACTCTTGAGTTTGTAAAGATCAGGGACAAGGTATCTTCGCATGCGAGGACTTCCTATGGAAGAAAGCTCACTGACAGCATGCTGCCTTGTACTGATGCTGACTACGTCAGAGCCAATCTTCAGTGGACAGACGAAGCCATCACGCACATAAGAAGATTCGGACCTTTGCCTTTGGGCGGTGTAAGGGATCTTGATGAACACATATCCTATGCCAAGGCAGGGGGCACTTTGACGTGCAGGGCTCTTTTGGATGTTGCGTCTTTTCTAAGGACTGTAAAGGGCCTTAAAAAGGCGGCATCCATGGCAAGGTCTGCCGGAGCTCCTTTTGCTGATGAGAATGAGCCTCTGATAATGCAGGCTTTGGACGGACTTAATGAGATAAATGAAGTTCTCGAGTCTTTAGATGAATGCATATTAGGCGAGAATGAGATATCCGACCGCGCGAGCAGGGATCTTGCTTCCATAAGACGTGAGATCAAGAGCACGGCATCAGGTATAAGGACTCTTCTTGACCGTGTCATCTCAGGCAATGAGGATATGCTCCAGGAAGCGATAATCACGATCCGTGAGGGCAGATACTGCATCCCCGTTAAAGCTGACTTTAAGGGAAGGATACCGGGCATCGTCCACGGCGCTTCTTCCACGGGCCAGACCATATTCCTTGAGCCGATGTCGGTCGTCGAGGCCAACAACAAGATCACTGAGCTCGAAGCCCAGGAGAATGCTGAGATCCAGAGGATACTGTCTGAACTGACGTATCACTTCATCCTTAAGGAAGATCTCATCAAAGAAGATATCGAGACTTGTTCTGTATTAGACTTTGCGATGGCTAAGGGTGAATATGCCGTGGAGACTGATTCAAGCTGTGCAGGCACTAATCCTGACGGCCGAATAGTCCTTATCAAGGCAAGGCATCCTCTCATATCAGAAAAGGCAGTTGTTCCCATAGATATCGAAGTGGGTTCTTCATATAACACACTTATCGTTACAGGACCTAATACAGGCGGTAAGACTGTCTCACTTAAGACTTGCGGGCTTCTGACTCTCATGACCATGGCCGGTCTTGCTGTTCCTGCAGCTCCCGGGAGCGAAGTGTGCATCTTTGACCGCGTGCTCGCTGATATCGGAGATGAACAGAGCATCGAGCAGAGCCTGTCCACATTCTCGGCACATATCTCAAACATAGTGTTTATCCTGAAGAATATAAGGGGCAAGTCTCTCGTGCTGTTAGATGAGCTCGGCTCAGGCACAGATCCTGCTGAGGGTGCGGCGCTGGCTATTTCGATAATCGATGAGCTCAGGCGCAAAGGCTGCGTCACGATGGCTACGACGCATTACAGGGAGCTTAAGAGCTATGCCATAGACACTGAGGGCGTAATGAATGCGTCCTGTGAGTTCGATACTGATACGCTTGCACCTACGTACAGGCTGATAATAGGACGACCGGGTTCTTCCAATGCTTTTGTCATATCAAAAAAGCTGGGGCTCTCATCTTCTATTCTTGAGAATGCGAGGAGCAAGATGTCCTCTGAAGAGATATCTTACGAAGAACTCATAAGAAGGGCAGAAGAGGATGCCAAGAAGGCAGAGCAGGCAAGAGCTGATGCCGAAAGGCTTACTATTGAACTTGATAAGGCTAAACAGGAACTCGAGGAAGAGAAGGCCAAGCTCAAGCAGTCCAAGACCAAGATCCTTAATGAGTCCAGAACTAAGCAGAGAGAACTCTTAGAAGAACGTGAAGAAGAGATCGAACAGATGCTCAAAGACTTCAAGAAGAAGTCCAAGGAACTGTCGCGTCAGGAGACCATAGATGAGCTCAACAAGATCAGAAGAAGGCTTAAGGCCGGAGCTGAGGACCTGGGTTCTGACGAAGATGACGAGATAGCTCAAAGAGTCGCCCTGTCAGGTGAGCCCGTAAGGGATGTAGCAGTTGGTGAAACATACTATGTTCCTGCTTTTGACATGATAGGTATAGCTTCATCACTGCCTAATAAGAGCGGCACGCTTCAGATAACTTCAGGCTCCATGAAACTCAATGTCAAGGTGGAGCAGTTAAGGATGCCCACAGCTGAGCAGCTTGGTGAGGATAAAAGGCGCAAGAATAAAGCAAGACCCAAGGCCGCTTCATCTGAAAGCAAGTCACACGCGAGATTTGATGCGGTCAGCAGTCTGAGTTCTGAGCTGATGCTTATAGGCATGAATACCGCGGAGGCAGAGTCTGCTCTTCTTAGATATCTTGAAGACTGCAAGCTCTCCGGTGTCAAGAATGCCAGGATAGTTCACGGCAAGGGCACAGGAGCATTAAGATCCTGCGTCAGGGAGAGACTGTCTAACTGCGACTGCGTCAAGTCATTCAGGGACGGCATACAGGGCGAAGGCGACAGCGGTGTTACCATCGTGTCCTTCTATTGATCTTCTATGAACGGATCAAAAAGTTACAGTTCGCTGTATATAATCCTCGGCATATTTCCGTTTCTTACTGCGATTTGCTTAATGTATCTTCCTCAGCTGTTCCTGATCACTGTTGGCGTTATTCGTGCAGCTAATAAGGGTCTTTCTGATCCTGCCGAAGTAAATGCTGATGCTTATGAGTTCTTATATGCCCATCTGCCCATAGGGTTTGCGGTTTACGGCGTCATCTTAACAGCTGTGTTTCTTATCTGGAACAGATATGCTTTTGGAGAGGGTCTTAGAGTCTTTCTCCCGGACAGGAGCAGCATCAACATAAGAAATGCCATAGCAGTCATTCTCATAGCTGTTGCGGCTAACTACATAGCTTACGCGACACTATATTTTTACAAGGCATTCACTCCGTCTTTGTTTGAGGATTACTTAACTCTCACGGGGAGGGCGCGCGGCGGCGGAAGCATCATTTACATCGTATACAGCATTCTCCTGGCACCGATCGCGGAGGAGCTGGCTTTCAGAAACCTGTCTTTCAGATACCTCTCGAAAAGCGTTTTGCCTGTATGGGCTGTTATCGTCATTCAGGCTTTCTTGTTCGGCCTGCTTCATATGAACTTTATCCAGACGGCGTATACATTTGTGTTCGGCATACTTCTGGGACTGATCAGATACAAGACAGGCAAGCTCTTTTTCCCTCTGATGACGCATTTCTTCTTTAACCTCTGGGGCATACTGTCACGCAAGCTGGTGGATTTTGATAAGATGACGCAGAACATATTGATAGCCGTTATCTCCGTGTTCGTTGTTGCTTTGTGCTATCTGTTCCTTCTAAACGGTTCTATGAGGGCAGAAGAGTCTTAGAATGAATTTGTTTGTAAGTCAAAGGATTTTATAGTAAAATATTTTGGTTATCAAACAACATTGGAGAATGCAGTGGAAAATCAGGAACAGATAATGTCAGACAGCCTCGTAAGGATCTTCGAGAATGTCGTGCTTACGGAAGAGAAATCGCTCCAGGCGGGGTATTTCTCTGATCTTTCCATTGCCGAGATGCATACATTAACAGCCATAGGACCTTACCAGTCCAGGACCATGACCAAGACTGCCGAGGACTTGGGCATCACCACGGGCACTCTGACTGTTGCGATAGACAGGCTCGTTAAGAAGGGCTATGTAATAAGACAGAGAGATACCAAGGACAAGAGAGTCGTAAGGATATCCCTTACCCGTAACGGCAAGCTCGCCTGCAGGATGAATTCCAAGTTTCACAGAGTTCTCGCCAAGAGGATACTTGAAGGATATAACGAGGAAGACAGAGAACATCTTATAAAACTCGTTGAAGAGATAGATGCATATGTCGAAGAACAGCTTCACAAATACGATAATACCAGCAACATAAGAGAAACAGCCACTGAGGTGGCAAGAACAAGCAAAAAGGAGAACAGCAGCAATGGATGATATAGACAGCCGAAGTACACAGACAGGTGATGATAAGCGCAGAGAGAAAGTCTTTGATGACGTGATCAAGCTCTTATCAGAGAACATGGAGATCTCTCCTACGGAAATAACATCTGACCTCGACCTGAATACCGACTTGCCTTTTGATTCACTGCAGCTGTACGAGATGGTAATAGATCTCGAAGAAGCATACGACATCAGGATCTCTGATGAAGATCTTGACAGCGTAAAGAGCATTGACGATATCGTTGACCTGATAGTAAGGCTCACATGAAAAAGATCTTTATTGTAAATTCCCGTTCCAATGATGATTCGCTCAAAGAGTTTAACAGGGCCTTTCATTCGTTTGACCAGACCCACCTCGAAGAGTGTGAGATAAGATATACCGAACATGGCGGCCATGCGACTGAGATCGCACAAGAGGCGGTTTCATGCGCCAAGTTTGACGATGGTGTCTCTGATGCTCTTGTCATTGCCTGCGGAGGCGACGGAACTGTGCATGAAGTTGTCAATGTCTTATCAGGCACGAATGTCCCCATGGCCGTGATCCCGATGGGTACCGGCAACGACTTCGCCAGGAGCATCATGAGCGACAATCACAGAAACAGCTGTGAGTATTGCTTAAGCGAGATAATAAACGACGATTTTGTGGTCAAGGGGATAGATCTCATCAAGGTGGAATCATTTGATGCGGAAGGGAATCTAATCAAAGACAGCAGTGCCTGGTGCAACAATGTCTGTTCCATAGGTCTTGATACCAAGGTCCAGTTTGCCGCCAAAAACAAAGTCCTCGCCCATCCGAGATCGGCTTTTGTCAGGAAGACTGCTTATATTACTTCTGCGGTCAGCTCTTTGTTCGGAAACAGAAGTTCTGAGTTTAAATATGAGGCCATAAGGGGTGACGGCAAGCCGTTTGAATCAAAGGCTTCCAGATATACTCTCATTAGCATCTGCAACGGCGGATTCTACGGCAACGGCTTTAATCCCGCACCTGATGCAAATGTTTCTGACGGCCTAATGAACATCTGCGCTGTCGATGACGTTTCCCTTATAAAGGCGATCAGGCTTATCTTGAAATACAAAGCGGGTAAGCATTACGGCCTTGCTAATTTCGATGTCTTTACGACCTCCAGGCTCACTGTTACTGCAACAGGCGATGAAGATCTCATGGGCAATTTCGACGGAGAGGACTTCTCCGGCAGGAAGTGCGAGTTTACATGTGAGAGGGATGCTCTCAAGCTTGCGTTTTACAAATAACACTTTGTGTTATAATTTCCCTGTAATAAATAATATAAGGAAGCATTAAGTTGGAACCATCCGTCAGAGATGTAATCGCGAGCTATGCGCCGTACGGCGTATCTGACAGCATTATAGATCTTTCCATAAAGGCCGAAGAACAGCTCGGCCCTGTTTATGGTGCAATAGATGAGATCGTTACATTTAACCAGCTCAAAGTCTTGGATGCTTTCAAGCAGGAGAAGTTCTCCGATGTCCATATGGGTCAGACGACAGGCTACGGCTACGATGACATAGGCAGGGAGAAGATAGAGAATATCTTTGCCAGGGTCTTCAAGGCTGAAGCTGCTTATGTAAGAGTCCAGATCAGTTCAGGTACACAGGCTATCTCTGCGATGCTCTACGGCTGCTTAAGACCTGGAGATGAGATGCTCAGTGTTACGGGCAAGCCTTACGATACGCTGGCATCTACCATAGGCATCGATTCGCCTAACCATCTGTCACTTGCTTCATACGGGATAACATACAAGGGTGTTGAGCTCAAGGAAAACGGTGATCCTGACCTTAATGCCATAAGATCAGCAATTACAGATAAGACAAGGATGGTATTCATCCAGAAGTCCAGGGGCTATACGGGCAGAAGGGCGCTTGTTTCTTCAGATATCGGGAAGATCGCAAGCCTCGCGCATTCCATAAGTCCTGACATCATCGTTGCAGTGGATAACTGCTATGGTGAGTTTACCGAGAAGAAAGAACCCATAGAATGCGGTGCGGATATCATCGCGGGATCCCTTATCAAGAATCCGGGCGGCGGTATCGCCAAGACCGGAGGATACATAGCAGGGCGCAAGGATCTTGTTGAAGATGCGGCAAGGCATCTGACCACGCCGGGACTGGGTTCTGAAGTGGGTCCCACGCTTGGTTTCAACAGCATGATAGCAAGAGGTCTGTTTACTGCACCCCAGTGCGTCGGAGAGTGTCTTAAGGGAGCTGTCTTTGCTGCCAAGCTTTTCGAGCTTAAGGGTATCAGGACGAGTCCTTCATCTGATGAGACCAGAGGCGATATAGTGCAGACCCTCATATTTGAAGATCCTGACAAGATGATCGGTTTCACGGGCAAGATCCAAAGCTGCGCTCCGGTGGATTCCTTTGTAACACCTGAGCCCTGGGACATGCCCGGATATAGCGATAAGGTAATAATGGCGGCCGGTGCTTTTGTACAGGGCGCAACAACAGAGCTGTCGTGCGACGGTCCGATGAAGGCGCCGTACATAGCGTATATGCAGGGAGGACTTGTCAAAGAACAGGTCAAGCTTGCGTGCATGCTGGCTCTAAGCTGAAGGTGGAGATATGTCGGATAATCAGTGGTACAACCAGAATAACAAGGGCGGCAACAAGAGCAAGAAGGCTAACAGGCCGGCAGGTAAGGCTCCAACGCAGGGCAAGAATCCTGTGCCTTCCAAGAAGGCGGCTCCTTCTGCGGGCGCAAAGAAACCCGCAGCTGCTCCTTCAGGCAAAAAGCCTGTATCTCCCGCGGCGAAAAAGAACGTTCAGCCGTTAGGCAAGGCAGACAAGAAGCACAAGAAGTCTTCTAATTACCAGGCTGTCGTTACAGAGCAGCAGAAGATAATGGCAAGGGAAGAGAAGAAGGCACGTGAAGCCAAGAAGCTTGCCATGGAAAACGAGCGTAAGGTCCTTGCCGAGCAGGCAAAGATGGACAAAAAGAAAAGGTCTGCCAAGGGCGCGGCAAGAAAGAGCGCGGAAGGCAGAGCCATCCGCAACGGAATGCTCGGCGCAGTTGCCGTTATCGCGGCTCTGTTCGTTCTAGTGTTCGTAGTACACCATTTGTACGATCACTTTGCAGAGAAACCGAAGTTCTCGTTCATCACTACAGGCTCAGTCGAGCACACCATAGGCGCAAGAGCGCTTATCGTAAGGGATGAGGTAGTCATTAATTCCAGTAACGGCGGTTCTCTCGTTACAAGGATCACTGAGGGTTCACGCGTAGCCAAGGCGCAGGAAGTTGCGATGGTCGTGCCTGAGAACATGCAGTCAGTAGTATCTGATCTCCGTAATGTTCAGTCACAGATCTCAGACGTCCAGCAGGAGATCATCAGCGCGGGCGGCGTAACCGAAGCAGATGTCATCTACAATAATTTCGATAAGAACCTTGCTTCCGTAATCGATTCGATCAGGTTTGATTCGATGACAGGCAATGTATCTGATCTTTCGTCATACTCTTCTTCCATCAACGTTATCCTTGATGAGAGAGAAGGAGAGCTCTCTAACATCAACTTCGACGATGAGAGATTATCTGTTCTCCGTGACGATGAGAGAGTCTACCAGTCACAGCTTGAGCGTGATGCGAGCAGGGTGTTTGCTGACAGACCGGGCATTGCTTCTTTCAGACTCGACGGTCAGGAAGAGATCCTTGATTACGATACATTCCTCAGCATGAACATCTCTGACGTCAAGAGTGCCATCTCGGGCTCAGCAGGAGCCATCCCTTCTGATCTTGAGGTCGAAGCAGGTGCTCCTGTAATAAGACTGGCGCAGAATGAGAGCCAGTACTTAACTGTCTACCTTTCATCGGATGATGCGGCTATCACTGATTTCGCATTGGGGACACATCACGATATCAATGTCAGATCCGAGGGTATCTCGATAGATAACTGCGAGGTCGTAAGATGCGAGAGCGACGGATCAGGAATGCTCATTACATTTGAGACTTCAAGATGCGTTGAAGACCTCCTGGGCCACAGGACCGTAGATATAGAGATCGTTATATCTGAGACGAATGGAATGAGGGTTTCTTCTTCAAGTGTTGTCGATTCGACTTATGTTAAGGATAATACCCCTGCGTTCTCAGTATTCTTCCCGGCTGATTCAGGTATCCCTTCCAGCGCATTCTCTGAAGGTGCTATCTTTAATATCAATGTCATCCCTGAGCCCAAGTACGACGAACAGGGCCTGCCTGTGGAACAGGAGAATACGGCAGTCGCAGCGGCAACTGTAGCGTGCTGTGAAGCTTACGAGGATGGTACGATGCTCGTCGCATTCCAGACAATGAACGATTATTCCAACATGCTCAAGCTCGCAAGGCTCTATCCTGACGGTTACACGGTAACATTTATTGATACGGCTACGGGACTCGGCAGTTCATGCTCCAAGATATCCTGCACGGAGTTTGACGGCATAGGTACTCTATATGTGAACGATCAGGGATTCGTTGACGCTTGCCGCGTCCTGATCCTTGACCATGACAGGGAATTCGTTATCGTTGAACCGATCGGCAGAGCCACGGTCCCTGATCTTGATACTGTAATAATCACTAATCCTGAGACTGTATCTCCGGGAGATAAGGTGGACTGATATGCCGGATTACGATGATGAGCTTTTAGCCCGAATAAAGATGAATATCGCCATGTGCAGGGAGTCTATAAGTGACTGCCTGAAAGAGGCGGGAAGAGATGAGTCAGAAGTCACACTGATCGGTGTGTCAAAAGTATTCCCTGTTGAATATGCCGAGGCAGCCGCAGCATGCGGTCTTGAAGATCTCGGTGAGAACAGGGTGCAGGAGTTACTGCCCAAGATAGAGAGATTCAGTTCACTCGATATCAAGTGCAACTGGCATCTTATCGGTACGCTCCAGAAGAATAAGGTCAAGTACATAATAGGAAAGACGGCTCTTATCCATTCCGTCAACACGCTTGAACTGGCCGAGGAGATATCAAAACGCTCGGTCAGTAACAATGTTACAACCGATATCCTGCTGCAGGCGAATGTTTCAGGCGAAGAGAGCAAGCACGGCTTTGCACCGCATGAATTAAAGCCTGCGTTAGACAAGATAAGCGATTTTCCTAATATAAGAGTAAGAGGACTTATGACGATGGCTCCCATCCAGACATATGAGGGTGAGGCAAGGGAAGTGTTTGCCAAGACCCGCAACATATATGAGGATCTTGCCTCATACTGCAAGGATAAGGGATCCTGGAATGTATTATCAATGGGAATGAGTCAGGATTACAGGTCTGCCATATTAGAAGGATCTACGCACGTAAGGATAGGCACTGCCATATTCGGAGACAGGGCTAAATACCTGGGCGTGTAACATTGATACACCAGAAATCAGCGTTTTTTGTTACATTGCTGACATAAAAGCATTCTTAAGTTACTGTCTTGTGTCATATTGACCAATTTTATTGCGCTAAAAATCCCTTGAGTTATCATCTGCTTATGTTAAACAAATGTCCTTGGTCGGGCGAAATTTAAGGAGGAAATAACAATGGGAAATTTTAGTTTCAAGTCTTTTTTAAACAGCTTAGTTGAGCAGCCTGTAGAAGATGAAGGCGCTTACTATGATGAGACTGAAGGATTATATGATGAAGCTGAGACATACTACGATGAGTATCAGCCTGAGGAAACTTTCGTTCAGGAACCCGCTCCCGCAGTAACAACTCCTGTAGCAGTTAAGAACCCTACAGTCATCATGCTTACACCTTATGACATCAGAACAAGCCAGGTTGTTTGCGATCATATCCGTGAAGGTCACATCGTCATCTGCAATCTCACAAACACAGATAAGAATCAGCGTGTTGTCGACTATATCTCCGGCGGCGTTTATGCACTTGGCGGCAGAGTAGAGCCTACACCTGTTAAGACAACTTTCGTTTGCACACCTAAGTCTGTTGATCTCGTTGTTGAGTCTGCTGATGAGTCAGCTGTTGGAACTAAGGTTTCCGCACTCTGATAAGTAACAAAAACTAAACTGAAATGAGCTGCTCCTGCAGCTCATTTTTATTTGCCTTAAGATATCCGTAAATGTATAATATTTTTAACCTGGAGGATATTGCATATGACAACGGAAGACAGAAACTATTTATTTGATGTCGGTATCTCACTTTCTAATGTTATTTACCGTCAGTGCGATCTTCTTCTTGAGATGATCGATGAGATGGACAGAAGGGATGAGATAGTTAATGAGATCGGCGCGCTTGAGAATGAAGCCGACGCTCTCTTCCACGAGTTTGGTTTCAAGTTCAATCAGATCGAGATATCACCTTCTGAGAGAAGAGCTAACATTTACCGTATGGAAGCTCATCTTGAAGAGGCTACTGACATGCTCAATGAGCTTGCCAAGTGCCTTGTAAGATATAACATCACCGAGGCTACTGAGGGCTATAAGGCTTCCGTTAACTGCATTGCTGCAGCTGTTAAGTCTCTTATGCATATGGTAAATGTTCTCCGCGTTTACGACAACGAGACCAAGGGCGAATACATCAAGGCAGTCAATGTTTTCGATTCTTATGGTGTTAACTACGAGAAGATGTATGAGATATTCATCCGTCAGCTCTTTACAGAGGAAACAGATCCTATAGATGTGATCCGCTGGAAGGCTATCTACGATACTATTAGACTCGTTTTTGAGGCGTTCGAGACCAGTGCAGATGACTGCTATAACTACATGTATTTCCATGAGTGACGGATCTGCCTTTCTTTTATAAATATAAAATTTGTTTATCCTTTGTTAATTTAAAATAAGGTCTTCTGTGATATTATCTATGCTATATAGGAGGACTTTGGATATGTCTAAGCGTCTTAATATCGGTTTATTGATAGATGATATCGATAATTATTTCTCCAATCAGGCCTGCAAGGGCGCTGAACTCGCTGCAAAGGCACTTGATGCCAATCTCTTTATCTTCCCGGGTCACTATATAGGCAAACCGGACAGCAAGTATGCTGATAAGGAGTATGAATACCAGTATAATTCCATATTCAGTCTTCCTTCACAGAGAAACGTTGACATCATCTATATCCTTCAGGGTACCATCTGCTCCAGAGCGACACTTGAAGAACAGAAGGCTTTCCTTAAGTCACTCCCCAAGGTCCCTATTGTTTGTCTCTTCTCTAATTTTGAAGGCTACAACTCAGTTACCTTCGATAACGGATCAGGTCTCGGCAGTGTCATCTATCACCTTATAGACAAGCACAATGCCAGGAATATCGGTTATGTGTCAGGCCCTATAACCAACCGTGACGCAAGCGAAAGACTTGAAGTCTATAAGAAGTGTCTTACAGAACGCGGTATCCCTGTAGAGGAGTCCAAGATCGTATACGGTGATTTTACCGAGAACAGCGTATCAGAGGTCAACAAGCTTCTTGACAGCAACGATAAGCTCGATGCCATTGTTTTCGCTAACGATTCGATGGCCATCGGCGGATATACAGCCTTATATGACAGGGGAATTCTCCCGGGTAAGGACATACTCGTGACCGGCTTTGATGACGACAGCTTCTCTGTATCCATGCATCCGCCGCTTACCACGGTAGAGGCAAGTTCTGCGGATCTTACGTATAAGGCTATCCTCAATGCACAGAACTATATCGATCATTCTGATCTGAGCGACATGTCCGTAGAGACACATCTTGTTCAGAGAAGTTCCTGCGGCTGCGATGGCCTTGATGTTGCGGATATGTGCAAGTGGCTTCACTTCACAGAACTCGAGAACGGCGAGACCGTATTCATTGATCATGTTAAGAAGTATCTGTTCGGAATATTCGTTGACGATGGTCCTATCTGCGAGATCAAGGACCGTATCAGCAGCTTCTGCATGGCATATGCTGATTTTCTCATGTCAGACGACAGGGAGAGCAAGGTAGAGAGCATAGATAAGAGCTTTGCTCATATCCTTCAGACGGATCTTCTTGTTTATACCTCTCCGGAGAAGTTCTTCAACATCCTTCAGACGATGCAGCATGAAGCATCCCTGATCTTAAAGGATACCAAGGATGAAGTCATCATGAATGCCATGTTCTCTGATTTCTACAGGCTTCTGTCATTCTCCGGACTGTCGATATCAAGAGATATCAGCAACAAGAGTGAAAGACTCTCCAGGATGGTTAACCAGCAGACAGGCGATATCTTCCTCATGTCTTCTGACAGTGATATTCCTTTTGAACATCTTCTCGGCGGTCTTTATTCTGTCGGCTTCAAGAAGTCGCTCCTGTACCTGTTCCAGGGTAATGTCCATAATTCGGGTGAGTCCAGCTGGAAATGCCCGAATTCCATGCTCCTCAAGGCAATAAGCGATGACCGCGGTATCAGGACGATGAGCGATGAACAGCAGCTGCTCCGTACGGACCTGCTCTTTACCAATGAATTCATCGAGGGTGATGACAGAAGAACGATGGTAGTTTTTCCTCTGTTCGTCGGCGCGGATCTTTACGGTCTTCTCGTTAATGAACTCGAGAGCAGCAATCTCTCTAACGTATCTACTGTTGCATTCCAGCTCTCTGTAACGCTCAAGTCGCTGATCATGATCGAAGAGCAGAACAAGGCTAAGCAGAGCCTTCAGAACTCTCTCGAGCGCTTTATCAGGGATAATACCAAACTCGATGAGATCTCCAAGAAGGATGAACTCACGGGTCTGTTCAACAGACGAGGATTCCTCCACAACGCAGAGAAGGCATTGGGTGACCCTCTTAACATCGGCAAGACTGCAGTTGTCTGCTATGCGGATATGGATAACCTTAAGATGGTCAACGATAAGTTCGGTCACGATGAAGGTGACTTCTCATTAAGGACTATCGCCAAGGTCTTAAGAGAGTCCTTCAGAGGCGCAGACATCATTGGCCGAATGGGTGGTGACGAGTTCGTTGCTCTTGCGATAATCGGCACCGACTGTGATACACACGATATCAAGGAACGTATCGAGAAGGTCACTGAACGGTATAACAAGATGGCGGACAAGCCTTATCCTATAGGCATGAGCGTCGGCCTTCACAAGTTCATCTGCAGCCCTAATATAGACATCTACGAACTGCTTGATGTTGCAGACGGTCTGCTCTATGAGGAGAAGATCGAGAAGCGTAAGAAATACGGATCATACAGGTAATGATCAGCCGGCCTTCGGGCCGGCCTTTCGTTTACCAATCCAGAGTACACAACTATGCCACACAAGATTGCTATAATAAAGATCATCGCATGGTGGGGATTATTATGAAGTCTTATATTAGAGCATTGTCGCTAACTTTGTTTTTTGCAATATTATCATTATGTTTCTGCAGTTGCTTTTCGAAAAGAACATCCTCACAAAGCTTAGTCGCCGAGGATTCGGCTGAAGCTGATCCTGCGCAGGGGATTACAATAAGTGATTATGATCCGTCTTCCAGATATTACAGATCAAATACCATAACAATTGACTATGGTACGAACGGACGTCTTACAGATATATTTGCTGCTGGTGATGAGATCTGTTTTGTAATCTATCCGACGGTGCCTGATGTGGATTGCACTAAGCTGTTTTTTACTGACAGGATAGGCGAGAATCTACGTGAAGTAAGTCTTAATTGCGGCGCTTTCTACGAGATAACATATTCAGAGGATAAACTTGTTTTAGTAGACAATAAGAATGAAGTCCTGATAGCAGATCCATTAACAGGGGAGATCTTGCAGACATATGAGTATCATGCTCCTGCCGGAGCTTACCCAATCCCAGAATTGGGCGTTATAGACGGCGGTTATCTTCTTTTATTCAGCGGGGTCATAATCAGATATGACATGGACGGCAATGAGACCGGCAGGATCGAGAACAGAGAATTGCCGGCTCAATACTGCTCTTGCGCTCCGGCCAGAACGATTGGCGGTATCACATATGCGATAGAAGATGATATGCCGACCTTCAGGTACTGGAAGCTTGATTTTGATAATTCATCTGCAGAAGCTGTTTGTACATCAGTTGACTTTGGTATAACTGACGGTTACGGATTTCAAATTTCGGGGATATATGATTTCAGTTCATATTCTACGGAATATGCTATTGCCGATCCTGAGAATAAGAGGATGGTTAAGATCGCAGACAGGTCTAATATGCTGATAAAACCCGGAAGTGCTGTTGATATCGTTTGGAATGAGCCTGTACCAATAGATGAGGATCTTATACTAGTACCACATGTTTATTCAGATGAACAAGCTCAGATAGTCTTTGTCTATTACGATCCTGAGCTTGATCTGTCCGGCAGGGAAGTGCTGACTCTCGGAGGCTTTGATATCATGAACGATGCGGCGGTAGAACGCGCAGTTTATGAGTTTAACAGTGGTCAGGATGAATATCTGGTCCAACTAACAGATTTTTCGGATCTGTATCCGTTACAGGGTGAACTTCCTCAGGCTGAAGTTGACAGACAGGCACAGATGCTCCGCGATTTTAATAACGGTAATGCTCCTGATATGTTCTATGGAGATGAATTTGATTACAATTACTGGGGTAGGGCAGGTTTAGTTTGTGATATATCCGGATATATAGATCTGGATTCCATTAATATTACTCCGTCCATAAGAACGCTTATGCAAAACGAAGATGGGAGCATATATATGGTTTTCGCAGCTTATTCTGTTGTAGGATACTTTGGCAAGAGCAGCAGTTGGGGGAGCCGAGACGGATACTCTCTTACAGATATTCCAAACCCCACTGAAGGTCAGACGATAGAAGGAGATATCGACTCTGCATCTATAGTTTATTATGCGCTTGAGTATAGCATCGGTTCAGGCGTTCCGGATGTCAATACAATGAAAGACATAGTGAATATCGCATTAGAGCGCGGAACAGATCCGTCCGCGCAGAGAACAAATTCATCAACAACTGAAGGAGTCGCGAATGGCAGTTTCCTTATGCATCAGGAGTTTATAAGAGGAGCATCAGATTATCACAACCTTTATAAGGCATATAAAGAGATACCATGCTATATCGGTATTCCTTCCTATAACGGTTCTGCACATCCTATAGAGCCTGTAGGTCTTATGGCTGTAAGTTCGGGTGCGGGTAATGTACAGGCCTGCTGCGAATTTGTGTCATATGTCCTTACGGATGAGACTCAGCTTTCTATGATTGGCGCCGGATTCCCCGTTAATAACGATATACTGGATATCTATCTTGAAGGCCTTTGTGACAGGAATACTATACCTGAAGATAAAGCTGAGGCTTTAAATCCTTTTATGTATGTCCGCAACTACAATACCGGCAATATGGAAGCACTTGTTCTTGATGAAGAAGAGATCAGCGGCATCATAAACATGATAGGTATGGTAGATTCTGTGAGCACTATGGATTACGGCATTTGGAACATAGTCTATGACGAGATAAAGTCTTACTATGATCAGGGCCTTCCGATAGACAATATAGCCGAATACTTAAATTCCCGCCTGAGCATCTATGTGAGCGAAATGGAGATCTGACTAAGAAATAGAAGACTTATTATTCGGACGTGATTTTTTGATATAATTGCCATATCCGTTCATTACTTAAGCTTGATCGGTAATATCAGGAGATTTGATATGCTGGATAATAAGATACTGATAGGCACCTGGGCGTGGGGGACAGGTTCAAACGGTTCCTCCATGGTTTTCGGAAAGAAGCAGGATAAGAGTGTTTTGGAAGAAACATTCAATACAGCTTACGATCTTGGTTTTAAGAGATGGGATACTGCCGCAGTCTATGGTATGGGAAGCTGTGAGAAGCTTTTGGGATCCCTTATTAAGGACTTAGGGGATATTTATATCTCGACAAAATACATGCCGGGGAAAAAGTATAAGGGCGGCGAGCTCAAAGCTTCGTTTGAAGCGAGCATGGAAAGGCTCGGAATAAAGAGCGCAGATCTTTTCTGGATACATGTTCCGCACAATCTGACAGAGAACATCAAGGAGGCTATACCTCTCATGAAGGACGGGCGGATAAAGTCACTTGGTATATCTAATGTTTCATTGGATCACATAAAAGAGGCGCAGTCACTTCTCAAGGAGAACGGGCTTGAACTTGGCGCAGTACAGAACCATTTCAGCTTATTAAGAAATGACCAGCAGAAGATAATCGATCACTGTAATGAGAATGGCATGACATACTATGCATATATGGTCTTAGAGCAGGGTGCTTTATCAGGACATTATAGTGCCGATGACCACTTCCCGTTCTTCTCGATGAGAAACTTCGCTTTCCCCAAGTCAAAGTTCAGAAAGATCGAAGGACTTCTTAATACGATAAAAGAGATCTCAGGCAAGTATGATATCGATCCATCTCAGGTTGCGGTATTATGGGTACTCGGTAAGGGCGCTGTCCCTATAGTCGGACTGACCAAGCCACGCCATGCACAAACGCTTAAAGAAGCATTAGACATCAGGCTGACAGATGAAGAGATGAATAGATTAGAGACTGAAGCAGCTGCTACCGGGATCAGGCAGCAGGGTATTTGGGAACCTCAGTGATCCTTCCGGAATTTCTCTTTTAATTAATCATTGACATATCATCTCCAAGTGTTAATATATAGTTGAACATATGAACAACCATTCATATATTAATGCTAAGGAGATCAGTTATGCCACATAATCACGACAAGCTGCTGGATCATGTTAAGAAGGAAATGCCGACAGATGAGATCCTTCAGGATCTTGGCGACCTCTTTAAGGTATTCGGCGATACAACAAGGATCAAGATAATGTTTGCACTATATGAAGAAGAGATGTGTGTATGTGCAATCTCAGAGCTTCTCGGCATGACGCAGTCTGCCATCTCGCATCAGCTCAAGACATTGAAGCAGGCAGATCTTGTAGCGAGCAGAAGAGAAGGCAAGACCATCTACTATCACTTATCTGACGAACACGTTAAATCCATTATCGCTCAGGGTTATGAGCATCTTACTGAATGAACCGGAGGACTTACACATGAAAAAGACATTTGAACTTGAAGATCTTGACTGCGCCAATTGCGCAAGAAAGATGCAGGAAGCAATAGAGAAGATCGATGGCGTGACTTCATGCCAGGTCAATTTCATGACTCAGAAGATGACCCTGGAAGCTGACGATGCCGTTTTTGACAAGGTCCTTAAAGATGCCGTCAAGGCAATTGGCAAGGTTGAGCCTGACTGCACTGTAATAATCTGATAGGGAGATCTTTATGAAGCTCAAGCTTACCCGTAAACAAAAGAAGATGATCATCCGCATCATAATAGCTTCTGTCTTTTTGGCAGTCTTTATGGTGGCAGAGCACTTATTTGAACTTCCGTGGTGGCTTGAACTTATATTGTTCCTGATACCTTATATCGTGTCAGGTTACGATGTATTAAGAACTGCTTTCATAAACATCTTCCATGCCCAGTTCTTAGATGAGAAGTTTCTCATGATGGTCGCAACCGTAGGCGCTTTCGGTACAGGTGAGTACCCTGAAGCTTCTGCCGTAATGCTCTTTTATCAGGTTGGCGAACTGTTCCAGAGCATAGCTGTCGGAAGGTCCAGAAAATCCATTGCAAAACTGATGGATATAAGGCCTGATTCGGCAAATGTCTTAAGGGACGGTGAAGCTATAAATGTTTCGCCTGAAGAAGTTAAGATAGGCGAGACGATAATAGTAAATCCTGGCGAGAAGATACCTCTTGACGGAGTTATCCTCGAAGGCGAGACTTCCGTAAACCAGGCTGCCCTTACAGGCGAATCTGCGCCGGTCGATAAGAGCATTAGCGATACGGTCATATCAGGCACATTAAACCTTACCGGTGTTATCAAGGTAAGGACCACTTCATCATTTGGAGAGAGTACGGTATCCAAGATATTAGAGCTTGTATCCAATGCTTCTGACAAGAAGGCCAAAGTTGAGAATTTCATTACTAAGTTTGCAAGATGGTATACACCTGTCGTTGTCATAGGAGCAATACTTCTTGCGGTCATTCCTCCTGTCATTACGGGTATTTCGAGCTGGAGTGTCTGGGCGAAATGGCTTAACAGAGCGTGTATATTCCTTGTAGTATCCTGCCCGTGTGCATTGGTAGTATCGGTTCCTCTGTCGTTCTTCGGAGGAATCGGAGGAGCTTCAAAGGACGGTATCCTTATAAAGGGCGCAGGTTACATGGAGGTCTTATCCAAGATCGATACGGTAGTTTTCGATAAGACGGGTACGCTCACAAAAGGCGTATTTGCCGTAGATGATGTTCATCCGAACGTTGTGTCCAAGGCTGAACTTCTCGACATTGCTGCCGCATGCGAGAGCTTTTCGAGCCACCCTGTTGCACAGTCTATCGTAAGGGCACATGAGGGCCATATCGAAAAGGATAACGTCAGGAATGTATCTGAGATTGCAGGCAAGGGCATTAAGGCAGATGTTGAAGGCATTACATACTACTGCGGTAACGGTCAGCTCATGGATCTTTGCAAGGCGGACTGGCACGATTGCCATCTTACCGGAACTATTATCCATATTGCCAAGGAGACAGAAGAAGGCTCGGTATATCTTGGCCATATCGTTATCAACGACCAGATCAAGGAAGACTCCGGATCTGCGATCCGTCAGCTCATATCACTTGGTGTAAAGCGCCTGATAATGCTTACTGGTGATAAGGAGAGCGTTGCAAAGAGTGTTGCCGAAAAGATCGGTCTTACAGGTTACTATGCGGAACTGCTTCCTGCGGATAAAGTCGACAAGGTTGAGGATATCTTTAAGACTGCTGAAGGCAAGCTTGCATTTGCAGGTGACGGAATTAACGATGCGCCTGTTCTGATGAGGGCAGACTGCGGCATAGCAATGGGCGCGATGGGCTCGGATGCAGCAATTGAATCGGCAGATGTTGTTCTCATGGACGATAAGCCGTCAAAGATAGCTGATGCAATAAAGATATCCCGCAAGACAATGAGGATCGTTTGGGAGAACATAGTCTTCGCACTTGGAGTAAAGGTAATAATCCTGGTGCTCGGTGCTCTCGGCATCGCAAACATGTGGCTTGCCGTATTCGGTGACGTCGGCGTGCTTATAATAGCGATCCTTAATGCTATGCGCTGTATGCGTGTTTCCAGATAAACTGTCAGTTATCTCCTAAGGCAGCGGATGTGTTTATCACGATCCTGCACGAAGGCCCCACCGTCTGAAGGATAGTGACCATAACGTCCTTTGGCACAGCTACACAGCCTGATGTATAGGTGTGGTTTCCATAGCAGTGAAGGAATATTGCAGAACCTCTGCCGACTGTTCCTTCCTCGTTGAAACCGATGTTCAGGCAGTACTGATAAGATTTTGTGTAGTCGATAAGATGCTCGCTGCTCGATGTATCAAGATCAGGATAATCCTTTATGCTCACCATCTCGTTATAATGCCTGCCGGGTCTCTTGTCAGCAGACCAGTAAAGATCACTCGTGACCTTGATGTACGGGATAACGCTTCCGGGATCAGAAGCTATTCCGAAGGCGGTCGTGAAACGGTAAGTTCCGACGGGAGTTCTCTTGCATCCCGCGCGCCGCTGGCTGTCAAGGACAAGGCCATTCCTTCCGACATGAGCAGGTGAGGAGAGGACCTGAAACCAATTGCCGTCACTATCTCTTAAGTGCATCGTTAATCTTGCCTGTGAATCATTCATTCCGGCGCCGGACACTATTACCAGCTGGTCTATGGATGCATTATTTGCTTCAGGAAGCTTCGTTACCCATTCGGGCGAAAAACACTGAGGCGGTCTTGAAACAGTCTTATCAGATATTGAGGCAAGGCTTGATGCGCTCTTAACTCCGTAAAGATCAGATGGGGCGGGACCGTCTTTGGAAACCAGTACTATCTGGATAGCCTCAAGTCTTTTGCTAAGGCCTGATGTTCCGCTCATCTCTCCGTTCTTTGCCCAGCCGAGCCATCCGAAGTCCTGTGCGTGGACCCTGTAGTAAATGTCGTAGTGACTGGCGACTTCGCCGGTGAGCTTGATCTCTATTCCCTCAAGGCGGTAGCTCTTGCCCTGAGTTCCGCTCATCTCTCCGTCTCTTGACCAGGAAGGCTCCCAGCCTATGTTTTGGATGTGGGTGTGATATGTGATGCCGCCTTTATACTGATTGCCCGTAAGGTGGATCTCGATACCCTCTAATCTCTTGGATTGGCCTGTGGTGCCTGACTCTTCGCCGTCTTTTGCCCACTTGGTCTCCCAGCCGTAGTCCTGTCTGTGTACTCTGTAGTTTACTGAAGTTGAAGAACCCGTTCCTCTGGGAACGATCCTTATCTTAACTTCTTCGAGCCTTTTGGATTCTCCCGTGGTGCCGGCCAGCGCACCGTCAGAAACAAATCCCTGTGCATCTCCGTAGTCCTGTATATGTACTGCGTATTCAACTGTGTAGTAAGTGGCAAGATCGCCCGTGAGCTCTATCTCCATGCCTTCGAGCCTTAATGCCTGGCCTCTTGTTCCTGCCTCTTCTCCTGCAGACTTAAAGTCCTGCCAGCCGATGTTCTGGACGTGGACTCTGTATCTGAGAGAGCCTGATATACCCGTAGTGTTGTTTAGGTTTACTGTTATTGCTTCAACTCTCTTGGACTGTCCTCTGGTTCCGAGAGTAAGGGTGCCTGTTTCTGCGTCCCAGGTCCCGTTGGTATCACCATAGTCCTGCACATGGCATGTGCCTGATAAGGATATTCCTTCTGTTGCCGCAGTGGAAGGAAAGCTGAGAATTCCGAGAATGAATGCTGCTGCTATAACAGACGAAAGTGTTTTGATTGCTTTTGTTCTTATTGAGTGCATAGTTAGATTACCGCCTTTTCGCTGTAATTATATCATTACAGAACATGGCTTACTGATATAATGGAGTTAAGCATTAAAGCGGATAAGGAGGATATTCTATGTCAGATAAACTTGGCTTTGGTCTTATGAGGCTTCCCAGAAACGGTGTGTCTATTGATATCAAGACTACTAGTGAGATGGTGGATATCTTCCTTGAATCAGGTTTTACTTACTTTGATACGGCATTCATATATCCGGGATCTGAAACTGCGACCAGGAAGGCACTGGTCGAGCGTCATCCGAGAGAATCCTTTACTCTGGCTACAAAGCTGATGGCAACCGGAGTTACGACTGCCGCTCTTGCCAGAAAGGAATTTGACACGAGCCTCAGTAAGACAGGCGCAGGCTATTTCGATTACTATCTTTTGCATTCACTGATGAAGCAGAACTATAAGACATATGAGAGATATAAGCTTTGGGATTTTGTAAGGGAGAAGAAGGAAGAAGGCCTTATCAAGCATTACGGTTTTTCTTTCCACGCGGGACCTGAACTATTGGACCAGCTCCTGACAGAGCATCCTGATGTCGATTTTGTACAGCTTCAGATCAACTATGCTGACTGGGAAGATCCCAAGGTTTGCTCCAGGGCAAATTACGAGGTTGCAGCAAAACACGGCAAGCCCGTAGTCGTCATGGAACCTGTTAAGGGCGGTAAGCTCGCAGATCCTTTGCCTGAAGTAAAGAAGATATTTGATGAGGTAAACCCTGATGCATCCTACGCATCCTGGGCTATAAGATTTGTTGCTTCATTGGAGAATGTTAAGGTGGTACTCTCAGGCATGAGCACCATTGACCAGATGAAAGACAACACTTCCTTCATGAAGAACATGAAGCCGTTTACTGATAAAGAAAGAAGCGCCATTGCGAGGGCTCAGGCATACTACCAGAACAGGGCTGACATACCTTGTACGGCCTGCCACTACTGCACCGAAGGCTGCCCCATGAACATACCGATCCCTGAGATCTTCAGTCTTGTGAACAGCGCTGACATGACAAGGTACGGCGAGATAACAAACGGCAGGGGAAGCGCTTCTGACTGTATCAAGTGCGGTCAGTGCGAGAATGTATGCCCCCAGCAGATCAAGATCACCGAAGAATTGAACAAGTGTGCTTCCAAGGTTTAAGGAATATGGTATTTACAGGAATCAGCAGAGTCTTCTCTACCAGAAATGAACAGCAATATGAAACGATCGGCGCATTCTGGGATGAACTGACAAATTTATATGGACTTAGTAACCTCAGAGGTCTGGGATATAACTGGACCGAAGACACGATCGAATATGTTATAGGCTTAAAACAAGGTGATATTGAAGGCGCCAACATCAGTGTAACTCTGCCTGATAACGGCTGGGTCTGTGTAAAGGGCAGAACGTCCGAGTTGTCTTCTATATATGACAGGATCTATAAAGACGGCAGGCTTAAATACGAGATAGAGACTTTTACCGGAGACGGCCTGTGTGAGATCCTGTATTACAGGTGATAAGGGGAGATATAAGATATGGGGCTTAAGGAAATGACAGAGTCTTTCTTTGCTGATTTCGGCAAGGGCAGGAAGATGGTCTTATCAACTTCAGATGGAAGCAAGGTCTCATCACGGATGATGAGCGTGGTACTGATAGGAGACAGATTCTATTTTCAGACTGATAAGATGCTTCGAAAATATGCTCAGCTCAAGTTCAATAAGAATGTTGCCTTATGCACAGATAACATTCAGATCGAAGGCGTCTGCGAAGAGATAGGGCATCCTTTAGGCAGCAAAGAGTTTTGCAAGGCGTTTAAAGAATGCTACAAAGGATCCTACGATGCTTATACTTCACTTGAGAATGAAAGGTTATTTGAGGTTACTCCGCAATATATCGAAAGATGGATCTATAAAAGCGGAGTTCCGTTCATTGAAACCTTTGATCTTATAAACGGCAGTTACAGCCTTGAAGAATACAAGGGAATGTAGTCCTAATGGTCTTAAGCTGTTAACTATTTATAAAATCTATAGCATTATTAATGATGTGAATTAAAATATCACCAGAGGTGTTTTTCATGATCGATCTGCATCGTTACCGCGGCACAGGCTGCATCACTGAAGGAATAATAGAAGCGGCTTTTAAGAGCAGTTCAGCAGACGGCAAGGGTATTATCTTTGTTGCGCCTGAATTTGCCAAAGCTCAGGTTGAGCGTAAGGTTATTGAGTATCTGTCTTCTTCCGGCAGCACAGGCGCATCAGACGGGAATATCAGCGTATCAGCTTCTCTTATCAATGGCGATATCCTGAGCTTTCACAGGCTTGCCAAGTGCATATTAGACAGCTGCGGCAGATCCAATGCCGGAAGCGGCAGTGACATTGAGCTGCGCAATGCTATCTATGCTTCATTTATCAGAAGGAAGGGCGAGTTTAAGACTTTTGGCAAGCTTGCCGGGAGATTCGAGTATATCAATTCGATAATCTCTTTAATGGGTGATTTCTCGCGTTACGGCATCGGGATCGCCGAACTGGACGAGGCAATAGGGGCATCAGGTGATGATGCAGACGAGTACACCAGAAAACTCCACGACATAAGGCTTCTGATGAGCGAGATCGAAGCCATCAACAATGAATACGGGCTTCTCTTGCTGACTGATCCTATTGCCGTTGCATCAGATCTTTTAGAAGAGATCGCTAGGGACAGATCGAGGCTTGGCCTTAGAATGTTCAGGCAGGTCAAGCAGTATCTTAACTCTAGGTATGCCTTTATCGGATTCGGCAACAACAGACTGTTTACCCCGCAGGAGCTAAGGTTTGTTAAGTGTCTTTCTGATCTTGGCGCCGTACTTGATTTCTATCCCTTATCCACAGGCAACGATAAGTCTGATATGTCATCTCCTCTTTATAAGTGCGGCAGTGAATTTGCAAACAGACTTAAGGACGGATCTTCATCTGATACAGTGTTTACCAAGGCAACGCCTGTTAATGAGAACCTCAGGAAGATAGTTGAAGGTTTTGCTCTTGATAACCAGGGAGAGCTCTTTAAGGCAGACGAGAACATCAAGCTTGCCGAGTTTGCAGGTGTTGATGACCGTATATGTTATGTCTTCAACGAGATAATCAACCTGACGCACGGAGAATCTGCTTACAGATATAAGGATATCAGGGTGGTCTGTTGTGACGAAGAGCTCGTAGGAAGGCTCAGGAGCTGCTCGAGGAAGTATGGGCTTGAGATATTTGTCGATAAGAAGATAGAACTTGCAGGAACTGTAGTCCCGATGTTTATAAGGCTGATACTGGAGATGCCTCTTCGGGGCTATCCTCTTTCATTCATGGTCAGAGCGATGCGCTGCGGAATGTTAGAGATCTCGCCGCGTATCGCAGACGGATTTGATAACTATTGCAGAGCAATGTGCATAACTGACGGCAGAAGGCTTTTCAGTGAGGCGAGCTATCTGGCGGAAAAAGGAGATAACAAGTTTAAGATCGCTGATGACAAGGGATGCATGGTCAATGCAGGCAGGTTCATATCAGAGTATGTCCTTCCCAAGCTCTTGGAACTCAGGCAGATATGCGAAGATGTTAACGATGCGCCTACTATAGCGTCCAAGGCAGATCTTTTGCTCGATTATCTGTCTGACGGGAGGAGACAGAATTATATCAAGGCTCTTGTCAGGGAATACGATAACAAGAAAGATCATTCGGAGGCTGTTGCGCTTAAGAGCGGATACCAGGAGATCGTAAGTCTTCTTACATTATTCAGGCATGAGATGAACGATGTTGAGATCTCGCAGAAGGCTTTCCTGTCTCTTGTAAGGATCGACATGAGGAACAGGATAGAGGGTACGATCCCGCTTAAGGTCGACTCGATCGAGATAACGACACCTGAGCATGCCTTTACGACGCCTTGCAAGGTGATGTTCATCTTAGGTGCAAACCGTGACAACTTCCCTTATAAGAGAAACACAGAAGGATTGCTCAGCAATCTTGAGCTTAAGCGTTTGTCTGAGTCCAGTGAATCGATCAAGCTTCCTGACAGGACTGAACTCAAGAGCCGTGAGGAATTCGTATCCTGCTGCCAGATGCTCGGATGCGTTACTGACACGATCTATATGGTGACAGAATTCGGCAAGGCACCAAGCAAGGTCTACGAACACTTCCTAAGATTCGTTACACCCGGAAAGATCCCTGTAAACACATTTACAAATCCAGGATCTGGCTTGCCTGTTAAGTCCATACATGATTTCAGGAATGCTTGTATCGATAAGGCCGATATGGATAAACTGCTTACATTTAGTAGTGAAAGCGGCCCTGTAAATGGGCTTAACGTAAGTGTTTCCGCTATCGAGAACTATAATAACTGTCCGTTCAATTACATGCTGAGGAAAGTGCTCAGGATAGATGAGAGAGTAGATCATACAAAGATCAGGGTAAACGATTTTGGAACCTATGCCCACGGCGTGCTTGAGTATGCGATTAGGAAGCTCGCACCCGCAGGTATATCTTTCGAAGGATTTGTAAGTAATGCGAATGAAGTCATCTCTTCTGAAGAAAACAAGAATAAGCTTATTGAAGAAGCTTATCTCTACGCGCTCAAGGATGCAGGAATTCCCGGTACGATGAATGCGGATCAGACTGAAGCCACGCGTGAGTTTGAGACGTCAAAAGGTGTCAAGATCAAGCGCATGACGGGTTTCATGCTTAAAGACATCTTGACCGAGTGCATCGATAATGACTATCTTCCGACCGGGTTTGAACAGAAGATCGGTGATGCCGGTGCTGATATCCCGCTTACGGATCTTAATTATGTTACAGATGGCAAACAGATAGTATTCAGAGGCAGCATCGACAGGTTCGATTCCCGTATTGAAGACGGTGAGAAACACCTTAGGATCCAGGATTACAAGTCAGGGGATAAGGGCGTAAAGACTGCTCAGCTCCTTAAGGGTATACAGATACAGCTTCCTTTGTATGCCCGTGCTCTTGATCTGGGTATAAAGGATTCTGTGATTGACGAATATGGTTATTCACTGATAGGTATCAAGGCGCCTGAAGGGGGAGATGATCTTAAGTGTGAACCCAAGAACTCCAAGTATTCCCCTGCGCAGATCGACACTGCCATGATGTTTGCAGAGCATGTTGTAAGAAATTCGGTAGATGACATCATTGAAGGTAAGGCGCCTGCTGTAACGGCAGATCCAAAGAGCGTTAAATGCGGGTACTGTCCTTTTGCGGGGTCCTGCGGCAATGTGCCTTCCAATCCCGTATTCAGACCTGATCCTGATATCTCGGCTGAAGTTTTGTACGCCCAGGCGAATGCGGATAGTATCAAGGCTGCTGATTTTGTCCCTTTCGGAAGGAAATGGGACTCCAAGGAAGCCGGAAGGTTCATATACATGAGAAAACAGATGGGTGGGGATAAGTAATGGCTGACGAGATGAAATATACAAAAGAACAGAGTTTGGTCGTGGATCATGCACGCGATAATATCCTTGTTGCAGCGGCTGCAGGTTCAGGCAAGACCACTTCCATGGTCGGAAGGATCATGGATGAGATCCTCAATAAGGGGCTGTCCATAGACCGCATACTGGTCGTAACCTTTACTGTCGATGCGGCAGCACACATGCAGGAGAAGATCGAGAGCAGCCTCAAGAAAGCTGTTTCTGACGCAAAGGCAAGAGGCGATCTGGAGACTGCAAGGCATATGTCCTCACAGCTTGATCTTCTGCCAAACTGTTATATCCAGACTTTTGACAGTTTCTGTGCAAGGGTTATCAAGGAGAAGGGCTATTGTATCGCGGGTAATGAAGAAGCTGAACTTTTCGAGCCCGGGAACATCATCCTTGATGAGAATGTCATCAAGCTCATTCAGCGTGATGCATGTGATATGGCAATACAGGAAGCTGCCTACTACAGCGTTGACGGAGATGACTTCTCTTATCTTGCAAAAAGGTTTGGCGATGGCAGAAGTGATGACTCTCTCGTTGATCTTGTTATCAAATGCTTCGAGAAGTTAAGGAGCATTCCTGATTATCTGGATGAAACAGACAGGTTTGTAAAAGAGAGGGAAGACCGTGATAACAGAGGAGTCCTTCATTTCCAGGATATTGAAGACAACCCTGTCGAGATCGCCATAAGGCATCTTAGAGATATCAGGGAGGGTATATTCGGAAACGGTGGCGCGAAGGAGTTCTATTATGATCATCCTGATCACCGCATCATGACCAAAACAAAAAAGAATGCTCCTGATTACGACGGAAATGCCGAGACTGACAGGTTCTTTGCCTGGGCACATGATTATCTTGATACAGTTCTCTCGTTGTATGACAGTAAGGCCGGTTATGTTGAGATAATAAGAGCCATCATAAGGGCGAGCGAAGTATCCGGTTTCAACTTTGGTTTTGCAAGAGGCAAAGGTGTTGATGTTGATGCCATGAAGGTCAAGTATGAACCGATAGTTGCCCTTAAGGCGTTTGGCAAAGATGACGATGTTATAAGCAGATTTGCTCTGCCGCCTTCGTGCCGTCTTCTTCTGAAACTCGATCCTGACAGGCTCCTTGATTCACAGAAGGACGGAACAAGAGCTGTAAGAGCGCTTGCCGATATCATTAGAAGGATGGATGTGATATTTGCCCAGAGCAAGGCATTGATCCATGGTATGGACTTCTCCGACCAGGAACATGCTGCCCATGCCATCGTTAAGGAAGAAGAGGCAAGTTCATTTTACCGTGATAAGTTTGATGAGATATTTATCGATGAGTATCAGGACAATACCAGGCTTCAGGATAAGATAATCGAGCTTATCGCAAGGCCGGAAGGCAATATATTCAGAGTCGGGGATATCAAGCAGAGCATTTATAAGTTCAGACATGCCGATCCTGAGATGTTTGCGGGCAAGATGAAGCAGTTCTCTGATCCTGACAGCATCGGATCATTGCTGCTCCTTACTGAGAACCACAGGAGCACGGAGGAGATCCTTTCATTCGTTAACTTCATCTTTAAGCAGTCTATGACCGAGAAGGGTTCTGAGATCGAATATGACGAGTCCCAGCGCTTCAATGTCCCGTCGGATCCGACTAAGGTTAAAAGCGGCCCTAAGTCCCGTGTCGTTATGGTCAATTATTCAGACATAGATGATGATGCAGGTGCTTATTTCGGCAGCAGCGAAGACAATAATGCGGACAAGGATGGCTTTGAAGATTATGATCACATGAAGCCTGAGACCAAGGCCCTTTGTATCGGTGTGGAATCCGAAGTCAGGCATTATCTCGAACTGCCGGGTACTGAGCTTAAGGATATCTGCATCCTGACAACGACAAAGGGTAAGGCAGAAACGATCACGAGATACCTTAATGACCGGGATTTAAGGTCTTCAGGAAGGACAACGACCAGCATCTTCGAAGATATCGATATCCACAGGCTGATCAATTTTATCATCTGCCTGGGGAACGAGCTTTGTGACGACTATCTTCTGTCGGTCATGATATCGAATTATGCAATCTCGAATTTCTCCGTTAAGGAGATAGGAAACATCCAGGCTTTCTTTACTCAGAAGGACTTAAAGGCATATCTTAAAGCTCCTCTTAAGGTAAGGCTTGAGCAGTATCTTCTGAATGCGCCTGATTCCGATCTTAAGAGCAAGGTCAAGGCCTTTGTTGACTGTTTTGATGACATAAGAGCTCAGTCCATGACCATGGATATCGATGGGATCATTGAACTGATCTATTCGGTTACAGGCATCAAAGCCACAGTTGCTTCCAAGGAGGGCGAGGCGTCCAAGCTTGATTTCTTTAAGGACTGGCTGGCTTCGAATTTTAAGCGTTATGGTACTGATATCACGGGTATCGCTGATAACCTCAGGGATATGAAGATCGTTATCAAGAACAATGCCAATATAGAGATCAAGGATAACGATAAGAACAAGATCACGGTTATGAATGTCCATAAGAGCAAGGGCTTGGAGTTTAACTACCTGATATTTGCGTTAGATGACAAGGATGATAAGATCGATTCCATAGAACAGCTGATGTTCGATAAGAACGACGGTTTCATAATCGATTCTTATGACTATGAGAAGATATCAAGGCATCTTTCATTTGAGCAGGTAGCATACAGGGACAGGCTCGATATTGCAACAAATGCAGAGAAGCAGAGGCTCTTATACGTAGCTCTTACAAGAGCGGAGAAAGCTCTGTCCGTAGTATCCTGTTTTGGCATTAACGATAAGAAGGAACTTAAGCCTTCGTCCTTAAGGAATGCTTTAAACAGGGCGGCACTCTACGATAAAGAGAAGTTTGACCGCGAATTCTGGCTCTTTGGCAATAAGAAGATGAGCTATACGTTCTTTGCTTCCGTTTTAAGAGGCTGCGCAGGTATTAAGGGACTTGATGAGACCATTAATGCTGTCAAGAATCCTGTCAGATATGAAGACTGCCGCGGCAATGTGCTCGAGTCTGGATTTGACTTCATCAGGATCGACGAACCCGCTGAGACGACGCCTGTTCAAAAGGATGGTCCTTCTGAAGATAAAGAGCCTTCTCTTATCAAGCTCGTGAACTTTGATGGTGAAGGAAGGATCAAGGCGGGAGATTATAAGTATGGAAGCGAGACGGAGATCCCGTTCAAGACTTCTGTTACTTCTTTCGAGCAGAATGAGGGTAAGATCTCGAAGACACCGCATGTCGATC
Organism: uncultured Clostridia bacterium; assembly: GCA_946187935.1. Lineage (GTDB taxonomy): Bacteria > Bacillota > Clostridia > Saccharofermentanales > Saccharofermentanaceae > Saccharofermentans. The sequence goes on from CAMHSJ010000002.1 coordinate 100,102, forward strand.
TTGAGATAGAACCGCCGTCTGACTTCGAGAGCATAGGCAAAAGGCTTTCTGCAGCATCTTACGGTACGATCCTTCACAGGATAATGTCTTATATCGACCTTAAGAGGATAAGAGAGCATCCTGAGCAGCTTGAAGCAGAAATAAGACAGCTGACAGGCTTGGGAGTGTTCAGGGAATACGGAGATGAGAATCCGGTCAAAGTAGCTCTAGAATTCGAGAAGGGGATAATAATGTTTGCTGAGAGTGACATTGCCCTTGAACTTGAAAAGGCAGAAGCTTCAGATGACGCTTACACCGAGAAGCATGTACTGTTTGCCGTACCTCCCGTAACCGAGGATTCCGGGGCTGTAGAGGGCAGTGACGGATTTGCTCTGGTCCAGGGAATAATCGACCTTCTCTACAAGGCGCCTGACGGATATGTGGTCATCGACTATAAGACGGACAATCTGGGATTTCTCCCTGACAAGAGCTCCCGTTCGGCTGAAGCATTAAAGAGACACGCTTTCCAGCTCAAGTGCTATGCCACGGCTTGCGAAGCCTCCGGCATGAAGGTCACCAGAAAGCTCATATATCTTGTACGATACGGTGAGTTTGTGGAAGTCTGATCACTTCTTGGAATCGCGTTTTCTTATATTGCGGAAGAATTCCTGCATGAGGTCAGCGCATTCCTTCTCCATGTGGCCGCCTTCGAATTCGACTTTGTGGTTATGTCCGTGAGCTACATTGAAGATGTCGTTGCAGGAAACAACTGCGCCGCTCTTGGGTTCATAGGCGCCGAAGTACAGATTCCTGATCCTGCTCTGGATGATGGCGCCGGCACACATGGTGCAGGGCTCTAAGGTAACATACATATCGCAGTCTTCGAGCCTGAAGTCTCCTAATTTGCGGCAGGCTTTGTTTATGGCTACGACTTCTGCGTGGGCTAGAGCATTGTTGTGGGTAAGACGCAGGTTATGAGCCCTGACAAAGACCTTACCGTCCTTGACGATAACGCATCCTATAGGGCACTCGTTCTTATCGAATGCTTTATGGGCTTCCTTAAGAGCCTCTTTCATGAACTTTTCCTGATATGTATCTTTCATGGGTCAATTATAACAGATGCCGGCGTTGTGCGTGTCAACGCATACGCGCTGTCCGATTAAACGGAATCAGGGGTTACCTTTATTTGTTTTTAATGCTTATATATTGACAAGAGGGGGATAGGCGTCTATACTTGACTTTTGCTATAAGTACAATTATGCCTATTTATAGCAGCAACACTAAGATCAAAGGAAATAATTAGATGGCAACACAGCAAGGAATGTGCAGAAACTGCGGTGCTCTCGTGATCTTCAATGACAGGGACGAGAATTGTGAATGCGTTTTCTGCCATTGTGTTTTTCCCTCTTCGGAAGCTATAGCGCTTCTTGAGAACTCTGAGGGACATGAATTCAAGAATGAGACTTTTGAGAAACAGGATGGAGGCAAGCACTACTATGCCACGCCTGTTGCTCCTGACATAGTATCCAAGGCAGTAGAGCGTGATAAGATCTCTAAGCAGAACTCCAAGGATTCACTTAAGATCCAGCCGAGCGAGTTTGAAGTATCTCCTAACGATGTCAAGGCTCCTGTCAAGTATGTGATAGCTCTTATCGCCGCATTGGTTCTAGTCGTAGGCGTTGTCATAGCGATAGCGCTCCCTATGTACAATTTCAGGTCCAAGCTCAGCGCGGCTGTGCGTTCAGACATCGATTCGGTATTTACGGATATCTGCGAAGTCGACACAACGGATGATGAAGATGGTAACTGTGCCTACAGTGTTTACGGGAGAAACTGCCAGAATCTTAAGGTTCAGACTCCGGACGAGATCAAGAGGGAAGAGGCACAGCAGATCTTTGACCGTTACTGCGGTCTTCGCAACAGCATGGGAAGCTTCTCTTCCGACAAGACAGAAGATGTTACGGTAGAGATCTACACACCGACAAACATCTTCAAGGTTACAAGCAGCGGCGTTGAGCTTAGTGAGTAACAGTCAGATTAATTAAGGCAAAGGTGATCAGATGACAGATTTTGAGAAAGCAATAGCTGCAGCACAGAAGCTCGCAGAGAAGAACGGAAAGACTCTTACTGATGCGGAGCTTGAATCCATTACGGATAACTACAAGATGGGTCCTGACGATATGCTCAGTCTCAGGTCTGAGCTCGAGAAGATGAATATCTTCATCAGCGAACCTGAAGTGGATCTTGTTGTTATAGACGATGATGATGTTCCTACTGATGCCGATATCGAAGAGAGCACAGACGATGCAAGTGTCGTTGATGACTCGGTAAAGATGTATCTCAAGGAGATCGGTAAGATCGAACTCCTCAAGGCTGAAGAAGAGCGTGAGATCGCTCAGAGAATGGCTGAAGGCGATGAGGATGCCAAGGAGACACTCATCAACTCCAACTTAAGACTCGTTGTATCGATCGCCAAGAAGTACATGAACCGCGGTCTTTCACTTCTCGATCTCATCCAGGAAGGTAACATAGGTCTTATCAAGGCCGTAGACAAGTTCGATTACACCAAGGGATTCAAGTTCTCGACATATGCCACATGGTGGATCAGACAGGCTATCACAAGAGCCATTGCCGACCAGGCAAGAACGATAAGGATCCCCGTACACATGGTAGAGACTATAAACAAGCTCACAAGGGTTCAGAGACAGCTCGTTCAGGATCTCGGAAGGGAACCGACTACAGAGGAACTTGCTGAAGCAATGAACATGGAGCCTGCCAAGATCAGAGAGATCCAGAAGATCTCCCAGGATCCTATCTCCATCGATAAGCCTGTAGGTGAGGAAGAAGATTCACACCTCGTAGACTTTATCTCCAACGATGAACTCGCATCACCTGACGAAGAAGTTGCAAGAAACCTCTTAAAGGAAGATCTCATCAAGGCTCTTAATACTCTTACCGACCGTGAACGTAAGGTCATAGAGCTCAGGTTCGGGCTTAAGGACGGAGTTCCGATGACACTTGAGCAGGTAGGTAAGAAGTTAGGCGTTACGAGAGAGCGAATCAGACAGATCGAAGCCAAGGCGATAAGGAAGCTGTCCAGATCGTCCGGATCCAAGAAACTGGAAGGTTACACCGACTAAGACGCGGGGGATTATCTGTGCAGGGACGCAAGATCCATTCGTTTTACAAGGGTATTTTTTCAGGGGACGTTTTGAATTTTTCAAAACGTTCTCCTTTTGTCAGGGAGATAATGCTCGAGCGCATCAATCCCTCGAGGGTCATACTGCCCATGAAGATGCATTATGGTGTCCCTGCTGTTCCGACAGTCAAGGAAGGCGATATCGTAAAGGCAGGCCAGTGCATAGGACTTCCTGACCCGAAATCCTTTTCGAGCCCTGTACATACGGGTATCTCAGGCAGGGTAACAGCCATAAAGGAGATAACTCTTCCCAACGGCATCAAGACGCCTGCCGTTTTTATTAACAATGACATGAAGAGGACAAGGCTTGATTCACTCAAGAGCAGAGGGGATATCAAGCTTTCTGCTGTGCAGACGATAGCTCTGATTAGAGACGCGGGAATATGCGGCATGGGCGGTGAGGGTATCCCGACATATGCCAAGCTTACAAGAGCAAGAAATCATGCCGTCGATGACTTCCTTGTAAACTGCCTTCAGAGTGAGCCGTATTCGACCTGTGACCTTATGGCCATAGTAGAGTACCCTGATTATGTGGTAAATGGCGCGTGCGCGTGTGCAAGAGCCTGTGGCGCCAAGAACGTTAAGTTCCTGATATCTGCAGGCCGCAGGACTGAGAGGGCTGCTCTTGAGAATTCCATAAGGAATGCAAAGGATTCTTATAAAGATCTTGATATCAGTATCGAATTATTCCGCGAACGTTTTCCACAGGGTTACTACAGACTGGTCGCAAAAGCATTGTACGGCAAGCAGCTCGGGATAAACGATACCTTAGAGCAGACCTGCAGCGCGGTCATGTTTAACTGTTCCACGATGCTCTCTTGCTGGGAGGCAATATCTGACAACATCCCCATGATGAACAGGATCATATCTGTTTCAGGCAATGAGTCTGGCGGACATAACCTGCTCGTTCCGATAGGCACGCCCGTATCCGAGGTCTTATCCAGCGCTTACGATGCCAATAAGACAGAGAGCAGGATCATCTGGGGCAATTGCCTCACGGGGATAGAGATCACAGACCCGGAAGAAGTTCCCGTAATCAAGATGACATCGGTTATCTCCATAGTGCGCAAGGCTGAGATCCCGACAACGCCGTGCATCCACTGCGGGCTCTGTTCCGAGTGCTGCCCGATGGGACTGTCCCCGAATACTGTTTACGAGATGCTCGTACAGGGTCTTGTTCAGAAGGCGGCCGAAGAAGGCGCGCGTGACTGTATTTCCTGCGGAAGCTGCTCTTATGTTTGTCCTGCAGGCATTAATCTCGCAACATCCATAGCAAGATTTGCAAATCAGGGCAGGGTCATCGAGGTCAATTCGCTTCTGGATAACGGCGGGCTTGAGTTTAGCGAGGAAGCTTCTCTTAATGCCTCCCAGGTCGGCCAGGCTTCGCTCCTTGAAGAGTTCCCTGATGAAGAGGATGAGAAGAACGAGACAGATCCTGATTCCATCATATTGCCGTTTGACGGAGGCAAGACTGTATGAAAGACAAGACACTTGCTCCGTTCATTCACACCTATAAGAACGCGCCTTATATCTATCTGACGTTAATAGTCGCATTACTGCCGTGCGTGTTCTATTCGGCATTTTACTATGGCATCAGAGCTATTATCCTTATTGTATTTTCGGCTGTCATGTTCTCTTTGTCTGACATCGCATTCTCGAAGACTGTTCACTCACATAACGATAACGACTATTATGACATCAGCTCCGTTGCATCAGGCATCATATTCGCACTGATGCTCCCTCCGGACACATCTTTGATCGTCGTTCTCTCGGGAGTCTTATTCGGATCGATAGTCATCAAGCAGCTCTTCGGAGGTGCAGGAAGCAATATCTTAAATCCTGCTGCAGGCGCGAGGCTTATCGTTGAAGTGCTCTATCCGTCACATTTGACCGGTTTTGCAGAGGGCGGAAGGCAGAGATGGTTTGATCTTCTGAGCCTTATAAGATTTACTCCCACCACGGGCGAGGCAACTGATCAGACAAGGCTTTCGTTAACTGAACTCATCGTCGGAAATTACTCGGGATTCATCGGCACTGCATGTGTTCTTACGGTTCTTTTGGGAGCTGTATTTATGGTCATGAAGGGCAGCATGAGGCTTTATGCCCCGATCTCATATTTATTGTCGCTTTGCGTCTTATACAGAGTATTCATTCCTGAAGGCGCACTTATTGAGTTCCTTCTTTCATCAGGAGCAGTATTCATCGCGGTGTTCATGTTAGGAGACCTTACCACGATGCCGTCCAGATTTGCTGCAGGAGCATTTGCCGGACTCGTCTGCGCGGCTTTAACCATAGTCTTGCTTAATAACGTAAGCCCGGTCATCGCGCTCATCACTCCGGTCCTTGCGGTCAACTTCATGTCCTTCGTTATCGATTACTTCGCGAAAACGATATCACGCCGTAATCACCGCTCGAGGGAGGTGGATGTCTTATGATGACGCGTGCCCAGCTGAGGCTGTTTCTACTCGAAGGTCTGGGACTCCTCCTGCTTTCCGTTCTTGTTGTCATAGGCGGATTCTTCCTCTCGTCAGGCAATCAGGCTGCAAGAAAGCAGGAAGACTACATTGCAAGATTTGCTTCTGTCTTAACAGCTGACAGATATGAACCTCTTAACACTTCGGTCCTTAAAGACTATCCGGAGATCAACGCCGTCTACATGGGCTACGATGAGGAAGGGTCACCGGTCGGTTATGTTGTTGACATAACGACAGAGCCTGACGGCAAAACACTTCACATGCTGGTCGGGATCGATTATGAGAGTGCGGCCGTTACAGGTCTCAGGTATTTAAGAGACTCAGATGAGCTTTATCCGATCTCAGATCTTGTCATGCAGGCTATCCAGTCAAGGATAGTAGGAAACTCTATCCCCGTGGCATTTGCAGTGGAAGATCAGGCGGAGAGTGTCACAGACGAAGAGACGGAAGTCACTTCCGATCTGATCGACGGCACTTATTTTGCCCAGGAATATGTAGATGACAAGCTCGGTTACATCGATTATGTCGAGATCGAGATCGAGGGAGGCGTCATAACAAAAGTCAAGTGGGATGCATTTAATATGGATCCGACTACCGAGAACAGGAGTGCTGCCTCATTGTCAGGGGCTTACGAGGTATCGGGCCTGGACTGGGCAACGCAGTCTTACAACATCTGCCATGCGCTCCTTGAATGGCAGGATCCTGAGAAGCTTGCCATGAAATCAGACGGAACGACCGAGATAGTTGACGGTGTAACATGCAATATCTCCGCATTCGTGGATCTTTCAAACGAATGCATAGAGAATGCCAGATACGGCTTTAACAAGACAAAATACTATAAGGCATTAGACGAGATACTTGAAGGTATCCTTGGAGCAGATGCCGAGACTCTGGGAGTATTAAACGAAGACGGCTTTGTCGTATTCTCCTTCAAGGATTACCCTGAAGTCTATACGGTATACGGAGCTGAAGACAATAACGGCGACAGAGAGATAACGGGATATCTTAATGTAAGGCAGATAGTGTCAGGTGCTGAAGGGAGCGATGAACAGACAGATCCCGAGGCCCCGACGCCTACGCCTGCCGTAAATAGCGACAATTCGCCTGACGGAAGCGAAGACGGAGTAATAAACACCGGAAGAGAATCAGACCAGATCTTGACTGACAGTATAGATGATCTTCCGATGACGGAGATAGCTACCAGGATTACTCCTGTAAACAATGCATATGACGAGACAAGACAGGTAGTGCACATATGCAATACATGCTACAAATTCTTAAAAGACTACCTTAACTGGCTGGTGTGATATGGGACTGTTTACAGAGAAATACAATACTCCCTTCGATAATGAAGCCGACAGAAAGAACAAGAATATCGTTCCGACTGCGCTCCATGTCAGTGCGCTGGGATATCTTTCGACCAGGAGCTCTTTATTCCTCGGTTATACGCTTATCTCCTTAAGCCTTCTTTGCAATAATGAGGGAATATATCTGTGGTGGCCTTTTGCTGCTGCCTTGGCCGTTCTTTCTCTTTGGAGCGTAACTCTTAGGATCTTCATGCCGCGCAAACTTGCGCCTTTATCACTTCTTATCATTGAACTGATGTTCTTTGGACTTTGCGTCTTATCCTCAAGGTTCGGATTCTGCTCTGATACAGCGCCGGTTTACTTTGTTCCGATGTCGCTGGGGATCATGATGCTCGGAAGGTTCAAAGATGACGGCGAAGATGATTATAAGAGGGCAAAACCATGGAGCGAGGTATATAGACCTTTCCTCATTGCGTCTGTGGCATCCTTATTCGGTTTCCTGGCTTCAAGTCTTTTCGAGAAGCGTTATGTCTTTGTGGCTTTGCTCAGTGCGGCCATGTTCCTTGTTGTTTACGCATATCTGAGGACTAAGCTCACAGGAAAGAGAGAGTATCTTACATCCAAGTCTCTTACTGAGATGTGGAACATTCCCGTAGCTGATATAGAAGAGTTAAGACGTTTTGTCTTTACCAGGTTTCAGTTAGGGATAACGGCTGCAGGCGCGGTCTCTGCTCTGCTTGCCGTATCTGCTTTTGCGGGAAAGTATGCAGTATATCTGATGTTCCCGTCTGTAGCATGTGTTTCAGCAGGACTCGGAGTCCTGATGATAATAACCGGCAGATCAGGTGACAGAAAATCGATATTCGGCAGCAGGTTCTTTTTGACCGAGGCGGCGATGGCGGCAGCCTGGTTTGTTATCCCATTTGTCTCAGCTCTCCCGCAGATGCCTGAACTTACAACGATCATCAAGTGGGCGGCACTTATTATATTCGCGGATATCCTGATCACGGGTCTTCTTGCGGTAATAAGAAGAAGGCTTATCTTCGTTCCCAAGATCAGATACGTTGAAGGACTTCCGTTCTATATGGTCCTTGTATCTCTGGTCCTCATGATAATCGAGGTCATCGGATAATGAACATATCATGCGCTTCATATGAGGATCTTAAGGAGATACTGGATCTTCAGTATGTTGCATACCAGTCGGAAGCAGATCTATTCGGCACCAGGGATATCCCGCCTCTGAAGCAGACACTGGAAGACGTTCAGGAAGAATTTAGATCCAGAACGATACTTAAGATGACTGATGACAGCAACACTATCGTCGGTTCTGTAAGGGCAATAGAAAAAGACGGCACGGTCTTCATAGGCAAACTCATGGTCCATCCGCGGTATCAGGGCAGGGGCTATGGATCAAAGCTCTTAAAGAGCATAGAAGAGCGTTTTCCGGGCAGAAGATATGAGCTTTTTACGAGTACAAGGAGCATAGATAATATAAGGCTCTACAATAAGCACGGTTATAAAGAGTTTGACCGCAAAGAGATCACTGATGAACTTATCTTCGTTTACATGGAAAAGCTTCCCGGGAATAACCCGTGGGAAGACATCAGCCTTGATGATTATGAAAGCCACATGAGCCTTGAGTCCGTAAACCAGCTTCAGACCTTAAACTCGATCATGAAAGAGCAGTTTGGTCTGTTTCCCGCAGGTGATGTGATGATTCTTGGTGTTGCAGGAGGGAACGGTCTTGAGCATGTTGATACAGGAAAATATAAGACTGTCTATGGCGTGGACATCAATGAGAGATACTTAGTGGAAACCCAAAAGCGTCATCCGGAATTAAAAGGAATTCTTAAATGTATCCATATGGATATCATCAAAGACGCGGATAAGCTTCCACGATCCGGGTTCGTTATTGCCGATCTTCTGATAGAGTACATAGGCTTAGATGCTTTTGTTAATGCATTAAGCATTGTTGAGCCTTCTTATGTTTCAATAGTTATCCAGATCAATATGGATGATAAGGACTGGGTCTCAGATTCGCCGTATCTTCATTCTTTTGACAGGCTTGATGAAGTCCACCATCAGATGGAATCGTCAGTGATTGAATCAGTGATGAGCAAAGCAGGTTACCTTCTTCTATCTCAGAATGAATACCCGCTTCCTAACGGAAAGGCTCTGTTGCGCATGGATCTTCGCCTGAACACATAAGTTAGTTGTTTATTTACAATTCTTTGCCGCCTGACATGTTAAGATAATTTTATGTTTTAGCGGAGGTGGCGTTATTATGCTAAAAAATTTTGAAGAAGCGAAGTTGTTCATCGAAGAGAATGACATCAAGATGATCGACTTCAGGATGATCGACCTGAACGGAAGATGGCATCATCTCACGATCCCTGCCGAGAGGCTTACAGAGCATACCATGACATCAGGCATAGGTTTTGACGGAAGCAATTACGGTTTTGCTCCCGTTGAGAAGAGCGATATGGTATTCATTCCCGATCTTTCCAGTGCTGCGATAGACGATTTCTGTGAGATCAAGACTCTCTCCATGATAGGTGACGTAAGGATCATAGGTGATAAGGAGAATATCCCATTTAACCAGGAACCAAGAAATGTCAGCAAGCGTGCAGAAGAATATATGAAGGAAACAGGTATTGCAGATACTTTCCTCTTAGGACCTGAATTCGAGTTCTATGTTTTCGACGAGGTGTCTTTTGCCAATAAACCCAACGGCTGCGGTTTCTCTGTTGACGGTGAGGAAGCTTTCTGGAACAACGGAGAGATCGGAGGTATGGGTTTTCAAACTCCTCATCAGGGCGGCTACCACATTGCGCCCCCACAGGATATCGCTTATGACTTGAGGAGCAGGATATCAATGCTCATGGAAAACCAGGGGATCAAGGTCAAGTACCACCACCATGAAGTAGGTTCTGCCCAGATGGAGATAGAGGTTGAGTTTGCGCCTATGACCGAGATGGCTGACAAGACCATGCTCACCAAGTACATCATTAAGAATGAGGCAGTCATGGAGGGTAAGACCGCAACGTTCATGCCCAAGCCTATATATGGCGAAGCAGGTTCGGGAATGCACGTTCATATGCTGATGTTCAAGGACGGTAAGCCTGTATTCTACGATGAGAACGGGTATTCCGGACTTTCACAGACGGCTCTTTATTTTATCGGCGGAATACTAAGACACGTTCCTGCGATCTGCGCGTTCTCAAATCCTTCAACGAACTCATATAAGAGGCTTATTCCCGGATTCGAGGCTCCCGTTACGATCGGTTATGCAACAGCAAACAGAAGCGCAGTAATCCGTATCCCCGCATATGCCAAGACTCCTGATAAGAAGAGATTCGAACTCAGGAATCCTGATGCAACATGTAATCCTTATTATTGCTATGCCGCTATCCTCATGGCAGGACTTGACGGCGTCAAGAACAAGATCGATCCCGAGAAGGAAGGCTATGGCCCTTATGACTTCAATCTCTATAATCTTTCCGATGAGGAGAAAAAGAAGATCAAGGGCCTTCCCAAGTCATTGGGTTCTGCACTTAAGGCTCTTGAGAAAGATCATGACTTCTTAACCGCAGGCGGAGTATTCCCCATTGAACTCATTAATCTTTGGATAGCAAACAGAAGAAAGGATCTAGCCAAGCACGTCTCTATGCCTACACCGATGGAATATGAGATGTATTACGATCTTTAATGTGACAAGGTGTGACAAGGGGACATGCCTTTTGTCACATTTGGCCGGACTGGAGCAGTTCAGAAGCAGTAACTATCCCGGTTCAGTAAGTACCGGACCGGACTGAAGTCCAAATTTGCAAATTCACTCGCAAATCAAGATACGTTTTGCGGGTGTTTTTGTGACAAGGGGACATGCCTTTTGTCACACTAATGCTTGTAATAACAGGCGCCAAGTGGTTCAATTTTATCCGTGGATTTTTTATCAGGAGATAGGATATGTCAGACGTCATTAATGAAGAGATCAAGAACGAAGCAGTAGCAGAACAGGCTTCAAAACCCCAAAAGGAAAAGCTGATTAAGCGGATCTGGAATGGGATCAAAAAGCCGTTTAAGTTCTTGTGGAAGAAGAGTGGACCGGCTCGTGAATTCATGGGCAAGGGCAGGGCAGGCGGCATGATCCTTGAGATCATAGTTGCATCGCAGTTATGGAGCAGCGGTACTTATTTTACTTTCCTCGGCAAGATCCCGCTTATCCTGTGCGTCGTAATAACCGCGGTCATATGGGTCATATTTGCCGAGCTCCTTAATCTCATTATCAAGATCGTTTTCGGCGGCGGCAAACGCTGCAAATCATATTTCTTTACATCTCTTATGGCTGTAGGATCTATGAATACAATTTCAGATCAGTTTGGTGCCGTCCCCGGAATGCTCATCATGACATTCCTTCTGGTGCTCTCTTCTGACATTACCGGAAGGATTGTCTGGAGTTTTATAAGGACCAGGAGGTTTAAGCAGGTATTTGCTTATGCTGCCGGAGTGCTCTCAGTTTCGTATCTTATCCTTTTTGCCTTCTTCTACCATAACGATAACTTCGGTGAGAGCAGGATAAGTTTCTATAATGGCATCTATCAGCAGGAATCTTATACGGACGGATTCTCATCATATCTTGAAAACGGACCTTACAGCGTGGGCACATTGTCTTACGGTCCCGGCGAGGGCGAGGACCTGGCGGCCGGCACGATCGATCTCAGTGTTTACGATTACATTGAAGATGCGGAAGATCCTCTGAGCGCCTTGACCAGAGCCGTCAGTGATTATGATTTTGCGAAGACTCCTGTTAAGGGTCAGATCTGGTACCCTGAGGGACAGAGTAATTGCCCCGTTTTCTTCATAGTTCACGGCAACCACGATTCCACGACTCCGTCTTACTTGGGTTACGATTACCTGGGCGAGTACCTGGCATCCAACGGATATGCCGTTGTATCAGTCGATGAGAACATAATCAACGAGCTTGGCACTAATAATGACTTAAGAGCTGTACTCCTGCTCGAAAACATGAAGTTTCTGCTTGATCAGTCCTCATCTTCCGGCAGCTTGATATCCGGCCTCATCGACCCTGAAAAGATCGCGATAGGCGGTCATTCCAGAGGCGGTGAGATGGTCGCAACAGCTTATCTTTTCAATGAACTTGATTCATATCCCGAAGACGGAAGCATCAAGTTTGACTACCATTTCAACATCACATCCATCGTTGCTATAGCCCCTGTCGTCGACCAGTACAGGCCTGTCAGCCGATCGGTAGAATTATCCGATGTCAGTTATCTTCTGCTTCACGGATCCAACGATCAGGATGTCTCGATAATGTGCGGCGAGAAGCAGTATAACAACATAAAGTTTACGGGCGAAGCCGGGGACTATATGATAAAGTCTGAAGTCTATATCCTGGGTGCCAACCATGGTCAGTTCAATTCACTGTGGGGGCAGTACGATTCCCCTACCGGCAAGGGTTATCTCAACACATATAACTTTATCGCAGGGGATGAACAGAAGCTTATTGCCAAGGCCTACATAAGGACTTTCCTTGATCTTACGCTCTTAGGAGACGATACCTATCTGTCTCTTCTTAAGGACGTATCACAGTACACGGGAGATCTTCCTGATACTGTCTATATAACAAACTTCGAAGATTCAGACAGAGTTACGCTCTGTTCCTTTGACAGAACGACCGATATATCAGATTACGGCAACGGCACTTCAATAGACGTAACCGGAACAAAATGCTGGACCATCGAGCCATATACCAGAGGTGACGGCGGTGAAGGCGAAGATTATGTTCTGTCTTTGTCCTGGGAAGAGGATTCTTCGCCCGCGATAATTGTTGATTTTGATCCTATAGATATTTCAGACGGCTATATCTGCTTTGGCATCGCCGATATGAGAGAGGACACGGAAGACTTGGAAGAAGGTCTTGATTATACGGTCACCCTTAAGGATGCAAATGGAAATGAAGTAAGTATTACAAGACCTGTATTTGTATGGCACTCGCTGGCGGTTCAGCTCTGGAAGCAGGATGTCTTCTTCGGAAGCTATGAGTATAAGCATCAGATCCAGGGCGTCGTGATCACACCTGACATGATAGGTCAGGCGGATCTTGACCTCGCTCAGATCACGGGCATGACGATCACCACAGACGGAACAGCTGAAGGCGAGATAATAATCGACGACATCGGATATTCAGTGTGACAAGAGGCATGTCCCCTTGTCACATTTCCAAAAGGTGTTATTCTAAAATAATAAGTCAAAGACTTTTGTATATTTTAATCGCCGGGAGGAATTCACATGAGTATTGCCAACGTTTTTTCCAAGAACATGCCTGAGATCAAGATGGGTATCATCGCAGTCAGCAGAGACTGTTTTCCCATGAGCTTGTCAGAGAGCAGAAGAGCTTCTGTTGTGGCAAGTTACAAGGAAAGATACGGAGATATATATGAGTGCAAGGTGACTGTCGAGAATGAGAAAGACATGGAGAAGGCCCTTGAAGATATCAAGGCAGCAGGATGTGATGCCCTTACTGTCTATCTCGGCAATTTCGGACCTGAAACTCCTGAGACATTACTCGTTAAGTACTTTGACGGACCATCCATGGTGATCGCCGCAGCTGAGGAAGCAGGCGATAGGCTCCTTGATGACAGAGGAGACGCTTACTGTGGCATGCTCAATGCAAGCTATAACCTCAAACTCAGAAATCTTAATGCATATATACCTGAATATCCCGTAGGCGATGCTGATGAGTGCGCTGACATGATCGCAGATTTCCACTCAATAGCCAGGACCGTATCTGCAGTAAGGAATCTCAAGATAATAGGTTTCGGACCGAGGCCTCAGGACTTTTTGGCCTGCAATGCTCCCATCAAGCAGCTCTACAACATAGGTGTTGAGATCGAGGAGAACTCAGAGCTCGATCTTTTCGAAGCATTCAAAAAGCATGAAGGCGATCCCAGGATCCCTGCTGTTGCAGATGACATGGCAAATGAACTCGGTGCAGGCAATAAGAAGCCTGAGATATTAAACAAGCTCGCACAGTACGAACTTACTCTTCTTGACTGGGTCGAAGCACACAAGGGAAGCAGGAAGTTCGTTACCATTGCAGGCAAGTGCTGGCCGGCATTCCAGACACAGTTCGGTTTCGTTCCGTGTTTTGTTAACAGCCGTCTTGCAAAAAGAGGCATCCCTGTTTCATGCGAAGTCGATATCTACGGTGCTCTGAGCGAATACATCGGCTCAGTAGTGAGCAATGACGTTGTTACGCTCCTTGATATCAACAATTCAGTCCCTAAGGATATGTATAACGAAGAGATCAAGGGCAAGTTCTCCTACGATTACAAGATCACTGATACATTCATGGGATTCCACTGCGGCAACACTGCATCGACCAAGCTCGCTTTCTGTGAGATGAAGAATCAGAAGATCATGGCAAGATCACTGCCTGAGGAAGTAACAAACGGTACGCTTGAAGGCGATCTTGCGGCAGGCAAGGCAACAGTATACAGACTCCAGTCAACTGCAGATACCAAGCTTCGCGCTTATATAGCACAGGGTGAGATCCTTCCTGTTAAGACAAGGTCATTCGGAGGCATCGGTATCTTCGCTGTTCCTGAGATGGGAAGATTCTACCGTCATGTATTAGTCGAGAAGAACTATCCTCATCATGCAGCTATTGCTTTCGGTCACTACGGCAAGCTCCTCTATGAAGTATTCAAGATGTTAGGCGTTGAGGTCGACGAGATCGACTATAACCGCCCTTCAGGAGTGCTCTACAAGACAGAGAATCCTTTCGCATGAAAGTCTATGCAGGCATAGACCTCGGTACGAGCGGAGTCAAGCTCCTTCTGATGGATGAGGAAGGCAGAGTGCTCCGCTCTGTAAGGCGTGAGTATGGTCTGTCCTTCCCAAATCCCGGCTGGTCCGAGCAAGACCCCGAAGACTGGTATGACAATACCATAGAAGGGCTTAAGGAACTTATAAGTGATATTGAACCGGCTTCTCTTACGGGCATCGGCATAGCAGGCCAGATGCATGGTCTTGTTATCCTTGATGAAAACGATGAGGTGATAAGGCCTGCTATACTCTGGAATGACGGAAGGACACAAGAAGAGACAAGGTATCTTAACGAAGAGATCGGACAGGAAAGATTAGCCAAACTGACCGGCAATATCGCATTTGCAGGATTTACTGCTCCCAAGATACTGTGGGTTTATAAAAACGAACCTGATCTGTTTGCCCGTATCAGTAAGATAATGCTCCCCAAGGATTATCTTGTATACAGGCTTACAGGTGATTTTACGGGCGATTATTCTGATGCGTCAGGAATGCTGCTCCTTGATGTTAAGGACAAGAAGTGGTCTTCTGAGATGCTTGATATCTGCCATATTACTGAAGACATGCTCCCCAAGCTTCATGAGAGCAGCTCTGTGGCGGGTCTGGTCAAAGATGATATCCTGTCTGTTACCGGTCTGACTGGTCCTGTAAGTGTTGTCTGCGGTGCAGGTGATAATGCGGCTGCCGCTGTCGGCACCGGAACTGCAGGCCCGGGCAAATGCAATATCTCTCTTGGTACCTCAGGAACGGTATTCATTACTGCAGATTCCTATCAGGTTCTGCCTAACAATGCACTTCACTTTTTCGCGCATGCGGATACCGGATACCATATCATGGGGTGCATGCTGTCTGCGGCATCATGCAACAAGTGGTGGATGGACGATATCCTGAAGGATAAGGATTATCAGGCTTCACAGTCTGACATGACTGATCTTGGTACAAATACTGTTTTCTTCCTGCCCTATCTGATGGGCGAGAGGTCTCCTCATAACGATCCGAAAGTCAGATCCATGTTTATCGGAATGAGCATGGATACGACAAGGACACAGATGACACAGGCTGTTCTTGAAGGCGTAGCATACGGTATCAGGGACAGTGTTGAGATAGCACGCTCACTGGGCATTAGTATCACTGAAACATGTATCTGCGGAGGCGGTGCCAGGAGCGAGGTATGGCGGAAGATCATCTCTAATGTACTGAACGTTAAGGTCAAGACTCTTATTAATGATGAGGGTCCTGCTCTTGGCGCAGCGATACTGGCAGCAGTTGGAACAGGTGCCTATAAGGATGTCATATCGGCAGCAGATCATATCGTCAAGTACGGAGAGGTGATCTGTCCTGATCCTGATGTGGTCAGCAGATACGATAAGGGATATGATATCTATAGAAAGCTATACCCCTCTATCAAGGGTCTATATGTATGATAAGGCGGTGCAATAAGTGGAACTGGTAAAGGTCTTTATCTGTGAAGATGAGAGCATAGTGCGCGAAGGCTTAAGGGACATGATCCCGTGGGAGAAATACGGTTGTGAATTCGTAGGTGATGCGCCAGACGGCGAAATGGCCCTGCCCATGATACGTAAGCTCCAGCCGGATATCCTTATTACTGATATCACCATGCCATTTATGGACGGATTATCCTTGAGCAAGACAGTATTAACGGAACTGCCCAATATAAAGATCATCGTAATAAGCGGATATAATGACTTCGAATATGCCCGAAAAGCGATCGAGATAGGCGTCGAGCAGTATCTTCTAAAGCCGGTTACCAAGGCGGACATGATAAGTGCCATAGAGAACACCCGCAAGAAGATAAGCGAGGAGAACGAGCAGAAGGATTACTTAAGCCAGTACGAGCAGGAATTCAAGAAGTTCGAGAGATTATCCCACAGGTCTTTTTTTGAGAAACTGGTAGAGGGATCGCTTTCCGTTCAGGAGATCTACGAAGAAGCAAACAAGCTCCATCTCAATCTGTCTGCTGACGGGTATAACATAGTCATATTCTCCATACAGGACCTTAACAAGGCATCCTACACTGATGATGCGGCAAATGTTACCGATGATCTTCTTAACCATTTCCTGCAGTATCCGAATTACATACTGTTCAGGTGCAATCTCCTGTCATATGCCGTTCTTATCAAGGGCGATTCCGACAGGCTGGATCAGCTTCAGGAAAACTGCGTAAAGATGATCAAGGAGCATTGCGAGGGTTCTCCTAAGGCCCTTGACTGGTATGTTGCAGTGGGAATAAAGACGAACAGATTGAGCGGACTTTCTTCCTGCTATGCTGATGCGAACCGCGCATTTGCATACCGCCATATCCTGCCGAACCAGCATATCCTCATAGCAGAGCAGCTTAAGGCCGTAGAGTATGTGCCGACAGAGACAGAGATCAATACTATCGATGCGGGCAAGTTCGATCCCATGATCATAAGATACTTTGTACAGACAGGTACTATCAACGAAGTTGAGACTTTTGCCGATCAGTACATTTCAGGTCTTGAAGGAAGTCTTCATTCGATCCTGTTCCGCTACTATCTTCTTGTAAGCATCAGGGTCAATGTCGAACTTGCTCTTAAGGAGACGGGTGTTCCTTCTGAAGTAATAGCATCAGATCTTCCCTCATGCGAGAAGACCGACACGGTCGAGGATGCCAGAGAGTACTTCAAGAACATGTTAAACGTTGCCATCAGACTGAGGGAAGATGAGATCCAGAAGCAGAGCAATGATATCACGGATACGGCTCTTTCTTATATTAACGAACATTATTCAGATCCCGACATATCACTTGACAGCGTTGCTGAAGCGATCAACATAAGCTCTAATTATCTGAGCGCACTGTTCAGCAACAAGGTCGGCCTGTCGTTTGTTGAATACATAACCAAGAAGAGGATGGCAAAGGCCAAGCAGCTGTTGAGGAGCACGAGCAAGAGATCAGGTGAGATCGCATTTGAGATCGGATACAAGGATCCCAGATACTTCTCATTTGTCTTCAAGAAATACCAGGGTGTCACTCCAAGTCAGTACCGTAACGGTGAAGCCTGATGAGCAAGTTCTCGTTAAAGACGATATTTGACAAGCATACAGTACAGGGCAAGATGTACCGTCTTATCCTGCATATGTTCATTCCTGTGCTTGCTATACTGATTATCGTGTTCGTCATGATCATAACGAGAAATGTCATGTATGCTTCCGTATCAGGAAATATCGTAAAGGCTTCAGGTTTTAACCAGAACTTTAAAGATGATGTCGATCTTCAGATGTATCTGTTTGTCTGCGGAAGCAGTGACACGATACCATATGATGATGTGGCTTCTGCCAAACAGCTCGCGGAAGATCTTCTTTTGAACACGACAAATCCTGACAGCCGTAAGGCCCTGGGCAACGTTCTCACGCTCTGTGACAACCTCAATTCCTATATGCGCAGGATCGAGCAGACCAAACGCTATGCTGACCGTATGTCTCAGCTCGAGACGAATGTATATGTCATTACTGCTCTTATCGAGGATTATATATACTCTTATCTTTACTACGAGGCAGGTGAGATGGCGAGCCTGCAGACCAAGCTCGATCTGTGGCTCGTAATAGAGCTTGCTTTTGTCATCCTGGTCACGGTCATTCTCATACCTGTGGTCCTGAGGCGTGCGGTTTCATTAAGCAGGAGCATTACGGATCCTATCGTTGCCATGAACAACCGTGTCGAGGAGATCGGCGGAGGCGATCTGAGTACGCATACACCTGTCGAAACGGATGATATGAACCTTTCTCTTCTGAGCAGCGGTATCGAAGACATGGCAGGCAAACTGAGTTCCCAGATCGAGCTCAACCGTCAGGAGCAGATCAAGCTCAGGGATATCGAGCTGTCACTTATCCAGGCCCAGATCAATCCGCACTTCCTTTATAACACGCTCGATGCCATAGTCTGGCTTATCGAGATCGGCAAGAACGAGCAGGCAGAACAGATGGTTACCAGCCTGTCATCTTATTTCCGCTCATTCCTGAGCGACGGTAAGGACATAGTTACCATAGCTGAAGAGAAGAAGCACATCCAGAGCTATCTTGAGATACAGCAGGTCCGCTACAGGGATATCATGGAATACAGCATAGAGATAGATCCTTCCATAGAAGATGCCAAGCTGCCCAAGCTCACATTGCAGCCTCTGGTCGAAAATGCCATCTATCACGGCCTCAAGCCCAAGAGGGGCAAGGGGCTGATCACGGTAGAGGGCAGATCTGATGATAATGATATCATACTGAGAGTAAGTGACACCGGCCTTGGCATGGATATAGAAGAACTCGAAAAGCTGAAGTCCAGGGTTTTGGGCGAGGATACAACGAGTTTCGGACTGACTTCAGCGTATAAGAGGCTTAAGCTCCTTTATGGGGATTCATGCACATTTAATATCGAGAGCAAGTCAGGGGAAGGCACGACTATAAGCATCAGCATCCCCAAGATAGCGGAGGTGGATAATGAGACGATACTGTAGCATTATTCTTTGCATCGTAATGACGCTATGCCTGGTCTGTTCAGGCTGCAGGAAGGATAACGGAAACGAGAATGCGAATGATCTGTTCGTGATAGGCTTTTCGCAGGTCGGTTCCGAATCTGACTGGCGCATCGCGAACACAAGATCGATGATGGAGACCTTTACGAACGATAAAGGTTATGAACTCATTATCCAGAATGCCAAGCAGCAGCAGGACAATCAGCTTGCAGATGTAAGAGGTTTTGTCCTTGAAGGCGTAGATCTGATCATCATAGCTCCCACGGTCGAGACCGGATGGGAGAATGTACTAAAGGAAGTCCATGATGCGGGTATCCCCGTGATCATCCTTGACCGTTCTGTTGCAGTGTGGGATTCAAACCTTTACCTTACCAATATAGGTTCTGATTTCCTTGAACAGGGAAGAAGGGCTGTAGACTGGCTTGATAAGCAGGTCTCTGAAAGCGTTGACGGTCAGGAAACACTTAAGATCCTGCATCTTCAGGGAACATACGGATCAACGGCGCAGCTTATGCGTACAAAAGCGCTTGAAGAAGGCGTGGAAGAGCATAAGGACTGGGTAATTGTATCACAGCTGGACGGAGACTTTACCGAAGCCAAGGGATATGAGGTCGTGTCTGAGTATCTGAGCAGTAATAACGATTTCGATGTTTTGTACAGTGAGAACGACAACATGACGTTCGGTGCCATGAGGGCTCTTGATGAGGCAGGCATTACATATGGAGAGAACGGTCAGGTCAGGATAATCACTTTTGATGCATCCAGGGATGCTCTTCAGTATTGTCTTGACGGCAAGATCGATCTTTGTGTGGAGTGTAATCCGATGAGCGGGCCCATGGTCGAAGAACTGATCAAGGATTACAGGGCAGGAGAGGATATCCCGAGACAGGTATATGTTGAAGAGGCGATATTTACAAAAGACGATCTGACACAGGCAATGATAGATGCCAGACCGTATTGACGTGCGTCAGCTGCTCTTGCCGGGATTAAGCTTCCAGACTACATCAGGGCCGTTTGAACGGTTCTTTTTGCCGTTTACAAGGCTTACTATGGTATCGGTAAGCGCAGTGCTGAAAGTGTGCCCCAGGGAAGTGATCGTTATGTCTCCCCTTGCTGCATAATAACTGTTGTCAAAGCTTACGACTGCAATGTCATCAGGAACTCTTATGCCCTTGCGTGTAAGAGCCTTTATAAGCCTGTAGGCGACCATGTCATTCTGGCATATGACTGCCGTTATCCCCGTAAGATGACCGCTTATGAAGTTCTCGATATAAGAATCTGTCTTCTGCTCTGAGCGTGTAAACAGATAATACCCGGTCTCATCAAATTCAAGGCCAAGCTCCCTTGAGGCATTGATGCATCCTCTGTACCTGCTAAGGCCTCTCGAATCATCGATCCTGAAGAGTCCGCCTATCTTGCGGTGTCCCTTTTCTGCCAGATGATGCATAAGGATATTAACGCCTTCATCGTTATCCTCGCTTATAGCAGTCGTATATATGACAGGTGTCCCGCTCTTTCTGATGCTCTCGATAAGAGGTTCATTAGGATCGGGGATCATATCAGCAGCAGGATCTATCACGATGGCTGAATAGTGTTCCATAGAAGCCGCAGTTAAGATGTTGCCTTCTTCCTTAAAACTTCCATGGGTGCTCGACACTTTGAGCTTAAGGCCGAAAGAAGACAGACTGGAGCGCAGTCTTCTGATCCAATCGGGGAATATATATATATCCTCATCCTCTACTATAAGGAGCACTGTATCGATCCTGGATGCGGCCCTGTCAGAAATAAAGGAACCGGATCCTTTGACCTTAACGATAAGGCCCTTGTCTTCTAATTCCTTAAGAGCTGAGCGGACAGTCTGCCTGCTGCAGGAATAAGCCTTGCACAGGTCATTCTCGGAAGGAAGCTTGCTTATCCCTTCAGACTTCATCCTTCTTAGTTCGCGTTCTATCTTATTTGTAATATCGATATACTTAGGCATCATGGGATAATTATACAACAGGGTTGATTATTTTACGCAAGCGAAAAGATCATCCGGCTTTCCTTCGTTCATTGTCGGAAATCTTATCTTCTTTAACCTGCCTTAGCTTAAGAATATGTCATGCATCTTTGTTGTTTGGCAAAATTGTCATGTCTTATTGATTGCGGACCAGACAGCGAATCTTAAGATATTCAACAAATCACCATAAAAAATCCAACAAAAGGTCCGTATGATGCTCAGGCTGTATTTATCTTCGGGACTAAATGTGCAGGTTGTATTTGTTCAGATATACCAATCCGCTGCCGCCCCGCGAGATTCGTTGACGGCTTCCTCTGATAGCGGTTTACTTGAGCTAGGTTGCATGAGACACATGCTGCCAAAAACCATAAACCTAATCATTAGGAAGTAAAGGAGTCGAACATGAAGAAAGGTTTAAAGAAGATTGCATCAATCATCCTCTCAGCAGCTCTTTTGGGTTCAATGGCATTCAGCATTGCCGGTTGCCAGAAGAGTGGCAGCGACCTCATCAAGGTTGGTATCATCAACAACAACCCTGACGAGTCAGGTTATCGTACAGCTAACGTAAATGACCTCAAGAACACATTTACAGAAGAGAACGGCTATGAAGCATCTTTCTTCTACAACAACAAGAACGAAGAGCAGATCGCAGCAGCTAAGGGCTTCATTCAGGATGGAGTTGATTATCTGTTGATCTCCGCAGCTGGTACAACCGGTTGGGATTCAGTCCTCCAGGATGCTCAGGCAGCAGGAATCAAGGTTATCCTCTTCGACAGAACTATTGATTGTGATGAGAGCCTCTATGAGTGCGCTATCGTATCCGACATGCCTAAGGAAGGTGAGACAGCAGTTAACTGGCTCGCAGCTCAGGGTCTTGACGAGTACAACATCATCCACATTCAGGGCGTAATGGGTTCATCAGCTCAGGTTGGCCGTTCAGGCGCTCTCGACGATATGGTTGCAGCTAATGACAACTGGAACATCGTTGTTCAGCAGACAGCTGAGTGGAATTCTGAGACAGCACAGCAGATCGTTCAGTCCGTTATCGACTCCGGTGAGTCTTTCAACGTAATCTATGCAGAGAACGACGATATGGCTATGGGCGCTGTTCAGGCTCTTGACCAGGCTGGTATCACACACGGTGTTGACGGCGACGTTATCATCATGGGTTTCGACTGCAACGCATGGGCTCTTGAAGAACTCCTCGCAGGCAACTGGAACTATGATGGACAGTGCAATCCTTTCCAGGCTTCCACTATCGACAACGTTATCAGAAACGGTGCTACACAGAAGATCGTTTACAGCGAAGAGAAGGGTTTCGATGCCACAACGATCACACAGGATGACATCGATACTTACGGAATCAGATAATTCTATATTGCCAATAGAATAACCAGTAACCACGGATGTGCGGTGCGATTTCATCGCGCCGCACATCTTTTGACTTTAACAGGAGGCGAATACTATGGAAAAAAGCGCGGTTTTGGAAATGCGCGGTATATGTAAATACTTTCCGGGTGTACGTGCGCTGGAGAATGTTGACTTTACCTTAAGAGAGGGCGAGATCCATGCTCTTATGGGAGAGAACGGAGCGGGCAAATCCACTCTTATCAAAGTCCTGACCGGTGTATACCCCAAGGATGGCGGAAACATCCACCTTAAAGGAAAGGAATCAGAAGTTAATATCCGTTCTCCTCAGGATGCACAGAACATGGGCATCAGCACGGTTTATCAGGAGATAACTCTTTGTCCCAACCTTACAGTTGCTGAGAACATGTACATCGGACGGACCAAGAGTCCTTTAACAAACTGGAAAAAGATCAACAGCGATGCAGAGAAGCTCCTGCAGTCGCTCGGCATTCCGGCTAAGGCAAAGCAGCAGCTCTCGAGCTGCTCCATAGCAGTCCAGCAGATGGTAGCCATTGCGCGCGCCGTGGACATGGAATGCAAGGTGTTGATCCTTGATGAGCCTACATCATCTCTCGATGAACAGGAAGTTGAGAAGTTGTTCAAGCTGATGAGAGATCTTAGGGAAAAGGGCGTAGGCATCATCTTCGTTACACACTTCTTAGAGCAGGTCTATGAGGTCTGCGACCGCATCACGGTACTCCGTGAAGGCAAGCTGGTCGGAGAATACATAATAGAGGATCTGCCGCGTGTCCAGCTTGTATCTAAGATGCTCGGCAAGGAATTTGACGACATGGCTGAGATCAAGAGTGAATCGGACACAGAAAACATCGACTATAACGGCACTCCCGTTTATGAGGCAACAGGCCTTGCGGGAACCACCGGCATCAAGCCGTTCGACTTCTCCATCCATAAGGGTGAAGTCAATGGATTCACTGGCCTTTTGGGTTCAGGACGAAGCGAGTGCGTGCGCGCTATCTTTGGCGCTGATAGAGTAACCGGCGGTATTGTTAAGATCAATGGCAAGAAGGTAAATATCAACAAGCCGCTCGATGCAATGAAGAACGGTATTAGTTACCTTCCTGAGGACAGAAAGCGCGACGGCATTGTCGGCGATCTGTCAGTAAGAGACAACATTATCCTCGCTCTGCAGGTAATGAAGGGATTCTTCAGGCCGTTCTCGAGAGCTCAGGCTGAGAAATTTGCCGATGAATACATCAAGCTCCTTAATATCAAGACTGCATCTGCAGACACACCGATAAAGTCGCTTTCGGGCGGAAACCAGCAGAAGGTCATCCTTGCAAGATGGCTTCTGGCTAACCCTGTATATCTGATTTTAGATGAACCTACGAGAGGTATCGACATCGGCACCAAGGTCGAGATCCAGAAGCTCGTTCTAAAGCTCGCATCAGAGGGGAAGAGTGTTACGTTCATTTCATCTGAATTAGACGAGATGATCCGTACATGCTCAAGGCTTGTCGTTATGCGTGACGGCAAGGTCGTAGGCGAGCTTAAGGGTGATGATCTTAACCAGAATAAGATCATGGCAACAATCGCAGGAGGTGAAGGTAAATGACAACTTCAGGGAAAACGTTAAAGCCGAACACTTCGGTAAAGAGCGCTTTGGGAAGGCTTGCTTCGAACCAGCTGTTTATCCCTATCCTGGCTCTCATCCTTCTTTCATTATTTGTACTTATAGCAAAGCCCTCATTCTTTAATATTGAATTTAAGAATGTTGACGGCAACAACATCTTGCAGGGCAACCTCATAACTGTCCTTGACAAGGCTTCTGAATTAGCGATCCTTGCCATCGGCATGACACTCGTAACATCAGCTTCAGGCGGACAGGATATCTCTGTCGGCGCCATGATCGCCATAGCAGGTTCTGTCGTAATAAGGGTAGTCAAGGGTTATGCTCCCGATATCTCGGGCGGCCAGTTCGCAGGCATGATCATAACGGCTTTCCTTTTGTGCGTCGTTGTGTCAGCGCTGTTCGGTGCATTTAACGGTAGCCTTGTAGCATTCTTTAAGATACAGCCGATGGTAGCGACGTTGATCTTGTTTACCGCAGGACGCTCGATCGCCCAGTGGATCAACAACAACGAGAACATAACGATCAAGGATAACAGATTCGGTTATTTCGGAGGTTTTATCCCCGGAGTCCCGATCCCGACGCCTATCTTCATCACAGCCATCTGCCTTGGAATAATGGCACTGGTACTCAAGTTCACTAACTTAAGGCTCTATTCCCAGTCAGTTGGCATTAATGCATCTTCATCTAGACTTAACGGCATCAATCCTAAGATGATGAAGCTCTTGACTTTCATCATCCTCGGCGTTTGCGTAGCTGTCTGCGGATTCATTAAGGTATCCCGTGTAAGCCAGATCAGGTACACCACCATAGGTAATGCCATAGAGATGGACGCCATCCTGGCAGTAGCCCTGGGCGGAAACAACTTAGGCGGCGGTAAGTTCAACATGACAGCATCTGTAATCGGTGCATATGTAATCCAGTTCCTTACAACGGCTCTGATGTCATTTAAGGTTCCTTCGACTGCTATCTATGCATATAAAGCTGTCATAGTAATAGTCCTCGTTATCCTGAGTGCACCTATCGTTCGCGAGAAGTTAAACGATCTTAAGAAGAAGTTATTCTCTTCTCAGCAGACAAAGGTAAAGGAGGTGTCCTGATATGACTGCTCCAAAGAAAAAGCAGGCTGAAGTTCAGCCTAAGCTCAATAACAAAGTAGCGCTTACGGAAACGAATCTGTTCCTGATCATTACCATCTCTGTATTCTTCGTAATGTATGTGAGCGCAGTCGTCTTCCTCGGCGGAAGATTTACCAAGGTCCAGTATTTCCTTGATATCCTGAATGTTTATGCATCTCTCATCACGCTGACATGCGGCATGAGCCTTGTCATGATCACTGGCGGCATCGACATTTCAGTAGGTCAGGTAACATCTCTTGTCTGCATGACATGTGCGGTCTATCTCGAGAACAAGGGCGGCAACGTATTTGTAGCGTTCCTTATCGCGATAGGCATAGGTCTTGCATTCGGTCTCATACAGGGACTTCTTGTAGCATACCTGAACATCCAGCCGTTCATAATCACTCTGGCCGGATTGTTCTTCGCCAAGGGTCTTACGACGATCATCTGTTCAGATCCGCTTGCGATCGAAACAAATAAAGCGTTCTTGACGCTCAAGGGAACACATATCAAGTTCGGAAACAATTATATCGAGATCGGTGTCGTTGTTGCTCTGGCAACTGTCATCATACTCTTCTCAGTACTCCGCTGGACAAAGCTCGGCAGAAACTTCTATGCTGTAGGCGGCAACAATCAGAGCGCCAACATGCTCGGAATCAATGTCAAGCTTACAAAGTTCATGGCACACCTGATCTGCGGTTTCTGCGCAGGCCTCGGCGGATGGCTCCTGCTTATGAACTTAGGTTCAGGCAACCCCGCAAACGGTGAAGGTGCCGAGATGAACGCGATCGCATCATCTATCATCGGCGGCACGATGCTCTCGGGCGGTGTAGGCAACATCATAGGATCACTCTTCGGTGTTCTCTCACTTGCAACCATCAAGGGTATCGTTCCTAAGCTTACCGGTACAAGTGATGACCCGTGGTGGCCGAATATCACCGTATCCGGAATGCTCTGCCTCTTCCTTATCCTCCAGAGCATAATCATCGCACGCAAGAACAGAAAGAAAGCCTGAACCGTTAATAGGAGAACACTGATATGAATTATGAATTTTGGCTGATAGTAGGCAGTCAGTTCCTTTATGGCAATGAAGTCCTTGAGACTGTAGATACAAGGGCTAAAGAAATAGCTAAGAAGCTGTCTGAGGTCCTTCCTTATCCCGTTGTCTATAAGGTAACTGCCAAGACAAACAAAGAAGTTACAGATACTGTCCGTGAAGCAAACTACAGGAACGAGTGCGCAGGCATCATCACATGGTGCCACACATTCTCTCCCTCCAAGATGTGGATCGACGGCATAAGGGATCTTAATAAGCCCTGGTGTCATTTTGCCACACAGTACAATGTCGAGATCCCCAATGAAGAGATCGACATGGACTTCATGAACCTTAACCAGGCAGCTCACGGTGACAGGGAGCATGGTTTTATCGGCGCAAGACTGAGAAAACCCAGAAAGGTCATTGCAGGCCACTGGACTGATGAAAGAGTTCACAAGAGACTTTCAGACTGGATGAAGTCTGCCGTAGGCGCAGCCGTATCCAGAGATATGAAGGTCATGAGATTCGGCGATAACATGCGCGAGGTTGCAGTAACTGAAGGCGATAAGGTCGAAGCTCAGATCAAGCTCGGCTGGCAGGTAAATACCTGGGCTGTGGGTGATCTCGTAAAAGAGATGGGATCGGTTACTGAAGAAGAGATAGATTCTCTTATGGAGGTTTATAAGTCATCTTACGATATAGCGACGGATAATACTGATGCCATAAGATATCAGGCTAAAGAAGAGATAGCCATTAAGAAGATGATGGATAGGGAAGGCTGCAGGGCATTCTCCAACACGTTCCAGGACCTCTACGGCATGGAGCAGCTCCCGGGCCTTGCATCGCAGCATCTTATGGCTTTAGGTTACGGTTATGGCGGTGAGGGTGACTGGAAGGTCTCTGCCCTCACGGCGATAATGAAGGCAATGGGTAAAGGCGGCAACGGCTCATCCGCATTTATGGAAGACTATACATACCATCTCGTTGAAGGACAGGAATACTCTTTAGGCGCTCACATGCTCGAGGTATGTCCTTCGCTGGCTGAAGGCAGGCCGAGGATAGAGACACATCACTTAGGTATCGGCATGAACGAGAAAGACCCTGCAAGGCTTGTTTTCGAAGGTAAGGCAGGCAAGGGCATCGTAGCATCGCTCATCGACATGGGCGGCAGATTAAGGCTCATCGTTCAGGATATCGAATGCGTCAAACCCATAATGCCTATGCCGAATCTCCCTGTAGCAAGAGTGATGTGGCGCGCAATGCCCGACCTCCTCACGGGCGTTGAGTGCTGGATCACTGCAGGGGGAGCGCATCACACAGTCCTCTCTTACGATGTAACTGCTGAAATGATGCGTGACTGGGCAAACATGATGGATATCGAATTTGTACACATCTCCAAGGAAACGACACCTGCTAAACTGGAGGATGAACTGTTCATCAAGGACCTTGCTTGGAAACTCAGATAAGGAGATAACACTATGGATCTTAAGAAGACTTCGCTCGGTATCGAACTCGGTTCAACAAGGATCAAAGCCGTACTCATTGATGAGAACTTCATTCCTGTGGCATCAGGTGATTTCGAGTGGGAAAACCAGCTCGTAGACGGCATCTGGACATATTCCATGGATATGGTCCACAAGGGTCTCAGGACATGTTTTGCAAACCTTAAGGCAGATGTAAAATCCAAATACGGCACAGAGCTGACCGAAACCGGCGCCATTGGTATCTCTGCCATGATGCACGGATACCTTCCTTTCGATAAGGACGGAAAGCAGTTAGCTGAGTTCAGGACATGGCGCAATACGATCACGGGTGAGGCAGCAGAAAAGCTTACTGATCTGTTTAACTTCAATATTCCCCAGAGATGGAGCATCGCTCATCTTTATCAGGCGATCCTCAATAAGGAAGACCATGTAGGGGATATCGCATTTCTTACTACACTTGCAGGTTACATCCACTGGAAGCTTACAGGCGAGAAGGTAATGGGCATAGGTGAAGCATCCGGCATGTTCCCTATAGACAGCAGCACTTTCGATTACGATGAGGCAATGGTCCAAAAGTTCAACTCCCTGACAGGAATGGACTTAAGATCAGTTCTTCCCAAAGTAGTTACTGCAGGTTCTGATGCAGGATCTCTTACAGAAGAAGGTGCAAGATTCATCGATCCTTCAGGAGATCTTAAAGCCGGCATCCCTATAGCTCCTTGTGAGGGTGATGCAGGAACAGGCATGGTCGCCACAAACTCCGTCCGTGCCAGGACAGGCAATGTAAGTGCAGGCACATCCGATTTTGCCATGATCGTTACGGACCATCCCCTTGGAGTTCACCGCGAGATAGACATGGTAACAACACCTGATGGTTCTCCTGTTGCCATGGTACACTGCAACAACTGCACATCTGACATAAATGCCTGGGTAAACCTGTTTGGAGAATTTGCGGGACTTATGGGCTTTGATGTAAGCAAGGGAGAGCTGTTTACCAAGCTTTTCGAGACCGCATCACAAGGTGATGCTGACTGCGGCGGCTTAATGTCTTATAATTATTTCTCGGGTGAGGGCGTGACCGGTCTCGATGAGGGAAGACCTGTCTTCGCGCGCAAGCCGAACTGCAGCTTTACCTTGGCCAACTTCATGAGGACTAATCTTTATTCTGCTCTGGCAACGCTTAAGATCGGAATGGATATCCTGAGAAGTGAAGAGCAGGTCGCAATAGACAAGCTCTTAGGCCACGGCGGTTTCTTTAAGACTCCCGTCGTAGGGCAGAAGATCTTAAGCGCAGCCGTTAATGCTCCCGTATCCGTCATGGAGACTGCGGGAGAGGGCGGACCTTACGGAATGGCTGTCCTGGCGTCCTACCTGACAAACAGGGATGAGGGGGAATCACTTCCTGATTACCTCGATAACAAGGTCTTTGCCAATGCATCCTGCTCTACCGTAATGGCAGATGCAGATGAGATAGAAGGCTTTGCTTTATTCCTCGGGTCTTACATCAAGGCGCTGCCTATGGAAAAGGTGGCTACGGAGGTACTCTGATATGCTTGAAGAACTTAAGAAGACCGTCTGCGATGCGAATCTGCTCCTTCCCAAGTACGGGCTGGTAACATTTACTTGGGGCAATGTCAGCGGAATCGACCGCGAAAAAGGTCTTGTCGTGATCAAACCTTCCGGTGTTGAATACGATAACATGACAGCTGATGACATGGTCGTTGTCGATCTTGACGGCAAGACTGTTGAAGGCAAGTGGAAGCCTTCAAGCGATACGGCAACACATGTTGCTCTTTACAAGGCTTTCCCTAACATCGGCGGCGTTGTACATACTCATTCACGCTGGGCAACGAGCTTTGCTCAGGCAGGCCGCGCTATACCTGCCATGGGTACGACACAAGGTGATTATTTCTACGGAGACATCCCTTGCACACGTCCGATGACTGATGAAGAGATAAAAGGCGAATATGAGCTCGAGACAGGCAATGTCATAATCGAGACTTTTAAGGACAAAGATCCTGATGCGGTTCCCGGTGTTTTGGTCTGCTCTCACGGACCTTTCGTATGGGGCACGGATCCGATGAACGCAGTTCATAACGCAGTGGTCATGGAGGAAGTTGCCTTCATGGATTACCATGCGCTTATGCTCAACCCTGAGCATACCGGTATGCAGAAGACATTGCTCGACAAGCACTATCTGCGCAAACACGGAGCAAATGCTTACTACGGACAGGGGTGAACTGATGAATACTTCTGAACTTGAGATAACTGCCGCCAAGGCAAGGCTTCTGATACTTGATGGGGTACATACTGCCAAGTCAGGTCATCCGGGCGGATCTTTGTCATGCGTGGACACATTAGTCAAGCTCTACTTTGATGAGATGAATGTAGATCCTGATGATCCTCAATGTCCTGACAGAGACCGCTTTGTCCTCTCAAAAGGACACTGCTCTCCGGCACTTTACTCAGTTCTGGCGCTTCGCGGATTCTTCCCAACGGAGGATATCAAGCTGTTCCGCTCCATTAAGGCTCATATGTCCGGACATCCTGACATGCGTAATGTCAAAGGCGTGGACATGTCTACAGGATCTTTGGGTCAGGGCATAAGCACGGCAGTCGGCATGGCTCTTGCGGCAAAGGTCAACGGCAAAGATTACAGGACCTATGCCATGCTGGGCGATGGTGAGATGGAAGAAGGCCAGGTCTGGGAAGCTGTTATGGCTGCAGCCAAGTACAAGCTCGGAAACCTTCTTGCCTTTGTTGACGTAAACGGCCTTCAGATCGACGGCAGAACAGATGACGTAATGCCTACATCTCCTTTGGATGCCAAGTTCTCAGCTTTCGGCTGGAATGTCCTTAAGGCAGACGGCCATGATTTCGATTCTCTTAAATCAGCAATGAAGGCTGCGCGTGAATTAACTGATAAACCGTCAGTTGTTCTCCTCAGCACAGTTAAGGGCCGCGGAGTCAGCTTCATGGAGAATAACGCAGGCTGGCACGGCAAAGCTCCTGACGATGAGCAGTATGAGACCGCTGTAGCTGAACTTAAAGCTCATCTGGCTGAACTGGAGGGCAAGTATTATGGTTGATAAGAAAGCAACACGGGCGGCATACGGTGAAGCTCTGGTGGAATTCGCGGAAAAGTATCCGCAGTTGGTTGTCCTGGACGCAGACCTGTCTTGCGCGACCATGACCAAGAATTTTGCTAAATCATATCCTGACCGTTTCTTTAACTGCGGAATAGCGGAAGCCAACATGACTGCTATAGCTGCGGGCATGGCAACATGCGGTCTGAAGCCTTTTACCAACACATTCGCGATCTTTGCTGCAGGCAGGGCATATGAACAGGTAAGAAATTCCATAGCATATCCTTATCTCAATGTAATTGTCGTTGGATCCCACGGCGGCGTGTCAGTAGGCGAGGACGGTGCGACACATCAGATGGTGGAAGATCTTGCTCTAATGAGGGCCATACCGGGAATGACAGTGGTAAACCCTTGTGATGCTAACGAGATGCGCCTTGCGGTAGAGGCTCTTCTTGAATACGACGGTCCTGCTTATCTGAGACTCGGCAGATCGCCTGTAGAGACTGTAACTGACAGGGCAGCAGATTACCGTTTTGAACTCGGCAAGGGAGTTACGCTTAAAGATGGAAGCGATGTTACTATCGCTGCTACCGGTCTTGGCGTTCAGCTTTCGCTTGAGGCCGCTAAGATCCTGGAAGAAGAGGGTATCTCTTCCAGAGTATTAGACATTCATACGGTAAAACCCCTGGATAACGATCTTTTGATCAAAGCTGCAAAAGAAACAGGATGCATTGTAACTGTAGAAGAACACAGTGTGGTAGGCGGCTTGGGTGGTGCAGTCTCTGAACTCTTGAGCGAAGAATATCCGGTTCCTGTCATAAGGCACGGCGTCAACGATACATTCGGCAGGAGCGGCAAAGCTGCTGAAGTCCTTGAATACTATAAGCTTACGCCCAAAGATATAGCAGTATCCTGCAAAATGGCTTTGAACAAAAAGAATTGAGCATAAAGGCATTAAATCCAAGTCCAACCTCCTTTCCCAAGCGGTAAGGAGGTTTTTTAAAGATGCAATATGTATGTGCATTTTTGGGGTAAAAGTATCATAATAAGTCTTGAGAGTTATGTTATTTGAGGGGGAGTTTCTTTATGGATCAGTTTCATTCTGAAGAAGAAACCTGGAAGGCTGTTTCAGGCTCAGCAAGAGAGTTTCCGCTTCTCGGACGTGTTCTTCACGTAAGTGAAGAGCAGGACGCTTACAATACCCATAGGAAAATGTATATGGGCTGTGCTTACCGGTAT
>CAMHSJ010000003.1 GCA_946187935.1 uncultured Clostridia bacterium
TACAGGATTTTAGAGCAGAATTCGTTCTCTACAAACAAATCCAAGTTCGGTTATTATATTGACACACTTGATCAACCGGATTCACCTTACTATATCGTTATCACATTAGGTCCCACAACATACGAGAGAGCCGAAATATCTATTGTCGATCTGGGAATGGACGAATCAACACTTCATATTCTTGTCAGAGAAACAGATGTCACCAGCGGACCAACCTGTTCGACTTTTTCGCCTACTTGTGTATTGGAAGTAGACCACCTGCCTGAAAATATTCAGATTAACGGTGAAACCGGTAAGATTTTTAACTTAATAGAGGACTAATAAAAGGAGTTTTTATATGGAATCAGATATGAACATTGATACTCAATATGAGGCGAAGGTTTCGGGCTTTTTGAAGAAAGCGGTTGCGGGACTTATATGTGCTGCATTTCCTATAGCGAGCATAGTCGCTATATTTCTGGGAGCAGGCAATCACAAAGCAATAGTCGATTATGTTGCTGCCAGAGGAATACATACTCCGAAGATCAAGACAAGTGCGGCGCTGAGTAAGGGTGCTATTTTCGCGGGAATCTTTATGACCATCATATATGGTATCGTTTTCATATATCTTATTTTGATGATCCTGGCTCTCGGATTTTCAAACCTGCCGAATCAGAGCTGATATACCAGGATATCCCGAATAAAGATGACTAAGCCTGAGATCGTTCTCAGGCTTTTTGCTTCCACTGAGAATACTTCCGTCTGAGTAATTCTAGGTCATCCTCAACTGTTGAATCCGAATATAGATGAGTTTTGAAGAAGGCGTCCCTGATTCTGGAAACAGTTTCTATCTCAGGAAGTTTTCCAGGAATGTTAATGTAGGTTATGCCTTTCGTCGAGCATATGTATTCTTTAATAGTGATTATTTTTTTAGAGCAGCACACATCGATTGCCAGGTTAATGTCAGGAATAAAAGCAGTAATGGGAGCTCCTATTAGTTCATCAGAGTCTGTTATGGCCTTGAAGCCAAACTTCCCGGCATAGTAGATAGAGGCCAGCTGTGGAAGCAGATATGAGAAGTCTTCGGAAATCTGCTTTCTCTGAATCTGCTCATAACGCAGGCGTTTAAGCTCATTAGCAACACAGTACGGACAAACTCGCCCATTAGCCTTGGAATAGACTACAGCTTTGTATTCATTACCACACCGACTACAGTGCCACCAGACCATTGAACGGTTCTTATAGGTAATTGTCTCCGGCGATATCTTTTCGTTCCTATCTGACCACTCGTTGACCAACTCAGGATGAGTAGTAGCCAGATCATTAAATCCCTTCCAGACTCGTTGACCGGCACAATAAGGACAGCCATGCCCCTCTGTACGATCAGCTACCCGAGCCTTCCACTCGTGTCCGTGCTCGCAGATCCATAAGACATCAGCATTAGAGCGTGTAGATACCTCAGAAGGCTTCTTTTCGTTTTTAGGAGACCAAGTCTTAGCGATTTCAGGAAAGAGCGTCTGAAGGTCATTGAAGCCCTTTAAAACAGCCCTGTGTTCACAATATGGACAGCCGGAACCTTTAAGCGCTCTGTTTTTAACGGTTGCTTGCCAGGTATGGCCTTCCTCACAGACCCACCAGACCTTTTTATGTGACCCACTGGAGACTTTATCAGGAGACAGGTCATTAATGGTACCCCACTGGGGCACCAATTCCGGGTACTCTTCAGCTACGGATTTCCTTCTCATAGTGGGAGATCGTCGATGCACATATAATAGACGCCGATCCTTTTAAACTGTTCTTCGGCGCTGAATGCAATCTTTTCGGCTTTATAGGGGCTTCTCCATAGTTTCTTTAGAAGAACAGCCAACGTGCCTCCCCAAATAACAATAATAGTGTCCATAGCGTAAGAATAAGGTAGGAAAGAAAATGATTCCAATGTGCGAATTGGTTCTAAATGCTAAATAATAAAGGGATTTGGTTTTCAATACATTTGAATATTCCAGCAATATGTGCCAATATCGTGCATAAGAAAACGCCACAAGATACTAGATCTCGTGGCGTATGAAAAAATCGTATTAGCAAATGTGCGATTTTACAGGTGTTTGGGGGATTTGTCGTACGATTGTAGTACTTTTGTCGTACTAAATCGTGTTTTGCAAATCAGCAAACCCAATAAAATCAAGGGTTTCAGGGCATCAAATTAGTCCAAAGGACGCATGGTCGGGAACAATAATACATCCCTGATCGCTTCACTGTTGGTAAGGAGCATGACGAGTCTGTCGATGCCGTAGCCGATACCGCCCGTGGGAGGCATGCCGATCTCGAGGGCGTTGAGGAAGTCTTCGTCTGTGTGGTTGGCTTCTTCATCGCCTGCCTCGAATGCTGCGTCCTGCGCGGCGAATCTCTCACGCTGGTCGATAGGATCGTTGAGCTCTGAGTATGCGTTGCACATCTCCCATGTGTTGATAAAGAGCTCGAATCTTTCGACCTTCTCAGGATCCGTGGGCTTCATCTTGGTAAGAGGAGAGATAGCCAGAGGGTGATCCATGACGAATGTGGGCTGGATGAGGTTCTTTTCGCAGAACTCCTCGAAGAAGAGGTTTATGATGTCGCCCTTTGTGTGGCGGTCTTCGTATTCGATGTGGTGCTCATCTGCGAGTGCCTTTGCTTCCTCATCAGTCTTAACGGTATCGAAGTCGATGCCTGTGTACTTCTTGATGCAGTCGTTCATGGTGATGCGCTCGAAGGGCTTGCCGAAGTCGAGCTCGATGTCGCCGTACATGAACTTCGTTGTGCCGAGAACCTTCTCTGCCAGGTATCTGAACATGGACTCTGTAAGCTCCATCATGCCCTCGTAGTCCGTGTATGCCTGGTAAAGCTCCATGAGTGTGAACTCAGGGTTGTGGCGCGTATCTACGCCCTCGTTTCTAAATACCCTGCCGATCTCATAGACTCTCTCAAGGCCTCCGACGATGAGTCTCTTGAGGTAGAGCTCTAAGGAGATACGGAGCTTAACATCCTCGTCAAGCGCATTGTAATGTGTCTCAAAAGGCCTTGCAGCAGCGCCGCCGGCATTGCTTACGAGCATAGGTGTCTCTACTTCCATGAAGTTCCTGCCGTCCAAGAAGTTGCGGATCTCCTTGATGATCTGTGATCTCTTGACGAATGTTTCCTTGACCTCGGGATTGCAGATCAGGTCTGTGTATCTCTGACGGTATCTCATATCCGTGTCTGTCAGGCCGTGGAACTTCTCAGGGAGGGGCTGGAGGCTCTTGGTAAGAAGCGTGATCTTCTCAGCGTGAACGGAGACCTCGCCTGTCATGGTCCTGAAGAGGAAGCCTTCTACACCGAAGATGTCGCCTACGTCAGACTTCTTGAAGTCCGCATAGGGCTCCTCGCCTATCGCATCGCGTGCCACATATACCTGGATATTGCCTGTGAGGTCTCTAAGGCTCATGAAGGAGGCCTTGCCCATGACACGCTTGAACATCATGCGTCCGGCAATAGATACATGGATCGGCTTGGCGTCCATGATCTGTCTTCTCTCCTCGTAGTCAGCCTTCTTCTTAGCTCTTGCTTCCTGCTCCTCGAGGCCTTCAACATCGACCTCGGGTCTGTCTCCCAGGATCTCCTTCTCGAGCGCCTCGTACTGAGCCTTGGCCTCGGTGGTATGGCAAGTCTGGTCAAACTTGGTTATCTCGAAGGGGTTCTTGCCTGCCGCCTTAAGATTGTTGAACTTCTCCAGCCTTACTTCTATCTCGCTTGCCATGTTGATTCTCCATTCTTTTAAGAAATAGAAGTGCGAAAAGGCTCGCACTTCTTTTGAAAATACTATTCTGCCTGTTTAAGGTTAGATTACTTCTCGATCTTAGTGATCTTGTACTTGATAACGCCTGTGGGAGCGGAAACTGAAACCGTCTTGCCCTTCTTCTGGCCTGAGATCGCTCTTCCTACAGGAGAGTTCTCTGAGATCTTTCTCTTCTTGAAGTCGACCTCGGACTCACCTACGAGCTTGTACTTGAACTCTTCCTTGGTTACAGTGTTCTGGAGCGTAACGATAGAACCTAAAGCAACCTTCTCTGTTGTAAGCTCTGAATCGTCAACTACTTCAGCATTCTTGAGGATAGCCTCGATAGCTGCGATCCTCTCTGCGTTAGCTGACTGCTCAGCCTTAGCTTCGTCGTACTCGGAGTTCTCTGATAAGTCTCCCTGAGCCTTAGCTTCCTCGAGCTTAGCGGAGATCTCAGCCATCTTGGTGGTCTTTCTCTCGGCAAGTTCGTTCTGAAGTTCCTCGAAACCTTCCTTGGTCATCTGGTTCTTGATTACATCTGCCATCTTGGTATTGCTCCTTTGAATTTAGCTTTGCTTATTTTAATAAAGGAAGACTTTATTTGCAAATTTATCTTGCAGTCCTGTCGCTCTCCTTCTGGATTACGTCGTGAGCGCCGCCCTCGACTATCGATGTTGAAGATACGACAACAAGTCTTGCCTTGTTCTGGAATTCCTCTATGGAAGAAGATCCGCATGAGCACATCGTAGCCTTGACCTTGGCAAGTGATGTCTCAACGCCGTCCTTTAAGGAACCTGCGTAAGGAACGTAAGAGTCAACGCCTTCCTCGAAAGCCATCTTGCCGCCCTTGCCGCCGTCATCGTAACGCTGCCAGTTGCGTGCCCTGTTAGAACCCTCGCCCCAGTACTCCTTAACGTATGAACCGCCTACCAGGAGCTTCCTCGTAGGAGACTCGTCGAATCTTGCGAAGTATCTGCCGAGCATCATGAAGTCTGCGCCCATGGCAAGTGCAAGGGCCATGTGGTAGTCGTGTACGATACCGCCGTCTGAGCAGAGAGGTATATATACGCCTGTTTCCTTAAAGTACTTGTCTCTTGCCTCTGCAACTGCGAGTACTGCAGATGCCTGGCCGCAGCCGATACCCTTCTGCTCTCTTGTGATGCAGATGGAGCCGCCGCCGATGCCGATCTTGATGAAGTCAGCGCCGCAGTCAGCGAGGTACTTAAAGCCCTCTGCATCTACTACGTTTCCTGCGCCTACGATGACATCCGGATACCTTGACTTGATCCACTCGAGAGCCTGCTTCTGCCATACGGAGAAACCGTCTGAAGAGTCAAGACAGAGAGCGTCTGCGCCTGCTTCGATAAGTGCGGGAACTCTTGTCTCGTAGTCTCTCGTGTTGATGCCTGCACCGACGATGAGCTTCTTCTCTGAGTCTAATAATTCATGCGGGTTAGCCTTGTGGAATTCGTAGTCCTTGCGGAAAACGAGTCCTACGAGCCTGCCCTGGCTGTCTACTATGGGGAGCTGGTTGATCTTGTTGTCCCAGATGATGTCGTTTGCTTCCTTAAGGGATGTGCCCTCAGGTGCGGTGACGAGCTTCTCGATCGGGGTCATGAATGTGGAAACCTTCTCATCAGGGGACATACGGCTTACACGGTAATCTCTTGTGGTAACGAGGCCTAAGAGCTTGCCCTCGGCTGTGCCGTCTTCCGTAACGGCTGCAGTGCCGTGGCCTGTCTTCTCGTGGAGCTCTAATACCTTGGCAAGAGTGTCATCAGGTGAGAGATTGGAATCAGATGCAACGATGCCCGCCTTGTACTTCTTGACCTTGCGGATCATCTCACACTGGGATTCTACGGACTGTGACTGGAATACGAATGACATACCGCCGCATCTTGCGAGCGCTATGGCAAGTCCGTCATCTGATACTGCCTGCATTACGGCAGATACCATGGGGATGTTGATCTTGAGCTTGGATTCTTCCTCGCCCTTCCTGTACTTGCATACCGGAGCCGAAAGATCGATCTTATCGGGAGTGTTGTCCTCTGTAGTGAGGTTCGGTATGAGAAGATACTCTGAGAATGTTCTTGATTCCTGCTCGAAAATCTGTGCCATATGATGCCCCCTTGCTGATTAATTAATAAATAATAGCATAAGGCAGGCGCCTTATACCATACAAAATTACGGATGTTTATCGCGGGTTTTTGGTGCAAGTAATAACGGGTTTGAAATTGCACTAAGACCTCGTGACTGAGAATCAGGTATTGCTGCGTTCGATGATGCGTTCAATATCCTGTCCGCCAAAAAATATTCTGACCACTGTGACCATTTTAGTATCATCGTCCACGCGATAGACAATGACATAGTTATCAACGGGAACTCTTCTCAATCCCATCGACAGCCAAGGTTCCCATTCGATAACAGGATGCTTATGGGGAAAAGCATCAAGTCTTCGGATCATATCACGTATCCTGTCGACCTGAGCTTTTGCAACTCCAGGCTCAAGAAGATCAAAACCAATATAACGGTAAATACTGCGAAGGTCATCCTTAGCAGCAGGAGAATAAATGACTTTATAATCCTCTGTCATATGCCGAATTCTTTTGACAATTCCTCATCAACTTCCGAAACGGTGTATCCTTTGCTACCCTTCATCGAATCTATCCCCTTCATGATCTCCATATCTATCTGGGAGCGTGTCATTCCGCCGATCGCTGTCGGTCTTTCTTCAGGGAGACGAAGGTCGAAAGGTATTCCGTTACGGAGCACTATCTGACTGTATAGCATCTGAATCGCACTCGAAGGAGTGATACCGAGTCTCGCAAGTATGCCTTCAGCATTGTCCTTGAGCTCGGTATCTATACGTGCATATACTGCAGATGTATTTGCCACTGTTATCACCTTCCTTTCAAAGCTACTATAACAAATTCCGTCTCTGTCTGCAAGCAATTGCAAGCAAATGCAAGTAACCGTCTGGTCAGTAATTGTTGTAAGACCATTCATGCAAAGTGTTATAATCTCTATATATCAAACACAAGGGGGCAGCAAATATGGATATCGATGTAAACAAGATCAAGGATGCAGCAGCACAGGCAGCAGATGCCGTTGATAAGAACGAGCAGGTCAAGTCTGCCGTTGACGGCGCCATCAACAAGGTTGAAGACAAGGTCGGTCAGGATCTTCCTTCTGCTGATGACATCATCAAGGCTGTAAAGCAGTAATAAGCCCGGATCGGTTTGAACACAAAAAGGACTGCCGCTTTGAAAGTGACAGTCCTTTTAACATTCTTGGGCAGATACGGCTTATTCTTCAGCCTTGTCCTCTGCTGCTTCTTCTGCTGTCTCT
Organism: uncultured Clostridia bacterium; assembly: GCA_946187935.1. Classification (GTDB taxonomy): domain Bacteria; phylum Bacillota; class Clostridia; order Saccharofermentanales; family Saccharofermentanaceae; genus Saccharofermentans. The sequence goes on from CAMHSJ010000003.1 coordinate 7,118, forward strand.
TCAGCTGCTTCCTCAGCGGGCTCTTCGGCAGGTGCTTCTTCCTTTGCTTCTGCCTTAGGCGCAGGTGCCTTGAGGGCCTCGGGAGCTGCCTCGGAATCATCGTCATCGAACCTACTGCCGCACTTGAAGCAGAAAGCATAGGAGAGGTTGTTCTCTGTACGGCAGACAGGGCATCTCTTGAGTCCTCTCTCCCTTAAGATCTTGATCTCTAATTCCTCGATCTCCTCGTTGAGCCTTGTGATGGCATCGCACTTGGCGTTGATATCCTTGGTGCAGTCGATATTGATATCCTTGTACTGACCATAGTAGAGATGTCCGATCTCGTCGTAGTTTCTCCTGATGGTATTCTTCTTCTCCTGGATGGACTTCTGGAAGTTAGCGATATTCTTCTGCTTTGTGTCTGCAAAAATAGGCATTTATTAGATCCTCCTTGACCTTGATAAGCCAATTATAAACCAAAAGTGACAATATGGGTATTAATTAACCATTAACATTATCGGCATTGATAACGTCAGGTCCGATGCGCTTTCTGAGGAACATTACTATGCCGCCTCCGATCATGAGGAAGGAGACAAGGATGCCGGTCATGCTGCTGTACTGCGCAGCGAGCGGATAGTGGAAAAACGACATGACAGCATATATGAGTTCCACGAGAGCGACTCCCGCATCGGCAAAACCCATAACCTTCATGGTGCGCACTATGGGGTCTTCCCTCTTTCTGGTGATCCTCATGCCCCTTAAGGCAAATGCGAGCTTGATGACGGCGAATGCCGCAAAGTAGTAAAGGAACCTCATCGGGATCGTAACCGCGTCGCCCACTATGAACATCCTGAGGCTGCAGCACATGTATATGACGCCTAATATGAACATCCTGACGCTGCTGTACTTATGTGCCCTGAACTCATAGTAGTAGCAGTCGTATTTATCGGGAATGGTCTTCGAGAACACGTATTTGGAAAGTATCTGGTATCTGAACATGCCGATAACGACAACATAGACCACGTTGAAAAGCAGCCATCCGGAATGCACCCAGATCCCGTAGAAGAGCTTGGCAAGCGACATGAAGACGTTGCCCAGTATGGACATGGATACTAAAGCGACGTTGACGTCACGGTCCTGGATCTGGTTTACAAGGAGGTTCCATCTCTCTCTTATGCTGTACATGGCTCTCATAATACAATGAACATTTAATAGGTGCTATACTTATACAAACTGTCAAAGAGGATAAATTTATGGCCAAAAAGAACGGTATTTTTTTCTGCACGGAGTGCGGCTTTGAGACCCAGGGCTGGATGGGACAGTGTCCCGGCTGCGGCAAGTGGAACACGCTTACCGAAGCTCCGAAGGAAACTCCTGCCAAGGCCGCGGGCACTTCCAGGACCGTCTATTCGTGGACTGACTCAGCCGGGACCGTAAGGCTCAAGGACGCAGGCGTGGAAAAGTACGAGCGCGTCAGCACGGGGATAAAGCAGCTCGATGATCTTTTCGGCGGCGGGATAACCGAAGGATCCGTCACGCTCATCGTCGGCGAGCCCGGCATCGGAAAATCCACCATCCTCATGCAGCTCATTGATTCATATAAGACAGACAGGGAGATACTCTATGTATCAGGCGAAGAGTCCCCTTCCCAGATCGGCATGAGGGCCGAGAGGCTCGGGATCAGGCGCAATTTCCTCATCTGCGGCGAGACCAGGTTCGAGAAGATAACTGAAGAGATAAGGAAGTCCAAGCCTTCCTTATGCGTCATTGATTCTATCCAGACACTTTATTCAGAACAGATAACGGGAACGCCCGGCAGCGTTACCCAGACAAGAGAGGTCACTGCGGGGCTCATCCGCATCGCCAAGTCAGAGAACATCTCGGTAATACTCGTGGGCCACATAACCAAGGAGGGCTCTATCGCAGGTCCTAAGACCATAGAGCACATGGTCGATACCGTCCTTACTTTCGAGGGCGATACAACGGGCGGATACCGCATCCTGAGATCTAATAAGAACAGGTTCGGCAAGAGTAATGAGCTCGCTTTTTTCGAGATGGGCGAGAAGGGTCTTAAACCCGTAAGTTCATCCGATGCCCTGCTCGTTGCAGGGCGTCCAATAAACAGCCCGGGGTCCTGCCTGACCTCGGTCATCGAAGGAAACGAGGCTCTCATGTGCGAGGTCCAGGCTCTCGTGTCGTCAAGCTGCTACACCAACCCCCAGCGCATGAGCGCAGGCCCCGACCGCAACAGGGTCCTGATGCTCCTCGCGGTCTGCGACAAGGTCTTAAAGCTCAATCTGACCAGCATGGACTGCTTCGTCAACATAATCGGCGGACTTAAGGTCTCAGACCCCGCGACGGACCTTGCTGTCTGCGCCGCAGTCGTATCCTCGGCAAGAGAGGCAGCCGTAAAGCCCAATACCCTCATCGTCGGTGAGGTCGGCCTGTCAGGCGAGATCAGGCCCGTCTCATATATCCTGAGAAGATGCCTTGCGGCCGTCAGGATGGGCATTACGACGCTCATTATCCCTGGCAGTCTCGAGGACAGTCTCGAAAAGGAGATCACAGACCTCACGGGAGACGCCTGTAAGGCTATGTCAAACACCGTAAGGCTCTATCCCGACAACTTAAGAGAAGCTTGCGACATGCTGTTTACAGGAGGCTAGTATGGCGAAGAACTTAGTATTCATAATACCTGCCGCAGGATCAGGAACCAGGATGCATTCTGACATACCGAAGATCCTGCTGCCCGTAGAAGACAAGAGCGTTATATCGAGGACTTTGGAAGCGGTAAGCTCTTATTCTTCCATTACAGATCTTAAGGTCTCATGCGTAATAGTAACAACTGCCGAGCTGACAGATGAGCTGACTTCGCTTGTTAAGAAAACCTTCCCTGACCTTAGCTTCCTGGTCACCACAGGCGGCGCTACAAGGACAGAGTCAGTATCAAACGGAGTATCTTTAATTTCTTCTCTCGTTCCCGATATCGCCCCTGATGACATCGTCCTTATCCACGACGGTGCAAGATGCCTCGTAACAGAAGAGGTCATAAACGGCGTTGTTTCCGGCCTTAAGGCTTCGCCTGTCTGCGTTGCGGCCGTTCCCGTAAAGGACACTCTTAAGATCACCAAGACTGAAGATAATAAGACAAGCGTTGTATCAACGCCTGACAGGAGCAGCATCTATGCCGTACAGACTCCTCAGGGTTTCAGATATGAAACTCTCGTAAAGTGCTATGACTATGCGAAGGAAATGGCAGTAAATCCTACAGACGACACAGCTTTAGCTGAAATGCTCGGCATAGAGGTCGCCATCAGTGAAGGTGACTATTCAAATATCAAGATAACCACACCTGAAGATATCGCCGTTGCGGCTTCAATTCTGGGAAAAAGACTTTAATCGGTTCTTCACGGAAAACTTGGGTTTAAACTCAATGAGTCAGAATAGATTACTCATCACAGTTGTGACTAAATCCCCGTTATTCCTATTTTGTTGCCGGTTCCGGCATTATCGCAACATTTCATGTAAAAGAATGCCCGTAGTGCTATTCTTGTTGCTGAAATAGGGATTTCATCACCAAAATAGGATTTCTCTATTATCGGTGTGAATACTCAGTTTTTTAGTACATACTTTGGTACATGATTACCCGTGTTTATGTACAGAAGTATGTACTTACACAGTCTTCTTGAATGAAAGGATGCAGAAGACCTGGATCCCTTCTCCCCTGCCCATGCCCGTAAGGCCTTCGCCGGTCGTTGCAGTGATGCCGACTGAAGCTTTGGGTATGCCGAGAAGGCCAGCTATGCTTCCCTTCATGTCGTCTATGTAGTCTTTGAGCTTGGGTCTTAAACACTCTATCGTCAGTGAGCAGAAGATCACCTGCGCGCCTTCAGGCATGTATCTTAGTGCTTCTTCCAGGTAAACAGCGCTGTCCTTGATGCCCTTATCAAGACACAATGTGTCAGCAGCTCCGCCCAGGATATTAACGCCGGTAAAACCCGAGATAGCGTTGGTAATGGCATGCAGGGCAACATCGCCATCAGAATTGGCACTTATGGGTCTTGAGCTGTCTATGTCAATGCCGCAGAGCCTGACCTTATAAGCTCCTTCCGGTGCATCTTCAAATCTGTGGGAATCCTGACCTATCGTGCTTATATATACTGTTTCCATTATGTCACCTTAACCTATGCCGTTATCCTTGAGCCATGAAGACACGTCTGCAATAGTCCAGCTGGTCTTGCTGTTCGAGCCGAACGCGGCAACCTTGCTGCCGCCATTCATTAGAACGAACTCGGGTACAGCCATGACACCCAGTTCGGTATTGACCGTGGGATAAGCGTTTGAATCAAGGGCTACTACCACTACCTTGCCGTTGAGCCTCTCAGCAAGGTCTTCAACACCTGCCGTGATGCCTGCAGCAGTGGGATTTGCTGTCGTATAGAAGTAAATGAGCACCGGCATCTCTTTCTGTTTCATGATGCCGTCAAGATCCGTGACCTCACGGTAGACTATGCCTTTGACTGCAGAGCCGTCATCAGAATACTCTCCGGGAACTTCCTCGTAGCACATGCATACCGCCGTTGAACTGTAGCTTATGTTGCCTATGCAGTTCTTGATCTTCTTGCCGCAGCCTGAAAGAGCAATAAGAAGTGACATTGCGAGTAGTATCGGGAGGACTTTCCTGGAATTCATAATCAGCCTTTCTTCTCTATGAGATCGATGATCATACCTGCGCTTCCGGTCAATATATCTTCGGGGATCTGTTCTGCCTTGCCCGAATCGACGATCTTTGTGATCTCAGGATCAAGAGGCAGCTTGTCTAATACCTTTGAGCCAATAGCCTTGGCAGACTCTTCGATGTTCCTGCCGTCACCGTAAAGATCTATCCTGTCGCCGCAGTGAGGGCACTTGATGAAGCTCATGTTCTCTACCATTCCCAGGATCGGGATGTTCATCATGGAGGCCATGTTGCGCGCCTTGTTGACTATCATCGAGACTAGATCCTGCGCTGTCGATACCAGGATGATCCCGTCAGCAGGGATAGCCTGGAAGACCGTGAGCGGAACATCGCCTGTGCCCGGAGGCATATCGATCAGGAGGACATCCAGCATGCCCCAGTTGACCTGACCGTAGAACTGTCTTACGAGTGAATTGAGGACGGGACCTCTCCAGATCACGGGAGTCTCCTTGTTCTCGAGCACGAGATTGACGGATACCACCTTGATGCCGAGGTCAGTTACGGCAGGGATTATGTTGATACCGTCAGACTCCAGCATGCCGTCAAGACCGAAGCTGTTGGGGATCGAAGGGCCTGTTACGTCTGCATCCATGATGCCGACCTTATATCCTTTGCGCGCTAATTGAACTGCCAGGCAGGATGTGACAAATGATTTGCCTACACCGCCCTTGCCGCTCGCAACGCCTATTACAGTCTTAACTGATGAACCTTCGGCGAGGCTCTCCCTCTCTATGCCTGATGGTCTTCTCTCACTGCCCGTTCCGTTAGCTGAAGGGCACTGCTCTGTGGAATTGCAGCCTCCCTTGGAAGGACATGAATCACATGCTGATGACATAAATGCCTCCTGTTATCTTATGGAAATGATTATATCAGATATCCTTGCTCTCTTCATCCGTCTGCTGCTTTCTGATGAGCGTGGAGAGCTTCTTGAAACCCGTGTCGTAACCTACGGAAACGACGCTCAAAAGACGGCGCTCATTTTTCTTAAGCGAAGATGTAAAAGCCTTGACCGAATCGCCTGCAGCTTCCCGGGCGAGCCTTAAGCTCTCTTTCTCCGCAGCGGTGAACTGCTCGGCAAAAGCCTTTTCGCTCGCGCGGTGCGCAGCGGCCAGTTCGCTCTCGATCCTCCTGTTCTCTGCGATGAGAGCGCGGTACTCGTCGTAGTGCTTCTTGGTAGGCTCTGATACCGTGACGATCGTATCGACCGTGCCGTAGATCTGTGAGCCTATCTTGTCTGATACCGTCTTGATGCCTGAAGAGATCTTCCTGAAGGCCTTGACCTTTTTCTGGAAGCCTATGACAGTCGCAACTGACAGGAATATGTCCACGACGAGGACAACGACGAACAGCGCAAGAAGGATATAGAACACGGGTTTGGGGAGATTATATATCACCCACTTTACCGTCGGATGCAGGATGTAAAGGCCGAGTGAGCACGCGATGCCCCAGTACAGGAAGAATCTCGCGCAGATATAGCCCTTGAAGTTGAGCTTGTAGTCCGAGTAGTCCCACCACCTCATGTGGAATGTGTGGAAAAGGATAATGCCCGCGATGAGCTCGACAAACGTTGCCGCAGCAGCCGTTCCGAAGAATATAACGAGGAAATTATCCGTGAATGGCTCGAAAAGCCAGATGCCTGCATAGAATCCCAGGCCGTACACGGGACAGATCGGGCCTCCGAGAAAGCCACGGTTTATGAACTGCTCTTCGGTGATGCCGTAGTAGATAACCTCAACGACCCAGCCGACAAAGCTGTAGATAAAGAACATCATGAGGGAATCGAGGAAAGGATAAGGTAGGATCATTTAAGCACCGCCTTCATTACATGGTAGCCGCCCGATATGCCGAGAGTCATGACCTCGCCGAAGAGTTCTTCGAGCTTGGCCTTGGAGGATTCCGCACCCTGTTTGCGCTGCAGGACCACATAGAGCCTGCCGCCACTGTTAAGATGCGCTCTTGCTTCTTCGTAAAACTTAAATACGGTCTTCTTGCCTGCCCTGACAGGAGGATTGGTGACTATAGCATCGTACATCTCGCCTTCGGGAAGGCCGTCAGTTATATCGAGCTGCTCAAAAGAAGCCCTTATGTTATTGTTCTCAGCGTTCTCATTTGCTATCTGCACTGCTCTGGGATTCACATCGTATCCCTTGATCTCGCAGTTTGGGAACCTGGATCTTAAGACTATGCCGACGACTCCTATACCGCATCCGAGATCGAGGAAATGCTCGTAATTAGGCCTCATGGCCCTTAAGTCCTGAACGGTCTCCTTAAGGAGCGCGTCAGTTCCGAAATCCACTTTGTTTCTCGAGAATACATTAGCCTCTGTTACGAACTTGAACTTGATGCCGTTAAAGTCGTATTCAATGTACTTTCTGTCAGAAGAAGACGTGGGATTCGGATCAAAGTACTGTGACATCAGAGTTTTTCCTCTAGCTTGGTCTTCTTGATGAGAAGTATGAGCGGCAGTCCCAGGATGACGAGAAGCGCTGCCTCCGAGCCTGCTACCTCGAGCATGCTTATCCCAACCATAGCAGCCGTAACCGAACTTGCAGAATCCGTCAGAAGGAACGGAAGATATCCGCCTACGATAAGACCGTTTACAACGACAGGAGGTATTATGCCGAGCATCTTGTTGGGCTTGGCGATGGGATAAGACAGGAATCCTGCGATAAGAGTTGCAAGGGTTCCGAATATGATGTCTATAGGGCCTAAGTTATTGGGGTTAAAGAGATTGGCAAGAAAGCACCCTAATGTAACGCCCGGCACTGTCAGCAAAGAGAATGCCGGCAGGACCGTCATTACCTCCGCGAGCCTGACCTGCAGGGGGCCATATGCTATCTGGGCAAAAGGCAGGGTGAGCACTACGTAAAGAGCAGCGATTATGCCGTTATAAACGACAAAGCGGACCCTTCTTCTGTTCTTGGATAACTGCGTGTTTTCTGTCATTGATCGTTCCTCAGTTCATTGAATTTCTTATGTTGTCGTTTAACTGGGCAAGCTTATATGTCTTGTCCCACGGCATCTCGGTACACTGGATGAGACCGTTTCTAATCGCATCCCTGCACGCTTCGATCTCATAGATATAAGAATCGTCTATGGAAAGCTCCGCCTCTTTTTCTTCCACGACCTGATCGTCCTTGGTAAGAAGCGTTATCTTGCGGTAGTTGTTGATGTTGGTGATCTTGATCTTGCCCTCTTCGCCGATGACAGCGCCGTCCTTGGCAGTATCGGCACCCATGGTTACGAAGAAGCTGCCGATAACAGATCCGTCGCCTGATTCAAGGTTATAGAAAGTCTCCTTGTCGCATCCTGTTGAGAGCCTCTTGGAATAAGCATGACCCACTCTAATGTCGTTGCCGATTACAGAGATCGCAAGATTTGATGTATATACGCCGAGATCCAGGTAAGCGCCGCCGCCCAATACGGGATCGTTGAGCCTGGGGACTTCTGTAAGGTCATATCCCAGATCGCCCGTTATATACTTAACTTGACCGATCCTGCCTTCCTTGATCCATTCGAGCATCTGAAGATGCAGGGGCATGAACGAAGACCACATTGCCTCGCAGACAAACAGGTTCCTGTTCTTGGCTTCAGAGAAGATGCTCCTGGCTTCGCCCTCGTTCATGGCGAAGGGCTTTTCGATCAGGACGTTCTTATATTCCTTGATGCAGAGGATCGCATGCTCGTAGTGGTATGAATTAGGCGTGGCGATATAGATAAGGTCGATGTCCTTGGCCGCAGCGAGCTTCTCGTATCCGGTATAGACCTTGGCATCGGGACAGTAAGCTGCTGCAAATTTCTTGGCTCTTGATCTCTCCCTTGATGCAACGCCTGCCACCTGGCAGTCCTTTGTCTTGCTTATGGCCTGAGCCATCTTCGCTGCTATATTGCCGCATCCCAGAATACCGATATTAAACATCCAAAAACACCCTCTTTGCTAATTGCTTGATAATAAGAACGGAGCATCTGCCCCGACGATCTCAATTATACACTATTCTGATTTGCAAACGGACAGTCAGCCCTTGCCATATCGACGAAATAACTGCCCTCACAGGCCCGCTGACGCCGTTGTTGCAGTTTCGTTTCCAAAATGACGGTTTTCGCACCGGAATCGTGAATACCGTACAAATATTCACGATCTGTTGCAGAAATCTAAAGAGCCGTCACCAAAACGTGAACAGACCTTACTCCTGAGCCTGCACCGCCGTCATGGCAACAGTGTTTACGATATCTTCAACGGAGCATCCTCTCGACAGATCGTTGCAGGGCTTGTTAAGTCCCTGGAGAACTGCGAAACAGTCAGCGCCTCCGATCCTCTGCGTGATCTTGTAGCCGATGTTGCCTGCCTGAAGATCAGGGAATATGAGCACATTCGCCCTTCCTGCGACAGGGCTGCCCGGCGCCTTGCTCTTGCCTATCTCGGGAACCAATGCGCAGTCAAACTGCATCTCGCCGTCCAAAAGAAGATCAGGTGCGATCTCATGCGCTATCGAAACAGCCTGCTGCACCTTGTCTACCAGTTCATGCTTGGCAGAGCCCTTGCTCGAAAAGGACAGCATCGCAACTCTCGGCTCTTCAAATCCGCAGAGCCTCCTTGCCGTATCTGCTGCGGCAACGGCGATATATGCAAGTTCTTCAGCAGTAGGATTAGGCATAACGACACAGTCTGCATATACGAGAAGTCCGTCCTCGCCCAAGTCCTTATTGGGGCAGTCCATGAGGAAAGAAGAAGACACGATCTTCATCTCAGGCTTGGTCTTTATTATCTGAAGCGCGGGCCTTAACATGTCGCCCGTGGTGTGAACGGCGCCTGATACGAGCCCGTCAGCATCACCCGTCTTGACCATCATGATGCCGAAATACATCGGATCCTTTACGAGCTCTTTTGCCTTCTCCTCAGTAACGCCCTTGGCCTTGCGGAGTTCAAAGAGCAGGCTGGCATATTCTTCCGCCTTGGTGCTTAAGAGCGGATCTACGATCCTTATGCCTGAGATATCGCAGCCGGTCTTAGCTGCCGCAGCTTCTATGGATCCTTTCTCACCTATCAGTACAGGATCAGCAAGTCCTTCCTTCTTAAGGATCGAAGCTGCCTCTACAGTCCTTACTTCATCACCTTCGGGAAGTACGATGCTCTTAACATCTGATCTGGCCTTAGCCTTAACGATATCTATCATGCTCATAATATGCCTCCTGGGCGCTTAAAATAACGCACACATTATAAACCAGCGCTGCGTGATATTGTAGGCATTCTATTGAGTACATAAAAAAATGACCGCCCCAATGTCCAAGGTCGCGGTCATTTAATGACATAAAACCGAGGTAACCGTCTAGTGGTTAACACCTCTTATTTATTGATTATACTACATGCCTGCCGGTTTTCAACGCACATCACACGATCACCAGACCGCTAGAATTCTCATACAGGATCCGAAACTCCATAACAGACATAAGAATACCCGAGCTTGCAGCAGCGGCAGCGCAGGTTATATTTCCCATGACCTCATAAGTACTGTCTTTAACTCCCACTATAACAGGCAATCGGGAACTTACAGCATCTTCCCGCGCGCACAAAGGCCTGAACCCGTTCTTATCAAGGAACTCTATAAATAAAGATCTCTCATCACCCTTGAGCGCACGGACATAACAGCAGTCAGGAAGTAAAGCAGAATGAGAAACACAAGACATCAGTCCTGGCCTGTCCTTCTGCGCGACCGGACCAAAACCCTCAGGCGATTCAACCTTGGGAAATCCGTTATCACTCTTAGACACTTTCAGCCGGCCTTCATAGATCTTAGCACCCGACTCATCGAAGCAGCTGCCATAGATAGGATAGTTAGGCCCGTATCCGTGGTTTTCCGCATAAGTGCCTTCAAAGCGGATGCTGCCGTTTTTATAATACTCTCTTCCGTACAATAACCCCTTGTGGCCAAAGAGTCCCTCCTGGTACTTATTGCCGTTATCAAAGAACGATGTCCCGCTCCCCCACGGACTGCCGTTCCTTAAATACCCCTCATAGACCAGATTACCGTTCTCATCAAAGATCATATCCCATACTTCATTCATACTGATCCCTCTGATCAAAAACAAATAATGACCCTGCCGCTTGAACGACAGGATCAGCCAAAGGAGAAACAAATATGCATCCCATCGTTCAAGCCTTAGCACCTTGCCCTTTGGCAGGTTGCTGTGCGGTCACAGGGCTTGTCCCTCGCGCACTCTTTATGGTGCTTTGATTATAACTGACACAATGTACGTATATTTGTACACAGGAGATTTACTTGGGAAGCTCCATACGCCGTTGTGCCACCTCCAAAAGGCATTAGAAAACCCCGAAGCATTGCTCCGGGGCTTAGGTGATCTTATCTGTTTGTGTTCAGAGGTCTATGCCTTCAAATCCGTTCCAGACGTTCTTTCCTGTGTACTGTCTGGGAGTGAGATTGCCTCTTAAGACTTCGAGTGCAGGAAGAGCCAAGGCTTCCTGTTCCATCTCGCCCGGGTAGACGCTGATGGGAGCTATGAAGCCGCATCTTTTCTCGATGCCTTCTTTGACGTCGTTAATGCGCATGAGGCCGCCTGTTAAGAGTATGCCGTCTACGTTGCCGCAGAGGACACAGCTCATGCTGCCGATCATCTTGCAGATCTGGTAGATCATGGTGTTCCATACAAGGCATGCCTTCTTATCGCCCCGGTCAACGAGGTCGTGGATGGTGTCTGCGTTGGCTGTGCCGAAGAGATCGACAAAGCCGCCTGCCCTGGAGCATCTGAGCCTTACGTCTTCAACTGAATGCTCTTCTATGTAGTCTAAGAGCTGTAGTACGGGGACTGATCCGATCCTTGTGGGCGTGAATGCACCTTCGCCGTCTGCACCCATGTTGCCGTCAACCATCTTGCCGTGGTCGTGAGCGCTGACCGTGATGCCGCCATCGATATGGGCTACGATGAAATTGCAGTCTTCGTATCTCCTGCCCATTGTCTTGGCGTGGTACTCTGCTACCGCCTTCTGGTTAAGTACGTGGGAGTGGGAAACCCTGTAGATCCCCTTGATGCCCGTAAGCCTTGCCAGATCGCAGTACTCGTCAACATTGGTGGGGTTTAAGGTGTATGCGGGCTTGTTGTAGTTTTTGGCAAACCTGTATGCGAGCATGACGCCGAGCTTGGCGGGATGCTCTGAGCCTCCTACTGCATTAACGGTATCCTCGTAGAGCTTGTCGTCTATTACCGTGATGCCGCCGGGCTGCGTGCATGCGCTTCCGCCCCTGCCGACAAAACAGTCAATGTCTTCAGGCTTAACGTTCTCTTCATTAAGCATATCTAAGATGACATTGTATCTGAAGTCTTCCTGAAGGTTGACGTGGGGGTATTTAAGGAGCTCATCCGCATCGTGGAAGAGGCTGTGCTCGAAAAGGGATTCTTCGTTCCCGAAAAGACTGACCTTTGTGGACGTGGAACCCGGATTGATTATGAGAAGCTTAAAACTGTCTGCCATATGTGTACCTGCCTTGATTTCTTTCCGCAATATAATACACACATTGGAGGAAAAATGGTATAGTTATCCGCCGATCATGCTGATAAGGAAGACCATTCCCGCAACGAGCCAGAAGCTTAGGACGATTATGGTAATGCCTATCCAGATGTATCTGAAGATCTTGCCTGCCTTCTTGCCTGCGATCTTGGCATCTGACACGGCAAGCTGCCCGCGGGTCATCTTCTTGCGGTTCTGTGCATCCGCGCGGTATAAGTAGTACCCGCACTTCTTGCAGATCGTCCTGTTGTCGTTCTCGGTATTACATCTGGGGCAGATCATGTTAGTCCTCCGCGCTCAATTATAACATGCATCAGAGTTCAAAAAAATCTGCCTTCTTCATGGCCATCTCTTCATATCTTGAGATGTAGCCTATGGCATCCTTTATCGTAAGGCATCTCTCGACGCGCCTCTTGGAATCAGGTCCGTCCTGCTTAAAGCAGCGCTTGCTGGAAGACCCTGCACCGAATGAGAGAACGTCTCTGTAGTCGGTCATCATGGCAACGTTATAAAGGCATCCCGTGCTGCCTTTTGCAAAGCCCGTGTTCTCGAGCCCCTTCTCGGTGTCCTTCTGGCGGTACATGTAGTAAGGGTGATAACCGGCTTCATAGAGCAGGCCGTATGCCTCCTGAAGGGCTTCATCAAGTCCTTTGCGCTTGCTGGCCCTGTCCATGACATCCTCTTTGCTAAGATTCGCCCTTCTCTTCTTATAGAGGGTGTGGATGGTGATGTTGGCAGGATCAAGGCTGATAAGACTTTTTGCGGAACTTACGAAATCTTCAGGCATCTCATAAGGAAGGCCTGCAATAAGATCCATGTTGATCACGTCAAAACCCATCTTAGATGCCTTCTCATACCAGTATATGATGTCTTCAGCGCTGTGGCGGCGGTTGAGTTTTTCAAGTGTCTCAGAGTTCATGGTCTGAGGATTGATGCAGATCCTCGAGATGTTCTTATCCCGCATTGCTTCGAGCTTATAGTCTGTTAATGTATCAGGCCTTCCCGCTTCGATGGTGATCTCAGAATCCGCGGGAAGATCAAAGGAACCGAAGATGGTATCAAGGAGCTCATTAAATTCCTTATCAGGCAGGACCGTGGGCGTACCACCGCCCATGTAAAGAGATGAGATCTTCCTTCTTATCCTTGGAGCCAAAAGCCTTATCTCGCTCTCAAGGGCCTTGCTGTAGCTTGTAAGCCTGTCCATATGCTTGGTAATGTCTTCTGATATGAAAGAGCAATAAGAGCATCTTGAGGGGCAGAAAGGTATGCCCACATAGATGCTCAGGCCGTCTTCGTCCAGCATATTGAGAAGCTTCTCTTCTTCTTTTGCAGTTTCCATGGCAAGCAGGGCTTTGTCAGGGCGGACATAGTATTTCTCTGTCAGGTCTTCTGCCGTCTTCTCCTCCATCGCTACGAGCGTTGGTCTTATGCCAGTAAGACAGCCCCATGGCATATCTGTGCCTGATAAGTCCTTCATGGCAAGATAGAGTGAGCGCTTGATCTCGCGGCCGGGTTCTAACGGCTGTCCTTCGGGCCTATAGACCTTGTCACCTATCCTGGCTTCAGATGTGCCGTCTTCTCTTAAGATGCTCTCTATTACGGCGTCGGGGCCGCTCTCACAGACTATCCTGTGGCCCTCCCTGTCTTCCACCGCACCGTCATACCAGAGCCTTATAACGTCAGTAAGGCCATAGTACTTGTCGTGTCCTTTAAGATATACCTTAAGCATCTGTCTCCTCCACGTACTGCTTGTAGAAATCAACATATACGCTGTACGGAACTTCGTATGTGTCAGTGCCGCCCTCCTGGCCGTTAGCCTCGAGGAAGGCATCGTTGGCGTTCTCGCCTATCTGCTCAAGATCTATCCCCAGCATATCCAGTATCCTGTCTGACTCGTGATGGATGTTATCCCAGTACTTCATCCTCGCCCTTGTATCAGCAAAGACAGGCTGAATGTTCTTGTCATTGGTATATTCATAGAGCTCCCTGCCCTCACTTGCGGCATACTCCGTCACGATGGGATAAAGGCTCCAGAAGATCTGATAGTAGCCCGCATAACGGAAATCAGGCCTCGAGGATCTGATGCAGCAGATAGCTGCGAGCATATTGCAGTCCGTCTCCCTGGCAAAACCCTTGGCGTGGAGTATCTCATGACAGACCGTAATCGGGAACTCGGTTATGTCAATATAGTCTGTGTTGATATTGGATTCCCCCAGGAACATATCGTACATGCCGACTATACCGAACATGCTCCAGTAATGGCTTAAAGCAACAGGCTTGGCCCTAATTATCTCATTGCTTACATTGATGCCGTAGCCTCCTAATACATCAGATACGAGCATATTGGCGTAAGATACATTGTTCTCGAACGAGTTATTCATGTGAGCTACGCCCGCGAAGTCCTCACCAAGATCGCTCCTTGCCGAGATCATGCCGAGATACGCCCAGTTTAAGGCCTTCTCGTAGTCATCAAATGTGTAATCCCCTCCATAGAGCTCCATTAGCTGCCTTGCGGGGTATCTTCTGTAGTTTAGAGCATGCATGAAGCTGAAGATGATGCTCATGACAAGAGCGATCACAAGGGCGTTTCTTGATACCTTATAGACGTATTCCCTTGCTCCCCTGCCCAGAAGTGCTTTCTTTATCACCTTGACTGTGAAGATGATGACAAGGACCAGAAGCGTGGGAGCTCCCACAACAACCACAGCCTCGGTTACGGAAGTCTGCACGAGTCCTGACACCAGATTGGCCGGCATGGCGATGTATGGAAAGATCCTGCCAGAGTAAACTTCTGCAGCTGCCGGTGATACAAATCTCGGGAAGAGTAATGCCGCAAGCGTAAGTATAACGAGCGATATAAGTATTATTGCCCTTCTTACGGTATGCTTTTTGATTTTTACGATCGCCTTCATGCTAGATCTTACCGAGCAAAAGGAATATCACATATAGAAGGCCGTACATGACGGGCTGGTGAACGATATATATGATGAGCGAATGCCTGCCGATGAATTCGACGGGACTCATGAGCTTTTTTGCGATATCAGATCTTGCAGGAAATACTGACTTTCTGTCTTTATAACAAAGCCTTCCGATTATGGAGCCGAACAGGAAGATGCCAAGATGCGGAATGAGGGGCATGTAGTCAGCCATGTCAGGCGCGCCGTGTATCGCAAAGCCGATGGGCAGGAACAGAAGGTTTTCGGTCGAATAGTCCATGTTCCAGAGGTCAGCCCCGACGAGGCAAATATATATAGCAAAGAGCGCCATGAGGACGTTGGTGACCTTAGGATCCAGGCCCAGTTTCTTTTCGAGCAGTTCTATGAGGGCATAGACGAGGATGCTGACAGAGAGCACTGCGAAAACGTTAAAGATGATGAGGCAGCTTATCCCCGCATATGTCGTGACAAGCCATGTCGCCAGAGTAAGGCCCAAGGCAACGGCAAGAAGCTTTAAGCCTCTTTTGAAATTGTTCCTCGAAAAGGCTGTGCACACGCCCGATACCCCGACAAAACCCGTGATGATCATGGGGTGGAGAAATGCCCAGAACCAGCCCTTCTCAAGATAGCTGAAAGCGTGGACGCCGAACTCGTATCTCATGTCCCAGGAAAAATGCATATAGAGCATGGCGATCATGGCCAGGCCCCTTGCAAAGTCTAATTCATATGCCCTTTCCTTTTTGCCTGACAAATCACGCCTCCGATTCAAGGACGCTTCCGATGGCTGTCGCGAATGTTGCATCCTCAGGGATGATCACATGAATGCCGTAGTGCGTCTCAAAGGGCATGAGATATTCCCTGCACTTGTCAAATGCCGTAAGCTGACCCGTATAAACGACATCCTTTATGCCCGTGCTCCTTGAGCACATTACGGACAGGGTTCCTATGGACTGGTAGATCATGTTAAACAGAGCGCTGATCTTGTCAGGGTCAGACAGGCCGTCAGCCGCCTTGCCGAAGTTTGAAGCGGTAAGATCCTTTGTGACATCTCCTACAGCGCTCTCGGCAATGTCTCCGACCGTAAGGTCTGCATGATTGGCAACGCCGCCTTTTGCGATGTCATTTATCTTATAAGGCTCAGACACATCGATCATGGCCTTGCTTACGCCGATAAGCGTTCCTCCGCCGATACCCGATCCTATAATGTGCCTGACTCCGCTCTTCTTTGCTTCAAGATAAGCTGTGCCTGTACCCATGCTGACAACTACTGCTTCATCAAGACCTGCAAGATACAATCCGCCCAGGCCTGTCGCGGTAAACTCCGAAGCCATCTTGGTCCTTATGCCGAATATGTCTTCAGGAAGAGCTGTCGATCCTACACCCGTAATGCTGATCTTCTCTATGTCTTCTAATGTCCAGTTGTTGTCTTTGGCGATCTTGCCTAATGCGCCGCATGCCGATGTTATCGGATCAGAAGCCTTTATGACGGCCTTGCCGATGACTTTGCCATCTTTCATGCCGATGATCTTTGTAGTGCTGCCGCCGATATCAAGACCTACTCTGATGCTCATATTATTCCCCTTTTGAAAATATCGTTTATTCTATCACAGTTCGCATCATCCATGCATTAAAAAAGGCTCCGCACTTGGCGAAGCCTTTATGTGTTCTGTTTGATTTATATAGGCTTAAACTCTAATGTTGAGTGGTAATCAGAATTATTAGGATCTGCCGTGCCGCCCTCGATCAAAGTGCCGTCACCTGTTGCTGTGAAGTGAGGGAGCCATAAGCTGCCCTTGTATGTGTATGTAAGCTTACCGGGATCATAGTAGTTGTCTACTACATAAACTATGTAACTAACCTGGCCTTCGCCGGTTACATTAAAGTACATGGACATCTTCCACTTGTCTACCTTGCCTGCACCGGCAGGATTAGCTGTCTGGAGCTGTACAGGTGTGAATACTGCCGTATCACCGATCTTAAGAAGATTATCCTTGATAGACCATGTGCCTGCAGTACCCTCATTGGTGTACTTTAAGAGTGATTCCTCAAAACCCATCGCATAGAGCTGACCGTAGTCTGCTGAATCGTTTGTGTTTACTGTTGTCATGAAGGAATTCTTAATGGCAACCATGAGTGCGGTCGTAAGACCGAAGATGATCGAAATGATGGCAAGCGTGAGCATCATTTCTACGAGGGTGAAACCTCTTTTGTTCTTATAAGTCTTTATCATAATGCACCCCCGGATCAAGATACCTTGGAGATCTCAACGATCTTGCCGTCATCATCTACATAGCACCACCAGTACTCACCTGTAGCTGACTTCTTGTAGATATGTGTCTTACCAAGATACTTATCGTCTGAACCTGCTCTGTTGTTTACAGTAGGATAGTAGAAGAATGAATATCTGTTATCGAGCTTGAGATCGCCCTCGGAAGCAATACCTGTAACCGTATCCTTAGGAAGACCGGAAGCATTGCTCGTAGCACCCGTAACTGCGACCTTAAGTGACTTCAAAGTTGTAACGCCGCCTGAGAAAGACATAGTTGCTGCAGTAGCTCCGCCGCCTGTACGAGTCTGGAGTTCAGCATCCTTATGCCTGTCTTCTTCGCCCTCGTGGTTAAGGGTTGCAACGTTATTGATACAAGTGGCATAGTTATTGCCCGCAGACTTGGTATATACAGAAGTATGGTAAGAATAACCCATAGCAGCAAGGAATCCGTTCATAAGCATGGATGATGTGATTACCATGATTACTACGGCGAGCATGGTCTCGACCAAAGTAAAACCGGTCTTTCTGATCTTAAAGAGCTTCTTCATCTTATGCTTACCTCCTTAGAAACCAAAGCTAGTAAGCCTAGCTTCGCCGCTATTGATATTCGAACGGAGATCAGCAGCCTGCTTCTTGGTGTTCGTGTCTGCTCTCTGTCCGGCATTAATAATATCCGCAACGCCGATGCCGATCGCGCCGGCAAGTATGATAATGATCGCAACGACCAGGATCAGCTCCGTTAAGGTGAAACCATGTTTATTCTTATTGATCTTCTTCATAGTTCGTCTCCCAGGGCATATTACTATGTCTATAATTACTTACTATGATTATACTATGCCATTTTTATTTTTCAATACAATTATTAACAAATTGTTAAGATTTGTGAATAAATAATTAAGAGCGGAGGACCGAAGTCCTCCGCTCTAATCAGTCAGTTTGTACTAACAGGTCTTACGATCAAACGTACTTGTTGATCTCAGCAACTACAGCGTTTGTAGAAGCGTTGTGGCTCTTGATAGAAGCAGATGCTGACTTAGCCTTGTTGAGGTATGTACCGATTCCAAGAACAAGAACTGCTGCAAGGATAACGATGATAGCGATAACGAGTACCATCTCAACGAGTGTAAAACCCTTCTTTGACTTCTGAATCTTCTTCATGATAATTTCCTCCTGTAAGGTAATTTGAGTTTGTAGCTTAAGTATAGCATGTAATTTTGGAATTGCAACACTTTTTTCAAATTTTTTCAAAATTTCGACACAATTCCATTTTCAGCTTACTCTGAGAGATCTTCACCCTCGACCGGGATCATCTCACCGTTGGGAGTTGCGGCTCCGCCATTGAGAGACATTGCACCGTCAATGCCGAAGAATGTTGAGAGTCCGCCTGCTTCGCTGACAACCTTTGTGAATGCTGCGTTAGCCCAGTAAGGTGCGAAAGGTCTGTCGATAAGATCTGTTACAGAGCTGTCGAGGTTGATGCACTTGTACCAGAGGCTGTTCTCGTCAGTTACGATGTAAGGATAGCCGATGAAGCCTGCATCTGTATCAACATTCTTATGTCCGTTCCAGCTTGTGTAAGGCTCTGTGCTTGTATCTGTAGATACACGGTCTGTAAGGTTTGTACCATAGAAATCGACGGATGCTGTAAGGAGCATGAAGCCGACCTGGTCTTCAGCCTTGATCTCATGGATCTTGATGCAGTCAGGGTTCTCAGCTGCAATAGCCTTGAGTGCGGAGATGAACTGAGCATAGCCCTGAGGACCTGCATCGATAATCTCCTGTGAACCGATCTGAGCTGCCTGCTCAAGGATCGTCTCCTGAGCGGTAGGATCTGTAGCAAGAGCTGTCGTATCAGGATTTAAGTTGTACTGTGTAACATTGAAACCGTCAGTTGTTGAATACTTAAGTGTGATCCTTACGCACTCGAGACTGTCAGCTGATGTTGAACCGTCTGCGAGAAGTACAGGATTGCACTGGATCTCTTCTGCGTCAACAGACTTGAGATAAGGGCAGCCCTTTGACTCAAATGTGTCTAAGAGATACTGCTCGATGCACTCGGTGTCGATGTTGTCGAGGAATGAAAGTTCTACATCACCGATCGCTGTCTCGAGGTTGGAGATCTCCTTGTCCATCTCGGCATTGTTCAGCATGAGCTGATCAAGATATGCCTTCCTTGCATTGAGTTCATCTAACTGAGCAACATACTGATCATACTTCTTATTGATCGTTCTGATTCCGAAGAAGTAACCGAGAACGATAATAATGAGCAGACCCATTACATAAATAAACGCTTTTTCACGTGCTGATAAATTTCCCATTTGATTACCCTCCCTTAGCCTTCTTCGCCGGCAGCAGCTTCAGCTTCAACGGCATTGTAGTAGAGCTTGATCTCCTTGTCGCCGTTTGCAAAGTCGCTCATCACGCCGTTTGTAAGGATTGCTGCGAAATCGTCGCTGTCAACATCCGTACCGTTGATCGTGATCTTAGCGAGCTGATATGTTACGCCTGCTTCAGATGTGTAGTTTACGAGCTGGTCATCCGCATCCGTCAGAGTGAAGCTGTCACCTGCGTTGCAGATAAATGTCTCTGTACCTGTAAGGCTTGTAACCTCATCGTCCATAGCGAATCTTGATACGCTGATGTAAACGTCGGTTACGAGCGTTCCGGAGATCTCAAACAAGTAATAGTTGTTGATGCCGTTAACGTGCTCACCATAGAGCTCGTCAACTGTACCGACTTCACTTGCGGGTACTCTTTCGATGTTGATGATGGTCTTGGATGTGAATACATCAGACTCATTGAGCATCTCGACCATATCTACAGGGCTGTAGTATGTGAAGGAATAACCCTTGATATCAAGTGTTGTGCCTGTGATGTCGTACATATCGATGTAGGAATCGTTAGGAATGCAGTCACCGATAAGATCAGGCAATGTCTCAGGTGCAGGTGCGACCCTGTCAACTTCTGCTCTCATCTGAGTAAGAGCATAGTAGTAATTTGTACGCTGCTCGAGTTTCTGAGCAAGCTCTGCAGCTTCACCCTCAAGCTTGGTGTACTTCTCATCCTGAAGCTGTGCCTCGATCGAGTTGATCTGGCCCTTGATGATACCGTTTCTAACCAAGCCGATGATGATGAATACGATGATTACTGCGACAACCGCAACGCCTGCAAGTACTGCCCAAGTGAGCATTCTTGCTGCTTTGGCTGCTGAGGCTGTAAACTCAGCAAAGAAGTTAATATCCTTCTTGCTAAGCAATTTCTTGTTTACATTGTTAGCCATAAAGCTGATACCCTCCTTTAATCTTCACGAATGAGCGCGCCGCAGCAGTTAACGAACTGAGGCAGTTCGAAACCCTTCGGGCCTGATACAGTGCTGAGAGTATTGAGAATCTCAACCTGTGTTCCAAGCTGACGTGAAAGCTCTTTGTCAATCTTCTTATAGCCTGCGCCGGATCCGTAAAGGAAGCAGGTGCTGATAGCATCGATGTGATACTTGGAAATTGAGAACTGAGCTGTTCTGGATACTGCATCAACAAGGCTCTTGAAGTATGCGTTGACAGCTGACTGAAGAGCAGGTGTCTCAGCAACGGTCTCGTTCCAAACGTCAATGTCTTCGATCGGTACGCTTGACTCAGCATCAGATGTTGTGATGTTAAGTCTTCTTGCGAGTGAAGACTGCTGGTTGTTGCCCTGAACCTTCTTGATGGAATCAGCAACCTGACGGATGTTGGAGTGACCAAACTGGAGTCTTCTGCTGAGGATCGGGAAGCCCTTATCCAATACAGTAACTGTTGTAGTTCTTGTTGAAAGCTCGATGAGCAGGAGTGTTGTCTGAGTAATGTTTACATTACCGTTGATGATACCGTCTGCGAAAAGCTTTCTTATGGCATTGGGATTAACATCGAGAGCAATAGGTGTAAGATCCATGCTCTTTACGAACTCTCTGTAATCCTTGATCGTATCTGTAGGAACGGCAGTTGCTCTGACCTTGAGCTTGTCTGCGTTAGTCTCTTCATCTACAGCTGTTCCGTATACGATATAGTCGATGGACAGGTCACGGTTGGAACCCTGACCCATAACCTCGTACTTAACCATATCCTTGAGCTGATCCTGCTTAACTACAGGAAGCTCGAGGTCACGGGTATGAACGAAAGCGCCCTCTGTTGTGATGATGCAGGACTTGCTCCTGATGTCCATTCTTGCCAATGCGTGCTTAACAGCCATTACGATACCGAATGAATCTGCAACTGCACCATCGTTGATAGCATCCGTATCGAGCGGTACTACGCCGAACTTATCGATGTAGATGCTTGTACGGTTATTCTTAGAATTATAGTTTCCTACGGCGACCTTGAGGTCTGAGCTTGAGCAATCGATTACCAGCTCGTTACCGCCTTTACCAAAAATATCCTTCATTTATATTCTCCTTTCAAACCTCTTACATAATGTACTGAGCCATCGTAAAGATAGGCATTGCGATACCGCCGACAACTGTACCTACGATGATAGCCATGATGATGATCATGATAGGCTCTAACGCAGCTGTCATCTTTGCTGTTGCGGAATCTGCCTCATCTTCGAAGTAATCAGCAGCCTTCTCAAGGATCGAGTCAAGAGTACCTGACTCCTCACCGATAGCGACCATCGCATAGATCATAGGAGGGAACTCTGTGATTCCTCTGATGGACTTAGACAGGGAAGCACCCTTCCTGATCTCGAGTCTTGCTGCTGCAAGTTTCTGCTCGAGAATGAGGTTGTCAAGAGATTTCTCTGTGATCTCTACAGCTGTAAGAACAGAGATACCTGACTTGAGCAGTGTTGCTACGGTTCTTGTAAATCTGGCGGAAGCGTTCATCTTTGTAGCCTTACCAACTACAGGGAGCTTAAGCATGAGCTTTGCCCACTGAAGTCCGCCTGCATCAGATGACTTCCAAACCTTAAAGCCATAGACTGTAAGTCCGATGACTGCAAGGTAGATGTACCAGAAATGTACGATAGATGCTGAGAAATTAAGCAAGAACTTTGTAAGTCCGGGGAGTTCACCACCGAGTGACTTGATCGTTTCACCGATCTTAGGTACCAGGAATGTGAGCAAGCCGACGCTTACACAGAATGTAAGTGCTGCGAGGATCTTAGGATATACCATCGCAGATGAGATCTTGTTCTTGAGCTTAGCGTCCTTAGCGAAGTGCTCGGCAAGTCTCTCCATAACTTCGTCGAGACGTCCTGACTCTTCACCTGCAGCGATCATCTGGATCATGATGTTAGGGACGACGCCCTGCTGTTCCTTGAATGCTTCTGAAAGTGAACGGCCGGACTGAACCGCCTCGTAAACTTCACCAACGCATCTCTTAGCTTTCTTCGATTCCACCTGCTGATAGAGCATGTCGAGAGCTCTTACAACCGTAATACCTGCAGATAAAAGTGAAGCAAGCTGTCTTGTGATTAATACAAGGTCTTTTGTTTTGAGCTTAGGGCTTCCGATCTCAATAGATCCGATTCCCGCGCCCTTATCAAGTTCCAGTGATGCAACATAGCTTCCGTCAGCCTTGAGCTTTCTTGTAGCTTCACCAATAGATGCTGCTTCAATAATGCCTTCAGTCTTTTTGCCTGTTGCACTGATTACTTGATATCTGTAATTAGACATATTGTATTGTTCCTCCTCCTTAATAAATTAACAATTAATAGTCTCGGCATCAGGCAAAATCAAGATCACCGAACAACGGGCTGTTGGAACCCGGGTTGTTTATAAATCTCTTGAGATCTTCCGGCATACGGCATCTTTCCATAGCGGTATCTCTTGAAATCAACTTACGCTTAACAAGCTCTGCGAGGTAGAAATCGAGAGGGCACATACCCTGCTGCAGTGATGTAGCGATGGTAGAGTCGATCTGATATGTCTTACCTTCACGGATATTGTTCTTGATAGCGTCATTTGTAAGCATGATCTCGAATGCCGCACAACGTCCGCCGCCGACTCTCTGTACGAGGGTCTGGCAGATAACGGCAACGAGAACCGTAGCAAGCTGTACTCTGATCTGATCCTGCTGGTGAGCCGGATAGGAGTCGATGATACGGTTGACTGTATCAGCAGCAGATGACGTGTGGAGTGTGGAAAGAACCAAGTGTCCTGTCTCGGCTGCGGTAATAGCTGTGGAAATAGTATCGAGGTCACGCATCTCTCCGACGAGGATGATATCCGGGTCTTCACGGAGAGCAGCTCTTAATGCGTTTGCGAATGAGAGTGTGTCCTCATGAACTTCTCTCTGGTTGATCATGGCCTCACCGTGCATGTGGAGGTACTCGATAGGTTCCTCAAGAGTGAGGATGTGGCACTTCTTACATGTGTTAACGTGACCGATCATTGCAGCGAGAGTTGTTGACTTACCGGAACCCGTAGGACCTGTGACAAGGATGAGTCCTCTAGGTCTTAGAACGATCTCCTTGAAGATCTGGGGAAGACCCAGCTGCTCGCAGGTAGGTATCTCGTTTGTGATAGTTCTTGCAGCAAGAGCATATGTTCCGCGCTGCTTGAAGATGTTGCATCTGAAACGGCTGTAATCCTCTACAACGTATGAGAAGTCGATCTCACCTCTCTCGTTCAGATACTGCTGTCTTGACTTATCGATCATTGACTTGCACAGATACTCTGTGTCTGCAGCTGTCAACGGCTGATTGCCAAGAGGCATAAGCATTCCGTCGATTCGGATCATCGGCGGCAAGCCGACTGTGATGTGGGTATCTGATGCACCCATCTTTACCGATTCAGACAGAATCGCGTCAATTGATAAACTAAATCCTTCTACCACTTTAACTAACCTCCTTATCAGTCAATCGTGTATGCAACTCTGTTAAGCTCTTCAACTGTAGTGATACCCTCAAGAACGAGTGCTCTTGCGGAATCCTGCAGCATCTGAGTGCCCTCTGAGACAGCAAGCTGCCTCATCTCTTCCTCGCTTGCTCTCTTATCGAGCAAAGCCTTCATCTTCTTGGTCATGATAACGATCTCATGGATCGCGATTCTGCCCTTGTAACCCTTCTCGTTACACTCGGAACAGCCCTTACCCTTGTAGATCTTCTGACCCGGGTCAAGGCGGAGTGTTTCTATGTCATACGGATCGGGTTCAATAGCTTCTCTGCAGTTTGTGCAGATACGGCGTACAAGACGCTGTGATACAACGCCGACAAGAGCTGTGGATACCATGTAAGGCTCAAGACCCATGTCGATAAGACGGTTGATGGAAGATACGGCGTCATTGGTGTGGATCGTACTGAATACCAAGTGTCCGGTGATGGCAGCTCTCATGGCGATCTCTGCAGTCTCACCGTCTCGGATCTCACCGACGAGACAGATATCAGGGTCCTGACGGAGAACGGATCTGAGACCGCTGGCGAATGTCATTCCGGCCTTGGCGTTAACCTGAACCTGATTAAGTCCCGGGATCCTGATTTCGACAGGGTCCTCAATGGTGATGATGTTTACTTCGGGCTGATTCTTCTCTGCGAGAAGAGTATATAGTGTAGTGGTCTTACCTGAACCTGTAGGACCTGAGATAAGGCAGATGCCCTGAGGGACCTTGATCATACGGTCGATCATCTCATTGTTGCGGTCACTGATACCAAGCCACTTTCTGTTGAGGTTAGCGTCATTCTTGGCAAGGATACGGATAACCGTCTTCTCACCTGTAACGCAGGGAAGGATAGATACACGCATGTCCACGGGTTCGCCGTTGATCATCGTTGTGATACGGCCGTCCTGAGGGATACGCTTCTCGGCGATGTTCATACCGCCTAAGATCTTGATACGTGATGTGATGGCGTCCTTTGCAGAGATAGGGTTGCTCATGACTTCCTGCATGACACCGTCGATTCTGATACGGACCCTTACCCTGTCTTCCATAGGTTCGATATGGATATCGGATGAGCCTGCTCTGATGGCGTAGTCGATCATGGAGTTAACGAGCTTAACTACAGGTGCGCTGTTTACCGCTTCGTTGATATCGCTGTTCTCATCAGCTGATTCGTTATCGAAGTCTGCACCGAGTTCCTCGGCTGCCTTGGCAGCACTCTCTTTACCATAGTTGACTCTGATGGCATCCAGGATCGAAGAATGCGTAGCGAGCATCAGTGTGATCTGGTAGCCGGTCTGGAACTGAAGTTCGTCTTCAATAGTGATGTTTACCGGGTCGTCGATAGCAACAACAAGTCTGTCATCATCAAAACCGATCGGAAGAACTACGTTGTCCTCGCAGAACTTCTGAGTGAGCAATGCAGTAGCCTTAGGATCTACGTCAATGCTGGTAAGATCGATGATCGGGTAGTTGTACTGGCTCGAGACAGCTCTTAAGATGTCGAACTCTGTCATGAGATTGCTCTCAACGATAACTTCACCGAGTCTCTTGCCGGTTTCCTTCTGCATACTTAATGCTTCGGCAAGTTCAGTGGCGTTAAGGAAGCCGCTTTCAACGAGAATATCGCCTAATCTCTTCATTGAATCCTCCCAATAATCTAAACTTATATGCGGGCCACTTAAATAAAGGCATAATAAGCCCAAGCATACATGTACTAAACTATACAACAGGAAAGTTTAAAAAACAAGTTTTTATTACAAGTTGCATAATAAAGAAAATTGACATCTTCATGACAGCTGTTATATGTCTGTTATATATATAAATATTTATCATTATTATTAAAACCGCCGCGTATTTCTGTTAAAATAGAGTCCTAACAAACAAGTGGAGGAAAACATATGTCAGGTCATTCTAAATGGAACAACATCAGAAGAAAGAAAGAAGCTTCAGATGCTGCCAAGGGCGCCGTATTTACAAAGATCGCCAAGGAAATAGCAATCGCAGTCAAGGCAGGCGGCCCCGACCCTAACGGAAACTCCAGACTTAAGATCGTTATCGCCAAGGCAAAACAAGCCAACATGCCCAACGACAATATCAACCGCGCCATAAAGAAGGCTGCCGAAGCCGGCGAAGGCGACGATTACGAAGAGATCACATACGAGGGTTATGGTCCTGCCGGAATAGCGATCATGGTAAAGGCACTGACCAACAACCGCAACAGGACAGCCGCCGATGTCAGGCATATATTCGATAAGAACGGCGGCAACTTAGGTGTCGGCGGAAGCGTATCCTTCCTTTTCGAGGAGAAGGGCACGATCATAATCTCCAAGGAAGACTTCGAGGACGAAGACCAGGTCATGTCCGATGCATTGGACTGCGGAGCTGCTGATTTTACTGCTGATGAAGAGTACTACGAGATCTCTACCGATCCTTCAGATTACTACAGCGTCTGCAGCGCCCTCCAGGACAAGGGCTACACATTTGCAGATTCCTCGTTGGGCCCCGTAGCCCTTATGACAAAAGAGGTCACTGACCCCGAAGCAGTCGCTCAATTAGAGAAGATGCTCGACATGATGGAAGAGAATGAAGATATTCAGGAAGTCTTCCACGATTGGAATAACGGATAATAATGTCACACGAAGGCGAACACGCGGATCTTACCAGACAGCCGGGCAGCTCTAACGCTGCCCGTTTATCAAGGAAGGAACTGTTCTCCGAATTCAGGAGTTCTCTGAGAAGATCTGAAACTTCGGGGCTTTCCTCGATGGAAGAAGCGCGCAATGTCGAGAAGATCTTAGACAGTGAATCCGCCACAAGAGAAGCTTTGTCCAGGATCGCTGTCATCGCGTTCGTAGGACCGTCAGGCACGGGCAAGAGCACAAGGGCGATCAGGGTCGCAAGGGAGAATGACATCTACTACATAATAGATGACGGCCTTCTGATAAACGGAAGCCGTATCGTTGCAGGCACTTCTGCCAAGAAGGCTCCGACCAAGATGGAATCTGTAAGACAGGCCATCTTCATAGACCCGACCAGATCCAATGTTATGAGAAGAGCGCTTATAGAGTGCAGCCCCAAGGCTCTCATGATCCTGGGCACTTCAGATCAGATGCTCAGCAAGATCTGCAACAACCTGTGGCTCAACCAGCCGGCAATGCTCATAAGGATCGAAGATGTCTCGACCGAAGAGGAAAGACGTATTGCAAGAAACACCCGTATGACAGAGGGCATGCATACGATCCCCGTCCCGAGCATGGAGGTCAAGCATGAATTCTCAGGCTACTTCTCGGATCCGTTCAGCAAGCTCAGACAGAGGTTCGACCGCGAAAGAGGCGTTGATCCCGTTCTCCAGGATTCCGACAGGACTGTCGTAAGACCCACCTTCTCATCTTTGGGATCGTATTCTATATCAGACGAAGCCATCCTGGATCTTATCAAGCTCGTTCTTAAAGAGATCCCCGGCATCGCTGAGGTCACGGCATTTAAGACCGAGAAACAGACATACGGCATTACTATAAGCATAGATCTTGCACTCTTCTATGGTTACGATGCGCAGCAGATCCTCATGTCTGCCCAGCAGAAGGTCGGAAATGCCGTAGAGGAATATACATCTATCACCACCAACGGAGTTAATGTCAGGGCCGGAAGGCTCATTCACCATCCGGATTAAGGAGGCACTATGGAAAAGATCTACATGATCCCTGTAAACGATGCTTATCAGTCATCTTCGGCCTGCCCCATCTGCGAGTTGAAGCAGAAGGCAGAGCAGAATTACTTAGAGTACTATCTTGGGCCTTCCCTGATGGAGCCCGATACAAGAAAGATCACCAACAAGACAGGCTTCTGCCCTGAACACATGGGCAAGCTCAACCAGTCTGTCACCAACAGGCTTGGCCTGGGCCTCATGATGCACACGCACTTAAAAGACTTTAACGAGGATATCACCAAAGACTTAAACAGCGCCGCCCCTGCCAAGGCAGGCCTTATCAAGGGACGCACGACTGACTATAAGGCAAAGCTCAACTCCATTGCCGACCGTATCGATAAGAGGGTCAGCTTATGTCCCATCTGTGATAAGTTAAACGAAGCCATGGGCCATTACATCGAGGTCATCTGCTGGATGTATTCGCATGATCCTGCTTTTAAGGAGAAGTTTACGGACGGCAAGTGCCACTGCCTCCCCCACACTTCCCTTCTGTTAAGACAGGCTGCAAAGCTTTCGCAGAACGAGGCCTCTGATTTTGTCAGTGCTCTTGCCGCTTCAAGCGAAGCTAATTTTGCCTCGCTGATCGATGATGTTGAGTTCTTCACTCTCAAGTTTGACTACAGGAATAACGATAAGCCCTGGGGCAATTCCAAGAACTCTATACAGCGCTCCATGCGTTTCTTATCTTCAGACAGGAGGGAATTTGATGAGACCGGAAAAAGATGACCTTAATTATTACAAACCGGAACTTGCTGACTACGGCGAAACCGAGATCAGCCTCGAACCGTCATTTCTGGAATTAGAGCATCAGGACAATCTTACAGTCCTTATAAAGCACGATTACTATTCAACGGATTCGATCCACGGAAGGCTCCTTATCGGCAAGTTCATAAAGAGTCTTTGCCAGATGAAGATCGGCAAGCTCTTTTTCATTGATACATCCGTAAGGCTCCTTGATAAGAGCAATGCGTTTTCCGCTTTAGTCTCGGATCTTACAAGTCACGCGGCTAACACTTATGTATGTACTGAGAGCCTTGAAGCATACGACGTCGATCTGTCAGACGGGCTGAAGTTCAACCGGGCGCTTGCTTCTGACATAGCAGCTGAGATAATAGCAGCAGACAGGGTCATCACCATCGAATGATCTTTTGCTCTTTTTTATAAACAACGAAAAACGGGACCTTGAAGGTCCCGTTCTCATTTATTGGTTTTGTTATTCCTTAGAATGTGCCGTAGATGAAATCTACTACGCTGTAGCTCGATACCTGCTTAATATAAGGATCTGTGGTCTTTGTGTTAGGATTCGGGCAGTAACGGAGATTTATAGCCTGAGATGCAGCATTGGAAAGATCCGGGATCTGCCATCTTCCGTATACGTAGTGTCCCTGGTTCTCGAAAATAAGCTCGCTGGTAGATGATGCATAATTGGTATCGAAGAGACCTACATATGCCTCAAGTACGCCGTGCTTATGGAACTTGATCGTGTTGGAACCGGCACCGTAGATGAAGATCGCAGGCTTATGCTTTGAGTCGTAGCAAGCTGCAGTATCTGTAGCGATGTTTCCTGTCATGATCGTATTGTAGAGCGTAGCAGCTGATGTAGCTGAACTCCTGTATACAGAAACGAAACCGTGGTTGTAATGACCATCCTCACCATTTGCTGTCGTCTCGAGAAGATTAGCACCTGTCTCAAGGATAAATGTCTGTCTGTGATTATCGTTAGGATTAACTACAGCAAAGACGATCCAGTTCATGTAGAAAGTCTGGTTAGCAGCAAAGTAGAATGTATAGTCCTGGCTGCCGTCAAGGATTACTACCAGAGGCTTCTTGGAGTTGCCTGCATTTGTCAGGTCTGTAGATGATCCCTGACCTGTGAAGTAGTAAGTACCTGCGGGTGCGACATCACCATAATTTGCATAATGATATGTCTGAACGAAGTTCGCAAAACCCTGACCGGTTGTAACAGTGTGTGTGGAAGCCAGACCAAGGCTGGAGAATGCAGCGGAAGTCGTAGGATACTTATTCTCATCTGTGTTGTAGTCTGCAGAAGTGTATGTTGATATTGCAGAGCTAAGATCTGTCGTCAGTGTCGAAGGCGAAGCTTCAAATGCTGTCTTCCAGGAGTTATATGATGAGTTTCCGCTAAGTGCTGAGTTGTAAGATGTAACAGATGAACCATTCCATCCCTGTGAAGCGTTAAGCACAAGTGTGCTCTTGGCGCCACCGAGCATGCTAACGATGATATTAGGAGATGATTCACTGTTTGCTACTGATCTGTTTACAAATACCCAGTTGGATGTACTTGTAGCATAGCTGCGGGACGCACCGCTTGTATCAGTAAATGATCTCTGGCCGCTGTCTCCGATAAAGAAGACGTTTCCGCTGAAAGTAACGCTTGTGGAATTCCACTTCATCCTTGCATCTTTAAGGAATACTACGTCACCCTTGTAGTTCTCTGTTCTCTCGAAGTAGATGTCTGAACCGTCTGAGTCACCTGTGAAGATGTAGTTGGAATAGTTTGTTGTGTTACCTGTTGTATTTGTGTGGTAGTCGCCTCTGATGACAACGTTGTTGTCTGTAGCACCGGCAGGAGCGCCTGCACCGGAGCTTGCATCGAACAAGTGGCTCATATCGCCTACGATATCGATCTGGTTGGAGAATATATCTGTCTTCGGAGGTGTTGTAGCATGCTTAAATACGATACGGCAGCCTTCAACGCTGTCACCTATAGTTGTCTTGAAGTCAGCATAGATAAGTGACGGATAGCCTGAAGGGACATACAAATGAAGGGTCGTGCAGTTATTGGATGCTGAAGACAGACCAGGAACCGTAGCACCGCTGATCTGTATGTTGAGCGTTGAATTTGCCTTGGCAAGAGTGTCAAGGGACGAGTCCGTGAACTCCTGTGTCATGAGAGCCTGGTAGAAGGCTTCTGCAGCAGATGTGCAGGTAAGTCTTGCCTGGCTTGACTCGGCTTCAACATAAGCACGCTGCCTTGTAGCCTGCGTGAGCATCATACAAGCTGAGATGAAGATGATAGCCATCGCAAGGATGAACACTACCATTACAAGGATCGCACCGCGCTTGCTGTCAGGTTTCTTATTTAATTTTCTAATCATAAGAAGCACCTTCCTTCATATGTTTAGCAATAAAGCTATAATCAGTTACCGTTATTTTACGGCATGTAAATGTAAATTTCAACAGAAAATTCCAAATTTGCTAACTTTTTTGAAAAAGTTTGTTAACAAATCGTTCATATTTAGGAGTCGTTTTGTGGATCTTCTGTCTCCTTTACCTCCTGAGGAGCACCCTTCTCCCCGAATTTGTCATATTCTTCTTTCTTTGATGCTACGAGATAGTAATCATTCTGCGTGGCAAACCTCAATACCGATGTGGCATATATCTTATTATCTTTCCTCTTCTTAAGTCTGGTCCTTGAGAACATCTCGCCGTGCTCTTCGCAGAAATAAAGAGCATATCTGGACTTCCTGATCCTGAACGGAGCGATCCTCTCATCAAGAGACCTGCCGCACACGGGGCACTTGGAAACAAAGCTCTCTGTCTCGGCAAGAGCAGTCTGAGCGTCATCGCAGTCCCTGCCGACAAATCCGAATTCGCTCTTGATGTCAGGATTAACGGAAGAGCTCGATATGGCAGATATGACCTCCGAAGGCTTATTGTGGCTGAAGATCTCCTCGAAGATCACGCCCGTATAGTGCGCATCAGCTGTCGCGCTGTGGAAGATATCATTCTTGGGGATGTTATAGAAATCGACAGCTGACTCCACGCTCTTCTGCTTGCCTGACTGGCCGCTGAACAAGGAGAATATCGGCTGAAGATCCAGAAAGTCCAAGCCCAGGACCGGATCAAGGCCGAAGAATCTCAGGTTCATCTTGAGCATGGCGGGATCCGAGTTTCCCCAGCCCACAAGTATCGCATCTTCTCCTGTGAACTTGCGGAACTCCTTATAGACATCTGCAAACGGCCTGCCCTTCGCAAGATCCTTATTGGTCTTATGAGTGACTTTCTTGACGTGGTAATGGAGCTTACGGTACATAACAGGCTTGATATCCTCGGAAAAGGTCGCCTTCCTTAACAGATGGCCATTGTCGTAAACATACTTGACCGCGCCTACTTCGATGATCTCTCCTGTCAGATCAGAAACTTCAAACTCGTATTCCTTGCCGGGCAGAGCCTGATTCCATTCCATGTCGAATACGACAAATTCCGTTCCGTCAGTTATCTTCCTGCTGAGCATCAGAGCTTACCTCAGTATTACTTTCTTTAGTACTGTTATTATACTTATTAACGACTCCTATTGCGAGGAGCATCACAAAACCCAGAACGCTTATACTAATGCCTGAAGCAAGACCCGTTACGTTCTTATCGATATCGACCTTGTAAACGGCCCTGTCAGAAGATGCCGGGAAAGTAACCGCCAATAGCCCTGCATAGGATGTCTTGTCACATTTTCTGCCGTTAACGGATACGCTCAGATCAGATTCATAAGGGATATTAAAGATGATCATCTTGATCCCGCCTGATCTGCCCGGAATGTCATCAAAGCTAAATTCAATGCCTGAAGAATTGACGGTACGGGTATTAAGATTAAGTTCATCAAGCGCTTCAGGGATCAGCTTCCCGAGACTTATGGCCTGTGTCTCAGCCTCGTTTGCGTTAAGATCGAGAGTGATGCCGTAAGATGCAGCCTCATTGTCTATCTTGTGAAGGAACGGACCGTCGTATATGTCCTCCATATCGAATGTCTTGCTGACCTGCTCTATCGTGACAGGACAATGGAAGGAGCTGCACAGATAGTAATCTCCGTCATCTTCTATGCCGCAGTTAAAAACGATCTGGTTAAAACCCGGCGTTACCGTATAGATGCCGGGTCCCTGCGAAGTCAGGTTCTGGGCAAATACCATCCTAAGGTCTGTGTTCTCGAAAACATCATTCCCGAGACTTGCCCTTGAAGCCGCATTGATCATGTCTATGTAAGACCCGGTCATCTGAGACATGTCAGAAGACAGGATAAGGTATCTGGTCTCATCACTCCTGGTAAACACGGAAATGTCCACTCCGTCCTCATCGTAGATGATGCCTCTGTCATCCCCTTCTTCTGTCTCTCCGAACGGGCTCTTGGTAAAATCGTGCGATACCGTATTCGTTGATATGATCTTAAATGCGTTAAAACCTATAAAAGAGATGACCAGGACCATAAAGACAATTAGCCCTGCCCTGCCTATCTTACGGTCGTTAAAAGCCTTGAGAAAGATCATCCAGCCTATAAGGCCTGCTATGGTGCCTATGAGGACCAGAGGAAGTCTTTTTATCTCCGACTGAGCACCGCCCGCAAGGACAACAAATGCGCACGGGATAAGACCTGATGCATAGATAAGACCTTCGGGAATGCCCTTGATGTTCTTAACAGATATGCCGCAGCAGAACATTATGACCGCCGTAAACCCGATGAGCCTTGAAGCGGTTATTACGGGGTTTGTGCCGTAAGGCAAAGACAGCCATCTCACAAAAGAGGAAGCGCATGCGGCATACGTCAATATGCCGGTAATGAGCACAGCAGTCTTAAGCCTGAACGGGATCTTGCGGTTTAAAAGGAACAGGACAAAAAGGACTGCGGTAAGAAGTCCTATGTAGAATACGGGAGGATTGATGTTAGACAGGCTCCCTGATGAAAAAGCAAACATGTTGCAGAGGATATCGTAGAGCTTGTAGTTCATGCGTGCGCTCTCGTATGCTTCCTTGAATGTGAAGCTTACCTCATAGTCGCCAAATACCGGCATCAGTGCAAAGTTAGAAAGGACAATGCCCAGAAGGACCGGCGGAATGCTGCTCAGATATGATCTCATGCACTTTTTAAATCCTGAATAAAGAGCGATGCACATCAGGAGCGTGCTGATAAACATGAACGGGATGCCGGCAAATAATCCGGGAAGATAGCAGACTGTTATAAGCGCGGATGAGACGGACAGTCTTATAAACGATACATGGCTTCTTTCCCTCAGATACGAATCCGCACAGCACATGAAAAGAGGCATGAATATAGAAAGGTTCATTACCGTATTAAACTGCGCGGTAAACATCACCTGCGAAGAAAAAGCGTAGAGCATGCCCAATACATATGCATAGACCGGAGCTATCCTCGTGTGCTTGTCAAGGAACATATACATTACGCCCGAGGCAATGCCGAACTTAAGGAAATACCCCGCCATTATTATGCTGCGAGCAAATCCCGGCAGGAGGAGCGCCAGGAAGAAGAACGGATCAAAACCCTGTGCGGATACGAGTTTCCAGCTCTTTGCAAAGACCGCGCCGCCTCTTATCGCCGTGATATCGGAGATCTCTTTCTCTATGCCGTCGAATACGGCTCCTCCGAGCTCTTTGCCGATAACGATGTTGAATACTGCCGTCGCCAAAACAACGCCGGTAATAAGGCTTAATACAAATCCGTCCGCTAAGCTGAACTTACGCCTTATCTTGTCCATCAGGATCCTCTGTATCAGCTGTTTCTTCAGTCTTGACAGCGCCCTCAGGCTCTTTGTACGGTTCTTCTGAAGGAATGGCGAGGTCTTTCTTTTTGTCCTTTACCGCGAAGAAGATAAACATTACTGCCGTAAGAGCAATGCATATGGTCGAGATGCTGGCGCCCAGGTTAAAGTGTTCCGGAGCATAGGCCATCTTCACCTCGTGAATGCCTTCATCGAGCTCAATGCCCGTAAGAGCATCGCCGACTC
The DNA here is from genome assembly GCA_946187935.1 of uncultured Clostridia bacterium. Taxonomy (GTDB): domain Bacteria; phylum Bacillota; class Clostridia; order Saccharofermentanales; family Saccharofermentanaceae; genus Saccharofermentans. The sequence goes on from CAMHSJ010000003.1 coordinate 41,871, forward strand.
CCAAAACAGGGACCTTTTTGCCGTCCACAGTGCATGTCCAGCCTTCTGAGTAAGGAATGGTAAGGAGCATCAGGCCCTTTTCCTTAACATCTATGGTTCCCTCAAGGTGCGTATCATCGTATGAAGTGACACTAAGCTGGCTTTGGCCAAACGTGTCCAACATGTTCTGATAGCCTTCCTGATCTAATTCGTAACCATATACGAACAAGGCGCTTGAGGGTGATTCCCTGTATGAAACGGTAACCTTGATGGGCGTGCCCTTGTAGATGCCGCAGCTGATTATCTGATAGCTCCTTATCTCGAAACTGCAGTGCAGATCCTGTGATTCAACGGTTGCCGTGCCGCCCTTGCTGCAGTTGGCATAGATGTAGATGTCAGAGCCAATGTCAGCATCGTCTATCACGATGGTGTATTCAAAACTCGATGCTGAAGGAACTGATGTATAGACCAGAGTCCTGCCCTTGGGATCTGACGTTGAAAGGCCCGTGCTCGAATCTGGTCTTAAGATTATGGGGCTGTATACATCCTCAGTAAGACCCATGGATCTAAACCAGCTGTTGGTCTTGTCAAAGACGTCGAGGTTGCCTTCGTAATCAGGAACATAATTCATGACATCCTTGTTGACCATGAATCCTACGGAAAGGGCATCCGGATTGCCGTAGACCGTAACGGAATCTTCCGTGTAATCCTTTTCGAAAAGATAGGGAACAGTCTGCGTTTCCTCTATCGCGGCAAGGTTCCTGACACCCATGAAAGAAGCCGTGACCCTTGTGATCCCGGCATTCCTGAAGCCGTTGATGCCGTTGTTGTGGAAGCCGAAATTGCGCATGTATTTGACAAAGCTCTCACGGGCTGTAGAGGAGAATATCGACATTCCCTTAACGTTATATAGAGACTGGATATCGCAGATATTGTTCGGGAAGAGCTCGGTCCTCTCAAAAGTGTTATGTCCCGGAGTGCCCTCTACGCTGTCTGCATATTCTTCTATCACCGAATAGTTCTTGCCGAAGAACTGGTAGCCTGCAAAACCCTCATGCTTGGCTACGAGGCAGACAGAGAGCGTTGCTGACACAAAGATCTCAATGAGCATCGTGACCGTAAGCACGGTCTCACGGAAAAAGGCGCTTCTCTTGCTCTCTCTTGATGTGACGACCTTAAGGGCAGCGCCCTGGACAAAGAGGAACAGGAGCGTAACGCCTATGGGGATATAAGACTCGGCGTCAGAGGCATCGAACTTCTCGTAAAGGATGAGATAGCATGCCCAGCCGGCGACTGATGCCATGACATACATGGGGCTTATGCTCCTTATCCTCCTGACTGTAAGAAAGCCCATGAATACGAGCACAAAGCACATCAAAAACGATTCCCTGTACGGGATCTGGTTCGGGAAATGCATGCCGTGCCAGATGTAATTTAACGTCCTGTTCGAAAAGCTCAGGTAAAGGACTATAAGTATTACCGCAAAGCCGATCTTGGTCCTTAAGCTTATGCCTGCTTTCCTTGGAATGAAGAAGAACAGGGGCAGCAGGATGACAATGATAAGGCCGCAGTATACATTGGCCATTCCCTCCCTTATCGCAGGGAGCGGGGATGCGAAGAACCTGCCGAGGAAGTCGAACAGGTTGTGCTCAAGGGTATAGTCTTTGGGGAATTCGTCTCCCACAGCGGAACAATGCTGAAGGATAAAATACGTCGGCACGGTAAGGGCCGCTGTTATGCCTCCCGCCAGAATGCTCGAGCCTGCAAAAAGGCCGGCAGAGATGCCCAGTGTCTTGGGGCAGAGCCTCAGAGCATCGCTCTTGTCCTTCGTCGGATGGAAGAGAATAAGATAGTAAACGGGAGCGAACATTATGAGGAAAAGGCATACGAAAAAGCCTGAATAATAGTTGCTGAATAAAAGTATTGCAAGGGATACGATGTAGAGCTGAGGCCTTCTTTCCGTGAAGAGCTTCTTTACTCCCAAGCACACAAGAGGCAGGAGAACGACAGCGTCACACCACATGATGTTCCAGAAATAAGTGATGAACCATCCGCAGAGAGCATATGATGAAGCAAAGACGACCGTGATGTTGTCGATCCTCTTATCGTCGTTGTCAGACAGGAATGCCAGCATGAATACTGATGCCAGACCTGCTCTGATGCATGTGATGATCCAGATGAACACGGGCATTGTCTTGGCCGTAAAGAAGATGCAGAAGATATTGAGAGGACTTGCCGTGTAGTTGGCATAGGCCGCGTAGTATTCCTGGCCCAGGCCGTCGTTCCAGCTGTAAAGGAGCGAGCCGCCCGATAAGATCTTGTTCCTGAATGCCACAAGGAAAGGCGCGTACTGGTGGTAGCAATCGACGGTGAGCATCGAGTTCTTGCCGAACGGATAACACTGCGTAATGGCAAATGCCGCCAGGAGCGTAAGTGCCGGGAAAATGAAACTCAGCATGTATTGCGGCCAAGTCTCGGAAAGTCTCTTTTTAAAGCCCATAAAGCGTAAGCTGTCCTCTGTTATTAATAAGATTACATTCGTGTTAATAATAGCACACTTTAAACTATATCGAAGATGATTTGTGGTAAAGTGTCACTATGGGCCTTAGACTGAGAATAATACTGAATCCGTCCTCAGGACGCGAACTGGCAAGGAACAACATCGAAGATGTCCTTGCCTGGCTTTCTTCACGCGGCAAGTTAGAGCGCGCTGATATCATGTACACATCGGGCAAAGGTGATGCCGCAAGATACGCCATGGAGACCGATGTCTCCCAATACGACTTTATAGTCGCAGCAGGCGGAGACGGCACGGTAAATGAAGTCATAACAGGCGTCAAGAACGCTTCTCTGGATATTCCCGTTGCCATCTACACTTCAGGCACGGTAAACGATTTTGCAACGATCAACAAGCTCCCTGCCGACCCTTCGGATTTTGCGAAGATGTTAGTAGATCCCGTCATCCAGAAGGTCGACTGCGGCAAGGCCGGAGACCAGTACTTCCTTAATGTGCTCGCTGCAGGAATATTCACCGACATAGCATACACGGTGCCTTCAGACCTTAAGACCGCCATAGGTCCTGCCGCATACTGGCTGTCTGCCATGAAGGATTTCGGCGGGATAATGGATACCATGCCCCTTATCATCAGGAACGGCAAAGAAATCATCGAGACGGATGCCGTTATGTTCTTCGTATCCAACACCAAGAGCGTCGGAGGCGTAAGAAACCTCATGACCAGGGCTGACGTAACCGACGGTCTTCTCGACGTCATGGTCATCAAGAAGGTCGACGTCCCCGAGATAATGCCGCTTCTCGGCAAGCTCGTAATAGGAGACCACATCAACAGCGATAAAGTCATCTATTTCCAGACTTCGGAGTTCTCAGTAGAGTCCCCCGAATCAAAAAAGCCCGTAGTACTAGACTTGGACGGCGAGGAGGGGCCTTCCCTTCCCACTACGATAAAGTGCGTGCACGAGGCCATTAATCTTGTAATTCCCAAGGAGGAATAACCGCTTTGAAAAAGAATGACGATAAAAAGAAGATCCGTACGCCCAAGGTAGATCCCGCGTCTGCAGGCTTTACCGCGGAAGAGGCACCCGAGGTAACCGTTACCGAAGACAAGGCCAATGCTTCGGACTGGCAGCCGGAAGAGGAAGTTAAGACTCCTTCTTCTGCAACATTAGACGATCTTGAATCGATCGATCCCGAACTCCTGTCAGGAAGCGGAAGCGATGCTGATGTCTTGCCCGAGAAGTCAGATCTTCCCGCAAGGATCTCTCCCAAGGTGGATTCCAAGACCCCCAACGAGATCCCTGAAGTCAGGATCAGTTTAGAGGGCGATAAACCCATCGAAGATCCCAAGGCCCATAAGAACCCCGGCGTCTTATTTGTCGTCTTCGGACTTCTTGTAGTCATTGCCGTTGCCGCTCTTTCCATATTCTTCGGCATGGGCAAGGATGAGACCATCATAAGCCCTCTTACCGTAAACGGAAGATCCATACCCGGCGATGAGTTCAGCTTTATGTACCACTATGAGCTTCTGCAGGAAGGCTTCGACATCTTCGCGGCAGATGCACAGGAGAGGCTCTCATCAGCTTACCCTGACGACGATAACTTCCCGACTTACAGAGACTACTTCCTGAACCTCGCGGCAACTGACATCCAGAAGATGGAGATCTTATATGACGATGCCACTGAGGCCGGATTTGAGATCGAGCAGACCCACTACGACAGGGCCAATGCTTATATCAATTACCTTAAGGACAGTGCTGCTGAGCTTGGTGTTCCTCTTGACACATACATCAAGGGCGTATTCGGAAACCAGGTAGACGAGCAGTGTATCGTAAACTTCCTGGCCAAGAAGTATTTTACCGAGGATTATGCAAACACCGAGAAGCTCATCCAGCTCTCTGCTACTGACGAGCAGGCTGAAGATGCTTACCAGGCAGACAGGAACGACTATGACATCGTCTCTTACAAGGTCCTCAGGATCACATATGAGCAGCGTGAACAGGCATTTATAGATACAGCCAACAACCACGCTTCGCAGATCATAGAAAAGATGAACGGCGATCCGTCCCAGTTCGAAGAAGTTGCTTCACATTACTTCTCAGGCGTTGCAGCCAACACATTAAAACAGCCTGATTCAACGCTCGTTCCCGATCAGAGATATCAGGATATAGCTCATGCAGACTTCAGGGACTGGCTTTTCGATCCTGCGAGAAATCCGGGCGATGCGACTATCTTCCCTGACGAAGACGGCTTCCCTATTATCCTTGTATTCGTTGAGAGGGAGAGGATGACGACGCCTCTTAGAAATCTCTACATGATCACTGTAAGCCCCCTCTACGATGAGAACTTCAATATGGATATGGGCAGCACGCAGTCGCTTGCACAGGAGATCTACGACTTCATAGACAGCGCAGATACAGCTTCTTCTGTAGAGAACCTCTACAACAACTACGTGTTGGACGGCTCTTTGACTATACAGCACAACGAGATGGCCTACATGTACGAATACCAGACCGAGATAAACGACTGGATATTCTCTGATGAGCGCGCTCTTGGAGATAAGACACTTATGGAGATCGACGGAACATTCTACATCATGTACTTCATCTCGGTATCCGGGAATCCCGAGTGGTATGACAGGGTCAACAGCTTCATCAGGATGAATAACTATCAGGAATTCATCAATGCCAAGTCCTCTGAATACGTATGGAGCTTCAACAGCGACGGCCTCGAGCAGATCAAGGACATTCCGTAAGAGCCAGGCTTAAAGACTTATCAAAGGGGGGTTATCTTGTAAAAGATGACCCCCTTATGCTCTCCGGATATGTTATTATGTTTCAGATTTATAATAATTCTTTATAAGGGTGAAGAGGGTGCTTTATGAAGGTCAGACTTAAAAAGATATTCGGCAAGATCAGATACTTCCTTCTGATGATCGCTCTGGGAACTGCATTGACGCTTATCTCAAGAATGCTGTGTCCATATCATTTCGGAAACGATTACGGCTTCCCTTCTCTGTCTTTATATCCTGATGACTACCTGGATGTATCCGCAGGTGATGACGGTTATCTGGCAGTCCTTGATAACACATCAGGAACTTACATGCTGACATATGTAAACCCTGAAACAGGAGACCAGACATTCTTCAGGGAAGATTCGTCACTCTTTAAGGGCAACGGCTACGCCAACGAAGTTACTGACATCGCTGCAGGCGAAGACGGCATGGTCTATGCATTGGTCCTCTCATACGACATGAGCAGCGACTATATAGCAAAAGAGAGCGTCGTCTCTTTCTCCATGACAGACTATAAGGGCTACAGCGAACTGTTCTCCATCTCTTATAAGGACCAGTTCGTCCGCATCGGCTCCCTGTCAGGTTTAGGCTATTATGACGGCAAGGTCTCTTTTACATATGTTGACTACGGCAAGACCGTCTTATACAGATACGACACTTCAACAGGGATCACTGTGGCCAGCCGCGAATACCTCTCTGATGAGAACGGGACATTCACATATCTTGCAAGATCTGCAGATGACAAGTATCTCATCATAAGAAGCGACGGCAATGTCTATCTGACAGGATTTGACGAGCCACTGGGCGAGAGCATACTTAAGATAGATGAGAGCCTTGCTGACTTTGACAGGGACAGGCTTATCAGAGACGGCGCTTTCCTGGACGGGGATCTGTATGTATATGACCTGGGTTCTTCGATCTGCAGCTTAACTGGCGGACACCTTACAGCAGTTCTTGATACCCTTGACCTTCTTGACGAAGACTATTCCCAGATAATGAGCATCGAAGCAAAAGACGGCGTTCTTCTTATCGGTGCTGCAGGCGGCATCATAACCTGTACGCCCGGCGGGGAAGCACAGATAACTGACATCTGCCAGAAGACCAGCGCTTCATATGTCTTACTCAGCATCCTTGCTCTTATCGGTGAGATCACTGCCTGTTTAGGAGCCGTTGGCGTTGTCATGTATCTCATCTTAAGGAAGAAGACCATTCTCTATAAGCAGCTCATCACCGTTCTGCCTGTTATCGCAGTGATAATACTCATCATCGCATATAACCTTTATTCACTTAATGTAAGGCAGCAGGATGAGATGAATGCCGCCAACCTTGTAAGCATAAGCAATCTTTGCCTCAATGAACTCAAAGGCATCGACTGTTCAGGTCTTACCGTAATGAACGAGGATACGGGAAGGGCCTGCACTGATATCAAGGCAGTATTAAAGACGCTCGAGACTGACGACGAACTCGATTCAGGCTATGGCTACAATCTTGGCATCTTCGCACCTGAAGAAAAGGGCGGAAGATATATTCCCCTCGTATCTACAAGCTACTTTACGGTCCCCCTTACCACTCACTATACGGACTACTATTTCGGCGAGAACATCGTTATGCCCTCTGACGGCGAAGTAAATGTTCAGCAGGTCTCATCTCCCCTGTTCTCTTTGAGCAGCTACAGTGAGCTCTACACCATCGGAAAGATCGAAGGGACCGGTACTGATATGTATCTTCTGGTCATCGCAGAGAATGCGAGCATCGGATACGGAAGGATCGAGACCCTTAAGAAGTCTGCCTGGTCTGTTGCACTTATCTTCGCTGCAGTATCAGCTCTTCTCACCTTAAACTCCATGTCTGTTTCAAGAGGCATAAACAAGGCATCAAAAGCGATCAAGGATATCGCAGCGGGAAATCTGTCTGCCCGTGCCAGCTACAAGGGCAAGGATGAATTAGGAGAGATCTGCGGGCAGGTCAACGTCATGGCAGAGAGCCTGGATAACATGTTCCGGGAGAAAGACCGCACGGAGAAGTTCTACTACAAGTTCGTCCCCGAGAAGTTCAGGGTGCTCCTCGACAAGAAGGAATTTACCGACCTTAAGCTCGGTGATGCCAAGAGCCGCGAGATAACCATCCTGTTCTGCGACATCAGATCGTTCTCCATCAATTCCGAGATAATGACCGCCAAGGAGAACTTTGAATTCATCAATGAGATCTACGGCCAGGCAGGCCCCATAGTAAGAGAGCATAACGGTTTTATCGACAAGTACATAGGCGATGCCATAATGGCTCTTTTCGACGATCCGGAAGATGCAATAAAGTGCGGCATCGACATGTACAGAAGAGTTGCCTTGTCAGAAGACAGCCAGATCAACATCGGCATAGGCATACACTCAGGCATGGCGATGGTAGGCATCGTCGGTGAGGCAGAAAGACTCTCGGGAACGGTCATATCGGATGCGGTAAACCTCAGTTCCAGGCTCGAATCCCTTACCAAGCAGTACAAGACTGCCATGCTGGTCTCCAAGGACACCATAGACAGGCTTCCTGACGCAAGCCTTTACGACCTCAGATACTTAGGCATCCTCCAGGTTGCAGGAGTCAATGAGGTCAAGAGCGTATACGAGGTCTTAGACTGCCTGCCCGAAGACATCAGGGCTGAAAGGAAATCCCATTCAGAAGACCTGAGGGAGGCAGTAAAGAACTTCCACATGGGAAACCGCAAGGAAGCTGCACAGATACTCGCGGGGATCGACAAGGACTGCGATCAGGAGAAGGACGGCGTTATAAGAAAGTACCTTGACTACATCAGCAACATGTCTGACGAGGACAAGGGCAACGTCTTCAGATTCACGAAGAAATAAAAAAGAATATAATCATTACAGATATGCTATTCGGAAAGCAGGAGGATCTATGAAGAGATTTAAAGAAACAGGCAAAAAGCTGCTGGCCCTTATGCTGGCAGGGATCATGGTCTTCGGTCTTTGTTCTTGTGACGAGGATGACTGGGATGACTGGGACGACGAAGACGACTGGGATTACGAAGACGATGATGACGATGGTTACGATGGTGACGACGGCGGCAACGAGCCTGCCGAAAGAATCGGCGATGCGTCGCCCATGCAGATGACCGTCAACAAGGAGACCGGCGAGATGTCCATAGAGCGCCCCGTATTCTCAGGTGAAGCAATGGGCGAAGAAGGAACATGGACGGTCTTTGTCTATATCTGCGGCTCGGATCTGGAATCAGACGGCGGTGCTGCAGTCAGCGATATCTATGAGATGTGCGATGCAGCTCAGAGCGATGACGTACGCTTCGTCGTTCAGACAGGCGGCGCATATGAATGGTCTGTTGGTTCCATCGAATCAGACAGAACTCAGCGTTTCCTCGTAGAGGACGGCGACATCACCAATGTCTATGACGGCAACGATGCCAATATGGGCGACTCTGACACACTTGCAGACTTCCTTGTCTGGGGCATCAGCAACTACCCCGCAGACAACATGGGCCTCATATTCTGGGATCACGGCAGCGGAGCCATAACCGGAGCATGCTTCGATGAGAACCACGATAACGACTCGCTTACTTTAAGAGAGATCGACAGCAGCCTTCTTACCGCACAGCAGTACATGACCGAGAAATGGGAATTCATCGGTTTCGATGCCTGCCTCATGGGAAGCATCGAGATGGCCAACATCTGTGCAAGCTATGCCAAGTACATGTACGGCTCCGAAGAGGTAGAGCCCGGCGCAGGCTGGAACTACACCGAGATCGGAAGCTTTTTGGCATCTAACCCTGATGCTGACGGCGCTGAATTAGGACGCGTTGTATGTGACTCCTTCTACGAAGGATGCATAGCAGATGGCGATTACGACTGCTGCACACTTTCCGTAACTGATCTTAGCAGGATCGATAACGTTATCACGAGCTTTAACACATTCTCACAGGACATCTATGAGAACGGCGGCAATGCTGACGATCTCTCCACCATGATCCGTGAGATCGAAGGCGGCATCTGCTTCGGCTCTAACAACGACAACGAAGGTTATACTAACATGGTCGACCTGGTAAGCCTCGTTACGGCATGCTCGGATTATTCAACATCTGAAGATGCGGTAATAAGCGCGATCAACGATGCTGTCATCTACAAGATCCACGGCGCGGACCATCCCGATGCCTGCGGACTGTCAATTTACTTCCCCATCATGATCGGAGGTTCCGAAGAGCTCAAGGTATTTAGTGACATCTGCCCGAGCCCGTTCTATATGTCATTTTTAGACCGCCGTGATTACAGCGCATCCATCTACTACGTTGATGACGATTACGGCCGTGATGCCGATTACGACTCCGAATACTACTACGATGAAGAGGAAGGCATCTACTACTTCGTCCAGGATGGCGAGGATTACTGCTACGAGGAATCCACAGGCATCTACTACGTTTATAACGAGAGTACTGAGTACTGGGAAGAAACAGACGATCCCGGTCTTGATGCAGATCAGTACGAATACAGCTCTTCAAACCAGATCAGTTCATACTATTCTGACGATTATATGTACGACGATGACGGCTACTGGAACTGGAACTGTGATTACGACTACGATTCATCTTCGTGCTACTACAGGAGCAATCCTACCCAGACCGACCGTTTCGACTACTTAGATGAGTTCGAAGCAACGGGCGACAGCGCTCACATCAAGTTCTTAAGGGCACCTTCATTAGACGATGAGGGCATCTTCAGGTTCACTCTTACCAAGTATTCCTTAGACCACACTGCTGACGTATATGCAGTTGTCTACTTGGCAGCAAGTGACGATGAGCTCCTTGAACTGGGCGATACATACGACATCGACTGCGACTGGGAGAACGGTTCTTTTGCCGACGTCTTTGACGGTTACTGGATCTCTCTTCCTGACGGACAAAACCTGTCGACGACCATTGTAGAGGCCAATGACGACTTTGTTATCTACACCTCCCCCATCCTTCTCAACGGAACTGAGACCAACCTCAGATTCCGCCAGACATTAGATGACGGCATCATAGTCGTGGAAGGAACCTGGGACGGCGTAACAGACTCAGGCGCATCATCAAGAAGTGCCACAAAGCTTAAGGACGGGGATGTCATCACACCTCTTTACACGAGCTTCACTTTTGATGACATCGACACTGACATCATTTCCGAAGGAGTGGAATATACAGTTAACGGCGAACTTGAGCTCTACTACGACCTCCTTCCTGAAGGCGACTACTACTACACATTCGTCATCGAGGACGTCTACCGTGACTGCAAGGTTACCGACTCAGAAATGTTCTATGTTGATGAGGATGGTTACGTAAGCTACTACATCGACTAATAGGTCTGAAACTGAGATCTTAGGGGACGCTGCGGCGTCCCTTTCTTTTTGCAGGTGTCTGCTCTTAAGATATGCTGCATCTGTTGTTAGGGTTACTGTTAGGATTTCGGAAAAACTCTAACATAAACATGTTAAAGACCAGGGAAAAACATATACTTGTTAGGATCTTGATAAAACTCTAACACTTACTCTAACAAGTGTGATCGGCCAAGTTATCTGAAACAGATAAGGGATGCCAAACGGCATCCCTTAAGGTCTTGTTTATGGTATTGGTAACAGACGGATCTTACATCCCAAGCTTAGCCTGCTGCATAACTACCACGATTATCGCAAATACAAATGACACGAGCATCGCGATTATGATTATCCATGCTATAAGCTTCTTCGCAAAATCCTTCTGTCTTGCACTCATCAGATCTAGTCCTCACTCGTCTGTGTTGTTGCGGTCACATATTCAGCACCTTCGTAGTCTGCGCTGTCGCCGATAACCAGGGTAAGCTCGATCTGCTTGCCGTCCCTTATCACTATCATCGTGACCTCATCGCCGACATTATGTGAATCGCGTATATCAATAATATCATCAGTTTTTGTAATTTCAACACCATCCATGGAACGGATCAGGTCGCCTATCCTGATACCTGCCTGGTCTGCAGGGCCTCCCGCAACGATGGCTGCCGCATAGACGCCCGGCTCTACTCCGTAGTATGCGCCGTCAGTGACCTTTGTCATGGAAACGCCGAGATATGGTCTGTTTATGACCTTGCCGTAGTTAATTATGGACTCTATTACGGACTTGACATTGTCTATGGAGATCGCAAAGCCCAGTCCTTCGGAAGTCGTTGTTACCATCTTGGCATTGATTATCCCCACGACCTCGCCAAATGAATTGATGAGAGGTCCGCCGCTGTTGCCGTTGTTAATGGCTGCATCAGTCTGGATAACGCTGATCTTATAACCATCCTTGTTGATGGTACGGTCAAGTGCCGAGACCACGCCGACCGTAACCGTATCGTCAAGTCTTCCCAATGCGTTGCCTATTGCAACTACGAGCTCGCCGGGTCTTAGATCAGAAGAATTGCCGAGCACTACATAGGGCAGCTCTTCTTCGACATCGACCTTGAGGACTGCCACATCGTTTTGTATGTCAGAGCCTACGATCTCGGCCTTAACGGCTTCTTCCCTATTGGGGAGTGAGACTGTCAGATAGTATGTGTCGGGGTATTTCTCTGCCGAATCTATAACGTGCTGATTTGTAACGATGTAGCCGTCAGGCGTGATTATGAATCCTGTGCCGGCGCCTGTCTCCTTAGCCTGCCCGCCGGTGTTTGCCATAAGGTGCACCGACAATGTAGCAGGACTTACAAGATCGACTATCTCTGTCGTTGTGAGGCGCTGTTTGTCAGGTGATGACACGCTTGCTGCCTCTTCAAGGCTGAACCAGGGCTCTGCAAGATCTTCTTCTGTTGCAGACTGAGGCTCTATTGAAGCTTCCTCGTTTTGTGCTGACGAAACTCCTGCGCCGTTATTCCCAACATATGTGGTGATGCCCGTAAGTCCCGTGTTCAGTCTGTAGATGTAAACGGACTGGACTGCCGAATAGAATACGCTGACCGCAAGAAGCGCTACAAGGATCTTGGTCTTTTTATCAGAGGGCTTCTTTCTCTTCCCGGAAACAGGTTCCGGCTGTGACTGCTCTGCCGCTTCACCGGTTTCTGCTACGTTATTCTCTAATTCATCCATGCTTATCACCTCTTAACGCTGTAATACCTGAAATATAGATCATCTGCTGCAGGAAATATCGGCAAAACCTTGTCAAAAAAGGTCCAAAATCCCGCCATTCATCTCACACTTTTCGCCCTTGGTGAGGATCGCTCTTCCTGAAGATATATCCGTTGCGAAATCCTCGAAAAGACCAGCATCTTCTTCCTTAACTCTTACGGCAAGATCCACCTTCTGCCCGAAAACGCCCTCACCTACATCAAAGCCTCTGGCGGTTGCCTCTCTTACGAACCTGTCGTAAAGAGGATAGTCCATAAGCACTTGATATGTGATACCTGATCTGAATGAAGCGGGCATTCCGTCAGCAAGTGCAGCTTTCCCGGCCTCGGTATATGCTCTTACAAGTCCGCCTTTGCCAAGGAGGATCCCTCCGAAATACCTGGTCACGCAAACAGCGCAGTCTATCATCTCGCTGTTTTGAAGAAGTGACAGCAACGGCATTCCGGCCGTCCCTGACGGCTCGCCGTCGTCTGTTGATTTGCTGAGGTTTCCCTGCCTTAATCTCCATGCATAGCAGCAGTGCTTCGCATCAGGATAGAGACTCTTCTCATGTTTAATGAATTCTTCTGCCTCTTCTTTGGATGAAACCCTCTTGCTGCTGCCTATGAAGACCGACTGCTTGATCTCGATCCTTGAACTGCCCTCACGCGTAAGTGTTATGAGCTCAGGCAAATCAGTAAAGCTCCTTATACTTCTGGTAAGCCATCATGACAAGCGACTTGTCCTGACTGTAGGTGATTATCTCAAGCGCCTTCTCTATCGGGAAGAACGCAGCTCCGCTTATACCGGCCTCCAGATTGTGCTCAGCCTCTGATGAATCAGCTTTCATAACAAACCATGAAACGTTGTTGTGCACGGGCTTGCGCCTTGAGATCGAATAGTACTCGTAATTAGTCTTGCCGCAAGGAGCTATGACCTCGGCATCAACGCCTGCCTCGATCTTGACCCTTCTTTTTGCAAGGTCAGATGCCTTGGTATCGTCGCCGTTCTTGATGACGCCCTTGGGGAAACCCCACTCCTGCTTGTCGTTGCGGATGAGAAGAACGTTCTCACCAAAGAAAACTATGCCGCCTGAACAGTTACGTACTATCATCTTGCTGACCTCTTAGCTTTTTTCTAATTCTATCATACACGCGCATTATGTGAGCATTCTTCTTTATTTATTCTTTTTAATATAGGTTGTATAATTGCTCTATGCGAAAGTCAAACAACAACTCCAAAAGATCTTCCCCTTCCAATGTCGGAAGACTTATTGCAATGCAGCGTGCCTTTACAGGAGTCTCGGCGGTTGCGGTATTGCTCGGAGCAGTCATCCTTACCGTCCTTCTGGTAAAGCTCGGCAAGGCCGTAATAGCGGGTATGCCCGAGAAGACGGAGCCTTCAGAGACTTTTGTTCCCATCGTTTCAACTGAGCCGGTCGTTACCGAAACGACTGTGATGCATACAGAACTCCTGCCTGCCGATGAACTGTCCGATGCGTTCTGGGGCAAGCTGCCTGAACTGCCTGAGCCTGAGGTAAAGCACGTAACTCATAACGAGGTCCGCGGCATATACATAGGTTCATGTTCGGCCTTGGACAGAGCGATAGAGCTGTGCAACAATTCAGAACTCAATGCAGTGGTAATAGATCTCAAGACAGAGTGGGGCCTTCCCTGGATGAGCACCAACCAGACCGCCAGAGAGATCGGCTATGTCTGGGACGCTTATGACATCGACTCCGTCATTGAACGCTGCCACGAGAACGGCATCATGGTAATAGGCCGTATAGTCTGCTTCAATGACAGCACGGCAGCAGGCCACTTCCCTGAGAGATCCATAAGAGATGTTAACGGAAACACCTTAAAGTTCAGGACAGAAGGCTCAAGACCGTTCTTAAGCCCTTACAACACCGACAATTGGGAATACCTGATATCGATCGGCGAGGAGGCTGCAAGCCACGGCCTTGACGAGATCCAGTTTGACTATGTGCGTTTTCCCGCAGGATCGACCACTTCAGGCGAGCAGCCCTACTACGGACCCGAGGATACCACTCCTTCCAAGTCCGCTGCGGTCAACAGATTCCTTCAGATGGCAAGGATCAGGATCCAGGATACGATGGGTGTTCCCGTCTCTGCGGATATCTTCGGTATCGTCCTTACCAGCGCCATGGATGCCAAGATCATAGGACAGGACTTTGCGACACTCGGCATGACAGGCATCGATTCCTGCTGCCCGATGGCTTACCCTTCTCACTACGCATTAGGCACCATGCTGGGCGGCCACACCTTCGAGTATCCTGACAAGGAGCCTTATCTCATGGTCTACAGCGTTCTCCACGAGTCTTCCGATATCTACAGGCAGGAAGGCTTTACGACGGTAAGGCCGTATCTGCAGGCATTCACCGCGACTTACATCGGCGCCGGCAATTACATGGAATACGACTATACCGCCATGAACGCCCAGATCAAGGCTATCCACGACCTGGGCCTTAATGAGTTCATACTCTGGGATCCTGCGTGCAAATACCCCGACGGCAATTACGACGGATACATGGCAGTGGAGACTGACTGATTTGATAAATACACTTACTAAGACTAAAATATACGAAGCTAATCCAAAGGAGAGAATTTAAATGCTGGACATCAAATTCTTAAGAACAAACCCTGATATCGTAAAACAGAATATCAAGAACAAGTTTCAGGACGATAAGCTCCCTCTAGTTGACGAAGTAATAGAGCTTGACAAGGAGTACCGTGAAGCGAAGACAAGAGCTGAGTACTTAAGATCCCAGCGCAACAAGATCAGCAAGCAGATAGGCTTCCTGATGTCGCAGGGCAAGAAGGACGAGGCTGAAGACGTCAAGAAGCAGGTTACCGAGATGGCGGATGAGCTTGAGGCTCTTTCTGTCAAGGAGACAGAGTATGAGGAGAAGATCCGCAAGATCATGCTCGTTATCCCGAACATCATCGACCCTTCTGTTCCGATCGGCAAGGACGATTCAGAGAATGTTGAGATCCAGAGATACGGTGAGCCTTTTGTACCTGACTTCGAGATCCCCTACCATGTTGACATCATGGAGAAGCTTAACGGCATCGAGCTCGACCAGGCAAGGAATACATCAGGCAACGGCTTCTACTACTTAAGAGGCGACATCGCAAGACTTCACTCAGCCTGCCTTTCATATGCAAGAGACTTCATGATCGACCGCGGCTTCACATATTACATCCCGCCCTACATGATCCGTTCTTCCGTAGTCGACGGCGTAATGAGCTTTGCCGAGATGGAGAACATGATGTATAAGATCGAGGGCGAGGACCTCTACCTCATCGGTACTTCCGAGCATTCCATGATCGGCAAGTTCATCGATTCCATTATCGACGAGAAGGATATCCCCCAGACTCTCACTTCATACTCACCCTGCTTCAGAAAGGAAGTCGGCGCACACGGAATCGAAGAGCGCGGCGTCTACAGGATCCACCAGTTCGAGAAGCAGGAGATGATCGTCGTCTGCAAGCCTGAAGATTCCATGAAGTGGTACGACAAGCTCTGGCAGAACACAGTAGATTTCTTCCGTTCACTCGACATCCCCGTAAGAACGCTCGAGTGCTGCTCAGGAGACTTGGCTGACCTCAAGGTCAAGTCATGCGACGTTGAAGCCTGGTCACCCAGACAGCAGAAGTATTTTGAGGTAGGTTCATGCTCCAACTTAGGCGATGCACAGGCAAGAAGACTTAAGATAAGGATCAGAGGTGAGGAAGGTACATATCTTGCCCACACCTTGAACAATACCTGTGTAGCTCCTCCGAGAATGCTCATCGCTTTCCTCGAGAACAACTTAAACGAGGACGGTTCCATCAGGATCCCCGAGCCCTTAAGGATGTACATGGGCGGCAAGGACACGATCAAGGTTCCTGAGTGATCAAGTCATAATACATAAAACATATCAGCGGTCCCGTCAATGGCGGGACCGTTTTTTATCACAAAACAAAAGCGACGCCCCATCCGGGACATCGCTCCATTTACTTTTGACTTGGAAAATATAACTTACGCTCTTGTTACTTTACCGGAACGGAGGCAACGAGTGCATACGTTCATTGACTTGGGGGTGCCGTCAACAACAACCTTAACCTTGTGTACGTTAGCCTGCTGTGTCGTAAGCGCACGACGTGAAATCTGTGAACGCGTAATTCTGATTTTCCTGCCGAAGAACATATCCTTCTGGCAAATTTCACACTTAGCCATGAAAACACCTCCTGTTAGATTTTCAAACGCCTATGAATAATATCACATGGAGTCAAATAGTGCAACAAGAAATTACTCTGTTTTGAAAATTCTTCTTATAGTGATGATCCTGTCGCAGATAGAGTCGCCGGCCTTGAAACTCGTAAGCCTTATCGTGGTCCTCGCCCTTGACTGCATGAGCAGTGTTCCTGTGTCTGTGCAGACCGCCATCTCATAGACTCTCTTATCTCCCGGGCTGCTCGTAGGGCTCCTTAAGAACAGCACATCACCGGGCAGGATATTCTCAATAAGGATCTCTCCCGTGACCGCATCCGTTCCGGGATCTACCTCTTCTCCTTCTTCCATCTGGCCCGACACCGTCCTCGGCACGTCGATCCCGTTGATCTCCGCACTGACATATATCGCGCCGTTTATCGATGCGCCGTACATGGTAGCTCCGTTCTCAAGGTACCTGGCATTAACGAAGGTCAGGAGCGATGAGACAAAGTATCTGCTGGATACTTCTTCGGTCTCTTCTCTTACTCCGAGCTCGATGACTCCGGACGAACCGATCCATCCGCTCTCGCCTGTGGGAAGATATACCTGATAAACTCCCTCACGCTTGATGTCGGCATAAAGGACAGTATTCATTACCACCCTTTTCATAAGGGTGCCGTTGCTCGCGTGGGTCATTATGTTCTTATAAGGGTCCGAGACCACCAGCTTGTACTGATGCATATCAGGTTCCACGGAATCAGTCTTATCCGTCACTGAAGATGCCGTGATATAGCCTTCTATTCCATCTCCGGTCCTGATCCTTATATAGTCACCACCGCTGTCCAGAAGACATGTGACAGGCTCGTTGTACAACACTTCCGTTATCCTGTTGCCTGAAGCCTCAGGCGAAGCCATGACGCTCACCGAGGTGTCCGTTATTACCCTTATGTTCTCATCGTCGTATTCCAGGTTAATGACAGGCTTCTCGAAAAGCTCGATATCCGTTCCTTCAAACAGTCCGGGGAGGACTCTCGGAAGGATATAGAATACGCCTGCGAGTATGAGTATCAAGGCCATGGAAGCTATTATGAGACCTATGAACCTTCTTCTGTGCGCGATCTTAAGAGAGCGGTCATTGCCCGTAAGGCCCCATTCTCCTTCAACATCCTCAGCAGCACCGTATCTGGTGTCATCACCTGTGGCGTTTATGTCTTTCAAGAAAGGCAGGTCAAGTTTCTTTTCGACATGCCTGATGGGGCGCTGGGGCACAGCGTCTTCAATGACAGGCTTCTTGCGGGTAAGCTCTTCTATCTTATCCTTAAGAGTCTTCTTGTCCTCACTCTTCTTCATCTTTGCTCCCGAGCATCGTTACATAGGCTATGGCAAGGCCCGCATCGTGTGAAAGGCTTACGGACATGGATACTATGCCAAGATCATCTGCCATCTTCTTTGCCGCACCCGTAAGAACAAGGACAGGCATACCGTCTCCGTTCCTGTCCACTTCTATGTCAGTCAGGCTTATGCCCTTAGCCATTATACCCGTGCCGAGGGCTTTGCCGGCAGCCTCTTTTGCGGCAAAACGGGCGGCAAAACTCTCATACATCGAGTCTTCGTTCTTTTTGCTCTCGCAGTATGCTATCTCTTTTTGTGTGAAAGTATGACTAAGGAAAGCGTCCTTATTCCTGCCGACAGCTTTTCTGATACGGCTGATCTCTGTGATGTCTGTTCCGCAATAGATCTGCATTACCTGATATCACCGCAGTTTCTGATCTTGCCGGCGATCCTCATGTCGCATGTGGAGATGAGATCGTCCTTGGGCATGGAGCTGACCAGGACAGTCTTAAGTCCTGCTGCTGACCTTGTCTCTATTATCGAATTGAGGGCTGAAGCGCATCTGTTATCCTGTGTGACCTCGCCCGCAAAATCGTCAATGACTATGAAATCCGCACTTCTTAATGCGTCAGTTACTGTTTCAGAAGAATATCCTACATCCTCGCACTTGATGTAGTAAACGCTCTTGCCGAGCTTTACCGCTGCCTTTAAGACACAGATCGCCAGGTAGGACTTGCCGCTCTGAACCTTGCCTGAATATAGCCAGAGGTCCTTGTCTTTTGCTGCTCCGGTGTTCATCATGACAGATACCATGGATGAGAGTATCCCCGCTCTTGCCGTTTCTTCGCCAAGATAATCGTTCCTGTAATTCTTCATGTCAAAGGATGCGTAGTCAGCAAGGCCTGAATCACGGATTGCCTCGCCAATCAGATCCTTCCTGCAGGAACAGACCTTGTCAGTGCCGTCCTTGCCCTTGACGAAACCTGTATCACGGCACTTGCTGCAGATATATTCCTCTTCATCGTATCCGGGATCTATCTTGTTGCTCTTTAAAATTAGTTCCTTCTGCTGCCTGAGTTTATCGAGCTGCTCATCGCAGATCTTGATGAGCTTATCGTTCCTGTCGATCACGGCAACGAGTCGCTTGCCCCTTAAATCGCCGATCTCTTTATCGGCCTTTTTAAGATCGGGGCAGGCCTCGTAGACCTTCCTGATCTTCTCTTCGCGTCTTAATGTGCGTTCGGAATCAGCTTCGGAATTTGCCTGATATATCAGTTCCTTAATCGTCATCTTCGTCTCCTCCGAACATATTGAGGACATCGTCAGGGACCTCTGTCTTGGTCTCCTTGGTGTCTTCTTTGCTGTTTTCCTTTTCTATGCCGGCCTCAGATCCGCTCTTCCAAACGGTATTGGCCTTTGCCTTGGTCTTGGAATACTTGCGCTTGTTATATGCGTGCTTGTCGCTCTCAAAAGCCTCTGCTTTCTCTATTGTGTCGCAGCCATTCTCGAACCACTGTGTCAGGGTGTCATCGACATTAAGGACAGTTATCTTGCCTCTAAATTCGTTCTTGCTGATGGCATACGTTACCATGTCCTCGCCAAAGCAGAACTTGTCGACCCAGCCGTGGATCCTGTTCTCATCGAGCTCATTGATATTGATCCTGAGTTTCTTTCTTATCAGTGAGGTGAGCTTATCCTTCTCTTCGTTGCGCTCCAAGTAACCTTCGAGCTTGCCTATCGTCACATAACCCTTGTTGTACCATTCCTCGGCGAGCTTCTCCATGCGGTTATAGCTCCTGGAGATCTTCCTTCTGTCTCCTTCGCTGAACAGCTGGTAGCAGACCCTGTCATCGAACTTATACTCCCAAAGGCACTTATCTATGAGCCTGTAGAAGATATTAGCCATCCTGCCGCCGTAGAATGTGGTATTGATGGAATCAGCGAGCACTGCCCTTCTGCTCTCATCGCTCGAAAGACCGAGATCTGCCGTGCTGCCCTTGGCTTTTGCAGTCTTAACATACTCATCGACTTCTACCCTCTTAAGATCGATAAGAGAGTAACCGTCGTCTTTTTTGGCCAGGATATCCTTGGATAAAAGCTCGGATATGACCTCATAAACATCCTTATCCGGCATTATGGACAGATCCTTAATGTCCTTCTCGGTAAAAGTCCTGCCCTTATACTCCATATTGATATAGAGGTATGCGGCAATGGCATTCCTCGACAGCTCAGGCATGTATCTTACAAGAAATATATCAGGTACAAGAGTATCTGATATCACTAATCTATTCTCTTCATTATTCATATCAGTAATTATATCACGGCACAAAGATAAATGGTCCTATCAGGTGTTGTTGCAAAACCGTTGCTCCGATCTTAGATTTTGTCAACAAAACAGGAATAACAGCAAGCTTTTACATATTCTGTTGCGAAAAATGTTTTTCCTGCACCAAAATGTGAATCCGGGTGTCAGAAACAAAGAAAAATCCGGCCGGGAAACCCCGGCCGGATCTTGTTGTTTTAAGCTTTAGCTTAAGAATCAAGCCTCGCTTGCCTTCTTAACGTAAGAAGCATAACGCTCTCTTGAATCCTTGTAGCATCTGTTGAACAGATCGTCAACAACTTCAGCATCGTACTTCTTGTAGAGTGAGTTGTAACGTACTTCGCCCTTTAAGAATTCGAAGAAGTCACCCTGAGGTTCCTTGGAATCTAATGTGAACGGATTCTTGCCTTCGTTTACGAGCGTAGGGTTGAATCTGAACAGGTGCCAGTAACCGCAGTCAACTGCCTGCTTCTCTCTGATCTGAGCCATCTTGAGGCCGCCCTTGATACCGTGGTTGATACAAGGTGCGTAGCAGATAACGAGGGAAGGTCCCTGGTAAGCTTCTGCTTCGGAGAATGCCTTGATAACCTGGTTCTTGTCAGCACCCATAGCGACCTGAGCAACGTAAACGTAGCCGTAGCTCATAGCCATCATGCCGAGATCCTTCTTCTTAACGTGCTTACCGCCTGCAGCGAACTGAGCAACAGCACCCTGAGGTGTGGACTTGGAAGCCTGTCCGCCTGTGTTGGAGTAAACCTCTGTATCGAGAACGAGAACGTTGACATCCTCACCTGTAGCGAGAACGTGGTCAAGTCCGCCGTAACCGATATCGTAAGCCCATCCGTCACCACCGATGATCCACTGTGATCTCTTCATGAAGAAGTCCTCATACTCGAGAGCCTTCTTAGCAGAATCAGAACCTTCAGCCTTGAGTGCTTCAGCGAGCTTCTCTGCGATCTCACGTGTGTTCTCAGCAGAATCGAAACCATCGATCCAAGCCTGAGCTGCAGCCTTGAAGTCATCAGAAGATGTAGCATCAACTGTCTGCTCAACGAGCATCTTAGCTCTTGATCTGAGCTGCTTGTAGCCTAAGAACATTCCGAGACCGTGCTCAGCGTTGTCCTCGAAGAGTGAGTTGCCCCATGCAGGACCGAAACCTCTGTAGTTAGTTGTGTAAGGCATTGAAGGTGCAGAACCGCCCCAGATAGAAGAACAACCTGTAGCATTGGAGATCTGCATCCTGTCGCCGAAGAGCTGTGTTAAGAGCTTAGCGTAAGGTGTCTCACCGCAGCCTGCGCATGCGCCTGAGAATTCAAGGAGCGGCTGCTCGAACTGTGAACCCTTGACTGTAGCCTTAGCCATCGGGTTGTCCTTGTGTGAGAGTGCTACGCAGTAATCCCAGTTCTCAGCTTCCTTGAGGTTATCCTTGAGAGGAACCATTGTGATAGCCTTTTCCTTAGCGATACAAGACTCAACGCAGATACCGCAGGAGAGGCAGTCCATAGCGGAAACCTGGATCCTGAACTTCATGTTGTCGTAAGGCTTCATGCCCTGCTTTGTCTCGAAAGGTGCATTAGCTGCCTCTTCCTCTGTGAGGAGGAACGGACGGATAGCTGCGTGAGGGCAGACGATGGAGCACTGGTTGCACTGGATACACTTTGAAGCATCCCATACAGGGATATCAACTGCTGTACCGCGCTTCTCGTATGCTGCAGTACCCTGAGGGAATGTACCGTCTTCCATGCCTACGAATGTAGATACAGGGAGAGAGTTACCTTCCTGTCTGTTCATTACGTTAACGACCTTCTCGATGAACTCAGGAACAGCCTTCTTCTCAACCGGCTTATCCTCAGCTGTCTTCCATGAATCAGGGATATCAACTTCAACAACAGCGTCAACACCTGCATCGATAGCTTTGTAGTTCATCTGAACGACATCATCACCCTTCTTGCCGTAAGACTTGAGAGCTGCCTTCTTCATGTAGTCAACAGCCTGCTCAACAGGGAGGATGCCGGAGAGCTTGAAGAATGCGGACTGGCAGATAGTGTTGATCCTGCCG
Organism: uncultured Clostridia bacterium; assembly: GCA_946187935.1. GTDB lineage: Bacteria > Bacillota > Clostridia > Saccharofermentanales > Saccharofermentanaceae > Saccharofermentans. Next base: position 64,192 of record CAMHSJ010000003.1, read on the forward strand.
CCGAGGCCGATCTCCTTAGCCTTTGCAACAGCATCGATAGTATAGAACTTGATGTTGTTGTTAGCGATGTAACGCTTCATTGAACCGGGGAGTCTCTCCTCGAGCTCTTCTCTTGTCCACTGTGTGTTGAGAAGGAATGTGCCGCCCGGCTTAAGAGCTGAGAGCATATCGTACTCATAAACATAAGACTGGTTGTGGCATGCAACGAAGTCAGCCTTGTTGATGAGATATGTTGAACGGATAGGTGTGTCACCGAATCTCAGGTCAGAGATCGTGATACCGCCGGACTTCTTGGAGTCATATGAGAAGTAAGCCTGAGCATACTTGTCTGTGTGGTCACCGATGATCTTGATGGAGTTCTTGTTGGCACCAACTGTACCGTCTGCGCCGAGACCCCAGAATCTAGCCTGTACTGTGCCCTCGCCTGCAACTTCGATCGTCTCTGAGCAGTCGAGTGAGAGGAATGTAACGTCATCGTCGATACCGATCGTGAATCTTTCCTTAGGCTGATCCTTCTTAAGTTCCTTATATACTGCGAGTACGCACTCAGGTGTTGTATCCTTGGAACCCATACCGTAACGGCCGCCGATGAGCTTGGGAGCGTTCTTGCCGACATAAGCTGCTGCTACGTCGAGGAAGAGAGGCTCTGCATAAGAACCGGGCTCCTTTGTTCTGTCTAAGACTGCGATAGCCTTAGCAGTTGAAGGGATAGCCTCAAGGAGCTTATCAGCTGCGAAAGGACGATAGAGGTGAACCTTTACCATACCAACCTTCTCGCCGTGAGCGTTGAGGAAGTCGATAACTTCTTCAGCTGTCTCGCAGACAGAACCCATAGCGATGATGACACGGTCAGCATCAGCTGCACCATAGTAGTTGTAGAGCTTGTAGTCTGTGCCGCGGATCTCGTTGATCTTGTCCATGTAGTACTGAACCTGATCAGGTACTGCAAGATAGAAGGGGTTGGAAGCTTCTCTGCCCTGGAAGTAGATATCAGGGTTCTGAGCTGTACCACGGAGTGTCGGGTGGTTAGGTGAAAGTGCTCTCTTACGGAAAGCCTTGATTGCCTCATAGTCAACCAATGATCCGAGTGTATCGTAGTCGATAACCTCGATCTTCTGGATCTCGTGTGATGTACGGAAACCGTCGAAGAAGTGGAGGAAAGGAACTCTTGTCTTGATTGTGGAAAGGTGAGCTACTGCAGCGAGGTCTGCAACTTCCTGAACGGAGTTGGAGCAGAGCATTGCGAAACCTGTCTGGCGGCAAGCATAAACGTCAGCGTGGTCGCCGAAGATGTTGAGCGCGTGAGCTGCAAGAGCTCTTGCGGAAACATGGAATACGCAAGGGAGGAGCTCGCCTGCGATCTTATACATGTTAGGAATCATCAGAAGGAGACCCTGAGATGCTGTATAAGTTGTAGTTAAAGCACCTGTAGCGAGTGAACCGTGAACTGCGCCTGATGCGCCGCCCTCGGATTCCATCTCAACGATGTTAACTGTCTGTCCGAAAATGTTCTTTCTTCCCTGCTGTGCCCACTGGTCTGTGTGGTCAGCCATAGGGGATGACGGTGTGATAGGGTAGATTGCAGCGTTCTCAGTAAATGCATACGAAGTGTAAGCCGCAGCCTCGTTACCGTCCATGGTCTTTTTTGTCAATTCTGCCATAAGACTGGATCTCCTTAATGTGAAAATTTATGGTTTAAGAAACCACATACAAAACGTTCTAATTATAAACCAATTTATTAATAAGTGGGGGCATAAAACAAACAATTTTCAGTTTGTTTTTCATTAAAAAAGCTCGGACTCGGCCGAGCTTTCTAAGTATCCGTCATATGTCGTAAATCAGCTTATTCTGCCGGAGGCGGGTCAGTCGGCTGGGTATCCGTGGGTGCAGGCGTAGTCTCAACAGGCTGCGTTTCCGAAGGCGTAGTCTCAACGGGCTGCGTTTCCACAGGCTGGGTCTCTGAAGGAGTAGGGGTGGTTACCCTTCCGGTAGAAGCATCAAACGGAGCATGGGAACCGTCAGGAAGCAGTGTTCCGACTTCGATCCTCTTGGGATACATGCGGTATACCGTTGTCTGAGCCTCTTCACGCTTGATCTCGTTGCCTGAAGCATCGTACCAAACCTTATATACGCGGGCTGTAACACCGTCGTGACCTGCCCTTACCGTATTTGTCTGGCCTGCGGGCATCTCTGTGTTCTGGACATACTCTACGCCGCTTGTGGGAGTCCTTGATGTTATCTCCCTCTCGATCTTGATGTATTGTCCGTCAGGGAGACGCTTGCCGTAGATCTCAGCGTGGCATGTGGAATCTGAAGGATCCCAGTAAGCTACGATGAAGATCTGGAAGTCTGTGTTGTTCTTGAACTTGAAGTCTATAGATCCCCAGTCAACAGTAGCATCACGGCCTTCGTCAACGTAAGATGACGGCCACGCGTGTGAAGATCTGTCCGTAACCTGAAGATCAGCCATAAGGACTGCATTGTAGAGCGTGGAGCTTACCTGGCAGATTCCGCCGCCCATGCCCTTCTCGTACTGGCCGCCTAAGATGACTGTTGCTTCCTTGAAACCGTTCTCAGTCGTTCTCGGACCGACAACGCCGTTAAATGAGAACTCTTCGCCCGGTTCGAGCTTGGTGCCGTTCATGTTCTCGCAGGCCTGTCTTATGTTGTTGTTACGGTTGGAGTTATCGCTCGTTACGGTCTTATAAGAAGAGATAAGGCCAAAGTTGGCATTGATATAAGCTGCGGTAACGTTAGGCTGCTCGATCTCGCATGTGATGTCAACAACGCCGCTGTATGTTGCACTGTCGATCATGGCCTTAACTGCATTGGCCGTTGCAGCGGAGTCAACATGGTATCCGATGCTCTCGGGCACTACGTCAAATGCATGCGAATCAGTATTGAATGACTGGATATAAGCATCGCTCATGGCAGTCTCAAGAGGATCCACGATAGAGGATACGATGGACTGGAGTCCGTCAGTGTTAACGGTATAAGCCGTATTGAAGCTCTGGGGCTGGTTCTTAAGCTGCTGGAACTTGTTGTAATCGTCAGTAAGAAAAGGATACTCCTCAGGGGTCTCGGGCATAGCCTGGGGCCTTGCATAAGCGAAAGCCTCTTCAACGACCTCAGCGCCGTTCCAGTTAAGAGACAGAGAACTCAGATCAAGAGGGAAAGTCCTGTCTTCAAGCTTAAGTGTGAAATCAAGGGTAACGGGAGCTGCGGGCTGGTTGGCGGAAACAGCTGCAAGAGCCTCTTCCTTTGTCATGCCGCCTACGGAAACGCCGTCGATCACTATACCATCGTAGAATACACCGGTATCAAGCTCAGCATAAGCATCTTCACAAGTGATGTTCTGCTCTGTGCCGTCAGCCATGGTTACGGTGATCTTATCCTTAAAGAGGTCAAGAACGACATTCTGCTTGCCCGTGAGGACTAAGACTCCGCCTATGAGTACGATAACCGCTGCGACAGCGCCAACGACTGCGAGAGCATTCTTGCCGCCGTTCTTGGACTTCGGACGTGACTTGGAAGCAGAAGTCTTCTTTGTGTGGGAAGAAGTCTTTTTCTTAGCGGAACCGCCAAGAGAACTATAGTCAAATTCAACAGGTGAAGAAGGAGCGGACTTTCTAACCTGAGAACCGCTTCTTACAGCAGGCACCTGCCTTGATCCGTTACTGCCGGAATTGCCGCTTGTTTTCTTCATAACTAACCCCTATCTTTTACTACTCGATTATCATAAACATCTATTTGCAAAACTTCAATTAAATAAACAGATAATTTTGGCAAAAAAAAGAAGTATTTGATCGCCTTGTATTGTAAAATTTCAACTGAATTAACTAACCGGGCAGGATCGTTACAAAAATGGAATACAGGTACATCTTAGCATCTGACATGGACTTTACTCTCCTCATGCCGGGAGAGGATGTTCCTTATGAAAACGCCAAAGCCATCAAGGCGCTTCAGCAAAACGGCGTTGCCTTCACCATAGCGACAGGCAGGTCCTCGTTCCTGGTCGGTAAATTTGCGGAGAGACTGGGGATAGACGTCCCTCTCATCACAGGGAACGGCGGTGCGCTTTTCGATGCAGGGGCAAGAAAAGATGTCTATTCTGCCGACTTCCCGGAAGACAAGCTCAGGCAGATCCTCTCAAAGGTGCTCGAAAAGAAGGTCAACGCCACGCTTTATTCGACGACCGGCATATACTTTGCCCCCGATTCCAAGAGAAGGTTCTTCTGCGAGGACTACAATAAAGACGTTGAGCCCTCCAAAAAGGCTCCTCTTTTCGAGATAGGGTATGATTTCCTGGAAAGACCTTCCATCCCCTCTTTCAACAAGTTCCTTCTGATAGACCCGCCTGATGATCTGGCCGAGGAATTAAGGCAGGATAAGGATCTTACCGTGGTTTCTTCAGGGCCCTCCTTCTACGACATAATGGCAAAGGATGTCTCCAAGGGCAAGGCGCTTCTTGAACTCTGCGGCCACCTTGGTATCCCCGGGGAAAACAGCTTTGCAATAGGCGATTCAGAGAACGACCGCTCCATGATCGAAGCGGCCGGACACGGCATCGCTATGGAAAATGCAGACGGCATCACAAAGAAAAGCGCGTCGTTTATCACGGCGCGCTGTGAGGATCTTGGTTTTGCCAAAGCGGTCTATGAATATATCCTGCCGCTGGTCAATTCCTGATCATTTGAGTTTTTCTTCGATATAACCTGTTACTTCGCTCTTGATCCTGGCGAGCCTTTCGGCAGCCTCGCCTTTGTCCTGTGCATATGTCCCGAAGTAGATCTTGAGTTTGGGCTCAGTACCTGAAGGCCTTGCGCATGCCCAGTCTATGCCCTTGTCTCCGCCAAGCTCATAGAGGATAACGTTAGACTCAGGCAGAGTGATCTCGGACTTTTGGACTCCGTCAGCAGTAAAGTCATATCTGGTAGAGGTCTTATAGTCTCTTACGGCAACAACGGGAACGCCGCCTAAGAGCTTTGAAGCGCCCCGGGCATCCGTGCAGGCTTCGAGCTCAGATCTTAATTCAACCATGGCATTCTGGATCTTCTCGATGCCTTCCTTGCCCTCTAATGTCTTGCTGACTGTCTCTTCAATGCCGAAACCGTACTTCTCATATACGTGAGAGAGCCTGTCTACGAGCGTTTCGCCCTTCTCGAAAGAAGCTGCTGCCATGTTGCAGATGAGCATTGCTGCGACTACGGCGTCCTTGTCCCTTACATCGAGACCTGAAAGATATCCGTAGCTCTCTTCGAAGCCGAACTGGAAGTGCTTGTCGCCAAACTCGTCAAAGAGCTTGATCTTCTCGCCGATGAACTTGAAACCGGTAAGGACTTCCATGAGCTCTACGCCGTAAGCCTGGGTAACCTTGCCTGCGAGCTTTGTGGATACGATGGTCGTAACTGCAAAGGAATCAGAAGGGAGCATACCTAATGAAGACTTGGCATCAAGGATGTAGTCAAGGAGCATGAGGCCCATCTGGTTTCCCGTAAAGCATCTGTATGTGACTTCGCCGTTTTCAACAGTCTTTGCCGCAACACCGATACGGTCAGAGTCAGGGTCTGTTCCGAATACAAGTGAAGCATCTGTCTTCTTGGCAAGCTCTATTGCCATCTTAAGAGCATCGGGATCTTCAGGATTGGGAAGCCTTACCGTAGGGAAAGCGCCGTCAGGAAGCTCCTGCTCGGGAACGATGTGGATGTTGGTAAATCCGACCCTGTCCAGGATCCTTCTGACAGGCTTGTTGCCTGATCCGTGAAGAGGTGTGTAGACGATGCTCATGTCCTTCTGCTTGTCTATTGCATCCTGGTCAACAACGAGCTTTGCGAGCATATCTGTGTATGCATTATCCACTTCCTCGCCGAAAGTCTTAACAAAACCCTGGGCCTTGGCATCCTCTAATGACATCTTCCTGATCTGTCTTAAGTCAGTGATGTCCTCAATGGCGTGGAGGATAACGTCTGCCGCTTCAGGCGGTACCTGTCCGCCGTCCTCGCCGTAGACCTTATATCCGTTGTACTTTGAAGGGTTGTGTGATGCGGTGATCATGACGCCCGCAAAAGCCTTGAAATATCTTACTGCGTAAGAACACATAGGAACCGGACGCAGCTCGTCAGATAAAAGGCTCGGAATGCCGTATGCTGCAAGAGTCGTAGCAGTGATCTCGGCGAACTCCGGAGAGAAATGGCGTGAGTCATATGAGATAACAACGCCTCTTTTGACTGCATCTTCGCCGCTCGATAAGATGAACTGCGCAAGACCTGCCGAAGCCTTGGCAACAGTATAGATGTTCATCCTGTTCGTGCCTGCGCCAAGAACGCCCCTGAAACCTGCGGTGCCGAATTCGAGGTTCTTATAGAACCTGTCCTCGATCTCCTTGTCATTTCCTTCAAGTGCCTTGAGCTCTGCTCTCGTATCCTCGTCAAAATAAGGATCTGTCATCCAAAACTTATATTCATCCAAATATCCCATTGTAATCACCTCCGAGAAAGATATTCCGTAGATTTTATATCATTTATTTTGCCGTGTCTTTCAGTTTTGAGTTCTTTTTATCAACAAAAGCGAAAACGACGAGCGAGACTATGCCCAGCACCGTAACCATAAGTCCTGCCTTAAGACCCGGCGCTTCAAACCTGAGTTCTGCCGTGTGGCTTCCTGAAGGACAGTCAAAAGATATAAATGCCTGCTGGTAAACATTATAATCACAAGGCTCGCCGTCTATATAGAGCGTCCAGCCGTCTTCTGCAGGAATGGTCGTTATTACTGTCTCACTGCCGGTAAGACCGTTTATGTCAAACCTGACCAGACCATCTTCAAAAGTGCTGACCTTGACCTTGGATGTGTCCACAGAAGCTAACTGTCTGTCAAACGCCTCTTCGTCAAAGTAAGCGAAATTGATGTCCTGATATTTCCAGGTGCTGCTGTTTGACATAATGGTTATCTTTACTTCCTCACCTTCGGCAAATGAACCGAGCCTGTAGATCCTGGAATAGTACGTGTCCTCGGATCCTGACGCGATAAGGATGTTATTGACATAGACGGAAGTCTGACCCATTACCCTCGGGCATGAGATGTTAAGGTAGAGTTCCTTGTCAGACTCAGAAGTGAAGCTGTACTCATAGACAATAGGGACATTCTTGTTGCTCTGGTTGATGATTACCGCGTTTTCGCCTGCGGCAGCTCCTGATGAGGCTTCCAGCCCCAGAGGATCTGAGACGGCAACTGATGCTGCTTCGGGATCTTCTTCCTGACTTGCCTCGTATTCAAGGCCTGTCATGTAATCATTCTTATCGAAGATAAAGCCTCCTATAAGTTCAGGCTCGCCGGCAGCATCGTCTGCGCTTATAAAGAAGTCTTCGGTAAATGCATCAGGGAACAGCGAATTATACCAGTCGTTCTGAAGGGCAAAATAGTCCTTGTTTCCGGTTGCTTCCTCAAGCCTGTAGAAATCAAAGCTCATCGCTCCCCTGTCTGATGCAAAGCCGAGCGGGAGGACATAAGGGTTCGAGTAAGCCTCAAGATGGCTTCCCGGCGTTACGCTGCCCATATTTACTCCCATTCCGTAACTCTTGCGGCAGGCTACGGTGCCTATAGAGAAGAAGGCGTCTGCCGCAGGGCTTGTGTATGTGTAGTAAGTAACGAAGTAGTTGTAGTTCGTGGCATACCCCAGCTGCTTCAAGAACCTGTGCATCAGCTTGTTGGAATTGGAGTTGAAGAACTGAAGTCCCCTGAAGTTTCCGTACATGGAGAACCCGGAATCGACATAGTACTCCAGGTTGTAGTTCTCTATCTCTTCGGCATCGGCCCTATATGCATTGACCTTGGCATTATTATCCGCTGCGAGCTTGCTGAAAGTCTGGAGTTCTTCAACGGAAGCTGCAAACTCTGTCGTATCGCCGTTGAAATTAGTAAAAGTCTCAATACCTGCGGTAAGCATAGGCCCTGCGAATACGAGCTCGAAAACAGTAAGAGCTGCCAGGAGCGGTGATATCAGCTGTGGCATATCCTCGAGCTGCTTCGGCCACGACGTCCTTGTATAGAGAAGGAGCACCGAAAGGTTTACGAGGATGAGGATGGTGTTGTACATGAAGATCTTGTCTTCGCCCTTGTATCTGCCTATCGTATGCACGGTAAAGAGCATCACGAGCATTATTCCTGCTGATATGGTCATATCCTTCGGTCTTACATTCCTGATCTTCTCTAAGACCTTCTGGGCTATCACAAGGAAGAACGGCAGGAAAACGAAAGCGTGTCTGTGCCAGAACCAGTTAGGATCGTCAAAGACCTGCCAGATCTTGTCGAACCAGCAGACCGCAGTGGATACATAGACTCCTGTAAGGCAGGCGATGTATATCTTTTTCTCCCTGCCCTTAAACAGCGGCGATACAAGATAGATCAAAAGGAGCATGGTAATGAGCAGGCTGAGGAAGATAAAGGGCTTGTTGGAAGGCATGACATCGCCGAATTCACCCGGATCTCCCAGAAGGAGCATGTCCATAAGATCGAGCGGAGTGTACAAGACAAGTGATTTTGTGCCTGTATCGATGGTCTGATCGGCATTCTTTATTGTATCAAGTCCTACAGGGATAATGAGGACCGCTACGCTCATGGCGCTCATTACGGCAAGAGCAATGAACTTGATGACCTTGCGGCAGGCTTCTTTCAGCTTTTCGCCCGTGGAATAGAGCCTTACGAGGAGGTAGACAAAACTGAATGCGCCAACCATATAAGCGATATAGTAGTTGGACCAGAACAAGACAAGGAGAGTAAAGATCAGACCCTTGTACTTTCCTGTCCGTATATACTTTTCGGCGAAATACAGGAGCAGCGGCAGAAGGCAGTATCCGTCAAGCCACATGATGTGGAACATGAATGCCTGCGAATACAAGGAAAAAGCATAGACAAGACCAAGAAGGACCGGCCATCTTGACTTCTTGTCATCTGACCTGGAACCCAGGAACATGCACATGAACGAGGCAGACAATGTCAGCTTGAGGCTTACTATAACGACCGCCAGCGTATCGATCTGAGAAGGTTTGAACAGAAGCGTCAAAACATTAAAAGGACTCGCCAGATAGTAACCGTAGCTTCCCGCGAAATTCTTGCCGAGGCCTAAGCAGAACGAATAAGAGATCAGCCTTACGAGATCCCCGGGGGAAGAATTGAAGATCTCAAGGAGTTTGTTCCTCAGAAGGACCAGAAAAGGCGCATACTGTCCTGACAGGTCACTTATCAGAAATGAATATGTTCCGAAGGGAGGCTTGCGGCAGATAAGGATGACGATGGCGTAGAGTATTACAGCCAGACCGAAGGTTACAAGGGGTCTTCTGTCAAACTTCATGGACGGCAGTGATCTCTTGTTCTTACCGCCGTCTAGCGTTGTTAGTTCCTTCATGGGCAAGTCCCCTCCCTGGGATCGATCAAAAAGTATCAATTTAATGATTTTTTGATTATAATACATTTTATTAAACCGTTTCAATCAGAGGAGGCGCCGTAATGCTCATCAGTCTTGTTGTTCCGTGCTATAACGAAGAAGCGGCGCTGCCAATCCTCTATGATGCGCTCAAGGAAGTAAGATCCTCTGTTCCTGAACATGTTTTCGAGTTCATCTTCGTAAACGACGGAAGCCGTGATAAGACGAGCGAAGTCATCAAGGGCTTTGCCTGCGAGGACCCGGGCGTTAAGTATGTCATATTCTCCAGGAACTTCGGCAAAGAAGCTGCGATGTATGCAGGTCTTGAGAAAGCGAAGGGCGATTACATCGCCATACTTGATGCGGATATGCAGGACCCTCCTTCACTTATCCCGCAGATGATAAAAGATCTCGATTCGGGCGAATGGGATATCGTTGCGGCAAGAAGAGTTACCCGTAAGGGCGAGCCCAAGATCAGGAGCTTTTTCGCCAGGAAGTTCTACCGCATCATCAACAGGATGTGTGATGTCGAGATCGCTGACGGCGCTAGGGATTTCAGGCTCATGAGAAAGTCCGTAGTCGATGCGATCTTAAGCGTTTCCGAGCGCCAGCGCTTTTCGAAGGGTATATTCGCCTGGGTAGGGTTCAGGACCAAATGGATCGAACATGAGAATGTCGAGAGGGCTGCAGGCGAGACTAAATGGAGTTTCTGGTCGCTGTTCAGATATGCGATAGACGGTATCGTCTCATTTACGACAGCGCCCTTAAGGATATCGATATACCTTGGCATGGGATTCGCCTGCCTCGGCTTTGCATACCTTCTGTACTATTTTATCAGGGCGATAGTCCTTCAGATCTATAACACAGTGCCCGGCTACCCCTCACTTTTGTCGTTCATCCTTTTTATCGGCGGACTCATCCTTATGTGCCTGGGCATCATTGGCGAATACATAGGAAAGATCTATATCGAATCCAAGAGACGCCCTATCTATATTGCTTCAGAAGAGAGCAAGGACGATTAATCCTTAGCAAGGAATCTGTAGAAAAACGTCTTGTTGTAGTCTTCCACATAGAACTGTTCTTCTATTACCTCGGCATATTCTGCCTGGTTGATGTTGCCGAACGAACCGATGTTCTCGGCATTTGACTGATCTCCCGTAAGCTGTGAACCGAAGATAACGAACATGTTCTCGAGCGCGGGGAACATCATGAGTATTATCACAAGATAAAATGCGATGAGCTTATTCCTTGCCTTCTTCTCCTTCGGCACATCTTGTATCTCAGATCTTTTTGCAAGCTCAGAAGCAATATATATCTGAAGAAGGAAAAGTGCCGGCATAGAGCCTCTCATGGTCAGATCGTTCATCCCTGATATGCGGTAGAAAGGCAAGGCGAGGAGTGTTATCACGGCCGCGATAAATACTGCGTCTTTTTTGTGCTGCTTTCCTGTCATCAGGACGAAAGGCGCCACCTCAACTAATACGAATATGATGTAGCATGGTATGAACCACAAAGGCTGTTCATAGAATGAGAAGGTAAATCCCCTGTAGTCCACAGCGCCTGAGTTAGACATATAGAAACTGCCGAATATGCCGAGCAGAGCTATTGCTGAGATGATATTTACAGGCGATAAGATATTCTTTACTGCGGTAATGCCCTTGCCGCATCCCTCTTCTTTGCGGGAAAGAGAAGCTATGGCCATCGGGACAATCCCTATCACCGCCCAGGGTGAATAGACCAAAAGGAGCCCGCATGTAAGTGCCAGAGATCTTGTGTTCTTCTGCATCATGAACAATACAACAACTAAAAAGCAAGGCACCACCTGATTAAACACATTGCAGTATTCCGTAAAGTTCGCTACATAACTTATGCCCGGCACATAGCCTTCGAGCCACAGCCATGCCTCATAGTGCGTAATGGCATAGAAAAGATCGGGCAGAGCATCGAGTCCTGCAAAGAACGTATAGACAAAAGGCACTGCGAATGAGGGTCTGTGGCAGAACCTCGACATTCCTATAAACGTAAGAAACATCCCTATGGAATTCCAGATAAGAAGGAACACATTGGCAAAGCCGAGACCAAACAGCTTGCCCAGGGCGGCTGCCGGCATGAAATATGCAAAATAGTAGCAGAAAGCGACATTCCCACTGTCAAAACCCAGGATGTCCCTTACCAGAGGATTCGTCTGTGTGGCATAGTCGTAGATGACAGGCCAGTCGTAATCTATGAGGTCTCTTAATATCGCTCTTCTGAACGGATGATCCTGGAGAGTAAAGATGAACTCGCCAACGCCTGTTATAAAGGACAGCACAAGCGCTGTTACGGCAAATACTATAAAGAATTTCCAAGGCAGGCATATAGAGTCATTGTCTTCAAGCTTTTTGCCATTTATATCGCGGCCAAAATCCAGGATGGAAACCAATGTCAGGCCGATAAATATCACTCCTGCAGTAAGGCCTATCCCCGGTTTAAGATATCCCGTGGTAAATACAAGAACGGGGATCATGAGATAGATCAGGGCAATGGCATAAAACCCTGACAAAGGGATCTTAAATCCCTCTGCTGCAGAAGATGTCTTTATTTGCGTAACTTCCCTCACGTCTGCCCTCAAATTGCTTTAAAAATATAAACAATTATAACCCACAAAACTGTATACTTAAAACAGATTTGATCCCGGAGGAAACTTATATGCCCAAAAAGTCAGATGCCGTTTCATCCAAGCAGCTTAAACAGATGGAAGCGGATTTTAATGCCAAGAGAGCAAATATCATAGCTTCCAATGCAGCAGTATCAAATGGCGTCATCGCCGCTTCTGCTGACTACCGTGAAGTGCGCAAGTACCCTTTTACGTTCTCCATTGATCTTAAGCAGGGTGATATCACGGACCAGAAGAATTCAGGCAGATGCTGGATCTTCGCGGCCCTTAACACATTCAGATATGAGTTGATCAAAAAGTACAACTTAAAGACATTCGAGCTGTCACAGAACTACATCTTCTTCTACGACAAGCTCGAGAAGGCAAACTACTTCTTCCTCAATGCCATAAATCTCAAAGACGAGGACGTCTCGGGAAGACTCTACTCCTTCCTTAATTCAGACCCGCTGTGTGACGGCGGCCAATGGGACATGCTCGCTAATATAGTCAGAAAATACGGTGTTGTTCCTTCCTACGCATATCCCGATTCCAAGAATGCCACGAACTCCACATGGCTCGATGAATTCTTAACATCGATCGTAAGGGAGAGGGCCATCTGGATAAAGGAAGCAGCCAGGAACGGCGCTACCCTTGCGAGCCTTGATGACATGCGCCAGATCGCATTAAGCGAAGTCTACAGGATACTTGCCATTACTCTTGGCCAGCCTCCGAAGCAGTTTGACCTCATAATGAGAAACGAAGACGATAAGGTCATTTCCGAAGCAGGCATCACTCCTAAGGATTTCTTCGACAAGTACATAGGCATCGATCTTTCTTCGAGGATCAGCATAATCAACGCAACCTCCGAAGATAAGCCCTTTGGCAAGACTTATTCAGTTAAGTATCTTGGCAATGTGACCGAAGGCCGCCCCGTAAAATATCTCAACCTCCCCATGGACTCCTTCAAGCAGGCCGTAATAGCCCAGCTCAAGGACGGCCATCCCGTATGGTTCGGTTCAGACTGCATGAAGTTCTCTTTGCGTGAACAGGGCGTATTCGACCGTAAGGCATGCGGCGTTGAGTCTTTCTTTAACGTCAAATACAACTTCACCAAGGCAGACAGGCTCACATACGGTGACAGCGCCATGAACCACGCCATGGTCATCCTGGGCGTCAACCTTGACAAGGACGGCAACCCTGACCGCTGGAGGATCGAGAACAGCTGGGGAGACAAGGCCGGTTCAAAAGGCTACTACGTATGCTCTGACTCCTGGTTTGATGAGTTTGTCTACCAGGCTGTAGTAGACAAGAAGTACTTGAAGTCCAAGGAGAAGAAGCTCTGGGAATTAGATCCCGTTCTCTTAGAACCCTGGGATCCGATGGGAACATTGGCAGACTGATAAACATCTTATTCAGATAGTTGTTAGAGTTTTTGTTAGAGTTTTTGGATTATCCTAACAAAAACATGTGTATTTATTGGTTTTAACATGTTCTTGTTAGACTTTTTGGGAAACTCTAACACTTACTCTAACAATACTGACTCAGTTGCAAGCAAGTTGATCACCATTACTATGTTATTGTAAATGTACTCGTTGCTGTTCATCGATCTTTCTGTTCCATAGAAACCAAGTACATCACGGTTAAGTAATAAGCCGCCATTTGAATAAGCAGTCATTTTACCTACTGTATCGATCAAATAACCTTCGTTATCGCTTAAACCATAGAATTCAATTATCAGACATCTCTTAAGGCAAGGAATATACACCAGAAAATCAGGGTGTATTATCGCATCACCAAATTGGATCGCAGGTTCGTATTTATACTCCAGACCCAGTTCATCAAGTATCTCTGCAATAAGAACTTCAGTTCTTGACCGCATTTGGACGCCATTATGGAAATAAGACGCTTTCTTAGGTCTTGGGTTCTGATCACAGCCGACAGCATTCCATAATGCCTCGCTGAGCACTGCAGTCTTCAGCTTGATCTTGCATGTCTCATTTATCTTTACCAGAGAATTGCCGGATCCTGCCTCAATCAGCTTGATCTGCTCAAGGATCTCTTTGCGCCTGACTGCCTGCTGACAGCGGGTTTTCCCTTCAACGGAACAGGCATCAAATGATCTGTAAACAAGCTTGCCGTTTTCCCCTCTGTAATACTCTCTTACGACAGCTTTGTCCCTTTGCTTCCCGATCTTGACATTGGGGAGCTTTTTCAATTCTGCTTTCAGTGACAGGATCCTGAGCAGCTGGTATTGATCGCAATAATTAATCTTCATGCTTTATATCATACTCGGTTTAAAGTCGCAGAAATGCGACAAAATCATACAAAAACCGACAAAGCATCAGTGCTATAGCGATCATAAGAACACATCTTAATTTGCGTCTGTTAGAGTTGTTGTTAGAGTTTTTCAAAAACTCTAACACGATCATGTTAATTCTAAGAAATACACATATTTTTGTTAGGATATGCCAATAACTCTAACGATCACACTAACAAGAAAAAGGGCTGCCCTCTTATTTGAAGACAACCCTTAATACGTGGATCTGAATTGTTTATCAGAGCTCGACTGTCATGAACTCTATTGCCTGCTCCTCAAGCGGTCTGTCGTTGTAATCCGTCTTGACTGAAGCGATCTTATCGACTTCCTCAATACCTTCTATTACCTTGCCGAAAGCAGCATACTGGCCGTCCAGTGAAGGACAGGTCTCATGCATGATGAAGAACTGTGATCCTGCAGAATTAGGATTCCCCGCTCTTGCCATGGACAGAACGCCTCTGGTGTGCTTTAAATCATTCTTAAAGCCGTTAGCCGCAAACTCGCCCTTGATCGTGTGACCCGGGCCGCCCATTCCAGTGCCTGTAGGGTCACCGCCCTGGATCATGAACCCGGGAATAACGCGGTGGAAGATGAGTCCGTTATAAAAGCCCTTGCCCGCAAGGTCGATGAAGTTCTTAACTGTCTCAGGCGCGATATCAGGATAGAGTTCTGCCTTGATAACGCCGCCGTTCTTAAGTTGGATAGTAACGATAGGATTGCTCATGTGTTATACCTTCTTTATCTCTGCTTATAAGATCTCAAGATCTCGTCCTTGACCTTCCAGAGCTTCGGGCTCAGGTCAACATAGTAGTTGTGAGGATTCTCGAATCTCTTGACGGAATCCCACAAAGAGTCGATCTCCTTTGTGCAGTAAGCCCTGACTTCCTCGATGGACGGCTTGTCGTAAACGAGCTTGCCGCCGTCAAAGAGCTGTACCAGGAGCTTTCTTGTCTCATAGTTGGTAAGAGTCTTGGACTTCCATGTATCGTTCGGATCGAAGATCTCATAAGGTTCGCCGTTTGGCACTTCTTCGCCTGCGATCATGACAACGTCTGCCAGGGCCTTGCCTGTGGACTTGTCGTAGAATCTTACGATCTCCTTGCTGCAGGGATTCGTTATCTTGGCACGGCTGTCCGAGATCTTCATCTTGGGGATGATGTTTCCGTTCTCATCTTCAACGGCTGAGATCTTATAAACGCCTCCGAATACAGGCTCAGCCTTGGAAGTGATGAGTCTCTCGCCTACGCCGAATGAATCGATGCACGCGCCCTGGTTTATCAGATCCCTTATAAGGTATTCGTCAAGCGCATTGGATACCGTAATCTTACAATCGGTAAGTCCTGCCTCGTCAAGCATCTTTCTGGCCTGCTGAGTGAGGTATGTGAGGTCTCCTGAATCGATCCTTATGCCCTTAAGCCTCTCGCCCATGGGCTCCAAGACTTCCTTGGCGCACTTTATCGCATTGGGGATACCGGATCTTAATACGTCGTAAGTATCTACCAGGAGGAGCGCTCCCTTGGGATAGGACTTGGCATAAGCCTTGAATGCCTCGAACTCATTGTCGAAAAGCATGACCCAAGAATGAGCCATGGTTCCCGAAAGAGGGATGTTGAACTGCTGACCGCAGATAGTGCAGGATGTTCCTGCTGCGCCTGCGATATAAGCAGCTCTTGCACCGAGGACCGACGCGTCAAAACCCTGCGCTCTTCTTGCACCGAACTCCATGACAGGTCTGCCTTCGGCAGCCCTTACTATCCTTGCCGTCTTGGTGGCAATGAGAGTCTGGTGGTTTATGGTGCACAGAAGCGCAGTCTCCATGAGCTGTGCCTGGCTTACGGGACCTCTTACCTTGACTAAGGGTTCACCGGGGAACACGACAGTGCCCTCCGGTATCGCCCATACGTCACATTTAAACTCAAAATTCCTGAGGTAATCTATGAACTTATCGTTAAAGTGGTAGTTCTCCTGAAGGAAAGTAAGATCCTCTTCGGTAAACGTGAGATTGGACAGATAGTCTATTACCTGCTCGACACCGCACATTACTGCGTATCCGCCGCTCTCAGGGATATTCCTGAAGAACATGTCGAAGTAAACGATCTTATCTCCGCAGCCGTTATCCAGATAACCGTTAGCCATCGTAAGCTCATAGAAATCCGTGAGCATACTCATGTTGGTGCGGTCATTCCACATTCCGTAATCCATAGTAATTACCTCTTTTATCTTAGATTAAGACTTTGCGATCTCCTTGATGGAAGTCGTAAGGCCTGCAATGCCCTGAAGATCTGAAGGGATGATGATCTTGGTGGACTGACCCTGACCGACCTTCTCCAGAGCTTCAAGGCCCTTGATAGCGATAAGTCCTTCGTCAGCTCCGACATCCTTGATCATCTGAAGACCCTTTGCCGTAGCTTCCTGGATGGCAAGGATAGCCTCTGCCTGACCTTCAGCCTCGCGGATCTGTGCTTCCTTCTTAGCTTCAGCTCTTAAGATAGCAGCTTCCTTCTCACCTTCTGCGACTCTGATAGCAGATTCCTTCTCACCTTCTGCGATGAGGATCTTCTCTCTCTTCTCTCGCTCAGCCTTCATCTGCTTCTCCATCGCAGCCTGGATCTCCTTAGGCGGGATGATGTTCTTAAGCTCAACGCGGTTAACCTTGATGCCCCAAGCATCTGTTGCCTCATCCAAGATTTCTCTCATCCTTGTGTTGATGATGTCTCTTGATGTGAGTGTCTGGTCGAGCTCGAGGTCACCGATGATGTTACGGAGCGTTGTAGCTGAGAGATTCTCGATAGCTACGATAGGACGCTCGATACCATATGTGTAGAGCTTAGGATCAAGTACCTGATAGAAGATGACCGTGTCGATCTGCATGGTAACGTTATCCTTTGTGATAACGGCCTGAGGCGCGAAGTCAGCAACCTTCTCCTTGAGGGAGATCTTCTTGGCTACCTTATCGATGAAAGGGACCTTAAGGTGAAGACCTGTCTCCCAAGTTGTCTTGTATGTTCCGAGACGCTCAACGATGAATGTTGCTGCCTGGGGAACGATCCTGATGCATGATACGAATCCTGCAAGTATGACTGCAATGATGATAACTACTACAACTACAGCGCCTGCAGGGCTTGATGAACTTAATACTACGGGTGTCATAATATCCTCCTTGTTAATTGATCTTCTGTTCTACTACGGCTTTTACGCCTTCGATACCAATGACTTGAACTTTGCTGCCTTTTGCGATCGGGCACTCTGATTTGGCGCTCCAGACCTGTCCCATGACCTTGATCTGGCCCTTGCCTTCAACAGGGACTATGTCCTTGATGACCTCTCCTTCCATGCCAATGATCCTGTCAGCGTTGGTGGGCTGCTTATCCCTGCTCCTCTTCTCGTCAAGACGGGGCTTTATCCAGATAATGCAGACTACGAAAGTAACTACGGTAACGATGAGCATCACAACGATCTGCGGTATGAGTTCCGCGCCGCAAAGATCCATTACCATCGCTACGAGACAGCCCGCTGCCAGCCAGACTGATGTAAGGCCCATTGTGAAAGCTTCTACAACAAGTGCAGCTATAGCAAGACCAAGCCATACCAGCCACAAACTGTTCATACGATTATCCTCCCTTATTAATATTTGAGGAGTTTCCAATTCCTCAAAGATAATTATAACACCCTTCTTATGTTTTGGGGGAAGAATCGGCAGCTGCCAGTGCTCTGTCAAAGTACACTTCTTCAAGCGTCAGGCCTTTGGCAGGGAGAGTCTTGCCGGCGAGTTTTCTCTCGCCTTTTATAATGATTTCAGGTATTTCGGAAGGCAGGATGGAACCGTCCCCTACTGCGAGGAGCGTGCCTGCTATTATCCTCACCATGTTGTAGAGGAATGCCTGCCCTGATACTTCTATCTCGATATGATTTTCGTTTGTTCTTGTAACGGACACTTTATGGATGAGCCTGGTATATGTCTTCTGGCTTCCGCCCGCTGCACAGAATGCCCTGAAGTCATGCTCGCCTTCGAAATGCTCAGATGCTTCCTTCATTGCATCCACATCAAGTTCATAGGGGCAGAAATATGAGTATCTGTCATTTAGGGGCGACGGAGTCCTGGCGTTATATATCCTGTAGATATACTTCTTGCCCGTTATGTCGAACCTGGCCGAAAAGCCGTCTCTTACGTAAATAGCTTCCCTGACCTTAACGTCACCGGGAAGGAACTGATTTACGGCCAGAGGGATCTTATCTTCGGGAATGACAAACGGGACATCAAGGTGACTTAGGTGACACTTAGCGTGCACACCCGCATCTGTCCTTGAACATCCCGTAACTTTAATGTCTTCTTTGTAAAGCTTGCTTACGGCTTTATTAAGTTCATCCTGAACCGTTCTGCCGTTCTCCTGCGACTGGAATCCGGCAAAGTCCGTGCCGTCGTATTCTACGAAGAGCAGGAGCCGAGGCATAGAGCTTGGATTACTTTCCGGTCTTGCCGTCGTCTACGCAGGACTTGCCCATCATGGCAGCTCCTACGATACCTGCATCGTTGCCCATCTGAGCGAGCTCGATCCTGGTCTTCTTTACTCCGGGTCCGAAGTAAGGACGGCTCATGGTCTTTTCGCGCATGGGGATGAGGAGCGGATCGCCCTCGTTGCAGACACCGCCGCCAACCACGAGCACTTCAGGCATGAATGTGTTGATGGCATTGGCAAGACCGTCTGCAAGATAGTCAGTGTACATGTCGATGACTTCAGCTGCTGCCTTGTCGCCCTTGCGCATGGCGATAAATGCGATCCTGGCATTCCACTCGCCCTCTTCCTTGTAGACTTCGTTGAGGAGCGAGCCGGGGTTAGCCTCTGCGGCTTCTCTGGTCATCCTGGCAAGAGCGGAAGCTGAAGCATACTGCTCGAAGCAGCCCTTACGGCCGCATCCGCACTGAACGCCGCCTGATACGAGAACGGTGTGGCCGAACTCGGAACCTGCCTGGTTGAATCCTGAATAGATCCTGCCGTTAGCTATGACGCCTGCGCCTACACCCGTACCGAGTGTGATCGTAACGGAATCTGCTGCGCCCTTCGCTGCGCCTGCAACTGCCTCAGCCATGGCTGCGCAGTTGGCATCGTTATCAATATATACGGGGAGGTCGATGACTTCCCTTATGAGCTTTCTCATGGGAGCATTGTTGAAAGGAAGATTGGATGAATATACCAGAAGGCCTTCCTTGTTGTCAGGTGTTCCGGGAGAACCGATCCCGATAGCTTCGATATCCTTAACTTCAAGACCCTGATCCTTTATGGTATCAGCTGCAAGAGTACCCATATCGTGGATGATCTCTTCCATCGATCTTTCTGCTCTTGTCTTGATGGAGAGCTTGTTAAGAAGATTACCCTCTGAATCTACGACGCCTGCCTTGATGTTTGTGCCGCCAAGGTCAATTCCCACATAGTAAGCCATTATTATTTATCCAGCCTTTCGCCAATTATATGCAACTTGAATTCTAACACAGCCTAAGACTTATCTCAAAGACAAATCCGTTACAACAAAGCACCTCCGGTCATCAGGGATCCAGTTCAGCCTTAAGCGCTTTGATAAGTCTTATGTTGTCTTCTTCTGACCTTACAGCCAGTCTTAGATAATTACGTCCGTCACTCTTGGATGTAAGTTCTTTTATCAGGATGTCATGCTTTATCAGCAGCGCCTTGAGAAGATCCTTGGGACTAACAGAGCCGTCGATCTCCACCATAAAGAAATTTGCCTGTGACGGGATAACGCGTACGCCCTTGATGCCCGACAGATCTTCTGCAAGCTTGGCTCTGACGGATCTTACTTTCTTAAGAGAACTCACATAATCACCGGTGTACTTCTCCGCTATCTGCATATAGAATTCACCGAACGAGTTGATGTTCCATATGGAAACATCTTTTTTCATGCGCGATATCAGATCCTTATCACCGGAAGCCAGCACTCCGAGCCTGATCCCGGGAACGCCGCAGGATTTGGAAATGCTCTTCATTATGTAAAGATCCGGATTATCATCCAAAACATCCTGACAGATCAATGTGCTGTCCTCTTCATCGGCAAAATCCACGAACGATTCATCAACGACCAGCTTGATCCCCATGTCTTTGCTCCAACTGACAAGCCTCAGCATGTCAGATCTCGGAATGTAATTCCCGCTTGGATTGTCAGGGTTTATGACGATAAGATTATCGACTTTGTTATCCCCGAAGAATGACATCAGATCATCTGCTGTATATGAGAAGTCAGGATTCGAAGGAACATAGGATACCGAATCCGCCTTGGCATAGCGGTTGGGGTATTCCTCAAATGTCGGCCTGACAAAACCGGTCTTGCCGCTCAAGCCCTCCATAAGGATCTTTATCAGTTCAGCCGCACCATTTCCGATCAGGATATTCTCCTGATGAACACCAAAGTTCTTAGCGGCAAGAAGCGAGTTTACATGCATTCCGCTCGGGTACTCCGTGAGGAGCTTGTCAAAGCTTGCGCGCATCTCATCCTTCATCTTCTGGGGCGGGTAATAAGGGTTAACAAGGTAGCAGTAGTCGAGCAGCTTGGGATAACGCCAGTATCCGCCATATCTTTCCTGAAGCATCCTGACACGCTCATCATCATTGGATGTGAAAAGAGATTCGGCAATATCAAGATCCTGAAGATCATCGATCTCATACCATTTCTGTCCCGAAAGCCTTTTGGCCTTGATCACAGGCTCATCCAGCATCGTTATTACCCTGAGCACCTGCTCGTAATACTCATTCTCCCCTAAGGCTTTCTCATATGCCTGAAGGAACGGTACATAATACTTCTGAGAGAAGGATCTTGAGAACTTATAGATGTTTACAGTCTTGAAGTACTCTTCTGCCTCTTCATAGTGCAGTTTCTTGCCGGGAACGAATGCCTCTATCATATCGTCATCAGAGAGCTTAAGACATGTCCCGTCCATCCAGGATTCATACTTATCCACGAGCGCCAGCGTTTCGCGGGGATCATTAACCAGTGCATCGAGCACAGAGTCCTCGAAAATGATATCCGACTCGAAAAGAAGGGTGTCTTCCTCGCAGAGCCTGTCTGAAGCAAGCGAAAGAGAGTAGATATTATTGGTCTTGTCATAGATGGGATTGTCGATAAACTCAACAGGTGTGCTGATATTAAGGGTTCTTATATAATCCACAAGCTTGGTCCCCTCGTACCCTGTCACTATGGTTATCCGGGATACTCCATGTTTCTCTATCTGACCGAGCATGCGCTCGATAAGTGTCACGCCGTTCACCTTGATCATACACTTGGTGTTGTTTGCAGTCAGTTCCTTGAGCCTTTTGCCCATGCCCGCAGCAAGTATTATCGCCTGCATAAAGCCCCCTTATTTTGTTAGGATTTTATGAGATGATTATATCACGCCTGTCTGATGTTAGTTGACGGATTATAAAGTTTTTGAAAAACACCTACCGGAGGGCGATATCAACGGCCACATTAAGTGCAGCAAGAAGAGCAAGCATTATCCCAACCAAGACATCTCTTAATGTCAGCTTGAGGGGATGGAGCTTGGTCCTTCCCTTGCCGCCGTTATAGCATCTGGCATCCATCGCAACTGCAAGATCCTCAGCCCTCTTAAAGCTTGATACGAATAATGGGATCAGCACCGTGACGTAGCCTTTTATCCTGTTTATAAATGAGCCTGTATCGTAGTCAGCTCCCCTCGAGACCTGAGCCTTCATTATCTTGTCGGTCTCTTCTATCAGGGTCGGTATAAACCTTAAGGCTATAGACATCATCATGGCCATCTCATGAACGGGCACCTTGATGACCGCGAGAGGAGCGAAAAGGCTCTCTAAAGCATCACAGATCTTAAGCGGCGTAGTAGTCAGCGTCAGAAGTATCGAAGTCGATATTATGAGGAATACGAGCCTTAAGGTCATTAGGACCGCTCTTGATATGCCGTAATCAGTTATCCTTATGATCTTCCATTCCCAAAGGATACTGCCCTGCCTAATGGTCAGGATATTGAGTATCAGTATGAATATGGCAATTGGAAGTATGGGCTTTACCGTCTCCCAGATGATGCGGGGAGTGATCCTGGCCATGAGGATCTGGATCAGGATGGTGGCAATGAGCGCTAAGACCGCAGGCGTTGTCTTTATCATGAATATCGCGACAAGATAGACGATATAAAGCAGAGCCTTGACCCTCGGATCTGTCTCATGAAGGATTGACCTGGCGCTGTAGTAACGGCCTATCGATACGTTCTCAAGCACGCCCCTTCACCGCCTTCCTGACAGATCTTACGATGTTCATCGCTTCTGCTGATGACTCAAAACTGATCTCTCCGAAATCCACGCCTTTTATCTCTTCTGCTATAGCGTCCCTTAATCTGGCTGCAAAAACGCTGAGCACGGGTCTTGGCAGATGCGCCTTCTCGCAGGCATCTGTCCTGAAGAAAACTTCAGGTGTTTCTGTAAGCAGGATCCTGCCGTCTTTTATGGCACAGATACGGTCGCAGTTTCTTGCAGCCTCGTCCATGTTGTGGGACACGATGATGACCGTAGTGCCCGCATTCTTTAGATCAGCTATGATCTTAAACATCTCGTCCCTGCCCCTCGGGTCAAGGCCTGATGCGGGTTCATCGAGGACTAATATCTCAGGTCTCATTACGAGCACGCCTGCCAGAGCGACCCTGCGCTTCTGACCGCCCGAGAGTTCAAACGGACTCTTATTTAGAACATCCTCTGACAGTCCCGTCAGTCTGGCAGCTTCGATCACTCTCGGCTTGATCTCAGATTCGGGGACACCTGCCTTCTTAAGTCCGTATGAGATATCCATAAACACCGTCTCTTCGAAAAGCTGGTATTCAGGATACTGGAAAACAAGTCCCACGGTCTGTCTTATCTGCTTCTTGTCCTTCTTATCTGAAGCATGAAGGACTCCGTGCCTGCTCATTATCTCTATGTCACCTGACTGCGGCACGAAGATCGCATTCATGTGGGTGATAAGGGTGGTCTTGCCGCATCCGCTCCTGCCGCAGATACCTAAGACCTCGCCTCTTCTTATCTCGAGGTTTACATCAGAAATCGCTTTTGTCTGTCCCCTGTCGTATGACATGGAAAGATCTGATATCTTCATGATCACATCAGAAGGCTCTTCCTTTTTGATCTTCTGATCGTCAGGGATATAAGAGGACACCATTCTGGGGATCATCCTTATGACAGCCTTGATGAGGCTTTCTTCAGACTCAAGATCAGAAGGAAGGATCTCGCATCCTGTGATCTGAGCTATCTGGTAGCAGAGTGCATAGTTCTCAGGCTGCTTTAGCCCCAGTTTTCCAAGCTTTCCGCTCGAGAAGATCTTCGAAGGCCCGCCTTCCATTACCACCTTGCCGTTATCGATAATGACTATGTTCTCGCAGCGAATGGCTTCTGACATATCGTGTGTGATCGTTATCAGTGTCAGACCCTTTTTGACTCTCATATCCTCGACGAGATTAAGAAATTCATCTCTTGAGAGAGGATCGAGCATTGCCGTCGCCTCATCCAGGATCAGAACTTCAGGCTCCATAGCAAGAGCTCCTGCAATGGCAAGCTTCTGCTTCTGACCGCCTGACAGGGACGAAGACTCCCTGTTTCTCAAGTCATAAAGCCCTACCTCTTTAAGCGCTCTTTCTACTCTTTCGCCCAGTTCGGGATTTGGAATGCCCATATTCTCAGGGCCGAATGCCGTATCTTCCTCGACCAGGGTTCCGACTATCTGGTTATCCGGGTTCTGGAAGACGCATGCGCATCTTTTCCTTATTTCCCAGAATCTTTCATCTTCCCTGGTATCAGCGCCGAAAACGGTGATCATGCCCTTATCGGGCACTTCGAGAACGTCTATGAGCTTGGCCAGAGTTGATTTGCCTGAACCATTGGCTCCGAGGATGGCCGTGTAAGAACCTTTGGGAATGCGGACAGATACCCCGTCAAGTGCTGTCGTGGCTTCACCTGTGCCATCTCCTGCCTTGTATGCAAAGGAGACGTCGTCTATACGTATCGCATTCTTATCTTCAGGCATCTTTTACTCCAAAGATTTAGTACAGTTATTGTAAAAACAACAGGGGAAGATGTAAACCTTCCCCCGTGACAAATTAACAATTTAAGTTAATGGTTCTTTGCCGTTATCAGACAAACTCAAGGATAGCCATCTCGGAACCGTCACCACGTCTTGCGCCGATGCGGATGATCCTTGTGTAACCGCCGTTTCTGGAAGCGTATCTTACAGCATACTCATCAAACATCTTGTTTGTGGGATTGATAACGCGGCCCTCGCTGTCATGGCTCTTGATAAGCCACTTTGTCATTTCCTTACGAGCTGCAAGGCGTGACGGAGCGTCAACCTGAACTGTCTTTGTCTTAACTTCACGGTCAACGACCTCGTACTTGTTTCCGGCCTTGGATGTCTTTGTCTTAAGGACCTTCTTGCCCTTTCCGTCGAGCTTTGCTTCGGAAACAGTGATCTCCTTTGTTGTGAAGTTATCCTTCTCCTTGACTGCTGAAGCTACGAGGCTCTCAACGATCGCGGATACTTCCTTGGCACGTGCAACTGTTGTCTCAACCTTGCCGTTGATGACCATTGCCGTTACCAGATTCTTGAGAATAGCCGTGCGCTGGTCAGAAGCACGACCCATTTTTCTATTAGGCATTGTATTACTCCTCCGTATTGAGATTAGTCTTCTTGATCTTTGAGGTGAAGGCCCATACCCTCGAGCTTCTCGATGATCTCTTCGAGAGACTTCTTACCGAGGTTCCTGACCTTGATCATCTCATCCATTGTCTTTGCTACAAGATCGCCGACAGTATTGATCTGTGCTCTCTTGAGGCAGTTGTATGTACGAACAGAGAAGTTCAACTCTTCGATGAATTCATTGAGCTTGGAATCAGTCTCGCTGATGTCCTCAACGTTCTTGAAGCTTAATACTGAGTCTGTCTCAGCAAGAGCTGTGAAGAACTTGAGGTGGTCGATAAGACAGTTGGCTGCGGAAGAAAGTGCTTCGTCAACCTCGATGGTACCGTCTGTCCAAACCTCAAGAGTAAGCTTGTCGTAGTCTGTTCTTGCACCTACACGGGTATTCTCTACTGTGTAGTTAGCCTTCTTTACAGGTGTAAAGATAGAATCGATCGGGATGAGTCCGATGATCTGCTTCTCGGGCTTATTCTGCTCGGCTGTGTTGTAGCCGCGGCCCTTCTGAAGCGTGAATTCCATGAACACGTCATCTGCACCGTTTAAGTGAGCGATAACGTGATCCGGGTTCATGATCTCAACGTCGGGTCCGTGAACAATGTCTCCAGCCTTGAGCTCGCCTGTTCTGCCCTTGGCTACGCTGATGCTTACAATGTTTGACTCATTGTGGAGCTTTGCTCTGATACCCTTGATGTTAAGGATAACTTCTGTTGTATCTTCGATGATGCCCGGGATCGTGGAGAATTCATGCTTAATCTTATCAATCTTGATAGATGTAACTGCCGCACCGGAGAGTGAAGAAAGGAGCACTCTGCGCAGTGAATTACCGAGAGTAGTACCGAATCCACGCTCGAGCGGGGAGATGGTGTACTTTCCGTATGACTTATCTTCGCTTGACTCAACGCACTTTACGGTCGGCTGGCTTATTTCCATCATTTCTTTTCCTCCTGATAATCTTGGTAGTCGTCTTATTCAGTCTAAGCTATTACTTGGAATACAACTCGACGATAGCGACTTCGTTTACCGGAACATCGATCTGATCCTTTGTGGGGATCGCAAGGATCTTGCCGCTTAACTTCTCAAGGTCTGCTTCAACCCATGCAGGTGAGATCCTTGACTCTGTTACAGCAACGATATCCTTGAATCTTGCGGAACTTCTTGCGTTCTCCTTGATCTCGATCTTGTCGCCGACAGATACGCTGTAAGAAGGAATGTTAACTGTCTTGCCGTTTACTGTAACGTTTCTGTGGCTTACGATCTGTCTTGCCTCATCTCTTGTACGTGCAAGACCCATTCTGAACAGAACGTTGTCTAATCTGAGCTCGAGGAGGATCATAAGATTCTCACCGGTCGTGCCGTACTTAAGCTTCTGAGCCTTGACGAAATAGTTTCTGAAAGGCTTCTCAAGAACGCCGTAAATGAACTTAGCTTTCTGCTTTTCCTTGAGCTGCATGCCGTACTCGCTGATCTTGCGGGGTCTAGCGGCACCCTGCTTCTTGGACTTCTTCTTCTCTATACCCAGGAATGCAGGCTCAACACCGAGGGCTCTGCACTTCTTAAGGACAGGTGTCATATCTCTTGCCATTGATATATCCTCTTTTCTCTAAATAATTAAAGACCTAAACCGAAGATTAAACTCTTCTGCGCTTAGGAGGACGGCAGCCGTTATGAGGAACGGGTGTTACGTCCTTGATCATCGTTACCTTAAGACCAGCTGTCTCAAGTGCTCTTACTGCAGACTCACGTCCGGATCCGGGTCCCTTGACATAAACGTCAACGGTCTTCATGCCGTGATCGATGGCAGCCTTGGCAGCCTTCTCTGAAGCAACCTGTGCAGCATAGCTTGTGCCCTTACGGGAACCCTTGGCATCCATACCTGCGGATGCCCAAGAGATAGCGTTGCCCTGCTTATCTGTGATGGTAACTATTGTATTGTTGAAAGTAGCGTGAATATGAGCCTGACCTTCAACGACATTCTTACGTTCAGCCCTTCTGGGTCTTCTGGTTTCTCTTGCCATATTAGATCACCCTCCCTTACTTCTTCTTGCCTGCGACAGTTCTCTTCGGGCCCTTGCGGGTACGAGCGTTTGTCTTTGTGCGCTGGCCTCTGACGGGGAGTCCTAATCTGTGGCGGCGGCCACGTAAGCATCCAATATCAGTAAGTCTCTTGATATTGCTCTGTACTTCTCTCTTAAGGTCGCCTTCTACCTTGTAGTTGTTCTCGATCTGATCACGGATCTTAGCTACTTCGTCCTCTGTAAGATCCTTTACACGTGTATCAGGGTTGATACCTGTGTTTGTGATAATCTCGGAAGCGCTTGTGTTTCCAATGCCGTAAATGTAAGTAAGAGCGATCTCTACTCTCTTATCATTCGGCAGATCTACGCCGGCTATACGAGCCATGTGGTGTACCTCCAAAAAATGGTTTATTAGGAATATATTAAGCCCGCCTTCGCAAAGAACCCCAATGGGGCAGCCGCCTTCACATATGGCGTGTTATATTCGTTTTTGTTGTCTTCTTTGTTTGTTGCGGCAAAGAGCTGTCTGCCGCGGGAGCCGTTATTGCGGGGCTAAATCCGCACGTACTCCTGTCAAATACTTAACCCTGTCTCTGCTTATGCTTAGGGTCAGAGCAAATGACCATTACCTTACCGTGACGGCGAATGACCTTGCACTTCTCGCACATCGGTTTTACTGATGGTCTAACCTTCATAGTCGGTCCTCCCTGCTTAGTAATTTCTCACAACAAAATGAGCGCCTTTTAAGCGCATGCTAAACAATTATAGCAGAATCTTTCGATCTTTCAACAGGAAATTTTATGCTCAGAACAGTTATTCAGGCTTTTCGGTCCTGACCCAGTTGTCATGCTCAAATATGTTCTCGTTAACGAGCTCATACCATACACAGTCTTCATCATATCTGAACGCGCTGCCCAGGTTCATATCAGGATTCCAGAGCTCCTCATCGCCTGCCAGGGAGAAGCTGACATAAAGACCGTCATGCTTCAGGTCCATGTTTATGGGGTTGCCTGTATAAGGATTGACAGGATCTTCTACGATCCCTTCAAGCGCCAGGGACGGAACATCCGCATTTGTCATGAAAGTATAGTCCGTCTCATATCCCTGCGCTCCGAAATCCTTGACCATCAAAAGGCAGTTGTACCATTCAGCATTAAATGCGTCAGATACCATGAGGTCCTCGAAAAGCTTAAGATCTGCCGCATGGTCGCTTACTATTATTATCCTTGTGTTATCGTATACGCCCGTCTGCCTCAGGTAGTCAAGATAATCACCTGTCTGACCCATGGCTGCGACAAGGCATTCGTACAGGGCCTGCTGGTTAGGATGCCAGAGCCTGAGCTCGTTTTCGCCGTCCGAAATGTAATAGGCTCCGTCAAATTCACGCGGATAATACGGATCAAAATCCTTTATGGTGGTCACATCATGCGTCGTCTCATTATCCATAACGAACAGTCCGCCCGCATAACTGTCGTCTATAACCGTCATTCCGGACAGGTTCTCCAGGACCTTGTAATTCTCCAGCACGTTGTAGATATCGTGTTCATCCTCTATGACCGACAGGTAGTCGCCTGAATCATACAGAGTCTCTCTTATCATGAGAGGCGAGCATTTGAACAGCGAATACATGAACAGGTTGCGGTTCAACCTGTGCCTGATGTTGATATGGGTCTCCGTATCCTGCGAATAATAATCCTTGGCATGGTATGAATGGCAGTTGCTGATGTCATCAAAGACGGAGCTGTCTCCGGTCCATGTCCATCCGGGGTAAGGAAGATCTATCAATGACGAATAGTAACCCTTTTCGCTGAAGAGCATGGGCAGCAGCTTGAGAGACTCATCGTGTTTTTGGGCCAGGGACTCATCTGTCCTCATGTCCATGCGCTCAGGAGTGTACTCGTATCCTCCGAACAGGGCTGATGAGGCCTTCAGGGTTATCTGGGCAAAGCTCATGCAGTTGGGATAATAGACAAAGCCGTCAAACTGCGCGGCGATCTCGGGATGCTCGTGAAATACATACGGTATATAACCTGACACCGCACGGTCGAGCATGATTACCATCACATTGCTGCCCGAGGAAGAGAGGACGATCTTGGGCTCCTCATCTGCGCGGAGATCCTCTACGTGTTCCATGACCATTTTGTAAGAATCATTCACCTTCCCCGCATCGACACAGGAAACAGACAGAGCCGTCAGGACCGCCGCGGCAAACACAAAGCTCACGGCTTTTTTAAATCTCAGGGCAAAGACGCATAAAGCCATGACAAGTGCGGCCAGAGCAAGATTTATAAGTTTCTGGGCAACAGGATAACCGGGAGCCTGATCAAAGACCAGCATGTTGTTTATCATTCCGTCTTCTGCCGCAAAGAAGTTATCCATAACGGAGATAACGCATGTCCCGCAAGCCAGTACTGACATGATGTTCCTTATCCTTCTGCCTGCAAGACAGTAGAATACCGACGGCCAGAATAAGAAAGTTCCCAGCGCTACAAAGAACGACGACACAAGATACACAAGAGGCGACTCCAGTGTCGTAACGTCGATAAACTCCTCGGGAGAGGCGCTCAGATACTTGAGCGGGATCATAAGGCCTGTCATGACCGACATGAATAAGCAAGGCATAAGGAATGAAGATGCCGCGGGTCTTTGATCAAACAAAGGCCATGCTGATCTTTTAAGTTTCTTCTTGCAAAGATCCCCCGGCGCCTTCTCCCTGCGCTTCTTTATCTGCTTTATGAGTATCGTCTTAACGAGCGAATACAGATTATTCATCGTCCAGTAGATAAGAAGAGCTGACGGTGAATTATAAAGGATCAGAAGGAAGACCAGGGGCAGTATCAGAGATCTTAATACAGTCCGTGCCTTCATCCCCCTGGTATAGATAAGCACCGCGATGATGTTGATCAGGGTCATGAGCACGGGCATGACATTGAGTCTTACATCCCCCAAGCTTATAAGGCCATCCGGTGCGCTGAGATCCCCAAAGAGGAGAAATGACGCATTATTGAACCTGACCGTGGCATTTACGCCAAGAAGGTCATATGCAGCGAGGAAGAAAGGTATCTGCAGAAGGATCGAGACCGAACTCTTGATTTGGAACAGGGGGTTGTAGTGGTTCTCCCTGTAATATGCATCGAGGATCATATACCGCTCATCGCCTTTAAAATGATCCTTAATGTGCCTGACCCAGGAAGAGAGCTCTTTTTCCTTTGCTCTCTGCTCATCCTCTATCTTCTCCGCCCTCATGTACAGGGGAAGGACAAGAGTGCTGACCGTAAGGCTCAGGATAAGGATGGCTATGCCCTCGCTCTTTGTCATATTGTAAGCGAGCATGAACAGGATCTCGAAGACCAGTTCGAGCGGAGCTATTATGACATTAAAGAAGATTTCACCGAACATTACTTACTTCACCCGGGCAAAAGCTTACGCAGAGCCGTATCTTTTCAGGACACCTCTTCAGGTCTTCCCTCAAGAAGTATCCAGTTGTCTTGGTCAAATATATTCTCGTTAACGACCTTGAACCAGACACATGTATCATCGTAATAGAATGTGTTGCCGAGATTCAGGTCAGGATTCCAGAGCCTCTCGTCATCTGCAAGCGAGAAGCTGACATACAGATCATCGTGCTTCGGATCAGTGCTTATCGGATTGCCTGTGTACGGGTTTACCGGATCTTCGATGATCCCTTCTGCGGCAAGTGCCGGGACATCCGCATTAGTCATGAACGTGTAGTCTGTGCTGAATCCTTCAGAATCAAAATCCTTGACCATGAACAGGCAGTTGAACCACTCCCCGTTGACATTCTCCGAGATCAGATCCCAGAATTCGGCTACGCTCGTGCCATGGTCACTTACTATGATTATCCTGGTGTTATCGTAAACACCCAGCTCCCTTAAATAGTCAAAATAGTTTCCGAGCTGCCTGAGCGCCACGACAAGACACTCGTAAGAAGCAGCGGCATATGGTCTTTCAACTAAGAGTTCGCTCTCGCCGTTGGAGATGTAATAAGGCTCCGTAAACGGCTGCGGATCATATGGATCGAAAGTAGCGAGATTGGTAAGGTCGTGTGTGGTCTCACTGTCGAAAAGGAGCAGACCGCCGCTGTAATCCTCACTGATCTGCGTCATGCCGGCAAGATTTTCAAGGACTACATAATTCTCCATGAGATTATATACGTTATACTCATCTGATGTGATCGAGAGATAATTGCCTCCGTCATAGATCACAGGCTTGAGCGCCATGGGAGAACACCTGAACAGACCATAAAGGAACAGATTGCGGTTTCTCCTGTTCTCGGCATTGACGTGTATCTCCGTTCCTTCGTTATAGAAATCCTTGGCGTGATAGCCCCTGCAGTTCGGGATATCATCGAAGACAGAGTTGTCACCGTTCCAGGTCCATCCGGGATAAGGAAGATCTATAAGGGAACAGAAATATCCGTTGTCACTAAACAGCCTCGGCAGGACCTTAAGAGCTTCATCATGCTTTTCCGCAAGGGTCTCATCCGTTCTGGCATCCATCCTCTCATTTGTATAATCATATCCTCCGAAAAGAGCTGATGAGGTCTTGATCGTTATCTGGGCAAAGTTCAGGCTGTTGGGGTAATAAACGAAGCCGTCAAACTGTTCCCTTAGTTCGGGAAATTCATTGAACACATAGGGAATATAACCGCTGACGGCCTTATCGAGCATGATCACCATCACATTCTCGTTTTCAGCAGACAAAAGGATCTTCGGAGCCTCATCCTCCCTGAAATCCTCTATGTGGCTAATGATGGAATCGTAGCTGCCCTGGATGCGCCTTGCATCGATGAAAGATACAGTAAGTGCCGTAAGTATGAAAGCAGTAAATGCAATAGTCAGTGTCTTCTTGAATCTGTAAAGGAAAATGCCTGCCGCCAGGATCAGAAGGCATATCAGGGAATTGATGATTACCTGCTTTGCGGTATAGACAGGAGTCTGGTCAAAGACCAGCGTCGTATCGAGCATTCCCGTATCAGTACCGAAGAAAAGGTACTCGGCAGAAGAGAATACGGAAGCTGAGATCATGAGGATGGAAAAGACATTCCTTGTCTTCCTGCCCGCAAGGTAGTAGAAGATGCACGGCCAGAATACGAAAAAGCCGAGCGACACAAAGAATGAAGATATCAGATAGCTCAAAGGATTGACAGCTGTCGTGATGTCTATGAACTCTTCAGGGGAAGCGCTCAAGTAGGCAAGAGGAATAAGAAGACCTGTCAAAACGGACATGAACACCATCGGAAGCACAAACAAAGATGCCTTCGGATCCTGCTCGAGATATGAATTAATGCGGCTTTTCCGGCAGGAGACTTTTTTCTGCTGCTCTTTGTTCTTTTTCATGTTCTTGATGATGATCGTCTTAACGAGTGAATAGAGATTATTCATCGTCCAGTAGATCAAAAGAGCTGAGGGCGAATCATAGAGCAGGAAGAGGAACAGCATCGGCAGGATCAAAGACCTGATTACCGTTTTCGCGGGCTGTCCCTTTGTATATATACATGTTGCGACCACATTGATCATCGTCATCAAAACCGGCAGGACATTGATGCTGATGCTGCCCAGCGGGAAAGCTCCGTCAGGCAGGCTCAGATCTGAAAAGCACAGGAAGCTCAGGTGGTACAGAGCATACCTCGCCCTCATCCCGAGAAAATCGTATGCTGCGATGAAGAAAGGGATCTGAAGCAGGATGGATATGGAGCTCCTTAACTGGTATAAGGGGCTGTAGTTATTCTCCCTGTAGTAGGCATCGAGGATCATGTACCTCTCATCGCCCTTAAAGTGCTTCTTTATGTGTTTGACCCAGGACGAGAGTTCTTTTTCCTTCTCTCTTTCCTCGGTCTCTATCTTCTCTGCCCTCATATATAGAGGAAGGACCAGTGTGCTCACGACGAGGCTTAACAGCAGTATCGCTATGCCTGCGCTGTGTGTGGTCTTGAACGCAAGCGTGAAGACCGTCTCGAAAAAGAGTTCGAGCGGACTGATTATGATATTCCACACGATTTCGGTAAATATCACTTCTTGACCTCGGTTTCAGGACTTCCGGCTTGCTGAAGCGATTCAAGATAGCTTACTATGGTCTCTGCTGACTTTCCCTGGTTCATCCAGGCATAGGCCTTGGCATCCTTTATGCCCTTCTCAAATCTGTCACTTGAGATGAGCTCATCGATCTTCTCCCTGATGCCTGTGATACTGTCTTCGGAGATCTCGCATCCTATCGACGGAAGGACCTTGAACTTCCAGAGCTGCTCGGAGACCCATGCACTGTCATATATGCCATGGTCAAAGCCTTCAACAGAGGTATACATTACGGGTTTGCCGAAGACCAGCGAAAAGTCGAAGATGACGCCCGAAAAATCACTTATCAGAAGATCCGCTTCATTTAAGATATCAAAATTATCGTTGTCCCTGTTCCATCTGAAGTTTTCAGTACCCTCAAACCTGGCCCTGATCTTATCAAGGATATCCTTGTCCGCGGTATAGGACTGGGGATGCGGACGGAAGACTATCTCATATCCCGTGGCAATAAGAGCTTCTATCAGCTTCTCGCCGAATCTGTAGAGGAAACCGCTGGTTCCCCACGAAGGTGCAAGCAATATTACTTTATTAGTCTTATCGGGCGCGGGATTGCTGTTGATCTTTTCGGCAAGAGCATCAAAATAGGGCAGTCCCACCACTTTAATGTCCTTTGCCGGAAGTTTTCTGAGCTTTTCTAACGTCCTTATCTCCTCTGTCTGGAAATCAGAGACTGTCAGGACAGAATCAAAGAAATCGATCTGAAACATCCTGTATCCCAAAGCAGTATCTGCAGCATGCATAAAGTGCACATACTTCCTGACGCCCTTGGACCTCTTCCACTGGAGCACGTCCAGTCCGGGGGTGGTGGACAGCAGGACATCGGCCCTGGCAGCATTAAGCTTTACAAAAGCCTTATTGCCTGCGCCGATAAATAAGGGATGAACATATTTGTATTCCTTTGCAAAGACCGGATCATCCTCTGATGAAGTCCAGAAGCTTACATCAGTCTCCCGCTTCTCGAATTCATCAAGGATCGGTCTGAAATTATTCCAATATCTTTTGTCATCTGAATACAGAAGATACTTGATGGCATCCTCACCATCAGCTGCCGACCTGCCGCCTGCCATGGTCTTGATCTTAATGAACAGCATTCTAAGGAAAAAGCCTGCCGAGACAAAAACGCCCAGCAGGACTGAAAAGAGCATGCTTCCGGTAGCAGGATCGATGTATAACCTGACTGTATCCATATCAAGATGCATAAGAGGTTATTTCTTCTTCTCGCCTCTCCATGTTATCCTTCCTCTGGAAAGATCGTAAGGTGAGATCTCCATCGTTACCTTATCGCCAGGCAGGATCTTGATGTAGTTCTGTCTGAGCTTGCCGGACAGATGTGCGATGACCATGTGCCCTGAATCAAGCTTTACCTTGAACATTGCATTAGGCAGCGCCTCGTCAACAGTTCCGATTACTTCGATGACATCTTCCTTTGCCATTAAAAACCCTCCTCATAGTCATAGGTCGTCATGTATGGTCCGTTTTCTGTAATTAGTATCGTATTCTCATAGTGGGAAGCAGGCTTTCCGTCTGCTGTTACTATCGTCCACTGGTCACTTAAGAGTTCAATATATCTCTGGCCCAATGTGATCATCGGTTCGATGCAGATAGCCATTCCCTTCTTGAGCTTGTAGCCGTGACCGGGCTTGCCGTAGTTGGGAACATCAGGGTCTTCGTGCATCTGTGTGCCGATGCCGTGTCCCGTGAGCTCTCTTACAACGCCGTAGCCAAAGCCTTCGCAGTATTCCTGGACAGCGTGTCCGATATCTCCCGTGCGGCATCCTGCCTTCGCAAATTCAAGTCCCTTAAAGAACGACTCTTCGGTCCTCTTAACAAGGTCTCTTACCTCGTCAGAGACCTCGCCGACGCAGTATGTCCTGCAGGCATCAGACTGATAGCCGTTAAGGATGGCTCCCACGTCTACCGAGATAATGTCGCCTTCCTTAAGGATCCTGCTCTTCTTAGGTATTCCGTGAACGACTTCCTCGTTTACGGATGCGCAGATGGTGCCCGGGAACGGCGGATTGCCGAAATTAAGAAATGACGGTATCGCATCACGGCCTCTTATTATGTCATAAGCGATCTTATCGACATCGTGAGTCGAAATACCCGGCTTTATCTCATCTCTTAACACTTTAAATACTTCCTGAAGGATCTTGCCGGACTCCTTCATAAGTTCAAATTCTTCGTTTGTAAGAACTTCTATCATTTTCGTTCCTTACTTTAAGCCTAAGGCAGCAAGGCCGTCTTCTATGCTCTTGATACATGTCTCGGCATCAACATTGTTGTTGCCTTCTACGATGAGGCCTCTTGCCTGATAGAAATCGATGAGAGGCTGTGTGTTTTCCTTATATGTAGCAAGACGCTTTGCGACAGTCTCTTCGTTATCGTCGCTTCTCTGAATTGTGTTGCCGCCGCAAAGATCGCAGACGCCCTCTACCTTGGAAGGCATGTACTTAACGTTGAAGCTTGCACCGCACTTCTCGCAGACTCTTCTGGTTGTTACCCTGTCCATGATGATGTCATCATCAGTAACTACGTAAACGACAGCGTCGATCGCTGAGCCGGTCTTGGCGAGCATCTCATCCAAAGCCTCTGCCTGCTTGATGTTTCTCGGGAAACCGTCAAGGATGTAGCCATTCTCACAGTCGGGATCAGAGAGCCTGTCCTCTACCATCCTGATAGTTACGTCATCAGGAACGAGAGCGCCCTGATCGATATATGACTTAGCCTCGATGCCCAGAGGGGTCTGCTCCTTGATGTTATATCTGAACAGGTCGCCTGTTGAGATGTGCGCGAGGCTGTACTTCTCTCTTAATACTGCAGCGCTCGTACCCTTGCCTGAACCGGGTGCGCCTAAGATGATCAGTTTCATTGACTTGCCCTCCCTTATCTTCTTGTTTTTGAATACTTGTTTCGTCTTGCATCTCTGGAAGACTGCTTGTTAGCTTCCGCATTCTCCTTGATGCCGTTGTCTAAAAGGATCTTCGTCTCGATGAGGCCGCCGGCCACGATAAGGCTCATTATACCCGTATGCCAGAGAAGCCTCATAGAAGGTGCTATCGCAATGAGCATCGGGATTATGCTGAGCACGACCAGGAAAGCTGCACCTGCGACATTGATGTTGGTATATGTCGAGAGCAGGTACTGAGCTGTCGGCTTGCCGGGTCTTAAGCCCTGGATATATCCGCCGTACTGCTTGATCTGATTGGAGATATCAACAGGGTTGAACTGTATCATCGAGAAGATGTATGTGAAGATGCTCACGAAGATGATGTATGTGATGATGAACGCGGGATTAGTCGTATACTTGCCCGCGCTGAGTGCTATGCCCTGGTCAGGATGTGCTGATACCGTAACTGCGACAGAAGCAAATAGAAGGTTAATGGTCATCGCATATACGATGGGCATGATACCCGCCTGTGTGACCTTTACGGGGATGACCTGGTTCTGCATTCCATACTGCTTCATTCCGACAGTCTTTTTCTGAAAGAGTATCCTGAGCTTCTTCTCACCGAGATTAACGAATACGGAGAAGATAACAAAACCGAAGAAGATAACGGCAAGGACTATGGGAAGGATTATCTTAAAGCTGCCTTCACTTCCCTCTAATGCCTGCCTGAACATATGGGGCAGCGCCCTTACGACTGCGGCGATGAGGACTATGGTGATGCCGTTGCCTACGCCTTTGTTGTTTATAAGTTCAATTGACCAGCCGCAGAATGCCGCACCTGCAGTAACAGTGATGATGGCCAGGGGAACTGCAACATACATGCTGATCTTGTCAGTGATGCAGAACCTTGCTCCTGCAACAAAGAGGACTGCATAGACGGCCTCTATGACCAGAGCTACGATCCTGGTGATCTGTGTTATCTTGCCGCTGCCTGCTTCACCCTGCATCGCAATGTTCCTGAGCTTGGGGATCAGAAGAGTTGCAAACTGCATTATGATCGAAGCTACGAGGAAAGGGAATATGCCCAGCGAGGTAACTGCGCCGTTATATAGAGCTTTGCCGCTTATTACATTGAGAAGTGCTCCCCAGTCGCCCCAGAGCCTTACATGTTCACACAAAGCGCTGTGTGAGAAGCCCGGGATGGGGATGAGTGTCAGCACATACATAGCTGAAACTATAAGGAAAGTGAACAGGATCTTTTTCTTAAGTCCGTCTACCTTATATGCTTCGGTCAAAGTTGACATCTATTGATACTCCTTATTCGCATAAATATAGCCTTTGTATTATATCGCATCCTACGCAAATTAAAAGGCTCATAATGTTTTCACTGCATCAGCGTTGCGATAGTAGGTTCTAGATCAAAGCAAATCTGATTGCTTGTTAGGGTAATTGTTAGAGTTTTCCCTAAATCCTAACACATACATGTTTTTCCTTGGCTTTGAACATGTTTATGTTAGAGTTTTCGAAAAATCCTAACAGCTGCTCTAACAACATGAAAGAATACTCATCTCTCTTTTGTGTTAAGAAATAAAAGAGACCGCGTCCCCAAAATAGGAACGCGGCCGGTTGTTTTGATATAACCTTGATCTTACCTCTTGCCTGTCTTGATGGTGAGGTTGTCGAGGAATCCCTTAGGAGATCTTACTTCGAGTTCACCTTCAACCTGAACAATGAGGTCATTTGCAACACCTGTAAGGATCAGTACTGATGTACCTGCGAACCAGACATTCTGGAAGCCTGTGAGGATTCCTATTACTGTCGGAACGATACATACGAGGATGAGGAACACTGCCTCGATCCAGTTGAGCCTTGATGCTGTTGACTTGATAAAGTCTGTTGTCGGCTTACCTGCTCTGATACCGCTTATAGTACCGCCGTTCTTGTTGATGTTGTTAGCGATCTCGACCGGATGGAACTGGATCGCAGAATAGAAGAACGTGAAAGCGATGATAAACAGGAAGTAAGCGATGTAGTACCAGACGCTGCCTGTGAAGTTGCGGAGCCATACAATGACACTGTTTTCGCTGGTCGTAAAGAACATAGACGTTACGATCTGCGGAACAGCGAGGATGGACATGGCGAAGATTACAGGCATAACACCGGACATATTGACCTTGAGAGGAATATAGTCCCTGTTGCCGCCGCGCTGCTGTCTGCCGATCACCTTCTTGGAGTACTGTACAGGGATCCTTCTCTCTGCATTCTGTACAAAGAGAACGAATACGATGATGAGTACTGAGACCATTGCGATTCCGATGAATACAAGGATACCTATAAGGATACCTGCAACAGCGGAATTGAACTTGCCTGAGATCTCAACTGCCTTAAGGTAGAGAGTCTGGGCCATCTGCGGAAGTCTGGTAACGATACCTGCAAAGATTATGAGCGACACGCCGTTTCCGATACCCTTATCGTTGATCTTTTCGCCGAGGAATACGACCATGGCCGCACCTGCAGTGAATGAAACGATGATGAGCGCTGCATTGATCCATGTCGGAAGACTTGAGATCATTGCTGTGCGCGTGGAGTAGCAGAAGAGGCAGGACTGGATGAATGCAAGTCCGATCGCCGAATAACGCGTTATCTTGTTCATCTTCTTACGGCCGGACTCACCCTCTTTGGACATGTCCTCAAGGGCGGGGATTACGACTGTAAGGAGCTGGATGATGATGGAAGCGTTGATGTAAGGAGATACACCCATGGAGAGTACCGATGCGTGGTAGAGACCACCACCGGAAATGATGTCCATGATGCTTCCTAACTGTCCCCACTGACGGATGAGGTTAGTGAACGTCTCACCGTCGAGTCCGGGAACAGGAACCAGGCCGCCGAGCATGAAGAGTCCTAAGATCATGAAGGTATAGAGCAGTCTCTTACGTATAGACTCTACACGAAGAGCATTTACTGCAGTATCAAAAATACCGTTCATGCCTTTTATACCTCCGTTGCAGTGCCTCCGGCACTTTCGATCTTCTCTTTAGCTGCCTTTGTGAACTTGGCTGCCTTTACGTCAAGCTTCTTTGTGAGCTCACCATTGCCTAAGATCTTGATGCCATCGTTGACCTTGGGGATGGAGATGATGCCCTTTTCTGCGATAGCTGCTGCTGTTACTTCAGCGCCGTTATCGAACTTCTCAAGATCAGATACATTGATCTCGATGTACTGGGGAGCAAAACGCTTATTGTTAAAGCCTCTCTTAGGGAGACGTCTGTAAAGCGGCATCTGACCACCTTCGAATCCGGGGCGTACGCCACCGCCGGAACGGGCGTTCTGACCCTTATGTCCACGGCCTGCAGTCTTGCCGTTGCCGGAACCCGGGCCGCGACCCTTACGATAAGCGATCTCGTTGCCGGCAGAAGTCATTTCGTTAAGTTTCATATCTTCTATAGACCTCCGTTAAATTTCTTCGCAAACTACGTAGTGCGAAGCGGTTGTAACCATTCCGCGGATAGCTGCATTATCAGCCTTCTCTACAGACTGACCGATCTTCTTAAGACCGAGTGCTGCGATCGTTGCCTTTTCCTTGGATCTAGCCTTGTTGGTACTCTTTACCAATGTGATCTTTAAATTACCCATTTGTAAAAGTCCTCCTTACTTGATCTCGTTGATAGACTTGCCGCGAAGTCTTGCAACTTCCTCGATGGACTTAAGTCCCTTAAGACCTTCGATAGTTGCATTAACCATGTTGTTAGGGTTGTTGGAACCGATGGACTTTGTACGGATGTCCGTGATGCCTGCGAGTTCACATACTGTACGTACGGGACCGCCGGCGATGACACCGGTACCTGATGCAGCAGGCTTCATAACGATCTTTGCTGCAGCGAATTCACCGATCGTCTCGTGAGGGATAGTACCGTTAACTGTGGATACAGTAACGATATTCTTCTTAGCTTCCTCGATACCCTTTCTGATGGCATCCGGAACCTCAGTTGACTTACCGATACCCTTACCTACACGGCCCTTCTTGTCGCCGATAACGACCAGAGCTGCGAAGCGCATATTCTTACCGCCCTTAACAGTCTTGGAGACACGGCCGATATGAATAACTCTCTCTTCGAATTCTTTCTCTTCTCTGGATTTGTTCTTAGAATCAAAAGCCATTAAAATTCTCCTCCTGTATTAGAAATTAAGGCCGGCTTCTCTTGCTGCGTCAGCGAGAGCCTGGACTCTTCCGTGATAAAGATATCCGCCGCGGTCAAAGACTACGTCCTTGATATCCTTTGCGATAGCGCGCTCAGCAACGAGCTTGCCTACTGCCGTAGCTGCCTCGATGTTGCTGCCGTTCTTTAAGTCACCCTTAATGTCCTTATCAAGAGAAGATGCAGATGCAAGTGTCACACCTGCAGCATCATCTATGACCTGAGCATAGATGTGGCTGTTGCTCCTGTAAACACAGAGTCTGGGGCAGTCTGCAGTGCCTGAAATCTTCTTTCTGACACGAGCATGCTTTCTAATACGAATCTTATTCTTATCAATCTTACCAATCATGTCGATCTGCCCTCCTTACTTACTTCTTAGCACCAGTCTTGCCTTCCTTGATGATAAGGTGCTCGCCGGCATACTTAATACCCTTGCCCTTATAAACATCAGGAACTCTGAGGCTGCGGATCTTAGCTGCAGTCTCACCTACAAGCTGCTTGTCGGCGCCGGAAACGGAAATAACGTTATCCTTAACGTCGATCGAAATACCCTCGGGCTCAGTCATCTCAATAGGGTGAGAATAACCAAGGTTGAATGTAACCTTGTTGCCCTGCTTTGTTGCCCTGTAACCTACGCCGTTGATCTCGAGGTTCTTTGTGAATCCTTCGGAAACACCAATGACCATGTTGTTGATCAGGGCTCTTGTAAGGCCGTGGAGTGCTCTGTGATTCTTATCATCAGAGGGACGCTCTACAATGATTTCCGCGCCTTCCTGCTTAACACTGATGTCGGGATGAACATCTAATTCAAGAGTGCTCTTTGCTCCCTTTACAGTGACGTGTTGGCCGTCGATCTTAACATCAACGCCCGCAGGAATAGCAATCGGTTTTCTACCAATTCTTGACATATTTTTTTCCTCCTGCTCTTAAGATTAAGCACCCGCCAAGTATGCCGCCTAAACGGGGCGTTTCAGAGATGTATAAACATCTAAAAGGCAGCCATCAGGCCACCTTCAAGATATTATTACCAAACGTATGCGAGAACTTCGCCGCCGATTCCGAGCTTTCTTGCTTCCTTGTCGGTCATAACGCCCTTGGAAGTAGAGATGATGGCAATGCCAAGACCGCCCAATACTCTGGGGAGTTCTTCCTTGCCTGCATAAGTACGAAGACCCGGCTTGGAGATCCTCTTGATGCCGGAAATTACATGCTTTCTGCCGGAATACTTAAGGGTAACCTTGATGATGCCCTGAGTATTGCCCTCGAGGCACTCAAATCCTTCAATATATCCTTCGTCAAGCAAGATCTGGGCGATAGCCTTCTTCATATTTGACTGCGGGATCTCTACAGTAGCGTGGCCTGCTGAGCCAGCGTTGCGGATTCTCGTAAGCATATCTGCAATTGCATCTGTAATCTGCATTATTCTTTCCTCCTGTTATTAGACAGATAATTTGCGGGGATTCTTACCAGCTGGCCTTGCGGACACCGGGGATCTCGCCCTTGTAAGCTGCATCACGGAAGCAAAGACGGCAGATACCGTACTTGCGAATATAACCATGAGGTCTTCCGCAGAGCTTGCAGCGGTTGTGCTGCTGGGTTGAGAACTTAGGCGTCTTCTGTGACTTAAGAATCATTGACTTCTTTGCCATTTATAATATCCTCCAAATTATTTACGGAAAGGCATGCCCATGAGCTGAAGCAGCTCGAATGCCTCTTCATCTGTGCCGGCAGTCGTTACGATGATGATGTCCATACCACGGATCTTATCGATCTTATCGTAGTCGATCTCAGGGAACATGAGCTGCTCCTTGATACCCATGGCATAGTTGCCGTGGCCGTCAAAAGAGTTGGGGTTGATGCCGCGGAAGTCGCGGACACGGGGAAGAGCGATGCTGATGAGCTTGTCGAGGAAGTAATACATGTTATCTCCTCTTAAAGTTACCTTACAGCCGATCTTCATGCCCTCTCTGAGCTTGAAAGCAGCGATGGACTTTGTAGAAACCGTAGCTACAGGCTTCTGGCCTGCGATGATTCCCATATCGCGCATAGCAGAATCCAAAGCCTTCGGGTTATCCTTAACCTCGCCGACACCCATGTTGAGAACGATCTTCTCGATCTTGGGGATCTGCATGCTTGAGCTGTACTTATACTTCTCCTGAAGGGCAGGTGCTACTTCAGATGTGTACTTATCTTTTAATCTGGACATCTAATTACTCTCCCTTCTTTGCCTTGGAAACGGTGTCGATTACTTCACCGGATCTCTTTGCGATTCTTGACTTGGAACCATCTTCGTTTACTCTGTAGCCGACTCTTGTAGGCTTACCTGTCTTTGCATCTACGAGCATTACGTTAGATGCATCGATGGAACCTTCACGCTCGATCCTTCCGCTGGGTGCACCCTGAGTCCTTGCCTTCTGGTGCTTTGTTACCATGTTAACGCCTTCAACGAACACTCTGCCCTTCTTGACGTCAACGCCGATAACCTTACCCTTAGCGCCCTTGTCCTTACCGGAGATAACGATGACCTCGTCACCATTCTTTACATGAATACTCTTAGCCATTGTTATTCCTCCTTAAAGAACTTCCGGTGCAAGAGACAGGATCTTCATGTAGTCCTTATCTCTTAACTCTCTTGCGATGGGTCCGAAGATACGGGTTCCACGCGGGTTCTTATCTTCCTTGATGATAACTGCAGCGTTCTCATCGAACTTGATGTAGGATCCGTCAGAACGTCTGACGCCCTGCTTGGAACGGACTACTACAGCCTTAACAACATCACCCTTCTTGACCATACCGTTAGGAGCAGCGCTCTTAACGGAGCAAACGATTACATCACCGATGTTGGCGTACTTTCTCCAAGAACCGCCAAGAACCTTGATGCAAAGAAGCTCGCGTGCTCCTGTGTTGTCGGCAGATCTAAGTCTGGATTCAACCTGAATCATGATATATCCTCCTTAACTCTCTGCTTACTTAGCCTTTTCAATGATCTCGACAAGTCTCCAACGCTTATCCTTGGAGAGAGGGCGAGTTTCCATTACCTGAACCTTGTCGCCTGTATGAGCAGCATTCTCTTCGTCATGTGCCTTAAGCTTGTAGGTTCTCTTCATGATCTTTCCGTAGATAGGGTGCTTAACGTGCTCTACAACGGAAACTGTAATTGTCTTATCCATCTTGTCGGATGAAACGATACCGACTCTGGTCTTTCTAAGATTTCTTTCAGCCATTTGAGCGCCCCCTTACTTATTAGCAGCGAGTTCCTGCTCGCGCTTGATCGTCATTACTCTTGCGATATCACGCTTGACCTGTGTGATCTGTGCAGGGTTCTCAAGCTGATTTGTTGCGTGCTGGAAGCGAAGCTTGAAAAGCTCTTCCTTGAGAGAAGCAAGCTCGCTGTTCAGCTCTTCAGTTGACATTTTGCGAATATCTTCAACCTTCATTTATGCTTCCTCCTTCTCTCTTACGATGAACTTTGTCTTGCAGGGAAGCTTGTGTCCTGCAAGTCTCATTGCCTCTCTTGCATCTTCCTCTGATACGCCGGAGATCTCGAATAATACTCTGCCCGGCTTAACTACTGCGCACCAGTATTCGTTTGCAGCCTTACCTGAACCCATTCGGACCTGTGCAGGCTTCTTGGAAACAGGCTTATCGGGGAAAATCTTGATCCAGACCTTACCGCCTCTCTTGATGTATCTGTTGATAGCGATACGGGCAGCTTCGATCTGATTTGACTTGATCCAGCAGGGTTCAAGCGCCTGGATACCGTACTCACCGTAGGAAACGAAGTTTCCGCGGGAAGCCTTACCCTTCATGCGGCCTCTCTGCTGCTTTCTGTACTTTGTTCTCTTAGGAAGTAACATTAAGCTTTTCCTCCTTCGCCGTTAGCGGAAGTCTTCTTCTCGAAAACCTCGCCCTTATAGATCCACACCTTAACGCCGATACGGCCATAAGTTGTGTTTGCTTCTGCAAAACCGTAGTCGATGTCAGCACGGAGTGTCTGAAGCGGGATAGTACCTTCGTGGTATGTCTCGGATCTTGCGATCTCGGCACCGCCTAAACGGCCAGAGCACTTAGCCTTGATTCCGAGAACGCCCTGCTGCTTCATAGCCAGCTGCATCGATCTCTTCATTGCTCTTCTGAAGCTCTGGCGGTTCTCGAGCTGAGAAGCGATGTTCTGTGCTACGAGTGTTGCGTCAGAATCAGAATTCTTGATAACTTCGATATCAACTGTGAATGTTCTGTGCTGTTCCTTCTTAACGTTCTTGTTGAACTCTCTGTTAAGAGCATCCTTGAGCTCCATTCTTCCGGAACCCTTGTCACCGCCAACGAGTGAAGGTCTTGCAGTCTTAACGATTACGTTGATCCTGTCGTTGCCCTTACGGTCGATGATGATCTCGGATACGCCTGCAACATTGCTGCGGCTCTCATCAACGGGCTTCTTGGAGTTCTTTCTTGCGATAGGCTCTACTGCCTTTAATACGAACTCGCGGATC
Source organism: uncultured Clostridia bacterium (assembly GCA_946187935.1). Taxonomy (GTDB): domain Bacteria; phylum Bacillota; class Clostridia; order Saccharofermentanales; family Saccharofermentanaceae; genus Saccharofermentans. The sequence continues at coordinate 108,961 of CAMHSJ010000003.1, forward strand.
TTTCTGTCTTCAACGAGAGTATCGCCGAACGTCTTCTTATCAGCATACCAATGAGCATTCCAGTCATCGATTACGCCTACTCTTAAACCATGAGGGTTAACTTTCTGACCCATGCGAATTCCTCCTTATACTCTTTCCTTGAGAACGACCGTGATGTGGCTTGTTCTCTTCTTGATCGAACTTGCGGATCCTCTTGCCCTGGGGATGTATCTCTTGAGGACAGGACCCGGATTAGCGATAGCAGTCTCTACGTAAAGGTTCTCTCTGTTGAGGCCGAAGTTGTTAACTGCGTTGGACTCAGCTGACTTAAGGACCTTAGCGATTACCGGAGATGCTGCCTTAGGTGTGTATGTGAGGATCGCATAAGCATCATCAAGGGACTTACCCTTGATAAGATCAGCGACAACTCTTACCTTACGGGGAGCGATCCTGATGTACTTTGCTGTAGCAATACCCTGATCCCTGCCCATGCCGAGAAGCTTTCTCTGCTTCTTGGTGGGAGTGGGAAGCTTGTTAGATTTCTTCGAGGGAGCCGCATAAGCCTTAAGAATCTCTTCGCGGTTATTCTCGATATTATCTCTGCTTAAAATGATCTTTTCCACGCGATGCTCCTCCTTAGCCGTTATTAGCTGACTTCTCATTGCTTGTGTGGCCGCCGAACTTACGTGTGGGAGCGAACTCACCAAGCTTGTGGCCTACCATGTCCTCTGTTACATAAACAGGTACATGCTTGTGACCATCGTAAACAGCAATTGTGTGGCCTACGAACTCAGGGAAGATTGTGGAAGCTCTTGACCATGTCTGAATCATGTTCTTCTCGCCGGATTCATTCATAGCCTGGACCTTCTTCATGAGAGCGTCCTGTACGTAAAAGCCTTTTTTAGTTGATCTACTCATTTACGCTGCCTCCTTAACCCTTTCTGCTCTTAACAATGAACTTGTTAGACTGCTTCTTCTTGTTACGTGTCTTCTTACCGAGAGTAGGAACACCCCAAGGTGTAACAGGGCCCGGAAGACCGATAGGTGACTTACCTTCACCACCGCCGTGAGGGTGGTCATTAGGGTTCATTACGACACCTCTTACAGAAGGTCTGACGCCTGCATGTCTTGACTTACCAGCCTTACCGAGCTTAACGTTCTCGTGCTCGGCATTGCCGATCTCACCGATCATGGCGCGGCAAACGTCTGATACGAGACGGACCTCGCCGGAAGGAAGACGGATCTGTGCATAACCGTTCTCCTTAGCCATGAGCTGTGCGGAAGCACCTGCTGTCCTTACGAGCTGAGCGCCCTTGCCGGGATTCATCTCAACACAGCAGATAACTGTACCGACCGGGATAGCAGAAATAGGAAGAACGTTTCCTGTAAGGATATCTGCAGAAGCGCCGGACTCGACTACGTCACCGACCTTAAGGCCTGCGGGAGCGAGGATGTAGGACTTTGAACCGTCTACATACTGGATGAGAGCTAAGTAAGCTGTTCTGTTAGGATCGTACTCGATAGCCTTAACTGTAGCCTTAACGCCTTCCTTATTTCTCTTCCAGTCAATGATTCTGAGCTTTGTGCGGTTACCGCCACCGATGTGACGGACAGTGATGCGGCCATAAGAGTTACGTCCGCCTGTCTTCTTTCTAGCCTTAAGAAGACTCTTCTCAGGAGCTTTCTTGGTAAGTACGGAATAATCCGCAACTGCCATCCCTCGAACTGCCGGAGAAGTAGGCTTAAATGTTTTTACTGCCATTGTCTAATTCCTCCTTTACTGGCCGAAACCGAATTCTTCGATGGATGTCTTGTACTTAGCACCGTTATCGGCAGCCTTGCCACCCTTACCGAGGTAAGTCTTAGCCTTGCCCTCAGTATCGATAGTAACAACAGCCTTTTTGTAGGAAGCTGTCTTACCAAGCTGGTAACGCTGACGCTTAACCTTACCGTCGAAGTTAGCGATGTTAACGCTTGTAACCTTAACGCCGAAGAGCTTCTCTACAGCGTCCTTGATCTCTGTCTTGCCTGCCTGGGGAGCAACGATAAATGTGTACTTGCCCTGGTCGGTGATCATCATTGACTTCTCAGTGATGACAGGCTTAATGATTACGTCATAAGGTGTCTTCATGTGTAGACCTCCTCAATCTTTTCTACAGCTGCCTTTGTAGCAACAAAGCTGTCGTACTTCAGGATATCGAAAACATTGATCGTGTTGACATAAGCTGTCTTAACGTCCTTGATGTTTCTTGCTGAGAGAACAGCGTTCTTATCTGTCTGCTCGAGAACGATGAGAGAGGAAGCACCTGCTCCGATGTCCTTGAGAGCCTTAGCTACTGTAGCTGTCTTGATCTGATCAAGATTCAGATCCTCTAAAACGATCATCTTGGAATCAGCAACCTTGGAAGAGAGAGCAGACTTAAGAGCAAGCCTCTTGACCTTCTTAGGAACTGTGTATGTGAATGATCTGGGGTTGGGTCCGAAGATTACGCCGCCGCCAACATACTGAGCGGAACGTGTGGAACCATGTCTTGCACGACCTGTTCCCTTCTGTCTGTAGGGGCGCTTGCCGCCGCCTGATACTTCGGATCTTGTCTTTGTCTTCTGTGTGCCCTGACGACGGTTAGCGAGCTGGTTTCTTACAACGATGGACATTGCATCCTGATTAGGCTCAATGCCAAAGATCTCGTCATTAAGCTCCATCGAACCCGTAACGGCACCGCTGAGATTTTTAATATCAATTTTAGCCATTATTCAAGTCCTCCGCTTATTTAACCGACTTAACGGTGTTGCTTACTGTGACAACGCCGCCCTTAGGGCCCGGAACTGCTCCTCTTAATACGAGGATTCCTCTCTCGCCGTCAACCATAACTACGCTTAAGTTCTGAACTGTGCAGTTAACTGCGCCCATATGTCCAGGCATCTTCTTGCCGGGAACGACTCTACCCGGTGTGGAAGTAGCGCCCATGGAACCGACTCTTCTGTGATACATGGAGCCGTGACCTGAAGGACCACCCTTCTGACCGTGACGCTTGATGTTGCCCTGGAAGCCCTTACCCTTGGAAACGCCGGATACGTCAACATGATCACCAACTGCGAACATGTCTGATACCTTGATCTCCTGGCCAAGTGCATACTCCTCGTCGGGAGTGAACTCGCGGATATATCTCTTTACCTCAACGTCAGCCTTCTTGAACTGACCCTTGTCCGGCTTATTCACGAGCTTCTCGCGAATAGAACCTGATGCGACCTTGCAGGCTTTGTAGCCATCGGTCTCTACCGTCTTGTTCTGGAGCACGTACATGGGCTCGCAAGCAATAACGGTTGCCGGGATCACATTACCGTTCTCATCGAACAGCTGTGTCATGCCGGCTTTTTTGCCAATGATGAATTTGCTCATTCTTTTTTCCTCCTGTTTTTGGTTATTGGTTCGCCCTTTGGTTTCGGCGGCGAACATGACCGCAAGGCTTCGGTATTGGCATCCTCTGCCTTGCATATGCCCCGCAGGCACTATCAAAGTAATTTATTATTAGACCTTAACTTCAATAGAAACGCCTGCAGGTAAATCAAGCTTGCCTACATTGTCCATTGTCTGTGCAGACGGAGTGTAGACATCGATGATCCTCTTGTGTGTTCTCTGCTCAAACTGCTCACGTGAATCCTTGTTTACGTGGGGTGAACGAAGGATAGTGATGATCTCCTTCTCTGTAGGAAGGGGGATCGGACCCGAGAAGCTCGCACCATCTCTTGAGAGTGCATCGACGATGAGCTTAGCGCTGTCGTCTAAGAGCTTGTGGTCGTAAGCCTTGAGCTTGATTCTGATCATGTTTGACTTCTTTGCCATTTTCTTTCTCCTTTAAGCTGTATTTTGTCTCAACCTTGGCGGGCGTATCTTTGTGTTTCATTCAAAAACCCAGTTGACCAGTTACTGTTATAAACAGCACTTTGGGGCTCCGGGCAAGTGTCTATGTAACACAAGCTTCGTCTGTTAAAGTTCAGACAATCGCAGGAAATCTTTGTTCCTGCCTGGCTCCTCCTGAGTTACCCGCCTCCTGGCCAAGCTTTAGGCCGGGGCGGCAATCTCCTGATTCATTGCCTTTGCACGCCAAATCGGCTCGCCAACACAGCGTGCAAGAGAGATTTTACTATCCGTTTTTGGATTTTGCAAGTACTTTTTTTATTTCCCGCAAATCTTGTGCATAAAAGCACAAGATCAATAACTCCGGTTCTTCATTTTCCAGTCCTGCCACCTTTTTCCGTCCCTTATCCTCTCGGACAGGTAGATCATGTTGGAAAGCCTGGCAGCTTTGGTAAATGCTCTTCGTTCGAAAAGCTTCGCTATGGTTATCCAGCCGGACATAAGGATAACAATAGATATAAAGATGATCATTATTATAAGATGTGTATAGTTATAAACGTTATATCCGCTTTCATATAACCCAATATCAGTTGTCACATATTCTCCTGAATCGTAGAACAGGATCAGGAATATGGAAGCTGCGATCATAGATACAATACCCGTAACAACGGCAAAGATCAGTTTCTTCTTTCCAAATCTGAAAAGACCCGGGATCTTCTCAAATTCCTCGTTATAAAGGTAATTGAAATTCTCATCATTATGAAGGCCCATCTGATCCTGCCTTAACAGTTCCTGATGAGTTCTTTTATATCTTCCGTAGTAAAGTGATAGCTCTTATTGCAGAAATGGCACTGTGTATCTATGCCCTTCTCGTCTGAGGCAAGCTCCGTAAGTTCTTTTTTGCCCAGAGCAATAAGACCTTCGCTCATCCTGTACTTACTGCATGTGCACTCGAAGGAAACAGGACTGCCTGACAGATACTTAAGATCGGGATCTCCCATGAACAGATCGAGTATCTTGGCGGGAGTAAAACCTTCAGAGAGGAGAAAGGATATCTCAGGGAAATCCTTAGCCCTTGCCTCGAGATAATCTATCTCGTTATCCCCCGCGCCCGGCAAAAGCTGGATCATGAGCCCGCCGCTGTGAGTGACTTCGCCGTTTTCTATAAGGACTCCCAGGGAAACGATCGAAGGAGTCTGCTCTGATTTTGCAAGATAATATGTGAAGTCTTCGGCGATCTCGCCTGAAATCAGCTGGGTTGAACCGACATAGGGCTCCTTAAGACCGAGGTCTCTTATTACAGTAAGAGTTCCCTCGCCCACCGCCGCGCTGACGTTGATCTTGCCCGGTCTGTAGTATTCCGTGGGGATATTGTTTTCTATGGGATATGCCCTTACCTTGAAGCCGAAATCCGCAACACAGGTAATGCCCTTAAGAGGGCCCTGACATTTGAGGATCGTGGTCTGCTTGTCCGTGGGTCGCTTCATAGATTCTGATATTAGAAGAGATCCCGTAATGAACCTGCCTAATGCTGCAGAGGCGGCAGATGAGGTCTCATGGATCCTGCAAAGTTCAGCCGCCGACTTAGTCGTGTTTATCGCGATGCACTTAACGAGGCCGCCTAAGCCTTCAGCTATAACGATATGGTCCAGGGTATCGTCTTCCGGAATGCCGGGTACGTAATAAGGATTCTCGTTCATATCATTCCTTTATAAATACCATAAATACACGTTCTTCATCTTCTGACAGCGTGGAAGCGAGCTTAAGACCGCTCTTAGCGCCCATCTTCTCTATCAGATCCAACGCATAGAACCTCTCTACAAGGTCTCCGTCAGCTCTGTCGTACGCGCCGTCACCTCTTAGGGTAAAGAAAGTAAGCTCAGCCGTATTGATCTTAGTGTCCTTATCGTACCTGTTCTGCCAGAGGAGAGTAAAGTCCTCATAGTCTTCGTAGAAGATGTTATCTCCGAGGGTCTCTTCCAGGTGCTTTTCGGTGATCACGTCAAAGATAAAGAGACCTCCGGCATTAAGGTTTTCCGAGACCTTATCAAAGACCCTTTGAAGTACTTCCGGCTCCATGATGTGATCTAAAGTGTCCAGAAGAGAAAGAAAACAGTCCGTATTCTCCGGCAGTTCAAAATCAGTGATGTCCTGAAGGCTCCAGATGATCCTTCCTTCGGGATCCTTGGAAGAAGCTTCAACCAGCATGCCTTCGGCAGAATCTATGCCCGTGATCTGATAGCCCTTGTCAGCAAGGAGAATATCAACGCTTCCCGTACCGCATCCTAAATCCGTGATGCTGTTTACTGATATCTTTCCATGCTTTTTGATAAGGGAGTCCAGAAGGTCAGCCCAGTGATGAGTGTCCATGTCGCTTTGCATCTCATCGTAATGCCAAGCCAGTACATCGTAAAAGTTATATTCCATATTAAGGCAGGTAATCCAAAGGATCGTAGCGTGTGCCGTTGACCCTTACTTCGAAATGAAGATGAGCTCCGGTGGATGTTCCGGTGCTGCCCATCTCGCCTATCGTCTGTCCTGCAGATACCGTATCGCCTACATGGACAGTGATATCCCTGGCGTGTCCGTAAAGAGTCGTAACTCCGTTGCCGTGATCGATTATGCAGTAGTTGCCGTAACCTGATCCTCCGGTATTGCGTCCTTCAACCGGTTCAGATACGGAAATGACAGTACCTGAAGCGGCAGCCATAAGAGTTGCTCCGTATCCGCCTCCGATATCGATGCCAGTGTGAAGCTTCCATGTTCCATACACAGGATGCCATCTGTATCCGAAATAGGAGGTAACGCTCCTGCCGTTAGTCGGCCAGACGAATGAGACGTTTACACTTGGAGATGCGGGGAGCGAAGGCGCTCCGTTCGAAGCAGGCGCCGGGGTAGGCGTTGCTGTGGCAGCCGGGGCGGAACCGCTGCCGGAAGACTGAGTGGGGTCAGTAGAACCCGTGCCTCCTGATGACGTGGCAGCCGCTGTCGTTGCCTGAGTCTGGGGCACGGGAGTCGGCGTGGCATGCTCGGCAGCATACTGGTCCTGAAGCGCCCTTACCTGATCGTCCATGCTGTCGGCATATGCCAGGAGCGAATCCTCCTGCATCTGCCAGGATGACAGTCTGGTCGAGACATCAGACAACGTATCTTCCGTTGTCTTTATGAGTTCTGCGAGTTCATCAAGCTGACGCTGCTTCTCATCAGCTATATCCTGCATGTCCTGAGCTTCCTGGAGCTTTATCTCTTTCTGGAGGGCTGCATCGTCTAATGCTATCTGCATCTGGTCGATCGCCTGGACATCTGAATCAGCTATGAGCGTTATTATCTCCATGTTGGTAAAGAAACCTGCCAGGTTATCTGATTCGAGCAAGACCTCGAGAGTCGACTTGTTCTGGTATTCGAACATGACAGACACCCTCTCCTGGAAAAGGAGTTCCTGCTGTGCAAGATTCTCTTCTGCCTGGATATACTCATCGAGGGCCTGGGCCTTTGCCTCCAGAGCTGCCTCGAGCTGTGCCGCGATCAGTTCGTACTGCGCCTTCTGGGCTTCGTTGGCCTCGTTGAGATCTGCGAGCTCGCCTGATAATCTGTTTCTCTGAGACCTTAACTGATCTACCATCTCAGATGCATGCTGAGCCTGAGATCTTGCATTGTCCCTGTCCTGCCTTGCCTGATCTAAATCGCTCTGTGATACCTCACGAAGGACGATTGAGCCTGTTGTCATGCCGCCTGCGATTATCGGTCTGGTCAACAGGAACATTATCCCAAACAGGATTAGAGCTATGACAAGAGCTGCAAGGCCGGGCTTAAGGAACTTCTTATAAGCCTCGTCTTCCTTGCGGTAAACCTCTTCAAGATACTTCTTATACTCTGACATATTTCCTCACCGATATTCCGGATCCGACAGATCCGATGATGACTCCCATGAGGAGCAGGATGATAAGCTCATACCACATGAAGCTCCTTGCAGGGATCAGCGCATAGAAAGAAGACTGCGATATCTGCTCCATCGTGTTGTGCCAGACCTGACGGTAGATCAGAACGGTCATAATCCATGCACACAGCGCACTTATGACTCCGACTATGGCGCCCTCGGTTATATATGGCAGCCTGATATAGTTATTGGTAGCGCCTACGAACTTCATGATCTCGATCTCGTTTGCTCTTGAATATACCGAAATCCTTACCATGTTGGATATGATAAATAAAGATATCAGGAACAGTACCGCAAATGCAGCAAGCGTGGTGATGTTTACGATCCTGCTGGCCTTGGTAAGGAAGTTCATTACCCTGCTCTCCTGCGAGACCTTGGATATACCGTCGTAGGTTGAGATCTTTTCGCATGTGCTCTGAGCAAGCGAAGGATCGGACAGCCTTATGCTGAACGTGTAAGGCAGGTACATATTGTAATCGAAATCGTCTAAGAGCGAAGCGGAGGTTCCCAGGTTAGCCTTGAAGTCATTGTAGTTCTCAACAGGTGACTTCTTGGTATATTCGATGACCGCGGGATCGTTTGCAAGATTCTGCTCAACTATTGCCAGCTGCTCTTCTGTGCACTGCAGCTTCATGTATATCTCGATGGGCGGTTTCTGTGACAGCTTGGTCATGATGGCTCTCGCATTTACCGAGAAAATAAAGAACACGCCCATGATTATCAGCATCAACAGGATGGTCGTGATCGATGCAACGGTAACAAGAGGGTGCCTGATGATGCCCCTGATACCTTCTCTTACTGAATTAAAAAAGGCTCTAACACTCATCAGTCATCATCCTCCGGTATGAAATCCGGATCAAAGCCGTCTCCGGCTTCTTCGGACTTTTTCTTCTGTTTCTCGAGCTTGGCAAGGCGCTTTGCTTCTTTCTTAGCTTCCTTCTCGAGCCTTCTGGCTTCCTTGCGGCTGACCGGCTGGGGCTGAGGCTGTTCCTCAAAAGACTCTTCAGGAGCTTCGCTGGTTTCAGGCAGGAGCTCGCCATCTCCGAAAACGATCCCTGAAACCTCAGGAACCGCAGCTTCATCAGAAGGTTCTTCGGTTACTTCTTCAGCTGACGTCTCTTCCGCCTCGGGTTCTATGGCTTCTTCGTAAGGCTCCTGAGGAAGCATTTCTTCCTCAGTAAGTGTTTCGTGGGCAGGTTCTTCCAAAGGAACTTCCCTTTCAGGTGCCGTCTGGGCTTCCAGCGAAGCTGCCTCTTCCTCTGTGAGGTTGAACTCGATTATCTCAGGCTGAGTTTCAGCAGGCTTTTCTTCCTCTTTAAACTCAGTGAACTCACTTATGCTCTCTTCCTCAAATGCGACCTCTTCATCATCAAAAGCTACGGGAGCAGGCGCAATGGCAGATTCGGGTTCGCTGTCGCCAAATGAGAGTCCGGCTTCTTCGTGAGCCTCGCTGTAGTCCATGTCATCTCCGAATGAAGGAGCTCCTGCGGGAGCTTGTATCGGAGCGGGAATATGGCTTACTTCTGTTTCATCCTTACTGTAGCCGCTGCTCTTCTCGTCTCTTGCGATAAGTCCGTTCTCGATCTCGATTACCCTCTGCTTCATGCGGTCAACGAGGTTGCTGTCATGAGTGCAGATAATTACCGTGGTCTTGTTTCCTGCCATGCCGTTTCTGTTGATCTCCAAGAGCATGGCCATGATGTTCTCTGATGTGTCAGGATCAAGGTTGCCCGTAGGCTCGTCCGCAACTATGAGCTTGGGGTTGTTTACCATGGCCCTTGCTATGGCAACTCTCTGCTGCTCGCCGCCGGAGAGTTCCTGTGGATATGCATTAGCCTTATCCTTAAGACCAACCGCGGAAAGACATACGCTTACCGTGTTATTGAGGCTCTTCTTAGGAACACCTATGATCTCGCCTGCGAAAGCGACGTTCTCAGCGACCGTCTTGGTCTCTATAAGCCTGAAATCCTGGTAGATCATGCCTATCTGACGCCTTAAGACCGGTATCAGAGCTCGGCTCATGTCCGAGATATTAAAGCCGTCTATCTCGACGACTCCCTCGGTCGGGACTTCTTCACAAGTTATGCATTTCAGCAGCGTGGATTTTCCGGATCCGGACTTGCCGATAACGAAGACAAATTCTCCGTCATCGATCGTAAAGTTTATACCCTTAAGAGCTTCGACACCGGATCTGTATGTCTTCTTAACGTCTTTGAACTCAATCACTTATCAGATTACCTTATCTTGTTATCGTTGGTGTCGTTAAGGTAGTCTATGTAAGTCCTTACCATAGTGGCCATCTTAAAGAGCACCGCATCATCAAACTTCCTGAGGTCCAAGCCTGTCTTGGTCTTAACCTTCTCGAGTCTGTATACCAATGTGTTTCTGTGGACAAAGAGTTCTCTTGAAGTCTCGGAGCCGTTAAGGTCATTGGCAAAGAACGTGTCGATCGTAGTCCTTGTCTCTTCATCGAGTGACTTGAAGGCATCGTTGGGGAAGACTTCTCTTATGAACATCTCGCACAGAGGCTTCGGGAGCTGGTATATGAGTCTTCCGAGACCTAACTTGTCGTATCTTGAGATATCCATCTCGCCGTTAAAGATCTTGCTGACCTTAAGAGCGGTCATGGCATCAGAATATGACTTGCTTATGTCCATGAACGAAGGAACAACGGAGCCTATAGCGACCTTGGCGTTGCAGCCTTCGGAATTAAGGCATGCGAGGATGCCAGAACCTGTGTCATTGATGAACGTATCCCTGGCATCTTCACCATTGAGAGTCTCGGATGCATCGACTATTACGATCGTCGTGGTATCGTCCATGGATATGACAGTTGCTATCTCGGAATCAGTATAGAGGTTCTGCAGTATCTCGAAAGCCTCAGCGCTGTCTTCAGCAACGGTCCTTACGACCAGGACAAGGCGCGGATCCTTGCAGTCGATCTTATAGCCTCTTGCGACCATGGGGATCTCGGAACGGATCTCATTGTCGAGCAATACGTTCCTTATGAAGATCGCCTTCTCTGTATCAGTGCCCTTCTCCTTTACGAGTGTCTTGAGCCACTCTGAGATGAGCTGGATGCAGACCTTGGCATTGGGATCTGTATTCTCTACGTAGATGACATATTTGAGCTGTTCGCCGATAAACACCTTGTGGTAGGTTCTGTCAGCTGTCGATACGAAAAGATCGTCACCTGACATTACGGCTCTGAAAGAAGGATCCACCTCATTCTCGTTGTCTTCAACTGTCGATGCGAGAATGCGGCCCGTGGTGTCAAGCACACCGCACTGGGCGGACATGATCGTCTTAACCTGGCGCATACATTTTTTGATCTCTTCCATCTTGTCACCTCGCGACTCAAAAGCTTTCATTAAATTTTATTATTTTTAGGCTTTTCGTGCAAGTTCGCAAAAAAAGCCGGGTTCCTAAGAACCCGGCTTTGAACTCTGACTTTGGAGAGCCAGTTAAGTTTATCAGGAAATGATGCTCTGCTCTGTATCCTTGTCGAAGAGGTGGATACGGTTAGCATCGATAGCGAGGTCAACAACCTGGCCAACTGCTGACTGGGATGTTGTAGGGTCAACTCTACATGTGAGAGGGAGTGAACCGTTAACTGTTACATAGAGATATGTCTCAGCACCGAGCATTTCGACGACGTCAACATCTGCAGAGAAAGCAGCTTCAGGGTGATCTGTAACGTATGTAGACTCGTCTGTGATAGCCTCAGGTCTGACACCGAAGATAACTTCCTGACCGTCGCGCT
>CAMHSJ010000004.1 GCA_946187935.1 uncultured Clostridia bacterium
ATCCAAGGAGATAATCACATGGCATACAGTATGACAGGCTTCGGAAGAGCGGAGAAGATCTTTGACACCAGGAAATACACGGTCGAGATGAAATCCGTTAACAACAGGTACTGTGATATCAACATACGTATGCCGAGGATATTCAATTTCGCAGATACAGATATCCGCAAGCTCATCACTTCAGGTCTTGTAAGAGGCAAGATAGATGTCTTTATCTATTTTGCTGACTCCGAATCTGAGAGCGAGACTGTTACGGTCAATACGGGACTCGCAAGAGCTTATGCCGATGCCTCAGCCAAGATATCTGATGCAACAGGCAAGGATAACGACCTTACAGTTAAGGATATCTGCAGTCTCCCTGACGTTCTTAAGATCGAGCAGACCTCAGTTGACGAAGAGGTCATCTTGGATGAGCTTACCAGGACCCTTAAGGAAGCCATAGACGGCATGCTCGCCATGAGATCAAGAGAGGGAGAGAATCTTAAGGCTGATCTTCTTGCCAAGATCGACAAGCTCGAGGAACACAGAAACAGCATCGAGGAGCGTGAGCCCCTCGTGATCGAGAATTACAGGAACAAGTTAAGCGCCAGGATAGATGAGATACTGACAGGCGACAAGCGTGCATTCTACGATGAATCACGTCTTGCTGCCGAGGTTGCGGTATTCGCAGACAAATGCGCGATAGATGAGGAAGTCACGAGGCTTACGAGCCACTTTGAGCAGGCCAGGAAGATCTTAAACTCCAAGTCAGGAGCCATCGGAAAGCAGATGGATTTCCTGGTGCAGGAGATCAACAGGGAGATCAACACCTGCGGTTCGAAGGCCAATGACATTGAGATCACGGGACTTGTCCTTGCGATGAAGAACATAGTCGAAGAGATAAGAGAACAGATCCAGAATCTTGTCTGATCTTTGGCGGGGGAGTTTAGATGGCAGAGTTTATTGATATCGGTTTCGGAAATATTGCAGCGAAGAGCAGGATAGTCTGCTGCTGCGCAGCCGACTCTGCACCGTCAAGGCGCATGATCCAGGATGCCAAGGACAGAGGAGCATGCATCGACTGCTGCGCAGGCAAGAAGTGCAAGGCGATCCTTGCAACAGACAGCGATATGGTCATCCTATCTTCTCTTGACGTAGCTGAGATAAGGAGCAGATTAGAGTGAACGGCAAAGGTCTTATAATCGCAGTATCAGGTCCGTCAGGCGTAGGCAAGGGAACAGTGCTCAATGCAGTTGAGGCTGCTTTAAGGGAAGGTGAGACCGGCAGTGTCGGAAGATCGATATCTGCAACCACGAGAAATCCCAGAGGCACTGAGCAGGACGGCGTGGAGTACTACTTTAAGACCAAAGAAGAGTTCGAGAAGCTCATAGCAGACGGCGAGATCATTGAATATGACGTCTACTGCGGAAACTACTACGGCACGCCCGCAGCACCCGTAAGACAGATGATAGGCGAGGGCAAGGTCGTTCTTTTCGATATAACGATAGAAGGAAGCCTTGCGCTCAAGCGTTTCTTCCCTGAGGATGCGGTAACGATATTCATACTTCCGCCTTCGATGGAGGAATTAGAGACAAGGCTCAGGGGCAGAGGCACCGAGGAGGACGACGTGATCAATGCCAGGCTTACCCAGGCCAAGCTCGAGATCACGAGAGCGGACGAGTTCGAGTTCCTCGTGACCAACAACAGCGTAGAACAGGCAAGAGACGATATCTTAGCGATAATCAAAGCCTGGAACCTTAGGAAGACAAGACAAATAACGGCAACAAAGAATCTGGTATAAAGAAAAGGAGAAATGAAAAAATGCTGACAGATCCATCAATCGAGAAACTCAAGGCAAAGGGAGCATCACCTTACGATGTGGCAGTACTCGTAAGCAAGCGTGCAAGACAGCTTACTGAAGGCGCCCAGCCCATGGTAGATGACAGAGACGTTGCAAACGTCGTATCACTTGCATGCTGCGAAGTTGCAGCTGACAAGGTAGTTGCAGCAGAGGGCGAACAGAAGGTATATGTTCCCATCACGAGAGAAGAGCGTATCCGCCGTGAGGAGGAGCAGAAGGAGAAGGAGAGAAGAGCTGAAGAGGCAAGACTCGAGAGAGAGGCTCAGTACAGCGCACTCCCTGAAGAAGAGAAGTCAGACGACGCTCTTGATTCACTCCTTGCAAAGGTTTCAGAGGGCATAGAGGACGAGGGCGACGAGTTCGCTGATGAGGAGGACTATGAGCCTTCCGAAGAAGATCTCGCTGCAGCCGAGAGTGACGAAGAATAATCAACCAAAGGACAGACAAATAATATGGCAGTTTCAAAATCAATGGATAAGATCGTTTCCCTCGCAAAGGTAAGAGGCTTTGTGTATCCGGGTTCGGATATCTACGGCGGTCTTGCAAATGCGTGGGATTACGGCCCGTTAGGCGTTCAGCTCAAGAACAACGTCAAGGCCGCATGGTGGAAGAAGTTCGTGCAGGAGAGCCCTTATAACGTAGGTCTCGATGCCGCTATCATCATGAATCCCCAGACATGGGTGGCATCCGGTCACGTAGGCGGTTTCTCTGATCCCCTTATCGACTGCAAGCAGTGCAAGGCAAGACAGAGAGCAGACAATATCGTAGAGGACTGGAACAAGGAGAACGGCAAAGAGGACGTCCCCGTTGAGGGCATGAGCCCCGAGGAGATGGTCGCATATATCAGGGAGAACAACATTCCCTGTCCTGTATGCGGCGGTCACAACTTCACGGATATCCGTAAGTTCAACCTGATGTTCAAGACATTCATAGGCGTTACTGAAGATTCGGCTAATGAGGTCTACTTAAGACCTGAGACAGCACAGGGCATCTTCGTCAACTTCGCTAATGTTCAGCGCAGTGCGCGTAAGAAGATCCCGTTCGGCATCTGCCAGATCGGCAAGTCATTCCGTAACGAGATCACACCAGGCAACTTTATCTTCCGTACGAGAGAGTTCGAGCAGATGGAATTGGAGTTCTTCTGTGAGCCCGGCACTGACCTTGAGTGGTTCGACTACTGGAAGAAGTTCTGCCATGACTGGCTCATCGGTCTGGGCATCAAGGAAGAGGAGCTCAGGACACGTGACCATGCCAAGGAAGAGCTTGCTTTCTATTCAAGGGCAACAACAGACTTCGAGTTTGCATTCCCGTTCACAGACTGGGGTGAGCTCTGGGGCATCGCTGACCGTACTGACTACGATCTCAAGCAGCACATGGAATACTCCAAGCAGGACTTAAGATACTTCGATCCTGCAAGCAACGAGAAGTATATCCCTTATGTCATCGAGCCTTCATTAGGCGCAGACAGAGTTACTCTCGCATTCCTCTGCTCAGCATATGACGAGGAAGAGTTAGAGGGCGGCGACGTAAGAACGGTAATGCACTTCCATCCTTTCCTCGCACCTATAAAGATCGGCGTTCTGCCCCTGTCAGCTAAGCTTTCAGACAAGGCACAGCCCATCTTCGAGAAACTCTCCAAGAAGTATATGTGCGAGATGGATGACAGACAGTCCATCGGCAAGAGATACAGAAGACAGGATGAGATCGGTACTCCTTACTGCGTCGTATATGATTTCGATTCAGAACAGGATAACTGCGTTACTATAAGAGAGAGGGATTCCATGAAGAATGTCGAGTATGAACCCGGCAACATCAGATTCCCCATTGACAAGCTCGAGGAATTCTTCGAGGGTAAATTCGATTTTTGATTTCATAAGGTGGAAGCTGTAAGTAGCAGGCCAAATCTTTGGAAATAACAAAACAACAACAATTTAAACGAAAGGCGGACAAAGCAATGGCAACAAAGTATGTTTATCTGTTTACCGAAGGTAACGGAAAAATGCGTGAGCTCCTTGGCGGTAAGGGTGCAAACCTCGCTGAGATGACCAACATCGGTCTCCCGGTTCCCCAGGGTTTCACGATCACAACAGAAGCTTGCACAAAGTACTATGAGGACGGCAGGATGATCAACGATGAGATCTTCGCCCAGATCCTTGAGTATGTTGGCAAGATGGAGGAGATCACAGGAAAGAAGTTTGGTGATCTCGAGAATCCTTTGCTCGTTTCTGTACGAAGCGGCGCTAGAGCATCAATGCCGGGCATGATGGACACTATCCTCAACCTTGGTCTCAACGAAGAGGTAGTAAACGTTATTGCTGAGAAGTCCGGTAATCCCCGCTGGGCTTGGGACTGCTACAGAAGATTTATCCAGATGTATTCCGACGTTGTTATGGAAGTCGGTAAGAAGTATTTCGAGGAACTCATCGACAAGATGAAGGCTGACAGAGGAGTTAAGCAGGACGTTGAGCTCACAGCTGACGACCTCAAGGAACTCGCTAACCAGTTCAAGGCTGAGTACAAGAGCAAGATCGGAACAGACTTCCCTTCAGATCCTAAGGAACAGCTCATGGGCGCTATCAAGGCCGTATTCAGAAGCTGGGACAACCCGAGAGCAAATATCTACAGAAGAGACAACGATATCCCTTATTCATGGGGTACAGCAGTTAACGTTCAGTCCATGGCATTCGGCAACATGGGTGATGACTGCGGTACAGGCGTTGCTTTCACACGTGACCCTGCTACAGGCGCTAAGGGACTTTTCGGTGAGTTCCTTACAAACGCTCAGGGTGAGGACGTTGTTGCAGGCGTTCGTACTCCTATGAAGATCGCTGAGATGGAGCAGAAGTTCCCTGAAGCATTCAAGCAGTTCACAGAAGTTTGCTCCATCCTCGAGAACCACTACCGCGACATGCAGGACATGGAGTTCACCGTTGAGCACGGCAAGCTCTACATGCTCCAGACAAGAAACGGTAAGAGAACAGCACAGGCTGCTCTCAAGATCGCATGCGACCTCGTTGACGAGGGCATGAGAACAAAGGAAGAAGCAGTTGCAATGATCGATCCGAGAAACCTCGACACGCTTCTGCACCCTCAGTTCGACGCTACAGCACTCAAGGCTGCTACGCCTATCGCTCAGGCTTTAGGCGCATCTCCCGGAGCTGCTTGCGGACAGATCGTATTCACGGCTGAAGACGCTAAGGAGTGGAAGGCTGCCGGCAAGAAGGTCGTTCTCGTACGTCTTGAGACATCCCCTGAGGATATCGAGGGTATGAAGGCTTCACAGGGTATCCTCACAGTCCGTGGCGGTATGACATCACACGCAGCAGTTGTTGCCCGTGGTATGGGTACATGCTGCGTTTCAGGCTGCGGCGACATCGCAATGGATGAAGCTAACAAGAAGTTCACTCTCGCAGGCAAGGAATATCACGAAGGTGATGAGATCTCCATCGATGGTTCAACAGGTAAGATCTACGACGGCATCATCCCTACAGTTGATGCTACGATCGCAGGTGAGTTCGGCCGCATCATGGCATGGGCTGATGAGTTCAGAAGACTCAAGGTAAGAACAAATGCTGATACACCTCGCGATGCCAAGAAGGCTCGTGAGCTCGGTGCAGAGGGTATCGGTCTCTGCCGTACAGAGCACATGTTCTTCGGTGAAGGCAGGATCGATGCTTTCCGTGAGATGATCTGCTCTGAGACAGTTGAGGAAAGAGAAGAAGCATTGGAGAAGATCCTCCCTATGCAGCAGTCTGACTTCGAGGCTCTCTATGAGGCACTCGAGGGTTATCCCGTAACCATCAGATTCTTAGATCCGCCGCTCCATGAATTCGTTCCCACAGAGGAAGCTGACATCAAGAAGCTCGCTGATACTAAGGGCAAGACAGTAGAAGAGATCAAGACAATGATCGATTCCCTCCACGAGTTCAACCCTATGATGGGTCACAGAGGATGCCGTCTCGCAGTTACATATCCTGAGATCGCAAGGATGCAGACAAAGGCTGTTATCCGTGCGGCTCTCAACGTTAAGAAGGCACACGCTGACTGGAATATCGAGCCTGAGATCATGATCCCTCTCATCGGTGATGTTAAGGAGCTCAAGGTCGTTAAGGCAGTCGTAGTTGAGACAGCTGATGCAGAGATCGCTGCAGCAGGCTCTGACCTCAAGTACGAAGTAGGCACCATGATCGAGATCCCGAGAGCTGCTCTTACAGCTGACGAGATCGGTAAGGAAGCTGCTTTCTTCTGCTTCGGTACAAACGACCTCACACAGATGACATTCGGCTTCTCACGTGATGACTCCGGCAAGTTCCTTGATGCATACTATGAGTCAAAGATCTTCGAGTCTGATCCGTTCGCACGTCTTGACCAGAACGGTGTCGGCAAGCTCATGCAGATGGCCATTGAGCTCGGCAAGGGCGTTAATCCGAACCTCCACATCGGTATCTGCGGTGAGCACGGCGGTGATCCTACATCCGTTGAGTTCTGCGATTCCATCGGTCTTGATTACGTATCCTGCTCTCCTTTCAGAGTACCGATCGCAAGACTTGCAGCAGCTCAGGCTGCTATCGCTCACAAGGGCTGATAAGTATTAGCAATTGATCAATGATAGCCGGGGCAATGCCCCGGCTATTTATATTTGGCCATATATGCTATGAGCATTGTATAAATTGCTGTATATGATAAAGTCATAATAATGATAAAATTATGATAAATTCTTGCGAGGTGTTCATATGATCCAGATTAGGCCTGTTTCAGATCTGAGGAACAAATTTACAGATATCGAGAAGTGTGTTCAGAGCGGAGAGCCTGTCTATCTTACTAAGAATGGTTATGGTTCAATGGTCGTTCTCAGCATAGAGACTTTTTCCAGACTTGTTGAATCAGATGACCATATTATGGATGTGGCTGATGCGTTGGCTGCTTCTTCTAAAGAGCGATTGACTCATAAGGAAGTATTCGGATCATTGCGGAGAAAGATAAACGAGTAATAAGAAGTGCGGATTGCGCTATCTTTCATTATTCTACGAAGAACTTGACCGGGCATTTTTACAAAAGGCATCTTAATCTCTCTGATCAGGCTGCAGCTTCTGTCAGGCAGGCTCTGCACCAGGCTGCGCCGCACATAGTATTCGGCTACACGCCCGGCAATCAGCTCGTAAATAAAAAGCGTCATCTAAAGCAGATCGAAGATAATCTGTCGCAGCTTACAAGAGCAAGTTCAGGCGGTCAGTCTTCTGCGGGAGAAGAGATCCTTTTCGCTTCTTCCAGTCTGTTGATCATAATGTGAGGTTGCATCCTGCAGCTTAAGAAACATTGAAAATACGGGCTCTGTAACATTGTTACACCGCAAAAATAAGCGTCTGGAATGCCTTTGGGGCGAATATTTGGTATACTGAAGCTATCAATCTCAGGGGAATGGAAGCATGGTTTCATTTATCGTTGCTCTTATAGTTTTGATCATTGGATACCTGGTATATGGAAGACTTGTGAGCAAGGTCTTTTCGCCGGATGACAGAACCACGCCTGCCGTTTCCGTTAACGACGGCGTTGACTGTATCCCGATGAAGACTTGGAAGGCAGTGCTCATCCAGCTCCTTAACATTGCAGGAACGGGCCCTATATTCGGCGCGCTGATGGGAGCATGCTTCGGACCTGTCGTATTCCTGTGGATAGTGTTTGGCGCGATCTTAGGCGGTGCCGTGCACGATTATATGACAGGCATGATCTCTGAGCGTAATGGCGGTGCCTCCATAGCAGAACTCTCGGGAAAGTATCTCGGCAGGCCTGTTCTTTATATTATGCGCGTGTTCTCCGTGCTGCTCTTGCTCCTTACAGGCACGGTCTTTATAACCAGCCCCGCAGCTCTTATCGCAAAGCTCACGCCGTCGTTCCTGCCGCAGACATTATGGATCGTAGTGATCCTGATCTATTATGTCCTGGCAACGCTCCTTCCGATAGACAAGGTGATAGGCAAGCTCTATCCCGTATTCGGCGTTATCCTGATCATAATGGCCATAAGCATCGCAGGAGCCATGTTTATCCTGCCTCAGTATCAGATCCCTGAGATAACGCTCGCGGATCTTCACCCGGATGATCTGCCGATATGGCCGTTTATGTTCATTACCGTCGCCTGCGGAGCGATATCAGGATTCCATGCAACACAGTCTCCGATGATGGCCAAGTGCATCACTTCCGAAAAGGAAGGCCGCAAGGTATTCTACGGAGCCATGATCATCGAATCTGTCATCGCTCTCGTATGGGCCGCTGCAGGTGTCGCTTTTTATGGCGGAACTACTATGCTGAACGAAGCGCTCACAGCATCAGGACAGTCAGGCGCAGTTTATGAGATAAGCAAGACGATGCTGGGAAGTGTAGGCGGAGTTCTTGCCATCATAGGCGTTGTTGTCTGTCCCATTACTTCAGGTGATACGGCATTCAGAAGCGCAAGACTTATTCTTGGAGAATGGACAAAGCTCGATCAGAAGAAGATAAAGAACCGTCTCATCATCACTATCCCGCTTCTTGCAGCAGGCGCAGTCTTAACGCAGCTTGATTTCAATGTGTTGTGGAGATATTTCTCCTGGAGCAATCAGACTCTTGCCATGATCGCATTGTGGGTAGCAACAGCTTATCTTATGAAGGAAGGCAAATACCGGTTCGGTTCATTTATTACTGCTATGCCTGCAGCATTTATGTCGGCAGTGTCTATGACATATATCCTGATGGCAGATGAAGGCTTCAAGCTTTCTAATACTGTCTCTTATCCCATAGGGATCGGATTTGCTGCTATATTGTTTGTGATATATACGATCGTCTTTACGAGAGGTACTAAGAAAGAGAAGGTAGATAATAATGATCCTGTTCATTAATGCATGCGTACGTGAGAAGTCGAGAACTCTCATATTAGCCAAAAGGCTTCTTGATACTCTTGACGGAGACATCAGGGAAGTCCGTCTGGAAGAAACAGTCTTTCCTGTTGTAAATGAAGAGTTTATCGACCTAAGAGACAGCCTGGCAAGAGGCGGCAGGTTTGACGATCCCATGTTTGATCTTGGAAGAGATTTCTCTAATGCTGATACGATAGTAATAGCAGCTCCTTACTACGATCTGTCTTTCCCCTCTATGCTCAAGCAGTATCTTGAGCAGATAAATGTCGTGGGACTAACATTTGCTTATAGTGAGAACGGCACTCCTGTAGGGTTGTGCAAAGCAAAGGATCTTTATTATGTTACGACTGCAGGCGGCCCCATCTTATCCGATGAATATGGCTTCGGATATGTTAAAGCGCTCACAGAAACTTTCTACGGGATAAAGAATGCTTATCAGATCAAAGCCGAAGGTCTTGATATAGCAGGTGCTGATGTGGATAAGATCCTTGATGACACAAGTGTTGAACTAATCCAAGGCAAGGATATGTGAGGTTTGGAAATGTTTCTGGAAATGTACGACCGACATCTGATAACGATATTTACGATACTGTTGTTCAGCATAGTATTGTGGCCGCGTAAAAGATTCAAGAATACTGACAACAGTTATTTCTGGATAACTGTGATCAGTTGTTTCTTGCTCGTGATCGAAGACATCACTGAAGTCTGGGTTTCAGGATACCCTTCACTCAGGCTGCTTAGGATCCTGATATCGGTGCTCGGATACAACTTCCGCTCCGTAGCTGCTGTCGGTCTGCTGTTTGTTATAGTCAGGCCTGAAAAGCGAAAGTTCGTCTTGTGGATCCCGTGCCTTGTCAATCTTCTGGTATGCTGCACTGCCTTCTTCACGGACATAGCATTCGGATATGACGAGAATTATGCGTTCTACAGAGGACCTTTGGGATATGTTGCCTTTGCTGTCCCCGCACTATATCTTATGATGATCCTGTGGATCACGTTTAAGCGTTTTTCGGAGAAGAACAACGTGAGAAGGGGCATTCTTCCGATCTGTGCTGTATTCTGCGCGATCGCTGCCCTTGGCGATGTTTTATATGGCGGTACACATCTGAATGAAGCAATAATCATAAGCTGCGTTTTTTTCTATATCGTACTGTACTCATTCGACAGCAGGAGAGATGCGCTTACGGGCCTGTTAAACAGACAGGCCTTTTACGATGATTGCATTTCATTTGACAAGAGGATAGGTGCTGTCATCTCGATAGATATGAATGGTCTGAAGGAATTAAATGACACAAAAGGGCATCAGGCCGGAGATGCCGCTCTTGCCAAGATCGGAGAGTGCCTGCGCAATGCTGCAGACCAGAATGCCATGACTTACAGAATGGGAGGAGATGAATTCCTGATGCTGTTACTCAGTGAGGATGAGAAGAGTGTCATCAATACCATAGAACGGATCAGGAAGAGTGTTTCAGAACACGGCTATAGTATTTCTGCCGGATACTCATTACAAAGAGGACATGACAGTCTGACTGAGACGATCAAGGAATCAGACGTGAGAATGTACGAAGATAAGAGTAACTACTACAGATCGGCAGGAAAGGACCGCCGCAAGAGATAACACCGGAGGCGGCATGAGTTCTATGAACTGAGCATCAGTTTTCTTAAGTGACAGAGGTTACATGGAAAGACTAAAAGAACTATTTGTTTCTGATCTGGACGGAACGCTGCTTCGAAGTGACGAGACTCTGTCACCTTATTCATGTGACGTTATAAACCTTCTCACTGATAAGGGGATGCTCTTTGCATATGCGACGGCGAGGTCTCTTGTTACGGCCAGGAAGGTGACTTCAGGCCTTGATGCTAAGATCCCTCTTATCATCTACAACGGAGCATTCATCGTAGATAACAAGAGCGGGGAGATACTCAAGTCAAACTATTTTGGCAGTGACGTTTATGCGCTGTTAGACAGGCTTTTCGAAGAGGATATCTTTCCTATCGTATATGCTCATATCGATGGTAAAGAGAAGTTCTCATATGTTCCTTCACTTGCAAGCAGCGGGCAGAAGGCCTTTACCGATACGCGCCGGGGTGATGTCAGGGAGAACCGTACAGATTCCGTCCGGGACCTTAAGAAGGGCGACATCTTCTACATAACCTTAATAGACGAACCGGAGAAGCTAGAGCCTCTGTATGAAGAGTATAAGGGCATCTACCATTGTGTATATCAGCGCGATATCTATACAGGAGATCAGTGGCTTGAGATCATGCCGCGCGAAGCTTCAAAGGCCAATGCGGCAAAGCAGCTTAAATCAATGCTTGATTGTGACAGGGTCATCGCATATGGTGACGGCAGAAATGACATAGATTTGTTCGAGGCTTCAGATGAAGGTTATGCCGTGGCAAATGCCCATGAAGACCTGAAGAAGGCTGCAACAGGGATCATCCGTTCAAACGATGAAGATGGCGTGGCAAGACATCTGATGGAAAGAAAAGGCATCACCTTAAGACAGGCAGCAAAGAATGAGATCGGGAAGATCCTGAAGATGCAGGCAGCAGGCTTTGCAGATCTTCTTAAAAAATATCAGGACTACGATACAAGCCCTGCAGCAGACAGCATTGACAGGATAAAGGCGCGTTTTGAAATGCCGGGTTCGATCTACTACTTTATCGAAGCAGAGGGAGAAGATGTCGGTGTCATCCGCATAATAGATACAAAAGACGAGAATCCCAAGAGGATATCTCCGTTGTGGATCCTGCCGGAATATAGAGGCAGGGGCTATGCGCAGATGGCAATGATCGAAGCAGAGCGCCTTCACGGCCGTTATAACTGGAGCCTTGATACGATCCTTCAGGAGAAGGGCAACCTTTACCTGTATGAGAAGATGGGATATAAGAGATCAGGCAACGCTCAGAAGATCAACGACAGGATGGATATAGTCTTTTACACTAAGGATCAATGCGAGGAAGGAAAGACGCATGGAGCTCGTATTTAAGAATGCTGATATAACCGATGCGGAAGTGCTCATTGACATTTACAACTCGGCATTCCGTGACGATCATCTGCGTTACGGACAATGAAAAGACGGCAATGTAGTTGTCTTATGGTTTAAGCTCAGAAGGGATCAAGAGAAGGAGGCCGTGCTATGAGAAAAACAGTTTACTTCATCATCCAGATCGTTTGGTCACTTGTATATTCAACTGCCGTCTGGTACCTGGCACTCAAGAACGCGAGTTTTGACTTCTATGGAAACAGCGACGACACGTTAATGGGTGTGATCTTAGTCCTTGGAGCCATAATCTACCTGATCCTGACGATCATACAGATCGTAGTCGGAGCCAAGAAGGTGAAAGAATGGCGAGCTTATCTCATCCCCATATCGCTTATCATATCAGGCGCAGCAGGGTTTGCCGGATTGTTTGTTGCTGCTTACGGTTCGGAACTTTTGAATAAGCTGTTTTAATCAGCCTCTTAATATCCCAGGATGTCTTCTATGACCATCGTTCTTAACTCAGAAGAATTCCCGAGGATGTAGTCCTTGAGATAGTAATGGTTGGATGAGCCGCCGCCTTCCCGGCAGTAATCATCCTCTTCATCTGTCCAATATGGACCTTCGCCGATGCATTCAAGTTCTGCCGATATTATTACGTTGTCCTCGAGATAAACGATCGAGAAGATAGTCGCGTCATACACATATGGTGTCTCTCCTGAAAACCAGTTCCCGCCTTCATCCGTAAGGCCGCAATAGTTTTGATAGCTCTCTTTGATCGCTTCAAATGCCTTGGCTGCATCGCTATTTGAATCGTAGACCCTGAAATTGCATTCCTCTGCGTAATCTTCATCCGTGCTGCTGTGCCAGAGGTCAAGATATATAACGCCGCTTTCATCGTACTTGTGAACGTTCCATCCGTCATACACACCGTAACATGACTCGCCGGGTTCGAGGTCATAATCAGTTGCAAAACGCGTAAATGTGAAAAGTCCGCCGATCGTCATAACAAATGATATGGTGGCAGCAATAAGCTTCTCGAGTATAGCGGTCATAAGTGTTTCCTCCGGCATCTTCCAGTTTGTTCTTATACCATGTATACAGGCAGCGCGGGAGAAATGTTGCAATCGATACCATTCCACTATAATCTTAAGTGGCTATGCGAAAACACTATATCGACAACATAAGATGCCTTATAATCCTGCTTTTGATCCCTTACCATGCCGCGCAGGCTTTTAACACGTGGGGAGAGCTGAATTACTATCTTTTCTATCCTGATAAGCTCATAAGCAGTTTTATCGTTTTCTTCAGTCCTTTCTATATGCCTGTAATGTTCCTCCTGGCAGGAGTGAGCACTCGGTATGCATTGAAGAAGCGTTCCTATGGGAAGTTTCTGATCGAAAGGGTAAAGAGGCTCATCGTTCCCTTTGTATTTGGCACACTGGCCTTTTGCCCCGTCATGGCTTATATAGGTGATAAGACAAACTGCGGTTACGGCGGAGGCTTTTTCGCGCATTACAGGATATTCTTCACCAAGTGGACGGATCTGTCAGGTTTTGACGGCGGGTTTAGCGTCGGACAGTTCTGGTTTTTATACTTTCTGTTCGTGATATCTGTTGCGGGTCTGGGGATCATCTGTCTGTCTAAGCGGGTATTCAAAAAGGAAACGGCAGGGAATATGCCATTCTGGGCGATCTGCCTGTTTGTTATACCGCTTCCGTTTTTATATGATCTGCTCTCAGTCGGAGGCAAGAGCTTCGCGGAATACCTGTATGTATTTCTCATAGGTTATTACGTCTTTTCGAACGATGACGTGCTCGAAAAGACGGAAAGGTACAGATATCTTTCTCTTGCAGCGGGCCTTGTTGCAGGGATAGCGGATGTCTATATGTTTATCTGGTCAGGACGAGATTTCGGAATAGCAAATACGGCTGCAAAGGCTTTAACGGAATGGTTCATGATCCTTGCCTTGATCGGGATCGGCAAGAACCTTCTTGACCGTTCAGGCAGGATTTCCGGTTATCTGTCCTCAAGATCGTTTCTTTTCTTCAGCCTTCATTTTGTATGGATCGTTCTGTTTCAGTATTGGCTGTCAGGCATTGTGGGAACTGCTAATGTCCTTGCATACTTTGTGCCGGTCTTATGTGCTTATCCTATGACCTTTGCATGTGCTGAGATAGCTTACCGGATCCCGTTTTTGAGTTTTCTTTTGGGTGCAAAAGGCAAAAGCGGTTCAGGAAAATGACGCAATAAAAATGCCCGCTTTTGGCGGGCACATTGGCGATCCAAACTGAATGGTCTTATTCGAAAGACAGGATGTCTGAGAAGCCTGTGACGTCGAAGATCTCCTTGACCGCTTCAGAGGTGTTGGTGATGACCATCGCTCCCTGCTTGTTCATGATCTTCTGGGAAGACAGGAGCACTCTTAAGCCTGCACTTGAGATGTACTCGAGTTTCTCAAGATCAAATATGAGCTTTGTTACGCCGTCGAGCGATCCCTTAAGATCAGCTTCGAGTGTGGGGGCTGTTGTCGTGTCAAGTCTGCCTTCAAGAACTACCTTGAGTTCATTGGCATTTGCATTCTTATTGATGTTTAGCATGGTTCTTCCTCCTGTATTTACTGGTTATATTATAAACGTTTTTCTATCGTTAATCGATTCTTGCCGTCTTTATATTCGTAAGAGACATCGTCCATAGTCTTCTTTACCATCAGTATTCCGAGCCCGCCTATCGGTCTGTCATCAGCAGGGAGAGTGATGTCCGGATCTTCGTGCCCGAGCGGATCGTAGGGGACACCTTCATCTTCGAAGGTTATCTTAACAGACAGGGGAGACTCCCGGGTCACGACCTCGATCACGGCTTCGCCTGTTTTTCCCGGATATGCATAATGAGCAATATTAACGAAGATCTCTTCTATTGCGATGTCTAACTGCATTTGGGTCTTTACATTGCAGTCAAGACCTTCTAAGATCGCGTCTGCAAATGAGAGGACCTGATCAAGTTCATTTGTGTCAGCTTTTACCCGCAGCTGTTTCATATCATTTCCACCGTCCTCTCTAAGATCGCTGCTGCCATTATATCTCATGCTGAGCATCGTTATGTCATCAAATTGCGGAGTGCTGCCAATAAATTCATTGATGCAGCTTCTGACACCGCTGTCGAGGTCAGACATCTTGTCTAAGCAAGACTGGTTCAGCGCATCGATCATGCGCTCTTCACCGAAAAGCTCATGGTCACTGTTATTAGCTTCGGTGACACCATCCGTATAGACATAGATAATGTCACCGGGTTTAAGTATGGTCTTGCTCTCTCTGTAGGGGATGCCTTCCATGCAGCCGAGCGGAGGAGAGTGTTTGTCCTTGATAAGCTCGAACTTGCCGTCTTTGTGCTTAACGGCGGGGTATTCATGTCCTGCATTTGCATAACGGAACTCACCTGTTGATATAGTAAGCACGCCTATCCAGACAGTAACGAACATGTTCATTTCATTGCCTTCGCAGAGCTGATCGTTGACCGACATCAGGATCTTCGAGCAGCTGTCAAAATCGGAAAGACCTCTGTTCTTGACAAGCGTCTTGGTTACCATCATGAAGAGAGCTGCAGGGATGCCCTTGCCTGATACGTCAGCTATGGTCATAACGAGATGGTCGTTGTCAGGCATATAGAAATCGTAGAAGTCACCGCCGACTTCCTTAGCAGCTGTCATGGATGCATAGAGGTCAAACTCTTTCCTGTCAGGGTATGCAGGGAATATGTGAGGGAGCATGTTTTCCTGAATGGCGTTTGCCATCTTGAGCTCGTTGTCAGACAAGGATCTTTCCCTGTTCTGGATAACGTTTAATACGCAGTACATGAGAAGGAGCACGAGCATGATGACAGGACTCGACAGTGAAATGCCGTATGTGAATACAGTGATTATGCCGATCGCGAGCGGGAAGAAAGCATACATATAAAGGGTAACTATCTGGTACTTCTTGAATCTCTTTCTGGCAAAGAATACAAGCATCAATGTCAAAACCATGGCTGCATAAGAATAGAGGTTTGAGAGCAGGTATAACGGTCCCCGCTCGTATTTTGCGTCTGCATTGATAGAATAGTAATAACCAAAGTAAGGATTGATCACTCTTATGATGACCGCCGCCATGAGACCGGTAACGAGAACGGTGTTTATCACCTTGAGCTTCTTATGTTCCAATCCCAGATAAGTTATGACATAGCGCCAGAAGAGGAATGCCATGACAGGCGCACACATGTAATACAGTGTGTTTACCATCTGGTTCATGGTAACCATGTTCGGATTGCCGTCAACTATCCAGCAGACTTCATCGAGGAAGGCGCCGCTGAAGCATGTGAACAACAAGAGCAGATAATAGTTGAGATTCTCCTCGTTCTGGGATCTGTCGATAACGGTGCAGATGAACAGGACATAGCCTAATGCCATGGCGCAGAGATCTGCCGAGATATTGATAATGCTGCTGACCGGAAGAACTCCTGCTACATGCGCTTCATGGAATCTGTAAACACCGAGAATAAAAACCCCGATAAAGAACAAGGATGCCAGAAACGCACTGATGCTAAATTGTTTCTTCCCAATGGACATATATAATCCTCTACAACATCGTATAATACAATTATATACTCTTGTTATCTTTATGAATATTAATCTTTGGTAAACCTTCAGACATCTGTTATTCAAGCATATTCTGATGTGCTACAATCGGTCTGTATCAATTCATGATAAGAAAGGAGATCTCTCGTGGGCACAACAGTTAAGACATATGGCAGCGGTGAAGTCATCATCAAAGAAGGCGATATCGGCAAGAGTTTCTTTCAGCTTCTGGAAGGCAATGCAGCAGTCTATAAGAATTTCGGCGGGGACGATCAGGTTAAGCTCGTTGTACTCGAGAAAGGACAGTTCTTTGGTGAGATGGCTGTGATAGATGCTTACCCCAGAAGTTCCACTGTTGTTGCTGAAGGCGATGTCAGGGCATTGGAGATCCCCGGTGACGATATCAACAGTTATTTTACGGAGAATCCCGATAAGATCCTCGCTATCATGAAGCATCTGGGGAACAGGTTAAAGGACCTGACAAATGATTACAGCGAGGCTAAGGATCTACTCTCCCAACTTAAGGATTCAAGCAAGAGTGATGCTCTTGCGGCGCTGATAAGAAAGCACACAGCATTTTTCAAGGCAAGGAAATACTGTAAGCCCAGCGCTGAGGCAGTACGCGAGGCTGATGCCAAGATCTCCGGTGATGGTGCAAAGAAGACAGAGACATATGCCGCGGGTACAGTCATTTTCAAAAAAGGCGAACCGGGCAGGTGCATGTATATCGTTCATGGAGGAAGCGTAGGCATTTACAGCAACTATGCTGAGACCGGTGAGATACGGCTTACAGAACTGTACCCGACTTCGTGCTTCGGAGAGATGGGCATGATCGATAAGGAAGACCGCACGGCTACAGCTGTAGCAGAAACTAACGATACTCTTGTTGAGATCATTTATCCTGAAGATCTCGAGGAAATGTTTAGGAACAATCCTGTCAAGGTTGATATGATCCTGCGCCACCTGTCTAACCGCCTCAGAAGACTTACAGTGGATTATTTCGATACATGTAAGGAAATCGCAGAGCTGGCCGGATAATGATCACTCCTGAACAGGCACAGTTCTTTTTCTCCAATTCCGAAGACGCTGTCTGCGTTATTTCTGCTTCGGGTGAGCTCCTCTATGGCAATCCGTCAGCAGAAAGGCTTTTCGGCTTGTCTTCTGACAGCAAAGTAAAGATATGGAATGCAATTCCGTTCGTAGGAGGGAATGACGATCTTATTCAGCTGTTCATCGATGCGGTAATGAATAAGATCGCATCTCATGAGGCGATCGTGGATTACTGGAACAACGAGGGCGAGATCCATAATCTTTATGTCCGCATGACCTGCTTTGATAAGGATGAGACCGTATATCTTATTGTTATCACCGATATGACAAAGCTTATGAAAGTGAATACAGCGCTCATAAGATATACTTCACCTGACATTGCAGATTATGCTCTGATGACAAAAGAAGGGCAGAAGAGCGGAGGCATGATCAAGAATGTCACTATCCTCATGAGTGATCTCAGAGGTTTTACGGCGCTCAGCTCCAAGCTCTCTGCTGAAGAACTGATCACTGTTCTCAATCATTATTTTGAAGCTGTGGTTGCTGTCATACAGAAGTACGGCGGTACTGTCATAGAGTTCTTAGGTGACGGGATCTTTACTGTTTTCGGTGCCCCGAAGGATCTTTCTGATCATGCCGTAAGGGCAGTTAAGTGCGCTGCCGAGATGCAGACTGCCATGAAGGACGTCAACTGCTGGAACCGTGAAAACGGATTCCCAGAGCTCGAGATGGGTATAGGTATCAATACAGGGAACTGTGTCGTCGGCAACATCGGTTCCGATAAGAAAATGAAGTACGGATGCATGGGATATGCCGTTAATTCTACGGGAAGGCTTGAAAGCCTTACAGTCGGCGGTCAGGTGTTCATAACGGATCATACCCGCAGTCTGATAGCGGAAGAACTTGTGATAGTTAAAGAAAGCAGCTTCCTTCCCAAAGGTTCAGCAGAAGAACTTAAGTATTATGAGATTGGCGGTATCGGTGATATCAGGATAAATGATGAGGGGATAACCTGGAAAGACGGCCATGCGGAAGAAGAGTATCTGATCTATACACTCGAAGCCAAGTCTGTTGATGACCGCGCTCACAGGGGCAGGCTGATCAGGATGTCTGTTGATGGGAAGTATGCCCGTCTCGTTTCTGAGATGAGTTTTGAGATCAAACAGAACATCATGCTGCGCAAAGGTGATGAGAGCACGTATGCTAAAGTTCTTGCGAAAGACGGGGATGGATATATCATCTGCTTTACATCGATAACGCAAAAGATATAGGCTCTGTCAGCCCCTTACAGTTTTATCGTCTGCCATACCTAAGATCCTCGCCTGCAGATACAGTTCCATCTCAGACAGGAATACTCTTTCTGACGTGAGTACGAAGTCCATAACAATGGACAGGGTTCCTGCCAATGCTAATGCCTCGCTTGGAATAGACAGATTGTTCATCATTATCCCTATGCATATCAATGTCCCGCCTGCCACACAGGGGGTTGCCGTCGCGAATACAACGCTGAACAGGAATGCCAATAATATCCAGACAAATGAAACAGGGATCGTATAGGATTCTGCCATATAGAGAACGACCAGCAGGTAATTCAGAAGATAGGTGGAATTATAAAGCTGCATCCCGATAGGGTAGGACAGATCGAACAGTTTACTGTCGACGCCGAGCCCACAGGTCATGTTATCTCTGATCGTCTGGAATGCCGCAACAGTCGAGGATGTGGTGAATGCCGTGATCAGCCCTTTGGATATCCTCTTCAATATCAAGACAGGCGATATCTTGTACCGGATCGAGATAAAGATCAGTTTTAATACAGGATAGATCAATCCGATAAGACACAAAACAAGAGGTTTCCACATTGATATTAATGCTCCAAAACCGATATTCCAGAACATCGACAGCAGAGATGCGAAAATAAACAGCGGCAGCATAACACAGATCACGCTCACGGCCTTGGTTATCAGCAGATCCGATTCGATCACAAAACTCTTTACCGTTTCGACACGTCCTTGCAAAGTCAGCATTACTACACCTACAAATATGGCCAGGAATACGATCTGCATCATATCGCCGTCGTAGAACGGCTTGATGGGATTCGACGGAAAGATGCCGACAAAGACATCATATAGTTGTGACGGCAGATCAGATCGGCCTGATGTTTCTCCCCACTGCAGTTTAAAAAACGGTAATGCAATGGCCGTCATCAAAGCGCCGCCCAATAACGTGAAACTGATATATCTGCCTATTACGGTCTTGCCTATCTTACTGAAATCCGATATATTTCCAATTCCGCATATTCCGTTTATCAGGATAACGAATATCATAAAACCGCTGAAGGTTGAAAGCAGGCTCATGAACACTTCCGTTACAAGGTCTAAGCCGTAATGCGCTATCCCGTCTTTGATATCAGGTGATATGTATCTTCCCAAAAGACCAATGACAACAGCCATAAGAACGGCAGCGGCCATCAACACTTCAGACTTGATCCTGATCTTCTCGATACGGAATATAACTTCATTCTGTCCGTGTCTTGCGGAATATGAAGGAACATAATCCATCTTCTGCATCAGCTGATACATCAATGTGCTTTCGCCATCTCCGGCATCCGCCAGAGGATCAAATCTGATGCCGCCGTAACCCAGGATGATTACAGGACTGCCAAAACTGTATCCAAGCTTTACGCTAAACTCTTTAATATCGTCTTTGTTCTCCAGAATGCTCAGCAGGGCATCTTCAAAAGCCAGACGTGAACGCATTGCGGATTCTCTTCTGACTTTAATGCCTTCAAGCCATTGCCAGATGAATCCGGATGCACTGTCGATACCCTGATGGCTTAATTCAAATGTTTTTACTTCCTTGATCAAAGCTCTTATTCCGGTGACCAACTGGCCTGCACATCCTCTATGACGATATTCTCATCAACCTTAACAACGACCTGATAGTCATCTTCGTAAACAATCTCGCCCGGGAAGTTGGTATAGACAACATAATAGGCATGGCTGTATCTCTCAAGAAGCCACATCAATGGATTTATCATCTTCATCATCATATCGGAATTCTCCGTCTTGAAATAGCAGATGACTTTCTCCTGCCTCTTGCACTGGGGCGGCCATGGCAGTTCTTCGGCAAACCAGGAATCTATCTCTTTGAAAAGTCCGACATCCTCATCTTCCATGACGCCGTCCGTCACCATCTGATTAAGCATGCTGAATATGCCTTTGCCGGTCTTTGTATTGGCTGCCAGTTCTTTGCCCTGGATCCTGCAGTATTTGAATTTCATATCTTAGTATCCTTTGTATGACTCTTGGGATTACCGGATCGTCCTTTTATGATTATATCATCAACTGCTGTGGCAAATGCTTAATAAAACGTTTTTGAATATTGAACATATTATGACTGAAATAACTTGATGGTATAATGAATCTGTCCGCGTGGATCATCAGACAAACCGGTCTTTGCATCAGGAAATATCGATCAGAAAGAGGAATAACGTTTATGGCACATATTAGATTTGGAACACAGAACCCGATTCCGTACACAGCATATGAATATGACGGAATGACTGTTGGTATTAAAGGATCCGGCGATATCATTGTTGATAAAGAAGTTGATGCGTCGCAGGAGACTTTGATCAAGAGTAATGCAATCGCAGCGATGCAGCAAGCTCTTGGTTCAGTTAATGCTAAGCAGATCAGATGTACGGATCTGGCCATATGCACAAAAGAGATCAGTGATGCGATTAAAATGAAACTGGCAGAGATCGGCTACGATGCTAAGGTTATGATCAACAATTTGATCGTTGATTCTGAATCCAGCAAACGGATCGAGGATTTCAAAAACAAAAATGCTGCAGTTGTTGCCGGGAGCGCGCAGGCTCAGGCAGTAAGTCCTTCCAGACCGAAGTTCTGTCCTAATTGCGGAACGCCAACGGGTGTATCGGGTAATTTCTGCAGCAACTGCGGATCAAGATTGATGTGATCCGATAGGGATTTTGCTATGTCTATTTTTAGTAAGCTGTTTGGAAAAAAAGAAAAGAAAACGGATGAGAAGAAGCCTGAGCCCGTCACGATGACGACATCTATAGCTACTTTTTATTTTCATGATACTGATCCTGAGGAGATAGGTTATGAAGGGGAGATCGATTGGTACGATCTTCCTGAAGATGAAAAGCAGCGTGAGAGTTATCAGCCTGCAGGCTGCTATTTTGACAGCGACACACCTGAGACGACAGAAGCCTCTATCTGCTATAAGCGTCTGGAAGGCCTTTTCGAGGACAGATATGAGACAGACAAAAAAGTGAAACTCGGTGTGATCGAACACTACGCAGGTGACGGGGGAGCATTTGCCCGGAAAGACGGAAAGACCTATTCAAAAGAAGAATTGATGGATGATCTTAAGATCAGGTTTATCTCTTTATATAGAGACGGAAGAGTTGTTTATTCTTTGAGACAGAATCTGTTCCTTGAAGATCATATGAGTGATATTCATGTTATCTGTGAGCCTGACGGCAGTGTGTCTTATAAGAACGATAAGGAGTATTATGCGTTCTCAGGTTAGAGAGTCCGGTCTGTTTCATGCTTATTCTTGAGGGACATAAAATGAGGAAATACAAGTTCTTATCTGTGTTTTTGGTATTAGCGCTTATGGTCAATCTGACTTCGTGCGCTGAGTTTAAGTACGATACGTTTAAATGCTACAGCGAGATCCTTGAAGACGCTTATAAGGACAAGGACGATATCGATCCTGAAGACAAGGGCGTATACATGAAGACCGTTGCGGGTTTTCTTAAATGCCTTGATGACAGGGACGAAGAAGGCATGGAAGGATTCCTGTGTGACAGGCTTGAATCCATGGATGATACTTCAGATAAGATCAAGGCATTATCAGACGGATTTGAAGGTGATATCAAGGATACCACCGGCATAGCGACCGACCTGTCAGCAAGGAAATTCGGGCAGTGGTCTAAGACTGAACCGGTAACTTTCTACGATGATGAATTTATCCTGTTTACAACAGAGCAGACTTACTGGGTCTCCATATCCATGTATTCAGTCTGCGGTGACAGATCTGACGGTGATGATTTTGTTGGCATTACGAACATAAGGATCATGACCCTCGATATGCGATACGGCATGGAGCGCGAGACAGATCAGACGGATGATGAAGAAAACTATACTGACAGATATACCTTTATAGACGGTTCTTCGGCCGAGAACGAGATCACGGATTCCTGCGGCATCCTTGCTGTTTACGGTGACAGTTCTGACTATATCGCGGTCAATACTGCAAAAGGAACTTTCTATGAGGTCTTTAAGCTCACCGGGTCTGAGGATGAGATAGATGAGGACACGATAGAAGATATTGATTCTGAGACTGAAGAAGAACTGTACGAAACCTTCATGGAGTATGAGCCATATGCTGTGGGCGAGCCTTCATCTGTTTCAAACATCATTTCCCACAAATGGATCTACAGCATAGAAGGTTCTTCTGACAAGCTCTTAGTGGATTTCTTTGGAGATGAGACAGACGGCGTTAAGATCACTTACATAAGGCGTATGGACATCTCAGAACCTATAGATGACAGGAACAGCACAATGATCTATGACGACTGATCTTAATGTGAGCAGGAAGCGTCTTTTTGGAGAGTGGCTGAAGATAGTACTGGGGCTGATCGTATTCGCATTCGGAGTGCACCTTACGATCTTTGCGGGCATAGGACTTGCTCCATGGGACTGCCTTGGCATGGGGATAGCAAAACATACGCCGTTTAACTACGGTATATCAATGACCATAATGGCGGTCACGATCCTTCTTATAGACTGCCTTCTTAAGGAGAAGATTGGATACGGCACGATCATCGATGCTCTTCTTACGGGCAACTTTGTCCAGGCCTTCAACACTTTAAATCCGTTCGGCGAAAACCAGAACCTGTTATTCGGCATAGTGATCATGCTCACGGGATTTGTCTTTATGGCCATAGGCATGTGGATCTACATGAGCGCAGAGCAGTGCTGCGGACCAAGGGACGCGCTTCTTGTCGGTCTTGGCAAGAGGATGCCAAAGATCCCTATAGGAATAGTTGAAGTATTGCTCTGGGCAGTGGTCCTTCTTGCAGGATATCTTCTTGGCGGCCCCGTCGGCATAGGCACCCTGATAAGCACTTTCGGTGCCGGCCTTGTAATGCAGCTTGTCTATAACATAATAAAGTTCGAACCAAGAAAGCTTAAGCATAAGAGCGTTCTGGAAGTGACCCGGATGCTGCTCGGCAGATAAGTGATCTCATATTTTGTACTTCAATTCTCCATTTGACTCGCAATTCTGCACTCAATTTGAGAGTGATCTGGAGAGTGACATAAAAACTGCCTGTTGCAATCGGATAGGTAATATGTTACATTGTTTGAGAAAGATAACATGTTACCTATTTGAATGAGGGAGGTATTTATGGATTACGATCACGAGATGAACATGAATAACGTTCAGTTTGGGGACATGCCGCCGCAGGCGTTCCTGTTAGGGCTTTTAAGCGCCTTCGACAACAGGTATCAGGCCTCGGCTGATGCGTACCTTAAGGAGATCACCTGGAAACAGTTCTTCCTGATAATCTGCACCAATCTGTGCAAGGAGCCGCCGACCATAAAGGAACTGTCGGAGGTCATGGGTAGTTCTCACCAGAACGTTAAGCAGATCTTGCTCAAATTAGAGAAGAAGGGCTTTGTCTTAATGGAGCCTGATGAGAATGATAAAAGAAAGCAGCGCATCCGTGTAACCGGGAAATGCATGGATTACCTGGAGAAGAACGATAACAACGGTGAGCAGAGCAGATACATAATCGGCCGCATCTTTGAAGGGATAGATGATAAGGACCTGATGGTCACTATTAAGACTGTAATGAGAATGGAAAGGAATCTTACTGAAATATGAAGACACTTGTTATATACACATCACAGACAGGTTTTACCAAGAAGTACGCTGAGTGGATCACAGAGCAGATGTCAGCTGATCTTATGGAGTTTTCGGAAGCTAAGAAAAAGAAGAATGACTTCTTCGCAGGCTACGATGCCATAGTATTCGGCGGATGGATAATGGCTGGCAGGACCGTTAAGGTCAATTGGTTCCTTAGCAAGGCTGATCTCTGGAAGGACAAGAAGCTTGCAGTGTTCTGTGTAGGCGGAAGCCCTGAAGACAATCCCGATGTTGATCTGACACTAAAGAACATGCTTACTGATGAGCAGAGAAAATACATCAGAGCATTCTACTGCCAGGGCGGATTTAACTACGGGAAGATGAACGGTCCTTCCAGGCTTGCGATGAAGATGTTCGTATCTGCGCTTAAGAACAAGAAGGATAAGACAGAGGATGAGAAAGTGATGGCTGAGATGATAGCTAAGTCTTATGACATCTCAGACATCAAATACACTGAGCCCTTGATAAGCTATCTTAAGGAAGCGGCCTGAGATCTTATCTGATAAGAAGATAAAGTCCTGAGAGCAAAGCCAGGAATATCACGTTGATGATGCTGAAGGCCAGGACGTAATTGACGCCCTTCTCATTATCCTTGGGAAGCGATGCGTGGAACTTATAGGTGATAAGGCTTGCCATGCTCGCTATAAGGGTTCCGAGACCTCCCAGGTTAGTGCCGATAACGAGCGCTTCCCCATTCGATGTAAATGCCGACAGGAGAAGTGAAGCGGGAACGTTGCTTATCACCTGGGACAGCAATATCGAAGTAAGAACGGGAGATCTTGAGACTATTCCGGAGATGAGGCCATTAAGATAATCTATCCTTCCCATGTTTCCTACGAAGATAAAGAAGAAGACAAAGGTGATGAGAAGAGTGTAATCGACTCCCTTAAATGCTTTCCTGTCTATTACCAGCATGGTCATGGTGACGACCGCAAGGATCACTATGAAGTGGATGACCCTTAAGACGACCAGGAAAGATACGCCAAACAGAGCGATGCAGAGTACCAGCTTGAGTATTGGGATCTTCCTTGTGTTGTCATTTTTTTCGCGCACGATCTTGCTGTCACGGCAAAGAAGGAATACTGCTATCGTTACGAGCACAAGAGATGCCGCGGAATAAGGGAGCAGGAGCTTGGTAAAAGGCACGATCTCCATATTGTAGTTGGTGTACAGATAGATGTTCTGCGGATTCCCTATGGGAGTCTGCATGCTGCCCAGATTAGTTGCGACCGTCATTAGGATAAGAGTGTAGGTAAGTGACTTGCGGTCACCTATGTGACTCATAAGTGTTATCGCAAAAGGAACGAGTGTAACGAGCGTTACATCGTTGGTAAGTATCATTCCCATGAAAAAGGACAGCCAGACAAGGACCAGAGATACCGGTCTTGAACTGTGGATCTTAGACAGGAGCTTGTTCGTTAAGATATCGAATGTGCCTATCGAGGAGAGCTCGCTTACTATGAGCATCATGATGAACAGTATCGCGAGGACTCTGATGTTTATGTAGCTTATATACTCTCTGTCAGGGCGGACAAAGAAACAGGATACTATGGCGAGTATCCCTGAGATGAATAAGACCGGATTCTTTTTAAAGTATTCTTTCATGGCGACAAGATTGTACACCTGCGGGATAAAAGAATACATCAGGAAACATTTGGTGAGATTAACTAAATTTACCGGCATTTGGGGAAGCGCTGAACTACCTTTCTTGTGCACTGATACGATAGAACAGCGCTTCCTATTTGCCACGCAAAGTGTAACACGGAACATATGGGCGATATTAGTGATGTCTGGGTGAAGGTTGTATGAAAACTGAAGGATTTGTCTTACGATAAGGTGACAGGATGCTTGACGCGGTTTTTCTGATACTGTATCATCACGTAAGAAATCAAGACACGGAGGAACACCAATGAGAGAGACGATCTGCTGAAGTTAATAACTGCCTCGCGGATAAGTCTTTTTGTGTGTTCAAATATATCAGTTTATTAAGCCGCGGCCGCTTCTACAGCAGTTGCGGCTTTTGATTTATCCGGCAGAGGATTTTGAAAGGAATCATTATGCCAATAATAAATATAAGCGACCTTACATTCGGATACGACGGCTCGGAAGCCGTGCTCTTTGACGATGTCACCATCACTCTGGATACAAGCTGGAAACTTGCTCTGGCGGGCAGGAACGGCAGGGGCAAGACCACATTCTTTAAGCTCTTAAGCGGCGATCTGCCGTATAAGGGCTCGATAACGGGCGTGCCTGAGACTGTCATTTTCCCGATGAACGAACTCCCTGATAACGAGGTGTGGAAAGTCAGGAAAGAACTAAATCTGATGGATGCTGATCCTGATATAATCTACAGGCCTTTGGAGACCTTGTCAGGAGGCGAGAGGACCAAGCTGATGCTTGCTAATCTCTTCTCTTCTGAAGGCAGATATCCTCTGATTGACGAGCCCACGAACCATCTGGACAGACAGGGCAGGGAAGCTGTTTCTGAATACCTGAGCAAGAAAGAAGGGTTCATCCTGATATCTCACGACCGCGCATTTTTAGACAGATGTACGGACCATACGCTCGTTATCACCAAGACGGGTCTTGAGCTGTCTGCTGCCACATATTCCGTGTGGTGGGAGAATAACGAGAAGAGGATGGCAGGCGAGAAAGCCAGGAACGACCAGCTCAAAAAAGAGATGACAGCAATAGATGCTGCCATGAAGAAAAACGCACAGTGGAGCTCAAAGGCTGAAGGCTATAAGAACCGATCCAAGGCTCCGTCCAAGGTGGCAGAGGATCATTTCAGAAGAGCGTACGAAGCCGAGAAAGCAAGAAAGCTCATGGCCGCATCCAAGAATCTCGAGAGACGCAACGAGAGAAAGCTCGAAGAGAAGCAGAGCCTTCTTAAAGACCTTGAAAGATCGGAAAGACTCAAGATCGAAGGCACTAAGCATCACAGCAGGGATCTTGTCATCTTAAGAGACGTCACATTAAAACGCCGGGGTGAAGTGGTCAAAGATCATGTTGACCTTACGGTGGAGCGCGGCATGAAGATATCTTTGCAGGGCAAGAACGGCTGCGGCAAGAGCACGCTCATCAAGTTCCTTGCAGGTCTGGGCGATGCAGAAGGCATCACGGCAGAAGGAGACATAAGCATTGCAAGAGGGCTTAAGATCTCATATGTGGGACAGGATACTTCATCACTTAAAGGTCCGGTATTTGACATCGCTTCAGAGCGCGGATGTGATAAGACGCTGCTGTCTACCATCCTTATCAAGATGGGATTTACCAAGGAAATGCTCTACCGCGACGTGCAGGCTCTGTCACTGGGCCAAAAGAAATTCGTCATGCTGGCATTAAGCCTTTGCGAGCATGCAGATCTTTATCTATGGGATGAGCCTCTTAATTACATTGACGTCTATCTCAGAGAGGAGATCGAGCGCCTGGTAAGAGACAGTGATGTAACTATGCTCTTTGTCGAGCATGACAGGACTTTTGCCTGCTTAGTGCAAGACAAGGAAGTAACCTTGTGAGATAATCAAATGAGAACCTTACTTAAGGATGGTGACTGACATGGTGATGACTGATCACATCAGCGCATCAGAATACATGGAACTGAGAAGAATAGTAGGCTGGGCAGAGTTTCCATTAGAGCAGGCAGAAGAAGGCCTTAAGAACTGTTACCTCTGGTGCCTGAGGGAATCGGAGGATTCAAGACCCATAGGGCTTGCGAGGGTCCTCTGGGATCACGGCTACGTCATCTACATAGCAGATGTCATCGTCATACCCGAGTATCAGGGGCAGGGCTTAGGCCGCGTCCTGATGGAGAAGATCCTGGAGTTTATTAATGAACAGTTAAGACCCGGATTCAGGTTCATGGTATCCCTTTGTTCTGCCAAGGGCAAAGAGACTTTCTATGAGAAATTCGGGTTTAAGATAAGACCTGATGAGGATCACGGTCCCGGAATGTGCCAATGGTTTTTAGGAGAGTAAGATCATGAGAAAGCAAGTATTTAACCCTTATCTTCCGCTCGATGAATACATACCTGACGGCGAGCCCCATGTGTTTGGAGACAGAGTCTATATCTACGGCTCGCACGATCAGGAGGGCGGCTACACGTTCTGCATGCGCGACTATGTGGTCTACTCGGCTCCTGTTAATGATCTTTCCGACTGGCGTTATGAGGGCGTTTCCTACAGGGCGGACCAGGATCCTGATTATCCCAACCCGCGCTTCATGTATGCGCCTGACGTGGTAAGGGGCAATGACGGAAGATACTATCTTTTCTATTGCCTTGGCGGTGACTACGGATATGGCGGCTACAGCGGCTCCATCAAGGTCGCGGTATCCGATGTGCCTCAGGGTCCTTTTGAATACCACGGCACCATCAGGAACAAGGACGGGAGCGTCATGATGAGATACATCTGCTTTGATCCTGCGGTAATAAACGATAACGGGACCATAAGAGTCTACTACGGGACGCAGTATTCCTACGAGGAGGACCTGGGCCAGGACGACCCTTCCGTGCTCGAGAGGGAATGCTCTATGTTCGGAAGGACAGAAGAAGAGATCTTATCTTATCCTGACAGCATCAACGGCCCTGTAATGCTCACATTGGAAGATGACATGCTCACTGTAAAGGACGAGCCTAAGCACATAATACCTTATAAAGTGAAGGGCACGAGCTTCGAGGCGCATCCTTTCTTCGAAGGTTCATCCATACGTATCTTCAACGGCAAGTACTACTTCATCTATTCCTCGTGGCAGAACCATGAGCTTTGCTATGCGACGAGCGGCTATCCTGACAGGGACTTTGTCTTCGGAGGCACGATAGTATCCAACGGTGACGTCGGCTACAACGGCAGACCTGAGGAGAAGCGCCTAAACATGACGGGCACGACTCACGGAAGCGTCGAGTACATAAACGGTAGATACTACGTCTTTTTCCACAGGCAGACACACAAATCCGATTACAGCAGGCAGGCTCTGGCTGAGCAGATCACGCTCGAAAAGGACGGCAGCATCAAGCAGGTGGAGATAACTAGCTGCGGCCTTAACGGCGGCCCGTTAAAGGGCAGGGGAGATTACCCCGCCATAATCTGCTGCAACCTGACAAACGGATATGTTCCCCACGGCTGCAACACTGTCTACGGCGCATCCTTCCCCAACATAACGAACAAGGGAGATGACAGGTTCATTGCCGAGATCGACGATGACACTCTCATTGGTTACAAGTATTTCAGCTTCGAAGGACTTAAGAGGGTCTGTGTAGAATACAGGTTCGAGAACGATGAGAACAGAGTTGTCTTCGAAGGACCTGTCAGGATCGACGAGAGGAGCGAAGAGGATAACAGGAGAGTTTCATCCAGAGTGATAGAAGCCGGAGATGAAGACATTCTGTCAGTCTCCTTTGCTGAAGATGAGAAG
Source organism: uncultured Clostridia bacterium (assembly GCA_946187935.1). Classification (GTDB taxonomy): domain Bacteria; phylum Bacillota; class Clostridia; order Saccharofermentanales; family Saccharofermentanaceae; genus Saccharofermentans. The sequence goes on from CAMHSJ010000004.1 coordinate 29,753, forward strand.
GCTGCCGGATCTACCAAGCTGGATAAAGAATATGAATGGTCAAAGGCATATATCGATGTCAATGTTAAGGACGGGATATATCCTTTGTATCTCAGATATAATGGTCCTTCTAAGATCCAGATAAGGACTGTGTTTTTTGAGTAGTATAATTAGCTGATAAAACTTAACGGAGTTGTCATGAAAAAGCAGGATTTCCTACCAAAAGGACACGGCATATCGATCGGCGCAAAAGAGCTGTTCCTGGTTTGCGCTCTTATCCTTATCTATTGCCCGTTCTTTTATACGGACATGATAGGCAACTACGTCGGCGATGCGGCTATCCAGATAAAGATCGGTTTAGACTGCCTGTCTTCAGGACGTTTTATTCCCGTAGAGATCTACAGCTGGCACGAAGGGCTTAACTGGTGGCCTCATGAGACAGGATGGTATTACATAGTCGGGGTCGCCTATAAACTCTTCGGTTTGTTTGGTGTTATCGGAGTCTGCTGCGCATTCAACTATGCGATAGCGGGTATTGCATTTAAACGCTATAGCGGCAAGGTGCATCCTCTTATCATCGTTTTGGCAGCCTGCATCGCCAGACTTCTGTCATTCCCGAATTACAATGCAAGGCCGCATCTGTTCTCGGAACTCGCATTCCTTCTGGTGATCTATGTGATGCTCGGGAAGAAGAGCACTTTGTTCAAAACACTTTTCTTCTGCGGAGCGGCATTCCTGCTTTCCTGGATACACGGCGGAATGGTACCTCTGCTCTTTGCAGTATATATGCTGTTCATCGTGATAGAACTGATCTTCAAGGAGTTTAAGAATGCGCTTTTGTATCTTGCAGGCGCAGCCGCAGGATTTGTATTCTCGCTTCTAAATCCTCTTGGCATCGGTGTGTGGACATACGCATTGGTCCAGTCAGACGGCAAGGATGTATGGCAATACAATATCGAGTGGGCCCCCAAGACCTTCTCGATCTGGGAGATAGCATTGCTGCTGCTCATAATAGTCGCATTTGCAGTGGACGGAAGGGTCAAGAAGTTTGACAAGGATGCCATAACAAGACTTGGCATCTTCCTGATGTTTATCGTTATATCCTGTAAGTATTGCCGCTTCATGAACTTCGTGGCGCTGTTCGTTCTTGCGCTCTGCTCAGAGGAACTCCAAAGCCTGTTCTTGTGGCTTAATGAAAACATCTTTCATATCAAGAAGGATAAGGTCAAGCTCAGTGATGTCTCATATTACATCATCGCCGCCTTCTGCGTTTTATACTTCCTGATCATGACGGTCTTTTCGATCGTTAAGTTCGTGCCGACAAACACGATGTCAGATGCGAGCGCGATCGCAGCATACGATGAAGGCGCAGTAAAAGTGATCAAAGAGAACGGGTATAAGAAGATATACAATTCCTTTAATACCGGAACCTGGCTGGCGTTTTACGATATCCCGGTACATATAGACAACCGATCCGACCTTTACATGGAGAGTTTCTCAGGCACGGACTATATCTCAGGTCAGATGATGATAGGCAACATCGAAGACATGAATGAGTTCGTCGACAGATACGGATGCGATGCCATAGTGTTGGACCTTCTTCCCGGCACTACTGACGAATACTTTGCAGACGACTTGTATGCAGCATCAGACAGATACAAAGTCGTATATGACAATACGGTTACTTCGACACTGGATCCTGCTAACTCATTAAGGTGGATGGTCGTAGAATGCACAGGGTAAAGCCATTATCGGCTTTGCAATGTGTTTAATGTGTTGGTTTTCCAAAAGTTAAAAATACTTGCATTAATCATATTGTTATATTAGAATAATCGAAACGTGCATAGGACTATGCATGTATGAAAGTGAGGTTTTGTGTTTATGGAAAAAAGATTTAACAAGCATCTTTTCTGCTGGCTCTTCGTATGGTTCTTAGGTGAGTTCGGTGTTGACCGTTTCGTTAGAGGTCAGATCGGTCTCGGAATCCTTAAGCTCCTCACAGTTGGTGGCTGCGGCGTTTGGTCTCTCATCGACTGGATCATCTGCCTTACAAAGGTTTACGGTGCAGCTTTCAAGGATGACGAAGAAGTTGTATTCATCGACGGCCAGTACGCTAAGTAATTCTTAAAAGAATTATCAAACACAGACAAAGGACCTGCTGCTTGCGGCAGGTCTTTTTTCTACAATGTTTCCATGAAGAAAGAGACAAAAGCAAAACTCAGATCACTGATAATACCTGCCGTTGTACTGGTCATCATTGCGGTGATGGCAGCAACGGGCATCTACCGCTGTCCGTTTAAGCTCGTAACCGGTTTCCCGTGCCCTTTGTGCGGTACGACCAGGGCGGTGATATCTGCCTTAAAGGGAGATATCAAGGCGTCTTTTGAATACCATCCTCTGTGGCCCCTTACTATCGTTACAGCAGCGGTCATTGTTTTGGGGGAACTGGGATCTGTCAAGTTAGGAAAGCGATGGAAGGTTATAATACCTGCTATTGCAGGCGTCCTGATCTTAGGCTGTTACATCTTAAGGATAGTGACAGGTACGCTTCCTTCCTGAAAAACAGTGTGAACATTCGGTCTCTCTTATGCAAATATAACTCCGGAACAACAAATAGAAACTTATATCTCACAGTACCAATATAAAGGAGATGATCATATGAAGCTTACATCAGCACAGGCAGCCAAGCTGCTCAGAAAGTTAAGAGAAGAGAGGGATGCCCTCTTAAGACAGGAGCAGAGGAGCTATGTCTTCAATGCCACGGCATCCGAGAACATCGAGGATGTCAGACCTGATTACGACTACAGGCAGGTCAATAACAAGCTTGAAGAGTTAGACTCAAGGATCAGGGTGATCCGCCACGCTCTTAACACTTTCAACATCAATACTGTAGTCCCTGAGACGGGTATGACTATAGATACCCTTCTTATGTACATCCCTTATCTTACGGATAAGAAGAACAAGCTTACTGCCATGGCAGCCAGGCTTCCCAAGGAGAGGGCCTCTGTAAGGGGGTACGACCAGGGTATCGTTGACTATGTCATCGTCAACTACCCCTTAGACGAGGTCAAGAGGGACCTCGAGCAGGTCACGGACGAGCTGTCTAAGGCACAGCTTGCTCTTGACTACATTAACAGCACAGTAGAGCTTGAGATCCCCGATTAAGGGGACCTTGGGCCTTGCTGAGTCCATTTTGTGTGCTTTTTCTATTCAGGGTTAAAGAGTTAATGTTTAATGTAGATGATTATTCGTTATGTTATTGAATTAGCGTACACGTAAGTCAGCAGGACGCAGGGTAGAATCGGAAATCATGATCAAATTTTTTTCGCGCGCATGAATGGGCGGGGGCATCAACAGGGCATTTTGCTCTTTTGGTGCCCCTTTTTGATGTGTAACAATGTTACAGTCCTAATGTTTTAAGGTTTTGCGAGCTGAGTTGTGATTTTGGGGCATTTTATGTTTATAATGCTTAATATAAACATTCGGGGGTGCGTATATGGCTTCTGGCAAGAGTATTTACAGTTTGATAAGCGCCAACATTGACGGCGATAAGCTCAAAGACGGATTTAAGATCAGGAGAGGAGATCTGGCAGACGGAGCTCCGGACGGCATCCTCTCGTATCACACGGAGATAACGGAACCTGACGATAAGACCAAGGATGCGCTCCTTGCAGTTATCAAGAAGGCATCTACAGGCAATTATGAGAAGGCTAATGAGATGTATCTTGCACTTGATAAGCCGACTCTCACCTTAATAGATGCGATCCAGGACATAATCTACGACAATCAGGACAGCATAAACGAGAACAAGATCTATGGTTATGCATTAAGCCTTATCGTTGACAGTTCAGAGATAGAACTTGTCAAATTAGGCCTTTCCATCCTTGAGATCTATGACATAGATGACGATGAGGATGTTAAGGCGCTGGTCAGCATCATTGGCCTCTCGGATGAGTTCTCCTTGTTTGCAGTATTTAACATGCGCAAGTGGAGTGACGCTGATGAATCCATATTTGACCTTGTTACCAGCGTTACCGGATGGGGCAGGATCCACGGCATACACTTCCTGTCAGATACCCCTTCTGATGAGATCAGGAAATGGCTTCTCGAAGAAGGCTGGAAGAACGATGTAATGACCGAATACTCTTCTCTTGATATCTTTACCAAGTCAGGCGCGATAGATCTTCTTAAGTCAGATGAGCCCATTGAACCTTCAATGTTAAGAGGCATAGCAGAGACGGTAAAGGCTACCCAGAATGCCAAGTCCATGCCGATAATAGGGCTCGAGCACTTAGGAAACTTCATGGAGATAAAGGCTTTATTCCTTAAGAACTGCGAAGGCATAGAAGATAAAGATATTAAAGAAATAGCAGAGTTTATAAAAGGTACCATGTAAGGTTATAGTTAACCTGGTTTGTTATGGGGCTGTGAGTTTTCACGGCCCTTTTATTGTGACAAGGGGACTGTCCCTTTGTCACATTCTGTTGTTAAGGTTAAGTTAAGGTTTTTCGGATTGCAGGTTAAGGTTAGGGGGTTACTATTAAGCCATCAAACAAAGCGGCAAGGTGCCGCGAAGGAGGATAGATATGTGGACTAGAAAAGAACTAAAGGAGAAAGCAAAGAAAGCTTTTTCAAAAAACTACTGGAAGTGCGTGCTCTGTGCGATCATCTTCGGAATCTTCGTAGGCGGAGCAACAGGCGGATTCTCAGGAGGATACGGCGGAGGAGCAGGCGGTTTTGCATCATCGTATTCCAACTATACCAACCAGACAAGCAGTTCCGGGACGTCCGATAACGATGAGATTGACATCGAAGACATTGATGTCGATGCAGATATCGTAGACGGACACATCGAGATCACAGATGAAGACGGCAACAAGGTCCCTACGGAAGGTCTCGTAGCAGCAGGAGTTGCATTTATCATCGTAATGGTAATAGTCTTCGCGATCATAATGCTCGTTGCAACAGCAATCGGATTTGTTGTTCAGGCTTTCCTCATCAAGCCGATCGAATACGGTATCAGATACTTCTTCAGACGTAATCTTGATGAACCCGCAAACCTTTCCTGCATCACTCATTCGTTCGATAAGAACTACATGAATTCAGTAAAGGCAGGCTTCTTCAGCTCACTGTTCATCTGGCTCTGGTCATTTGTCTTCGTAATCCCGGGCATCATCAAGTCATATGAATACAGACTCGTTCCTTACATCGTTTCTGAGAACACTGAGATCTCCTGGAAGGATGCACTTAAGGAAAGCTCAAGGCTCATGAAGGGCAACAAGTGGAAGACATTCGTTCTCGACCTCTCATTCATCGGCTGGGAAATCCTCTCACTTCTTACATGCGGACTGCTCGGACTCTTCTATGTAGATCCTTACAAGATCCAGACAGACGCAGCTCTCTATGAGGCAATCAAGTACGGTAATGCTCCCGCTGAAGCATAACAGGGAAATAAGGATAAGATGAGAAATAGAAAAACGGAATAGTGGATATGGTATAGTAGGGATAGCCGGTGAGCACAGCTTGCCGGCTGTCCTGATTTTCAGATTAGAGGATGTTATGGAATACAAGATCTTAGTTGCAGATGACGAGAAAGAGATAAGAAACCTTCTAAGGCTCTACCTTGAGAACGAGGGTTTTAAGATCATCGAAGCTTCGGACGGGATCGAAGTCATGGAGAAGCTCAAGACTGACAAGCCCGACATGTGCCTTCTCGACATCATGATGCCCGGCATGGACGGCCTTACGGTTCTTAAGAGCTTAAGGTGCGAGAGCAATATCCCTGTCATGATAATCTCCGCGAGGACAGCTGACAGTGAGAGGATATTAGGTCTTAACCTTGGCGCTGACGATTACATCAGCAAGCCCTTTAATCCTTTGGAAGTCGCTGCCAGGGTCAAGGCATTTATGAGAAGGTACTACGATCTTGGCGCGGGACAGACTGACAAGTGCAGTGAGATCCTTAAGGCATCAGATCTTGAACTTGATACCGAGAAGTGTCTGCTCCTTAAGGGCGGCGAGAGCATAGAGCTTACTTCAGTCGAATATAAGATGATGGAAATGTTCATGAAGTATCCGGGCAAAGTGTTCACTAAGCAGCAGATCTATGAATATGCCTGGGGTGATGACTTTTTCGCGTCTGACAACAACATAATGGTCGCCATAAGCAAACTGAGGACCAAGCTCGATGAAGATCCTTCAAGGTACATCAAGACCATGAGGGGATTAGGATACAGGCTGGAGATCAGATGAACAAGCAGACCAGGTTAAGACGCATCGTAATATCCAGGTTCTTGGCGACTATCGCCATCGTGGCAGTTGCTGAGTATCTGGTGTTTCTGCTGATAAACAAAGGCGCGATCCCACTGGCAAGGTTTCTTATCGCTCCTCATATGGAGAAGATCGAAGATCTGTCTTTGGGTGTCGTTATCGTCGGTATAGCCTGCCTTATCGTCATCTTGCTCATGAGGATCTTAGCATTCTTCTTCCCGACGATGCATGGGGCGAGTGAAGCTTTGCTGAATTCCCTGATCGAGAGCGTAAGCAGCACGAAGATCGAACCGGATGAAACAGGCACCGGGACTATCGTGCTGATACTCTTTGTCCTTCTGGCTATCTTGATCCTGGCGGTAATACCGTATGTGCTGGGGGCCATAGTCTATACTGGAATAGTGTCTGCCAAATTCCGCGAGCTCGACAGAGAATACGAGGAGGAACGGAGGAAAGCAGAGAAGGACAGATATCTTATGATATCGGATATCGTTCACGACCTGAAGACGCCGATGACGACAGTCTTAGGTTATTCCAAGGCGCTTAATGAAGGAATGGTAAAACCCGATGAACAGCAGGAGTATTTGGAGGCCATCTCAGGCAAGACAGAGCGGATGAATGAGATAGTCAATCTCCTGTTCGACTATGTAAAACTCGACAGCGAGGGCTTTAAGCTCGTAAAGACAAAGACAGATCTTAATGAGCTCGTAAGAGAAGTTGTAGCGCTTCAGTACTCTGATATAGAGGACGCAGGTGATTCGATAGACTGCGGTATTCCTGATCAGGTCATTAGTATCGAAGCTGATAAGATGCAGTTTAAAAGGGTCATAACCAATCTTCTTGTAAATGCCGTCAAGCATAATGCCAAAGGTACTGATATAGGAGTCTTCGTCAGAGACGAATACGAAGATATAAGGATCTATATAGCTGACAGCGGAGACATGATAGAGCCTTCTGTAGCTGAGAGTCTGTTTGATCCGTTTGTCATGGGTGACAAATCCAGAAGGTCAGGCGGCGGCACAGGCTTGGGGCTTTCCATCTCCAGGAAGATCTGTGATATGCATGAATTCAAGATCAAGCTCGTACAAAAGCCTGACATGGTCAGATATAAGCTTGATGAGAAGTATAACAAGGTCTTTGTGATAATTATCGATAAGCCTGTCTGATAAGTTTTAAGTGCGTTTTCCGCAGCGGCTGATCAGATCATCAGAGTCTTTATAGCCGCGGACTTTCTCCAGTTCTTTTATAGCGCTCCCGTAAGCCTTCATATCAAGGAAATGCTTGCCTTTGCAGTAGATATCATGCTTGTCTGTCTCGGAAAGAACACTATTGCAGATCTTAACAAGTTCGGAAGAGACAATGTCGCTGTTACCGGAACACTCGTTCATGGCCTGCCTTACAAGGACCCTCGCTTCATCAGCTGAAGACAGATTTGTCTTAGTGTTTAAGATCTCTCCGGCTCTTCTTATGGTCGAGATCACTTTCTCATATTTGGGGTAGAGTTCTGAGATCGTCCACTTGTTTCCGCAATTTGCGCACTTGCAGTTCATGTCCGAGTAGTTATAGACAAGGTCTCCGCCGCATATCCTGCAGTTATATGTGATCTTATCTGCTGCTTTTGGTTTGGCTTTGCTGTCGGGTCTGTCAGCTAATAAAGCATCTGCCGGTATGCCGAAATAATCTGCGATCTTGACGAGCATCGGATATTCAACGGGCAAGCGGCCGGCCTCCCACTTATAGACCGCGATCTCAGTAACGCCTAACTCTCTTGCCAGCGCTTCCTGAGTGAGAGAATGATCTTCTCTTAGTCTTCTTAAGTTTTCGGAAACATTATTGTCCATTAATCTGATCTCCTGTCTTCTATATGATAGCGGAAACGGTCTGATATTTGAACAGACTGAAGTATAATTGACCTAATGCAGGATTATTTGTTCTTAAAGGAGGCTTGTATGACTCATGACGAGATAATGGATCTGATAGACCGGTCCCTGTTCGCGGAGATAGGATATACGGATGAATCAGGCAGACAGAATATCCGCAAGACGTTTTGCGTGTGGCACAAAGGTCTTGGCGGTCATCTGATATCGACCAATACGAGTTCATCACACATAAAAAACCTTCTTAAGAACGATAACGTGTGCATCTATTTCTCGGACGACAAGACCTTTGAGGGAGTCTGTTTTTTCGGCAAGGCTGTCGTTCACTTTGACAGGAAATATAAGGAGCTTCTCTGGAACGACGGCGATGAGAAATACTATCCCAAGGGCATAGACGATGAGGATTATTGCATTTTGGAGATCGCAGCAGAGAGCGGCAGGTACTACCGCTATGACGGCAAGGGCGATCTGACAAAGGAAGAGATCCTGTCATACGATGAAGGAAGAGAATACATAAACGGGTATGCAGCGCGCGATTTATAATCTTACGCTCATGTGATATCATCAAGGCATTAATACTTAAGCGGCAGACAGGCTTATCTGTCCGCCAAACATAAGGATCAGGAGGGGTAAACTTATGTCAAGCAATAACCAGATTCCCGAGAAGTACAAGCCGATCTCCATGTGGGGATATTTCGGATACGAGATCTTATTCTCAATTCCGCTCATCGGTTTTATCTGCCTTCTTGTATTTGCATTCGGCGGAGCGAGCAATATAAACCTTCGAAACTTCGCAAGATCTTATTTCTGCTATTTTATCCTGTGGCTTGTCATTACTTTAGTCATCGTAGCTATCGTAATGGCTACAGGTGCTGCTGCTTATATTGCTGATGTAGCCAGCTATTATTGATCTGACGAACTTCTATAGTAAGCTTCGAGTTTTGGCTTAACGGCAAGATAGCACTTCTCCAAGCGTTTATCGAACTGAGAGCCCATGCCTTCCAGCATGATGGAATCAGCTTTGTCAAATGACATAGCTTCCTTATAGCAGCGCTTACTTACAAGAGCATCGTAAACATCGGCAACTGCCATGATACGCGCCTCGAGGGGGATATCGTCTCCCTTGAGGCCGTCAGGGTAGCCCGAGCCGTCAACTCTCTCATGGTGGTAATGTGCGACATTTACCGCTATTTTTTTGAAATAGTCATCTCCCAATTCGGATAACAGTTTGCTTAAGATCTCGGCTCCCTTTGCCGAGTGTGTCTTCATCTTCTCAAATTCTTCATCCGTGAACCTGCCGGGTTTCCTTAATACCTGATCGTCAACTGCTACCTTGCCGATATCGTGCATAGGAGCGGCCTTGATCAGGGCTTCGCAGAATTCTTCTGAAAGCTTGAAATCAGGATCGTCTTTAAGGTATCCGACCATGTATCTTATGACCTGGCTTGTTCTCTTGATATGGCCGCCTGTGTTGGCGTCACGGTTCTCGACCATGTCTGCCATGCCGAGAACGAACTTATCGTGCATCTCAACAAGATCCCTGGTCTTGCGGTCGACCTCATCCTTGAGGGTCTTGTTGTAGTCTTCGATGATGCGCTTGGATTTCTGCTCAGAAGTTACATCTGAGATCATGAAGTTTACGCCTCTTACGCGCATTCCCTCGCGGATGGTATCCGCCGTGACATGATATATGGCCTTCTCTCTGTCATAGAGTTCATTTACGACATTGCCGGTCTTCCTGACCTCGTCCTGCCAGTTGCACAGCTTCTTGAAAAACCTGTGAGCGCGAGGAAGCGGTTTGTCTATGGAGATCGTGTTGAGCTCAGGGAAGAAAGCCTTGGCGGCATCGTTGCTTCCTAAGTAGTTGCCTTCGTTGTCAAAGGATATGACACCGATCTCGCCTCTTTGCATTACGACGTCTATGACCTTCTCGTCAACATCGTAGAGTGATACGCGGTCTACGATGAACAGGAATATCAGCTGCGCGAGGATAAAGCTTACGGGAATGACGTTGATCTCCTTTATGAGCGGCTTTGCCACAAAGTAAGCTGCCATCGAGATCGCCATGAGTACCAGGAGTGAAGCTGCTGTCTTGCGGGACACGGTCTGGCTGTGTTTAAAGCCTCTTACGATCGCGATAAAGCAGATGATGAAGCACAGGATGGTGAAGACCTCGAAAGCCGTATGTCCCCAGGAATAAGTCTTGATGAGCCCCGTGCCGGGCTCGAAGCTGACCTCTTTCAAAAAGTACGGCCTGAAGCCGGTCGATAAGACCGTGATATAAAGGACAATGGAGATGATGGTCAGCACAGCGGGAAAACCCTTGGGCATCTTAACTTTGCAGAGCGTCAGGATGGACAGTGTCATAGCGGTAGTCAGAAAGCACCCTCCGAGATATGAGAGCTTGTATCCCCATAAGACCATGTCAAAAGATCCGGATGTGAATTCCAGGAAATAGCCCAGTACCGATGCCGGGATTACCGCAAACATTATCGAGACAAAACTGCTGTATCTTTTGTTCCATCTGATGAGATAGATAACGCTCAGGAGTCCCGATATGATGACACAGAGAAAGTAGTACATGTCCATAGTCTTATTATCCACCAAAAAGGGCGTCAATTCCATAAAATATATTTATTATTTTAAACCTGCCATTGTTGTTTATAAGCCGGCCGGAATGTATAATTAGAGCGCAAATTTAATAGTAAACGAGGATTAGATCATGATCACTACTACAAAAGCAGGCGGCTGGCTCATAAAGGGCACTGAGCTCATCGAGGATTCTAATGGCGCTATAGAGCAGATCAAGGCCAAGACAGGTGTCAGTGCGGACAAAGCATCAGCAAAGCAGGGCACTATTGCCTATGGAATACTTAAGGATCACAACACATCAGGTGACATGGAGAAGCTCCAGATCAAGTTCGACAAGCTTACTTCACATGACATCACATATGTAGGGATCATACAGACTGCAAGGGCGTCAGGACTCGAGAAATTCCCGATCCCCTATATCCTTACCAACTGCCACAACTCTCTGTGCGCCGTTGGCGGAACGATAAATGAAGATGACCACATGTTCGGTCTTACTGCTGCCAAGAAGTACGGCGGTATGTATGTACCTCCTCACCAGGCGGTAATCCATCAGTTCGCAAGAGAGATGCTCGCTACATCAGGCGGCATGATCTTAGGTTCCGATTCACACACCAGATACGGCGCATTGGGAACCATGGCAATGGGCGAGGGCGGACCTGAGCTCGTTAAGCAGCTTCTTGGCCAGACATACGACATCAAGATGCCTGACGTAGTCGCGATCTACCTCACAGGCGAGCCTGTCAAGGGCGTAGGTCCCCAGGACGTTGCCATAGCCATCATCGGCGAAGTGTTCAAGTCAGGATATGTCAAGAACAAGGTCATGGAGTTCGTAGGTCCCGGTGTGGCAGGGCTTTCTGCTGACTTCAGGATCGGCATCGACGTAATGACGACAGAGACAACCTGCCTGTCATCGATCTGGCAGACAGATGAGAAGACTGAGCAGTTCTATGAGATCCACGGCAGAAAGAGTGACTATAAGAAGCTCGCACCTGCAGATATCACTTATTATGACGGCGTGGTCAAGGTCGATCTTTCGACCATAAGGCCAATGATCGCGATGCCTTTCCACCCCTCGATCGCATACGAGATCGACTTCGTAAATGCGAATCTGGAGCAGATGCTCCATGAGACAGAAGAGAGAGCCAAGGTCTCCTTCGGTGACAAGATCGAGTACTCGCTGATGGACAAGATCGTAGACGGCAAGCTGCTCGTAGATCAGGGCATCATCGCAGGATGCGCAGGCGGCGGATATGAGAATATCTGCGCTGCAGCTGACATCATGAAGGACAGATACATCGGATCTGACAAGTTCACGATGTCCATCTATCCCGCATCCACGCCTATCTACATGGAACTCTTAAGAAACGGCGTTGCCGCAGAGCTCCTCGAGACAGGAACCATCCTTAAGACCGCATTCTGCGGACCCTGCTTCGGTGCAGGCGATACGCCCGCCAACAATGCATTCTCCATCCGTCACTCCACACGTAACTTCCCGAACAGGGAAGGCTCCAAGGTACAGAACGGACAGATCAGTTCCGTTGCGCTCATGGATGCCAGGTCCATCGCGGCAACAGCTGCGAACAAGGGCTTCCTGACGCCTGCAACAGAGTTTGACGGAGAGTACAGGGAGCATCTCTATCACTTCGACAGCGCTATCTATGCCAACCGCGTTTTCGATTCCAAGGGCATAGCAGATCCTTCAACGGAACTTCAGTTCGGACCCAATATCAAGGACTGGCCGAAGATGGAGAAACTGCCCGAAAACCTTCTCCTGCAGGTAGTATCCGAGATCCACGATCCCGTTACCACAACAGATGAGCTCATCCCTTCAGGCGAGACATCTTCCTACAGATCGAACCCCCAGGGGCTTGCAGAGTTCACGCTCTCGAGAAAGGATCCTGAATATGTGGGAAGGGCAAAGACCATACAGAAGGCTGAGACAGCTCTTGTTAAGGGAGATCATCCCTGCCACGCTGTTGACGGTCTCAAGGATATCATCCACACCGCCAAGGAGATCAAGGATTTCGGCGATCCCAACACTGATGTCATCGGCTTCGGTTCGACGATCTTTGCAGTCAAGCCGGGCGACGGTTCTGCAAGAGAGCAGGCTGCTTCCTGCCAGAAGGTGCTCGGAGGATGGGCTAACATCGCCAATGAATATGCCACCAAGAGATACCGTTCCAACCTTATCAACTGGGGAATGCTCCCGCTCCTTATCCCTGAGGGCGAGCTTCCTTTTGCAAACCTCGATTATATCTACCTGCCCGGCATCAGGGAGGCAGTCGAGGGTAAGGCTGACGTTATCAAGGCATATGCGATCTCAGGCGGCAAGACTAAGGAGTTTGACCTTACATTAGGCGATCTTACAGACCGCGAGAGGAAGATCATCCTTGACGGATGCCTTATCAACTTTAACAGACAGAAGTAAGAGCGATTGCCACTAAATTGCCGTCATTTTGATATAAGAAATGTAAAGGTTTTTAGTATTCTCTTATTAGCTTTTTTACGGAGGATAAAGTATGAGAAGCAAAGAATTGTTGAAGAAGGTGACATGTGCCGCTCTGGCCGGTGTCATGCTTTTCGGAATGGCTGCCTGCAAGAAGAACAATCAGACTTCTGAAGTCGGCCAGACCAGGAGAGGCCAGAAGATCAGTGCCGATGATGTCTGGTATAACGCAAAAGTCACAGAACTTGATGTGTCTTCTATTTTGGGAGACGTCACGGATCTTGATTATCAGAGCACATCGACGATCGGTGTGGCAGGTGATTACTGCGTTGTCTCTCTCGATGCACAGCGCAGGATACCTGATGATTTCGACTGGGAGAAGGACGACTACACGGAGTACATTTTTAACTATCTCCTGTGCCTTGATCTTAATGATTATTCGATAGTTCAGTCCATCGATATTAATGAGAACAGCAGTGACAGCACATACTACAGCAATTATGCCGTTTCAGGCGATAAGATCACTGCGACCAAGTACACGGTCGATTCGAAGACTTATGATACTGTTGAGTCCGCTGTCGAGATCGATCCTTCCACAGGCGAGATCACAGAAGTTGATAATCCGGTAGACAGTGACATCCTTGAAGAGATCGAGAACAGCGACACGAACCTCGAGAGAAGTTTCGTTTTCGGTGAAGACCGCATCGAGACTTATTACGGTTATTCCGATAAGGCTTTCTACAAGATCCGTGTAACAAAGGACAGCGGCGAAGACACGCTCATCGATCTTGAATCTGACAAGGAAGTATATGACATCTCAAACATCATCCCCTTAGGTGATAACAAGTATGTTCTTGTCTGCAGCGGTGAGGATCTTGAGAATGGTTTCATCCTTGACACAAACGCATTAGAGATCACCGAAGATACTACGGGCACATACAACTGGGCAAACAACAGCGATATGGGTCAGTTATATTGCGCTGAAGACGGTTCTAACTACTATTCAAATGACAAGGGTATCTTTAAGCTCGATACGTCAACAGGCGAATCTGAGATGGTAGTGGATTATAACTACTGCGGAGCGAGCAAGAGCATCCTGTCTTACAATCCAACCATCCTGAGCATCAAGGATGACACTTTCATCTTAAATGCTTCAAGTTATTCAAATTCTGTCTACGACCGCTCTTACATGGACACGAACATGTTCATTGAGCTTACAAAGGCCGATACAAACCCTAATGCGGGAAAGACTATCTTAGAGCTCTATTCTTACGGCGGATATACAGAGAACTTCATCTACGACGCTATCTCTGACTATAACAATGCAGATAACGATTACTACATCGAATTCTCCACAAGATACAGTGTTGATGAAGCTTATGAGGACGTTAACTGGGACGATATGAACAACGAGGACGACTATACGAATCTCCAGTATGGTATAGAGGCTCAGCTCTCTGACCAGCTCGCGATAGACATCATGAATGGTGATGGTCCTGATATCCTCCTCAACACATCTTCATTGGGACAGCTCAATAATCCTGACTATCTCATCGACCTTTCAGACAAGGTAGCTTCTTATTCGGATGCTGATTACTTTACAAATGTAATCAATGGTTCATTCACAGGTGATAAGCTCTATCAGCTTCCTTTGGGATTCGCGATAGTAGGTATCCAGACATCAGGCGATCCCGGTGCTTCAGGCGTAGGCTACACTCTTGATGAGTATAAGGACTTCGTAGATGATTACTGCAACGGAAAGGATCCGAGATCTGCAGGCCAGGCATACTACTTTGTTACGATGTTCAACACGATGTTCGACACATTCATCAAGGATGGCAATGTTGATTTCTCCGGTGAGGAATTCGCTGCTCTTGCTGAATACTGCAAGGACAATGTGCCTGAGAAAGCAACGTCAGGGGATGAACCTGCAATGGACTATGGTATGGAAGAGATCTATGCACAGGATACACAGATCAACTCCATGTATATGTATTACCAGTCGATAGGCCAGATCACGGGTGCCGGCACAGGCGTCTACGGCGGACCTTCTGTTGACGGAAGAGGCCCCGGATTCTCCGCATTGGCTTCCATCGCCATCTCTGCCCAGGCAATTGATACTGACGCATGCTGGGACTTCGTATCGACACTCCTTCTGGAAGAGTATCAGGAAAAGATCGTTGACTGCAACATGAATCCTATCAGCCGTGCTGCATTTGCCGTATCAGCTGAGAAGACGATCGAGTCAGCACAGAGCGAGGATTCAAGCTATTACTACGGGGGATCTGAAGAATATGACTTCAAGCAGGCAGATGCCGACAGATTTGAAGAGATCTGCAACTCAGCTTCGTACTGTGTAACAGGTGATGCTTCGATCTCCGTTATCCTAACGGAAGAGATGCCTTCTTACTTCTCAGGTCAGAAAGACCTTGCCGAAGTAGTTGACATCCTTCAGGACAGAGTTCAGACCGTTCTTGATGAGCGTGGCTGATCTTTATCAGGAAACAGTTTAACTGAGTTTTTGCGGCGCAGCCAAAGGCTGCGCTGCATTTTTAAGTGCTTATTGTGTTAAGCTCCTTGTAGTACTTGGTCTATTCTGCTAATCTACAGCTTGGAAGACTTAAAACAGATATGAAGATAAAGAATTTAGACAAGCCAAACTATATAACTCTTTTGTGTACCTGTTTACTGCTTTTGGAATAATGAACCTAATTGGATTAGTTACGCGAAAAACACCTAACCATAAGGAGGATACATAATGAACCGCAGGATAACCGCATTGCTCCTGTCAGCATCAATGCTCATTTCATTTACTTCGTGCGATGCACTTCAGGAGATCATAGATACCACAGAAGAAACTCCCGTTACAGAAGAGTCTTCTTTGGAATCTTCAGAAGAAACGACAACTGAGCCTACTGAGACTGAGGTTGAGATCGATCTTAACGAGTATCAGGGCATGACAGCTGAGCAGATCGTTGCAACGCTTACATTAGAGCAGAAAGCCTCGCAGATGGTACAGCCAAACTTAACGGAAGTCTCAGCCGCTGACATGGAAGAGCACGACTACGGTTCCATCCTCTCTCACTACGATATGCCGATAAGCACGCCAGAGTGGGACACTTTAATAGATGGTTTCCAGCAGGGCGCTCTTATGTCTGATGCAGCCATTCCTTATATCTACGGACAGGATGCAGTGCACGGAGTAAACTTTGCAAGTGATACCGTCATCTTCCCGCACAACATCAACATCGGTGCGACAAGAGACGTTGAGGGCGCATACCAGATGGGGATAGCTGTCGGCAATGACATTATGAAGTCTAACATGTTATGGAACTTCGCCCCCTGCGTTGCAGTGGCAAAGGATCCGAGGTGGGGAAGGACTTACGAATCTTACTCATCTGAGCCTGAGATCGTTTCAGAGCTTGCTGCGGCTTACACGGAAGGTCTTGTTGAGACAGGCGTTGTTGCATGTCCCAAGCACTTTATCGGTGACGGCTACGTGCAGTACGGCACAGGCGAAGACGGCAGGCTGATAGACAGAGGCGACGCGCCCATGACACAAGAGGAACTGAATGCGAACCTTGCCATCTATCAGGCTCAGATCGATGCAGGCGCACAGTCTATCATGATCTCTCACTCAGCTGTTAACGGTGTAAAGATGCATGCTAATGCTGAGCTCATCAGTATCCTCAAAAATGATATGGGATTTGAAGGTGTAGTCTTAAGTGACTGGGAATCGATCCATAACATCGCGGGTGACTCCCTTGAAGAACAGGTCATCACTTCGATCAATGCCGGTATCGACATGCTGATGGAACCTTATTACTATCAGGAATGCGTTGACATAATCGTAGAGGCTGCAAATGACGGCAGGATCCCAATGGAACGCATTGACGATGCTGTTACAAGGATCATCAGGATGAAGCAGGATGCCGGTCTTTTCGATGATCCGTTCCTTGACAACATCGAGCTTGTTGATACTGAAGAATCTACATACGACCTTGCATTAAGACTCGCAGAAGAATCTTTGGTTCCGCTCAAGGATGAAGCAGGACTCGTTATCCCTGACGGTTCCCGGATCTTTGTCACCGGACCTGCAGCTGACGATACAGGCGTTCTCTGCGGCGGCTGGACATATACCTGGACAGGAATGACAGACAGCGATTTCGGAAGCGAGTTCGTTCCCGGATGCACTACGATCATCGAAGGCTTAAGAGAGCAGGCCGAGTCTCATGACTGGACCATCGTTACAGACAGGTCAGAGATCAGGAACTGTGATTATGTCGTCCTCTGCGTTGGTGAAGCTCCGTATGCAGAATGGCTTGGCGATACTGAAGATCTCTCCGTAACAGGCGCTCTGGGGCTTGAAGCAGAGGATGCCATAAGCCTAGCAGCAGCATCTGATGTGCCTACGATCACTCTGATCGTTGCTGGAAGAAACGTGATCATTACTGATTATATGGAAGATTGGGATTCCATCATAATGTGCTATCTGCCGGGAAGCACGGGCGGCACCGCTATCGCGAACTGCCTTGCAGGCGAGGCTGAATATACGGGAACTCTCCCTATGCCTTACTATGAGAGCGTCAGGGGGATCGAGAGAGAAGACTATATGTTCCCCGTGGGATACTCCTGCCTTAACTGAATGACTTCTTTAGTATTTGACATAGACGATACCTTATACAGCAGGCAGGACCTTTTTATAAAGGCTGCTTCGGATGTTACGGGTCAGGATATCAGTAAGATAGAAGATTTTGTCGATACCTTCTATCGTGTATCCGACCTTAACACCCGGCAGCTCGAAAAGGGCCTCATCTCGACCATCGAGTCTAATACCTGGCGGTTCGCCAAGGTCTATGAGCAGCTCGGGATCGCTGCTGACGATACTGCAGGCCTGAGGACTGCTCAGCGTTATTCTGAGCTTCAAAAACAGATAAGTCTGTCCCCCGGGATGGAAAGGACACTGTCAGCTTTAAGAGACTGTAAAACAGTTGAACTCGCGATAATCACCGCAGGTTCATCAGAGCATCAGTGGCTTAAATATGACAGGCTCGGAATGGAAAGGTTCATACCAAAGGATAAAGTGATCGTAGCAGGCGACGTTGGATGCTCAAAGCCTGACGTTAAGATCTTCAGGCTCATGGAAGACAGGCTTAATGAGAAGGACAGGAATAATATCTATATGATAGGTGATTCCTACAAGCACGACATCTCAGGAGCCGTTGCAGCAGGCTGGCGCTCGATATGGTTAAACCGAAGGAAGAAAGTTTTGAGAAGGGGAGACTCAGTCCAGGACTATGAGGTCAATACGGAGCAGCAGTTGCTTGATCTTATAAGTGAAATGATCCTTGATTAAAAACAAGCCCTCCTTGCTGTTTAGCAAAGAGGGTTTGTTATCAGAGTCCTAAAGTGCACTCGATGTGAGCTATCAGGTTTAAGATCCTTTCTTTCTGATCTGTTTCATTGAGATTGGTTATGTCCAGATCTGTTAATGAAGGGTCAGAAGATGCGATCTCTTCTATTATGCGTTCTGCTTCTTCTTCGTTTTTGCTGTTGTTTAAGATGTAATTCTCGTAATTGATCGTATTTGTCAGTTCAGTAAGGTAGCGGCAGCACATATCCAGATAAGACTTGTACAGATCTTCTTTGTCAAAGACATTGTCACCGTCCAGGAAAAATTCCATTTCATCTTTCCAGGTTGCGAATTCCATAGACACCTCCTTATTTATGCCGTTTCAGATTTTGTAACATTGTAGCATAAAGAGTATTGAAGTTTTTTTCTTTGGAAGTGCAACAAACAGCCGTATTGACCTGTATATTAGGTGTAAGACGGTTTAAGCCAATGAGTCAGGAGAAGCGTTATGAAGAGTACAAAGATCACTAAGACAGTTTCTGTTATCCTTGCAGCTATAATGTCATTTGGCATGCTTACGGCATGCGCTTCGGGAGATAAAAGCCGCAGATCGGGAAGGGACCGTGATGAAGAAGAAAAGATCGAAGTCCCTGAAGATAAGATCCTTTATTCCTATACATATACCAACGGGGCTGAAGGCTATTCACACAGCAGGGTGTTCATAATGACTAACGGTGATGTCTATTGTTATAGCAACAGCACATACTACTATTACGATGACACGGCCGGAAGAAGATTTAATGAGAGCGATCTTGATGAGTTCATAGTAAGATACACGGAGCCTCTGACCACCATAAGCGAGGAACAGGTCGGGAACATATATAAGATGGCAAGCAAGCTCAAGGAAGATGCCAGCTTCGATACTTCAAACGTTGCTTGCGATATGGGTGCATATATCGATTCCGTTCTTATTAATGAGGATGGTGACATGCTCAAGATAAGAGAGTCGGGAGATAACCAGGGAGAGCTTAAGGAAGCCAAGAGACTTCTTGATTACATTGATAACGAAGTTTATCCGGACATAAGCGAACTGAGAAGAAACCAGAGCAACTTAATATATACGTCCAATGAGATCCCCGTGATCCAGTTCGGAGGAATGGACAGAGGCAACGGAATGTATGTGACAGACAGTAACTATGAACTGAGTTCTTTTCTTGGAGAGTATTATGATCAGGTCATTCCTTCTTATATAGAGGATGGCGATTATGTATTCTTTATCGAGACGGTCGAAGTAAATACACAAGGGTACAGGATCTACTCTGATGCGATCCTGTTTACGAATGAAGGCATTACCCTTATCCCTTCACCTGATAATTACGCCCCGGGCGAAGATCAGATGGTAGGTCAGGCGTTTGATTATTTCTGCACGATCTTCGCAGTTCCGAGATATGTGGCAGAGAGCTACATGAACAGTGACGGAACATATACGGATACAAATGGTGAAGCCTTCTTAAGACTGACAACGTATGAAGAGGTCTGACCGCTTCATGTACAGGCAAAGACCGCCAAAACTGATTTAAAGTTTATTTAATAATTGCTGGGGTATCCTTTGTTCAGGAAAACAAAGGAGGACCTATAGAAGATGTTTTGGAACATCCTGAGAAGAGATCTGAAGAGGAAGAAGACTATGAACATCATCTTGCTGTTGTTCATAGTCCTTGCCTCTGTTTTTGTTGCCAGCAGCGTAAATAACATCACGAGCGTTGTAGGCGGTCTTGATAAATACCTGGAAATGGGGGGCATCGGTGACATCAGCATTATCGGTCTTGGCGATGGTGTCGATAAGAGTATCAGGGATGCTTTTGAAGGAGAGAGTTGTGTTACTGAGCTGAGGATGGATGACAAGCTTTTACGCCCGACATCAAATGTTGAGGTCAATGGCGTTGAGCTGGAAGACCTCCAGAACGTGATAGTGATGCCTCTTTCCGAAAGTGAGTTCACTTATTTTGACGAACAGAATGAGAGGGTTACTGATGTGCCCAAGGGCAAGTGCCTCCTTACAGTAGGAGTTATGGATAAGTTCGGGCTTAAGGCAGGCGACAGGGTCAAGTTCTGTTTCGGCGACAATAAATATGAATTTGAGATCGCAGGCGGCCTTAAGGATGCAATGCTCGGCTCGGTATTCATGGGCAATCCGAGATTTGCGTTAAATGCCGAAGACTTTAATGAGATATGGGATGAAACGGGAGACTCGAGGCAGGCTTTTGCCATCGCGTCTTTGGATACCAATGATACGGATAAGGTCAATGAGATCCTTTCGACTGTTACGGGTGTTCAGGTGTTCCCCTTTTCGATCATAAAGCTCACATATGTTCTCGACATGCTGACGGCTCTCATCATGCTCGTAGCAAGTATCGCTCTCATCATCGTGTCTTTTGTGGTATTGAGATTTGCCGTTAACCTCTCAGTAAATGAAGAGATAAGAGAGATCGGCATCATGAAGGCAATAGGACTTAAGGACAGAAGGATCAGGGGGATGTTCCTCGTTAAGTATCTGGCTTTAAGCATCGTGGGAACAACAATAGGCTTTATAGCGAGCATTCCGTTCTCTTCATACCTTCTCAAGTCAAGCAGCAGGAACATGGTGCTCACATCGACAGGCGGCATCGTAATACCTCTTGTCAGTTCTTTTGTAGTGCTCCTCGCTATCGTAGGCTATGCTTACCTTTGCACAAGAAGAGTAAGAAAATATGCTCCGATCGATGCGATAAGAGAAGGACAGAGCGGCGAGAGATTCAAAAAGAAGAGCGGCATCAGGATCGGAAAGAGCCCTCTTAATGCAACAGGTTTCCTCGCATTAAACGACATCCTTTCTTCGCCCAGGAAATACATTACTGTTGTAATAGCATTTTCGATCTGCACCACTATAGTGCTTACCCTCATCAACTCCGTTGAGACCTTAAGAAGTGATAATCTCGCTTATTCATTCGGTAAGGTGACAGATGTATATCTTACCGAGACTGGAGATGACCATACCATTATGGTCAAAGCCGATCTCATCGATGTTTTGGATAACCTTGAGAAAAGATTGGGCGATGAAGGTCTGGACGTTGAAACATCAATGGATGCATTGTACAGCGCATCAGTCAGTTTCAATGGTAAGGATTATAACGAAAGACTTCTGCAGGGCATAAACATTACTGCTGATGAATATGTCTATTACGAGGGAAGCGCGCCAGCTTCCATAGATGAGATTGCGATAACAGAGCAGATCAGGGAGAAGACCGGAGCTTCAATAGGCGATTATATGGACATAACCATCAATGGCGAGACAAGAGCGTACCAGGTAACTGCTTATTTTGAGACAATGAATAATACGGGATCATGCATCAGGGTCCATGAGGATGTCAATATCGATAACGAGCCTGTATTCGGTTTTGTGGGTTATCAGCTCGATTTTAAGGACAACCCGGATCAGAAGACAATAGATACCAGGATATGTAAGATCAAGGATATCCTCGGCACGCAGCATGTCTATAATGCCGCAGAGTTTGTTGACCACTGCACGAATTCGTCAGATACGATGGAGCAGGTAGCTCACCTTTTCCTCGGAATCACTCTCATAGTCGTAGTCATGATGTCCATCCTGATGGAGAGATCTTTCATCGCGGATGAGAAGAGCGAGATAGCGATCATGAAGGCTGTAGGATTCAAGGATTCAAGGATCATTGCCCATCACGTCAAGCGCTTCATGATGGTAGCCGTAACGGCAATAATCCTCGCTGTTATCTTCTCGATCCCGATAACCGAGATATCGATCACACCGATATTCAGGAGCATGGGCATGAAGAATATGACGTTTGAGTATAACCTCTTGAAGATAG
Organism: uncultured Clostridia bacterium; assembly: GCA_946187935.1. Taxonomy (GTDB): domain Bacteria; phylum Bacillota; class Clostridia; order Saccharofermentanales; family Saccharofermentanaceae; genus Saccharofermentans. The sequence goes on from CAMHSJ010000004.1 coordinate 52,154, forward strand.
GCCTTATCTATCCGGCGATAGTACTGGGTGTGACCCTTCTTACAGTATCTTTAACGGCGCTTTATTCAAAGACGATAACAAGCCGCAACACGGCATTAAGTGAATGATCATTATGACTAAGGAGATAAAAACCATGGAAAACATTCTTGAAGTAAAAGACCTTTGCAAGACATATATCGCAGACAAGAGACAGAACAATGTCTTGAGAAACGTTTCGTTTAATGTTCCCAAGGGAGATATGGTAGCCATCATGGGACCTTCAGGTTCAGGCAAGTCGACTTTGCTCTACTCCGTGTCCGGCATCGACAAGGCAACATCAGGATCTGTAAAGCTCGCAGGTAAGGATATCACCAAGATGGATCAGGGCGAACTTGCTTCAGTGCGTTTAAACGATATGGGTTTTGTGTTTCAGCAGATGTATATGCTAAGAAACCTTACGATCCTTGATAACATCATCCTTCCTGCTATAGAAAGCAAAAAGACGGATGAGACAAGATCCCAGATCACAGATCGCGGGCAGGAAGTTATGCGTAAACTTGGTATAATTGATATAGCTGACAATGATATCAATGAGGTTTCCGGCGGACAGCTCCAGAGAGCATGCATCTGCAGAAGCCTTATAAACAACCCGGGTATCATTTTCGCCGATGAGCCTACAGGAGCCCTAAACCGCTCTTCTTCTGATGAAGTAATGGAGCAGTTCATCAAGATCAACAACGAGGGCACATCGGTCATGATGGTAACGCACGACAGCAAGGTTGCTGCCAAGTGCAAGAGGGTCATCTATATCGTTGACGGCAATATCAAAGGCGAGATCGAACTCGGCGCTATGAAGAGCGGCAGTGAGATCAGAGACAGAGAGAGGAAGGTAAATAACTGGCTGATGGAACTCGGCTGGTAAATCTATGGATATCTTAGTGATCGAAGACAATGCTGAGATCGGCACACTTATGGCAGATTTCCTTCGCAATGAAGGATATACGGTAAGCATCGCTCCTTCAGGAGAAAAGGGGCTGGAGCTCTTTGATAAGTACGGTGCCAAGATCGTCCTTCTGGACATAATGCTCCCCGGTCTTGACGGCTTCGGAGTATGCTCGAAGATCAGAGAAGCTTCAAATACTCCGATCATAATAATGAGCGCCAAGTCGGGCAAGGAAGATAAGCTCAATGGTCTTATCCTGGGCGCCGACGATTACATAGAGAAGCCTGTTGATATAGATATCCTTCTGGCTAAGATCAAGGGCATCTTCAAGAGAAGATACGGCAGCGATGTGCTTGAAGAAAGCGGCATCACTTTAGATCGCGAGAACAGGACGCTCACAGCAGGCGGCAAGACGATGAGCCTCACGGAGAAGGAATTTGAACTTCTCCGTTTGCTCATGGAAAACAAGAATACGACCATGAAGAAGGAATTCCTGTTCTCATCAGTATGGGGAAGTGATTCCATGTCTGAACTGCAAACGCTCAATGTTCATATCAAATGGCTCAGGGAGAAGATCGAGGAAGATCCGAAAGACCCCAAGCACATTAAGACCGTATGGGGAGTAGGATACAGATTTGAATAAGTTCCGGAAGATATCTGTCATCATCATCGTTTTTGAAATTGTGCTCATTGCTGCAGTCAATCTCTTCATGCTCAGATCGATCGAAGATGATGAGACATTTTATAAGGTTGAAGCGTCACGCATCATCAAGGAGATAGAATCGGGGACTTCATACGATTCAATAGATCTGGATAAGTATCCTGCGATAACAAGGGTTACCATATTCGATCCGGATGAGAAAGTAAATTCAGATTATCTCGTGCTGAAGGATAAGAATGCAGGCGCGATCTACCGTATTGAATATCAGCGCAATTCATTTAACAAGACATTATTCATCACTGTAAATGCAGGACTCGGAATAGTCTTGCTGTTTACTGTTTTCTGCCTGATATACATAAGCAATAACCTGATCAAGCCGTTTACTTCGTTTACCGATCTTCCGTATCAGTTATCACGCGGAAATCTCACTGTCCCGGTCAAGGAGAACAAGAACCGGTTTTTCGGCAGATTCCTCTGGGGAATGGATATGTTAAGGGAAAATCTCGAAGAGCAGAAGGAAGAAGAACTAAGGCTTATGAAGGAGAACAAGACTTTGATCCTCTCCATCTCACACGATATCAAGACGCCGTTATCATCAATAAAGCTCTATTCCAAAGCTTTGTCCACGGGTCTGTACGATAACGATCCGGACAAGAAGGCCAATGCCGTTAACGGCATAATGCATAACGCCGATGAGATAGAAAGATATGTAGGTGAGATAGTAAAAGCATCCAACGATAACTTCCTGAATCTCAGGGTCAATGTTGGTGAGGCGTACCTGTCTTCAGTCTTAAATGAGATCAGCAAGTATTACAAAGACAAACTGGCAGTTATCCATACTGAATTCAGCATTGCCGATTACGATGACTGCGTCCTTCACTGCGACAAGGACAGGCTGATCGAAGTAATTCAGAACATAATCGAGAATGCCATCAAGTATGGTGACGGCAAGAGGATATCCATAAGCGTTTCCGAGGAAGAGGACTGCAGGCTGATAAGAGTTAATAACTCTGGCGACAAGATCAGCGAATCCGAGATCGGACACATCTTTGATTCCTTCTACCGCGGAAGCAATACAGCCGGCAAGAAGGGTTCAGGCTTAGGGCTTTATATCGCAAGGACACTAATGAGACTGATGGACGGAGATATATTCATAGATCAGGAAGGTGATGGCGTCAGCGTCGTCGCCGTAGTCAGGAAAGCCTGAGAAATGTGTTCATCACTCAAAAGTCTCCAAAACAGCCGCAAAACAGGTGCGAATTTGCGGCTAAATTTGCGGCTTGGAGCATGGTCTCCTGCCGGCAGCCCCGCAGAATTGACCTGATCCTTAGTTTCCCTTATCATTACCCTGTTATGGATAAAAGAAAACTTATATCAGATATCTTGAAAGTATTGATCGTCCTGCTGACAATAGCGGGCGTTCTGATCATGCTCTTCGGCAACCCCGAGGGCGGCTCAGGGCTTACCGCAAAGGGCATAGAGAACCTTAAGTTCTATACTGTCCTCACCAATGTGTTCTGCGGCATAATTGCCTTTATATCTATATTCATAAGGAACAGCAAGGTCATGGATGTCTTAAAGCTCGCAGCCACAGCAGGCGCAATGGTGACTTTCGCGGTCATAGCGTTTTTCCTCGCGCCCGCTAACCCGGGGCTTAATCTCTACAGCGGCTCAAATCTGATATTTCATCTGATCGAGCCTTTGGCTGCGGCTTTGGAATATCTTATCTCTCCGAAGCAGAAACAGCCTTTTGTCTATTGCGTCTATGCCGCGGTGCCGACCTTCCTTTACGGCGCATGCTATCTTGCGAATCTTCTCATTAACGGCGTGGGCGGCCCCTGGCCTGATTCCAACGATTTCTACGGCTTCCTTAACTGGGGCTATCCCGTAGGAATGTGCATCTTTGCAGGGATAACGCTCGTTGCTTTCGGCATAAGCTGCCTTCTTAGGAAGATATCTAATTCTGTTAACAAGGAGAAAGCCTGATATGCGTAAGTTTACCGTTGGCAAGAACCAGGACGGACTTCATGTCGTCAAGGCGAGCGTAATGGCGTTCCCGCAGCTTAGGACCGCAGATCTTTACCATGCGCTCAAGAGACGCGACATCAGGATCGACGGCAAAAAAGTAGATAAGGACATCGCGGTAAGGGCAGGCTCGGAGGTCGAGATCTGGCTGCCTGACAGCCTTTTCGAAAAGAAGGCCGGTACCGGTGCTCCTTCAAAGAGCGCATTTACCATAGCATACGAGACCAAGGGGCTTTTGCTTATCAATAAGAGCCAGGGTCTTGCGGTCCACTCTGGAAAATCCACGGGCGAAGATACTTTGATCGATCTTATAAGGAAAGAGACCAGGTTCAGGGAGGCCGAACTCTGCCACAGGATAGATATGAATACGGGCGGACTCGTCATGGTCGCCAAGAACAAGGCTTATCTTGACGCGGCAACGGAACTGTTCAGAAACAAGCTCATTACCAAAAGATACAACGCGATCGTAATAGGAACTCCGGGGACAGGTGAGCCTGTTGCCTGTGATGACGGCGTCATCATGTACGAAGTAAAGGCGTTCCTCGAGAAGACCAAGTCAGGCAATGTCTATATCCACGACGTAAGGCAGCCCGGAGATCTTGAGATAGTAACAAGATACAGAGTCCTCAAGACTTATGAAGCAGGGGATGACAGGCCGGATCTTTCAGAGCTTGAATTAGAGCTCGTGACAGGCAGGACGCATCAGATAAGAGCGCATATGGCTCATCTGGGATACCCTGTCTTAGGTGACGGCAACTACGGCAGGAATAAAAGCAACATGGAGTTTAAGACTGCGATGGGCACCAGGCTCAGGCATCAGCAACTCTATTCAACGCAGATAAGAGCCGGCAAAGTGCCTCAGGGCAATTTGCATGGTGATATTTCGGGAAAATGTTTTAAAATATCTCCAGAATACGAATTGGACTTTAAGGGACTTAAGGTCAAAGACTAAGAGGTAACCATGGCAGATAACAGACCGATCGGCGTATTTGATTCAGGTATTGGCGGACTAACCGTTTTAAGGGAGATCTGGGATACGTGCCCTAATGAGAGCACGGTCTATTTCGGTGATAACTCCAGAGCTCCTTACGGCACCAAGTCCAGGAGCACCGTCATCAAGTATTCACTCCAGAACATGAAGTTCTTAGAGAGCAAAGACGTCAAGATGATAGTTATAGCCTGCAATACCGCAAGCGCATATGCTTTTGAAGAGCTTAAGAAGAGATCCAAAGTTCCTGTCATAGAAGTGGTAACTCCGGGAGCTGATGCGGCCTGCAGGGCGACCAGGAGCGGCAGGATCGGCATAATCGCAACAGGCGCGACCATATCGACAGGCGTTTACAGCGAGGCGATATTAAGAAGGGCTAAAGAGCTCGGCATGGACGGATTATCCATAACTTCCAAGGCCTGCCCTCTGTTTGTCTCACTTGCAGAAGAAGGCTGGTGGGATACTGAGGTAACGAGGCTTACTGCCGAACAATATCTTGCCCCATTAAAGGAAGCAGGGGTCGATACACTCGTCATGGCCTGCACGCACTATCCTCTGCTCTCGAAGGTCATATCGGAAGTCATGGGCGATGATGTCACCCTCGTAAACACGGGCAAAGCCACAGCTGCCGTCGTTAAAGAGGCGATCAAAGGCATAGAAGCTGCAGGAAGTGATGTAACCAAGGAGTTCTATACCAGTGATGAACCCAAGATGTTTGAAGATGTTGCATCACCGTTCTTAGGCAGGGGCCTTCCTTCAGGCACAAAGCACTATTCAACTGATATCTACGAGGCCTGATATGAAGGATTGCGTTTTTGAAGTAGTGAGCGGTATGTATGGCAGGCCTGTCTATGCCAGGGGACAGTTCGAGGAAACTGCTGATAAGATAAAGTACATTTGGAACGAGAAGCACAGCAAGGAAGAAAAGGAATCCGTATTCCACCTGACCTGCGATCTGAAGACCAAGAGATGCCAGGTCGTAAGGAACGGCGATGTCGATTCTGTCATGGATTTTGATGAGGGCAAAAAGACAAAAGGAACCCTTAACACTCAGTTCGGAGTCATCGACGTTGAGATAGATACCGAGTACATAAACCTTCCCGGAGCGCTCTCGCACACGCTCGAGATACGTTACGGCATAGGGCAGGGAGAGGATAAACCGATAAAAAACCTCTTTATGATAAAAAGGCTCTTGCAAAACGATTGAATTTAATGTATTATCTTCAAGCATTGTTTAAAGAAAGGTATTGGAGGTGAAGATAAATGGCACATCCTAAGCGTAAATGGTCGAAGGCTAGGACTTCTCGTCACAGAAGCGCATGGAAGCTTAACATGCCGGGTTTCGTTGAATGTCCCCAGTGTCATGCTAAGATGCTTCGCCGCACTGTTTGCAAGAACTGCGGTTACCTGGACGGCAAGCAGGTTATCAAAGTCGGCGACGAGATCTAAGTTTAGATTAGGAATTAGTTAAGCGAAGGCAGTGTTCAAAATATCAGACACTGCCTTTTTTATCGAGAAAGGGCAGGATCAAATGGGCAAACCCGTAGTTGCGATAGTAGGCAGGCCGAATGTCGGCAAGTCGAGTCTGTTCAATACTCTGTACGGCGAACGTATCTCAATAGTTGCAGATACGCCAGGCGTTACGCGTGACCGCATCTATGCCGACATCGAATGGCGCGGCAGAGAGTTCATCATGATCGATACCGGCGGCATCGAGCCCAGCCAGACTGACGATGTCATCCTCACGCAGATGCGTTTGCAGGCTGAGATCGCCATCGAGACTGCGGATGTCATCTTATTCCTGACGGATATCAAGGCAGGCCTTACCTCGGCAGACGAGGAGATCGCAGTCATGCTCAGAAAATCAGGCCGCCCTGTTGTCGTTGCGGTCAACAAGATCGATTATGTCGGGGATCCACCTGCTGAGTTCTATGAATTCTACAATCTGGGTCTTGAGAACGTTTGCTCCATATCGGCTGCCCACAGGCTCGGCCTCGGAGAGATGCTCGATATGCTTTTCGAGTTCTTCCCTGAAGAAGAAAGCGGAAGCGAAGACAGGGATACCATAAGGGTCGCTCTGATCGGCCGCCCTAATGCGGGCAAGTCATCCCTTGCCAACAAGATGATAGGCGAGGAGCGCAGCATCGTATCAGACATTGCCGGTACCACGAGAGATTCCATCGACACCGAGATAGTTAACGATTACGGCAAGTACACGATCGTAGACACCGCGGGCATGCGCAAGAAGAGCAGGATAGAAGACGTCATCGAGCGTTATTCGATGGTCAGGGCGCTCTCCGCCATCGAGAGGGCAGATGTCTGTCTCATCCTCATCGATGCCGAAAAGGGCATCACCGAACAGGACACAAGAGTCGCAGGCCTGGCACACGATTCGGGCAAGGCTTCCATCATCGTCGTAAACAAGTGGGATCTCGTTGACAAGACGACAGGAACGCTCGAGCAGATGACCAAGATAGTAAAGGAAAGACTCGCGTTCATGAGCTACGCCCCCGTCGTGTTCATCTCGGCCAAGACAGGGCAGCGGGTCGATAAGATCTACTCCCTCATCAACAAGGTCCATGAGAATGCCTTAAGGCGTCTTACTACAGGTGTATTGAACCAGATGATATCTGATGCGGTAACGATGGTGCCGACGCCACAGGACAAGGGCAGACACCTTAAGATCTATTACGGAACGCAGGTAGCGGTAAATCCCCCCACGTTCGTACTCTTCGTAAATGACAAGGAATTATCGCATTTCAGCTACGAGAGATATATGGAGAACAGGATAAGGAGCAACTTCGAATTCGAAGGCGTTCCCATACGGTTGCTACTTAGAAACAAAAAGGGCGATGAGGCCTGAATATTTTGTTTAAAATGACAGTGCTTAATAAAGGCGATTAGGTAGTTTAATATACACGGTCTATTAACAGCAAACAGCATATACAAAACAGGAGCTTATATGGCAGTTCAGGAAATCACTAACTTAAGAAACATTGCGATCATCGCACACGTTGACCACGGCAAGACTACTATCGTGGATTCCATGCTCAAGCAGGCTGGCGTCTACAGAGAGAACGAAGAGATCGTTGAACAGGTAATGGACAGCAACGACTTAGAGCGTGAGCGCGGCATTACGATCCTTGCCAAGAACACTGCCATTGACTATAAGGGCATACGTATCAATGTCGTTGACACTCCCGGCCACGCTGACTTCGGAGGCGAGGTTGAGCGAGTCCTCAAGATGGTAGACTCAGTCCTTCTCGTTGTAGATGCATTTGACGGCCCCATGCCGCAGACAAGATTCGTTCTTCACAAGGCATTAGAGCTCGGCTTAAAGCCTATCGTCTGCATCAACAAGATCGACAGACCTGACGCAAGACCCACACAGGTAGTGGACATGGTCCTCGATCTGTTCATAGAGCTCGGCGCAGATGACGACCAGCTCGAGTTCCCGATCGTATATACATCAGGCAAGACAGGTGTTGCAACGCTCGACCTCAAGGAATTTGAGAGCGGCGCACAGCTGGACTTCACGCCTCTTCTTGATACAGTCGTTAAGTACACACCCTGCCCCCAGGGCGATCCTGAAGCTCCCATGCAGCTTCTTGTATCCAATATCGATTCGGACCCTTACATCGGCAGGATCGGTATCGGAAGAGTCGAGAGAGGCACCATTAAGCAGGGCGAGAATGTTGCTCTTGTAAACTACAATGCAGAAGGCAAGCGTAATGCAAGAGTCGTTAAGCTCATGCGTTTCCATAACCTCGGCAAGGAAGAGGTCAAAGAAGCATCGATCGGCGAGATCGTATGCGTTGCAGGTATCGCTGACATCAATATCGGTGATACTCTCTGCGATGCGGCTGCGCCCGAGGCGCTTCCTTTTGTCGACATCGACGAGCCTACTATCGCAATGACTTTCTCCGTCAACGATTCACCCTTCGCAGGTGAGGACGGCAAGTACGTAACATCAAGACACTTAAGAGACAGGCTCTTCAAGGAGATCGAGACAAACGTTTCCATGAGAGTCGAAGAGACAGATACTACAGAGGCTTTCATCGTAAAGGGCAGAGGAGAGCTCCACATCTCAGTCCTCATCGAGACCATGAGACGTGAGGGATATGAGTTCCAGGTAAGCAAGCCCAAGGTCATCATGAAGGAAGTAGACGGCGTTCTCTGCGAGCCTGTCGAGGACCTCGTGATCGACGTTCCCGAGGACTTTGTAGGTCCTGTTATGGAGAAGATCGGAAAGAGAAGGGGAGAGCTCGTAAACATGCTCCCTCCTACCAAGGGATACACAAGACTCGAGTTCAGGATCCCTTCAAGAGGACTCCTCGGATACAGGACCGAGTTTTTGACCGACACTAAGGGCAATGGTATAATGAACTCCATTATAAACGGCTTTGTACCATTCGCCGGAGATATTGAGACAAGGAATCAGGGCGTACTTGTCGCATTTGAGACCGGAACAGCCGTAACCTACGGTCTGTTCAATGCCCAGGACAGAGGTCCGCTCTTCATCGGAGCCGGCACACCTGTATATGAGGGCATGATCGTCGGTATCAATCCCAAGCCCGAAGACATAACGGTTAACGTCTGCAAGAAGAAGCACGTAACCAATATGCGTTCGGCAGGCGCAGACGATGCGATGAGACTCACACCTCCTCTTACATATTCTCTTGAGCAGTGCCTCGAATTCGTTGAAGACGACGAGCTTTGCGAGGTAACTCCCAAGAATATCCGTTTGAGGAAGAAGATCCTCAATAACGACTTAAGAGCGAAGACGGTGGCTAAGCAGAAAAAGGAAGGCTAATGCTGCCCAGGAAGGTAAAAATCGCATTAAGGATACTCATTATCCTTGTATTGCTGTTCAGCTTTGCTATTGCAGGCGTTATATTCGGCTACAACTATGTCATATCCCAGCAGCAAAGATTCGATAGCCTTCAGCAGGAAATAGATTCAGGCGCACTCAAGATCACCGCTGATACGGAAGGCGCCATGCCCCTGGTCATCAAGACGGGTATGGACACCTCAGATATCGCGGATACCCTTTTCGAAGAGGGACTGATATCCAATACGTTCATATTCTCGCTCATGAGCAAGATAAACGGCTTTGACGGCGCGTATGTTGCAGGTACGCACTACCTTCTCCCGTCTATGTCCTACGATGAGATCATGTACTATCTGACGCTTGAACCTGCGAGCGTTACAGTTACCATTCCCGAGGGTTCCACATATATCGAGGTCAAGCAGATCCTTCACGATGCGGGCATCAATTTCGATGATGAGGAGTTCGATTCTTGCATGAATTCGCCAAATCTCTTCGTCGACTACGAGTTCGTCTCACAGATCGAGATCAAGGACGGAAGAGACTATATCCTCGCAGGATATCTCTACCCCGACACATATACATTCGATATCAATGCTTCGCCCGAGTCCATCATCCGCAAGTTCCTGTCTAACATGCAGAACAAGCTCTACGACGAATACTATGAGCGCGCAGCGAGGCTTGGCATGACGATGGACGAAGTAATGACTTTAGCTTCCATAATCCAGAAGGAGACGGGCAAGCCCGTGGACATGATGTATGTTTCCGCAGTCTTCCACAACAGGCTTAATTCTGATGAAGAGAGCATGCATTATCTCAGCTCTTCTGCCACGATCAATTACCTCATACAGCTCCAGGGCGGACAGACCGGGCTCCTGCACACGGATGCCGAGGTCAACATAAACAGCCCGTACAACACTTATCTTAACCCCGGACTTCCTCCCGGACCTATCTGCATGCCGGGACAGGATGCTATATCTGCAGCGCTCTATCCTGAGCCGAACTGCAACTACTGGTATTTCTGTGCGACGGGCGATGGCGGAACGGCCTTTGCCGTAACGCTCTCCGAGCACGAGGACAATGTCGCGACATATTCACCCAACTGGACAGTCGGCGCTGATGTTACGCCCACTGAGACGGACGATTACTATGGCGATGAAGAGACCTGAGATACTTAGTCCTGCCGGCAACCCGTTTAAGCTCGAGGTGGCAGCCCATTACGGTGCTGATGCCGTTTATATGGCAGGCAAACAGTATGGTCTGCGTGCACTTTCTGATAACTTCACCAGGGATGAGATGATCTCCTCCATAGCTTTCGCTCACTCCAAGGGCGTTAAGTGCTATGTAACGCTTAATGTCATGCCGACAGAAGACGAGCTTGCAGGCATAGACGATGCCATCGGCTTTATCGGAAACGAGTCCGGCGCCGATGCCGTACTTATCTCGGACCCGGGCATCTTCATGAAGGCAAAACAGCTCTGCCCCGGCCTTGAGATCCACATCTCGACCCAGGCATCAGTCACCAACAGCAATGCCTGCATATTTTGGGCAAACCAGGGCGCGAAAAGAATAGTCTTAGCGCGCGAGGTCTCGCTTGCGCAGATCAGAAAGATCAAAAAGGCTATCCCTTCTGACTGCGAGATCGAGTGTTTTGTTCACGGCGCCATGTGCGTAGCATATTCAGGCAGATGTCTCATGAGCAATTACTTTACTGCAAGACGCTCTAACGGAGGTGCCTGCGCACAGCCCTGCAGATGGGGATACTCCCTTACTGAAGAAAAGCGCCCCGACATGGCTATGCCGATAGAAGAGGATGAGCGCGGCACATACATACTAGGTTCCAAAGACATCTGCATGATCGATCACATCCCTGACATGATAGATGCAGGCATAGACTCATTTAAGATAGAAGGCCGCATCAAGGGTGCTTACTATGCAGCTGCCGTCACCAAAGTCTACAGGGAAGCCGTAGATCTGTATTTCGAGGATCCTGAGCGCTACAGCGTAAAGAAAGAATGGAAGACCATATTAGACAAGGTTGTCCACAGGGATTACGATACAGGATTCTTCTATAATTCACCTTCAGAAGATGCCAAGATCGACTACGATAAGTCTTATAATAAGCCTGCGTTTGTTGTCGGCATCACGGAAGAGACCACAGAAGACGGACTTATCAGAGTCACGCAGAAGAATAAGCTCTATAAAGGCGATGTCCTTAATGTCCTTAAGCCTGAGGGCTATGTGGATCCCATAAGAGTTACTGAGCTCTACGATAAGAACATGCAGCAAATAGACAGCTGTCCTCATCCTGAGATGACTTTCTTCATGAAGGCAGAAGATAAGGATGGCAATGCTGTCACCCTGCCTAAGCTCTCCTTCCTCTCAAGAAACGGCGACAAGGACGAGGGCATCCTTCCCTCAGGCAATTGATCTGAATGTCTGTCCATTCATTTTTGATTTTTCAAATTGGTAACATGTTACTTCCTTAGTAACGATCCCGTCAGTCACAGCAGTCGGTACATACTATGTTTGGTATAAGGCTGTAGGTGATGCTAACCATAACGATGCAGAGCCTGCTTGTGTTGAAGCTAAGATCATACCTACAACCTATTCGTTTGTTTCAGGCAATGACGGTTCATGGTTACGCGGCGACGACAAGAATCTTGATATGAAGCTCACAAACGATCTTGATACTGCTTTTGAGAATCTTGTAGCAATAAAGGTTGATAATGCGGTAGTTCCCGTAAGCAACTATGAAGCGACCAAGGGAAGCCTCATAGTTTCCTTCAAGGTTGACTACCTCAAGACACTCTCTGTCGGTGAGCATACTGTAACATTTGTATTTGCAGACGGCGAGATCTCAACAAAGCTGACTGTCAAGGAAGCAACAGCAACGGTCACACAGACAGGTGAACAGTTTAGCGTTTATCTGATAGCAGGAATTGCCTGCCTGGCATTAGCAGGTTCGATAATCTACTTCAAGAAGTGGAAGCTCGATGAGAAGTAAAGATACCGCTCTTTCTTAAAGATAAGGCCGCCTCCGGGCGGCTTTATTTATGTTACATAACAGGATGCTTGATTTAAAACCGGCCTGAATGTAAAATTTATAGGAGGATATTGCAATTTGCTTTGAGAGGGATAATGTTATGAAGCAAATCAGAAAGATAAAAAGGCGCGGCATAAGCGCATTTACGTTAACAGAACTCATAGTAGTTCTTGTTATCCTTGCGGTCCTTGCTGCTATGCTCACACCTGCGCTCACAGGTTATATAAAGCGAGCCAGGAGAGCTAAGTATATTGATGCCGCAGATGAAGCCCGTGTGGCTTGTCAGGCAGTAGTCCAGGAACTCTACGGCCTGAGCAGTGATGATACTACGAATAATGTGGCAGGTCAGACTTCTGATGGTAATAATGTATGTTGGAACAAGGGTGAATACCAATCATGGGGTGATAAGGTGTTGACCCTTATGAATCGCGGCCGTGGTGCAGCTAATAATGAACCTTACATTCTGGTTTTTGGTGTTGGTACTCACAAGGCTGCTGGCGGAATGAGTCTTACTCAGAAGTATACAGTTTACTATATCGCGTATGTTGAGGATGAGAATTCTCCTGCTTTGTTCTACGTTAACGGTGAATGGATGTATAAATATCCAAGAGGTGATACTGACAAATTCCCAATTACAAAGAGAACTATAGGTGGAACAGATTTTAGAAACACCATAATCAAGGATGATGCAGAAATACCGTTACAGTTCTTTATTGTGAGCAATAGAACCGGTCTTTCAGATACTGATTTTTGGAGAAAACAGACTAATAAAAAACCTGATCCGAGAACCTTGGAAGGTCATAGCGAAGGTAACAACGGTTACTGATCATCTATAATGGTTTTTCAGAACATTAAGCTCAGCTCATTTTGCAGCTGGGCTTTTCTTTTGGTACGGGACGGGTTTTCTTACGCCTGTTTGAGGGGACCTGACTCATTTGGACCGGCCGTCTTCAGTCTCTGTCCAACCACTTGCTGATGAAACCGACAAGACTAAGAAACCCTGCCGTTATTCCTGTTTTTGGTGCAAGATCTGAAGCTTTTGCAACAGATCATGTAAAAGTATGCCCGTATTGCTGATCCTGTTGCTAAATAAGGATTTCGTCAACAAAACAGGAATTCGCTATTATCAGAGTGAATACTCAGTGATTAAATGTCATCCCGACTGCCATAGTTTTCAAAAAGCGTGAAGAACCTTAATTTTGTATTGTTTGGTGATATCAGGACTCTTTGCCCTTGGCCTCAGGTTCTTTCATGAGGCGCTCAAGAACAGCTGAAACATAAGACAGGAACTTCTTGTCGATCTCGAAGACTTTGATGATCTGGGCGATGATGATGGCAAGCGCAGGTCCTAAGAGGAAACCGCCGAGGCCCCAGATAGCTACACCTGCTGCCATTGAGATGAGGGTGATGAGAGGGTGCATCTGCATGGACTTTCCGAGGATCGGAGGCTCAATTACTCTTCTGATAACTGTCATTATCGCAAGACCGCCGATGATGACTACGGCTCCTATATAGTTGCCGTTAGCGATGCAGTAGACTGCGACAGGGAGCATGACGACTGATGCGCCCAAAACGGGGAGGAAGTCGATAACGCCTGTCAGGAGTCCGAGGATTATGGAGAGCTCCGGGATGCCTGCAAATGCGAATACGACCGCAGATTCTGCTGAGGTGATGATGAGCAGAGCGAAGTAACCGCCCAGTACTCTGAAGAGCATTACAAACAGGTCGTTGATCAGGCCAAATGCCCTGTTCCTGAACTTTCTGCTGGGAGTGTTCTTTACGTAGAATCTTAGTACCTTAGGGCCGTCGTTAATGAAGTAGAAGCCGCTCAAGATGATGCTTACGATAAAGAAGATGACATAAGGAGCATGGTTGAACAGTCCCCAGATCCATGTGATAAGTCCCTGAACGAACTGAGGGATCTTGGCAATGATCTGTGTCAGGATGTCGAACGCGCTGGTCTTGGCCTGATCGAGCATCTCTGCTGTCAGGAAGCCGCCGTTGTCGACACTGAAACGCTCGATGAGCTTGCTTATGTTATCGATGGTAAGAGTGCTCGCGAGTCCTGACAGTCCTTTAAGGAGATTGTTGGCCTGCGACAGAAGGGCAAAGCACAAAGCGATGATGAGTATTACGAGCAGGACGTTCAGGATAACGTAGATGACAAGCGCGGTCTTGGTCTTTGTGGACTTCTTCTGCCCGGGCTTAAGCTTGGAAGGATCGTTTCCGCCGGCGATAGTTTTTGCGATCGGATTAGCCAGAGCAAAGGATGTCTTGGCAAGAAGGAAACCTATGAGGAACGGCACGAGGATTACGAACACCTTGGTGCCGAGCCAGCAAAGCACGCCGATGATGGCGACCATCAGGATGAACTTGATCATGGCCATTACTGAAGCTCTGTCGCGCTGATATCTCTCTATGTCGTTCATGGTCTTCTACCTCTGAATATCAGGACCCAGATAACAAGGAGGATAACAAAACCAACAAAGAATGCGAGGTTCAATCCCTTGAATACTCCGGGTGCGGTCTCTTCTCTTCTTGTGCGGTATTCATCGTCGAATGTATCGCCGTAGATGTCGTTGTTGTAAGTGAAGTGGAATTCTCCAAGGACTTTCATGAAGAAAGCAAAGAGGATAAGCGAGACTGTGATGGCGGGAAGCGCAGAATAGAAGCACGTCATGGGGACATCCTGGTATGTTCTTATTCCCGTGATGTCGACTTTGGATACCAGGCCTCCTATGATGATGCCCGTGAGCCTTGATCCGATAAGGCAGAAGACAGGACCCCAGACATTCTCTGTTGTGTACCTGACGTAGCAAAGCCACCAATATGTTATGAAGATGCCTATGATGCCGATGAAATCAAAAGACATAAAAGCTGCAAGAAGGGGAATGATGATCATTGCGGTCCTGCGCTCGGAAGGCTTGAACGTTGACCACAAAAGCCCTGTAAACATAAGGCACATACAGAGCGAAGGGACCATGGTGTCTGTCAAAAAGCCAAGTGAAAGCGTTGCGGGGGTCTCGTTCTCGACAAAGCTGAACAGGTAGGGATAGACGATGCTGTTGCCGAGCCTCATCCAGCCGTAGCAGATGAGATTGTATATGGATGTCGTAACGAGATAGACGGGGACGCCTGACAAAAGAGCCAGTATGGATGAACCGAAGCCCGTGAACTTGCCTGAGATGTTATCAAGCGTAGCCTTCGACAGGAATACGGAAGGGATCGCAAACGCGAACAGCATCAATACGATGGAACTGATCGAAAAGCCGACGAGAGAGGTTGAAGACCAGGGCAGGAAACTGAACAGAGCAAGAGAGGTCCCGTAGGCAACAGCCGTTCCGAGAGCAGTAAAGAACACTGCATACCCCCAGTTAAGCGGTGTGGGTATCTTAAAGCTCTGCTTGATAAAGCCAAGGATCGAATCGGAGTCCATCAGAACAGTACCCCCAGGATGCTAAGGGATGTTGCCATCTTAGCATAGAAGAAAGGCTCCATTACCGCAAAGACCCCGCAGCCCAAAGCGAGGAAGGGGCCGAAAGCGAGATAGTCCGGATCATCGGCAAAGTGCATCCTTGCCTTCTTGATCTCGAGAGCGCGTCTCATCTTGCGCGGATTGGCAGCGTTTTTGATCATCTCCTCTTCTTTCTTAAGTCTTATCTGCTTGCGGATAAGAAGAGGAACCGCAAAGATAAGGGCGGAGAACACTGCGACATATGTAAGAACAACAAGGCCATAGCAGCCTGTAATAAGACCGGTAGCTGCAAGAAGCCTCATGTCGCCCTGACCCATTCCGTCTCTTCCCGTAAAGGTGAGGGTGATAAATCCGATGAGCCAGAGAAGTCCGCCGCCTATAAGGGCGCCCAGGATCTTATTAAGGAGGGGCAGATACCATTTGGCATCTGCGCTGAACCATATAGAGCCCTCCGTATAGTCCGAGATTATGGAGAGGATCCCGCAGATGGCAATGTAGATAGAGAACTGGTCAGGAATGATCCTGTTGAGCTTGTCTGCCATCATGACGAGGACGAGAGCCGGCACGAGCAGGATTATCACTGCTATGTGCAGCGGCTTAAATGAATCGATAAAGGCTGCCTTGGAAAAGACCGCAAAAGCAACATAGAACAAACAGGAGATCAGGCCTGCGATGAGACCTTCCGGATAGGGACGCATCCTCTTGGATACACGGTAATTGGTATCGGTTTCCTTGACGCCATAGTCCTGCAGCCAGGATTCCGGAAGCTTTTTGAAGAGAAAAGTAGTTGATGTTCCGCTCAGAGCGCCAAGAAGCACTCCTGTTATTATCAAAACGTATAAATTCATTGATTCTGCCTTTGTATTTAATGTAAGAATTTTATTATAACTTGTAAATAAATACAACTTTGGGACAGTGAATGACAACAATTTGTTAAGACTGGACAGAAAAGGTCCAAACAAATTGCACCGAGGGGGCTTTATTGATAAAATACATGCGTTATTTTTAATGAAACCGGCGGTTTTTTCGCCCGGAAAGACAAGGAGTAAAGTATGGCAACAATTACTGCAAAGCAACTTGAAGCTATGATGCAGGCACATGTAAAGGCTGAGACAGGTATGTCACTCGAGATGGCTACCCCCAGAGATTACTGGACAGCGCTTGCTAAGAGTATTGTTGAGATCATCTCAGACAATTGGATGGCTACAAGGCAGAAGTACAATCAGGGAAGGCAGGCTCACTATTTCTCAGCCGAGTTCCTTGAAGGTCGTTCAATGCTTAACAATCTCGTAAACCTGGGGATCTACGATCAGGCAAAGGAGGCTCTTGCATCATTCGGCCTCAACCTCACAGATATCCTGGAGGAAGAGACAGACCCGGCTCTTGGTAACGGCGGTCTCGGAAGACTTGCCGCATGCTTCCTCGATTCCTGCGCTACGCAGAACTATCCTGTAACAGGTTACGGTATCCTCTACAGATATGGCCTTTTCAGACAGTCCATAGAGAACGGCTTCCAGCATGAGTATCCTGATTCATGGATGGAGCATGGTTATCCTTTCATCGTTGCAAGATATGACCGTAAGGTCAAGATCCACTATCAGGACATGGACGTTTGGGCTATTCCCTGTGATCTTCCTATCACAGGTTACGGTACGAAGAACGTCAATCTCTTAAGACTCTGGAAGGCTGAGCCTGCACAGGAGTTCGACTTCAATCTCTTTAATTCACAGAGATTTGACGACGCTGTTATCGAGAGAAACAGGGTCCAGGATATCTGGAGAGTCCTCTATCCGAACGACACATCCTACGATGGCAAGGTGCTCCGTGTAAGACAGCAGTACTTCTTCGTATCAGCATCACTCCAGGACATCATCTACAGATACAAGAAGTATCACGGCGATGATCTCCACGATTTTGCCAAGTACAATTCCATCCAGCTCAACGATACACACCCTGTAGTCGCTATCCCCGAGCTCATGAGACTCTTAGTCGATGAGAACGGCATCAAGTGGGAAGACGCATGGGAGATCGTTAAGGCTACATTCGCATACACCAACCACACCATCATGGCTGAGGCACTCGAAAAGTGGGACATCTCCATCTTCCGTTTCCTCTTCCCGAGGATCTACGAGATCATCGAGGGCATCAACAACCAGTTCCGTGCACAGATGTATGAATCAGGTCTCTATTCCGAGATCATCGACCGTCTCTCTCCTCTGGGTGACGGTAAGATCCACATGGCTTGGCTCGCTATCTACGGTTCACACTCCGTAAACGGCGTTGCAGCTCTCCACACTGAGATCTTAAAGAATGAGACACTTAAGGACTGGTATAACATCTATCCTGAGAAGTTCTCCAACAAGACAAACGGCGTTACTCCGAGAAGATGGCTCAGATCCTGCGATCCTGAGCTTGCAGCTCTCATCACAGAGCTCCTCGGCAACGATAAGTGGGTTACAGATCTTGACCGTCTCAAGAAGATCGAGAAGTACAAGGACGACGAGGAGGTAATGAGAAGGTTCATTGCCATCAAGCGCAATAACAAGGTCGCTTTCTCCAATTACTTGGAGAGCACCAAGGGCATCAAGCTCAATCCCGATTCCTGCTTCGACGTTCAGATCAAGAGACTTCACGAATACAAGAGACAGCTTCTCAATGCTCTTTATGCTCTTAACCTCTACGACAGGATCAAGGAGAATCCGAAGCTCGAGCTTCCTCCTGTTACCATCCTTTTCGCTGCTAAGGCTGCTCCGGGCTATTTCCGTGCCAAGGCTATCATCAAGTTTATCAACGAGATCGCCAAGCTCATCGATTCCGATCCTGCTATGGAAGGCAGGCTCAAGGTCGTATTCGTTGAGAACTACAACGTATCCGTAGGTGAGAAGATGTTCCCTGCTGCAGACGTTTCAGAGCAGATCTCCACAGCAGGTCTTGAGGCTTCCGGTACAGGCAACATGAAGTTCATGATGAACGGTGCTGTTACACTCGGAACGCTTGACGGCGCTAACGTTGAGATCGCAGAGTGCGTAGGCGATGACAATGTCTATATCTTCGGATGCAGAGCTCAGGATATGGCTAATACAAAGGCTTACTACAATCCTAAGTGGCAGTACGAGAATATCCCCGGCCTCAGGAAGTGCCTCGACAGACTGGTCGACGGCTCATTCAACGATGAGGGATCCGGAATGTTCAACGATCTGTTCAACGGACTCATCTACGGCTCCAACTGGCAGCCCGGTGATCCTTATTATGTACTCGGTGACTTTGACGATTACCGCAAGACACGTGACAGGATGTACATGGATTACAAGGATGAGCTCAAGTGGGCTAAGATGTGCTGGGTAAACATCTGCAACTCAGGCAAGTTCTCATCAGACAGAACTATAAGAGAGTATGCTGAGGGTATCTGGAATATCGAAGCTAAGAAGATCTGATATACAAAAATATAGTTTGTAAATCAAACAAAAACCCGCATTGGCAAATTGACCAAAGCGGGTTTTCTGTTTATAGGGTATGCTTAAGCAAATTGTCATAAGAGATTGATAATCTGTCTATAAAGGAAAAAAAGCCCCCCTCATTTCTGTTAAATCTTACAATGTCAGGCTTATTGTTAAAATCACGGCTTAGGTTAAGATATGCATATAAAGAAAAGCGCATATGCCGCTTTTGTTACATTTCAAAACTTGCCAAGTTTAAAAAGTTGTTGTTAAAATACCGCCCCTCATGAGGGGCGGATTTTTTATCAGTGTTCGTTAAGGTACTTATTGATCTCATCGGTTACAGCTTCGACGGACGCGTTGTGGCTCTCAAGGGAGTAAGCGGCCTGCTTAGCTTTGTTGATGTATGAACCGATCCCGAGTACCAGCACGGCGGCAAGTATGACGATGATCGCGATTACGAGAACCATCTCCACCAGTGTGAACCCCTTACGTGACTTAGTGATCTTCTTCATAGCTGCCTCCTCATAAACAGATTTATAGATTAACTATATCACTTTGTCCATATTAATGCCACATTTATTTCACATTTTATTAAAGAATTTTTCAAATTTACGAAATTTGTCGCTTTGCCCAAAAAAGCAAAAGAAAAGAGGGCGTTTTGACGTCCTCTTAATCCTTCTTGGCAAAAATTAGAAAATAAACCTTTTTGATTTGGTCGGGTTCAATGACTATAATATATCGTTATCCCGCAAAACGGTTTTGTTAAAATGTCGGCAGAAATGGGTGAAAATTGTGTGAATGGCCATTTAGTATAAATCTAAGTGACACTTATAATTATTAGATCAGATGATAGTATCCCATGGAGGTTTACTTATGAAAACTAAGAGCAGCCGCAGATTAGTATCGATTCTATTAGCAGCAGCGTTGATCTCAGGTTTATTTGCCATGCCGGTCAATGCAGCGGGAACCATAACTCTTTCAGGTACCTGCCATGTTCAGGATTATGGGGATACCAACGGCAGGTGGGATGCCAATACCGGAATACTTACTCTCGGTACCCGTGGGCAGTCCAAGAGAGTTGAAGCTATCACCATCAGTCTTACGAATAACACCGGCTATGCAGGATCTCTTCAGTACAGGGTCCATGTCCAGAACGACGGCTGGCAGGGATATAAAATGGCAGGTAACGAAGCTGGCACAAGGGGCCGGTCACTGAGGCTCGAAGGTATCGAGATGGAGCTCGTTGGCGAACTTGCCAAGCACTATACAGTTGAATACGCGGTTCACATTCAGGACTACGGAGATAGTCAGGGCTTTGTTTCCGACGGCGCACTTGCAGGCACCACAGGTGAATCCAAGCGTCTTGAGGAAGTAAAGATCAGGATCGTTCCCAGAGGCACGGGTACAACCACATCAGTTAACTACAGAGTACACAGACAGGATTACGGATGGGAATCTAAGTGGGCAGTAAATGGTCAGGAATCAGGTACTACAGGACAGTCCAAAAGGCTTGAAGGAATAGAGATCCATCTTACCGGAAACCAGTATACGGGAAGCATCGAATACCATACGCACATACAGAATATCGGTTGGGAACAGACATGGGCCAAGGATGGTGAGATGAGCGGTACCCAGGGGATGAGTTATCGGCTTGAAGGCATCGAGATAAGGCTTACAGGCGAGGTGGCAAATCACTACGACGTATACTACAGAGTCCATGCACAGGATTACGGATGGCTCGGCTGGGCTAAGAACGGCCAGATGAGCGGAACCTCAGGCATGAGCAAGCGCCTTGAGGCAATTCAGATAGTATTGGTTCAAAGGAACGGATCAGCTCCCGGCAACGTCTCAGGCGTTACGAGTGTGATGAGCCAGCCTGCTGTTATAAACGGCACGCCGACATATCCTTCAGGTTCTACAGTATCTCCTGTAACAACGCCGTCAACAAATCCCGCGATAACGACAACTGACGAAAATTCTGTTGAATATTCACATCAGGTTGTCGGGGTTTATGACGGAATCAGTTTTGCTGCAGCCCAAACCTGTATTCCCTATTACGATCAGGTATATACCGATAAAGGCAGCGGTAGTCGCATAAGCAGAAACGGTATTTCCAGAACAGAGTATTTCGGATTATATGTTTCTGCGGAGATTGATCCGACTGATGTTTATTTCAAGTGTAATGGAGATGAAGGATATAGAGATATCGGAAACAATTTTCAACAGTACATTCCTGCTGATGATCCTGTAGTCAATGTCAGCGCAAGTTATTGCGATCAGGAATCAGACGCAAGTTGGTATTTTAGTCATTTTTCCGAGCAGAGATTTCAGTACATGCGTAGCAATGGATTTGCCGGTTTTCTGTTAATCGCGATTAAATGTAAAGGCTCAGGAGTTCAAAATCTTGATGTTTTTTACAAAGGTAACAAGGTGACAACAATAAGCTTTGATATACCTCAATCGGATAATTATGTTCTGCCTTACTTCACGGTAATGGATATGTATACTGATGTTTCCCAGTATAAATCAGATATGACAGATCTTGAGATGATCAGTGCAGGCTGTTACTGGATAAGATGCCATTCGTACAGTGATTACACCTGCTATGGCTGCCAGACTGTTATGTCTATGATGACTTTGACCAGAGGCAGGATAGGCGTCTATCTATCTTGTGCCAAAACAGTTGACGGAAGAACAGTAAACGATTACGGTCATTTCTATCCTGTGTGCCCTAAGAACAGAAATGAAAACTGCGGAGGACACCGCATAAGTCTTGTATTAACAGATGCAACACATTACGCCTATATCGAAACTCAGGGCTCCGGTATTCCTTCCGGAACAACAGACTTTTCTGTTCCGTGGAATCCGGATAAGGCTTATACCTATGGCCTGCGCGGGTATGGTTCGATATACGATAATGTTACCTGGCTGCGCGATTATGATACAGTTTATGAGATGATCCTTGGCGATTATGGCGTTGATCTAAAATCATTTGATCCTTATGACTGTTCAACTTGGTATTGACAGTAAGTCTTTTTATTGACTGCCTGATTGATATTAATGTAATATCTACTCTATGGAATAAAATTTATTTTAGGAGGGGTAGATATGGCAATTTGGGATCAGCCGTTACAAAACAACGGGTTCGGACAGGTCAAGACCTTTTCGGCAGATTCTGCTAAATGTACTAACTGCGGAGCTAACCTTGTCTATCAGTCTTCGCGTGGCGCGTTAGTCTGCGGCCACTGCGGCAGTCTTTTCGATCCGGAGACTTTAGACAAGATTGGTTCATTCGGGTTCGCAAATCCCGAGAGGGAGTACGACGGCAAGCTCGAGATCAGCAAAGAGGATCTGTCACGTCATGAGATCGTCTGCAACTCATGCGGCGCACAGGTAGTTACTGACGTTAATACGGCATCGACCGTATGTGCTTTCTGCGGATCTCCCGCAATCGTAACGAGAAGGCTCACAAGAGAGTTCAGGCCGGATTACATCATTCCTTTCAAGTTCGATAAGGAAGAAGCCAAGCGTTACTTTGAAGAGCATACCAAGACAATAGATCATCTGCCGAAGAACTATAAGTCCAAGAAGACGTTTGAAAAGCTGACGGCTCTTTATGTTCCCACATGGATCATATCAACGGACTGCATGGTAAATGCCGCAGGACAGGGCAAGATGGGAAAGAGCGTTGACGAATGGTATGAGGAATACAACACGCCTGATGGCAGAAACTATTCGCAGCTTGCTTACGGCAGGGCACATTTCAGGCTCAAGGACGTTCCTTTCGATGGTGAGAAGCATATAGCAGACAGACTCATGGCTGCGGCAGAGCCTTTTGATTTTGATGCGCTCGTTCCGTTCAAGAGTGAATATCTGCAGGGCTATGTTGCCGAGAAGTACGATGAGCTTCCCACGGACATGACAGACAAGATCTACAGACGTTTAGACAAGCTCGCTCTTGAAGTCTGCGACAAGATCACATTCGGCTATGATGCATTCAAGACGAATTCTGATATGAGCACGACCAGATACAGCAACCAGAATATCAAGTATGCTCTGCTGCCGGTATGGTTCATGAACATCCAGTATGACGGCATCAAGTACCAGTACATAGTCAACGGTCAGACGGGCAAGGTATCAGGTGAGTTCCCTTATGCAAAAGGTTGGGAAACGGTCGAGAATGTCGGCAGGAAAGCGAAGATGCAGACTGTCTCTCTTAATATAGGCCTCAGGAGGCTTATATACGCTATCCCGATCATTGGATATGGTATCTTAAGATTTCTTGGATCAAGGAACAACAGGCTTACAGGCAAACTGATGATCTGGATCCTGCAGAATCCTATGGGGTCCCTGCTCCTTGCAGCTCTTATCGGCGTGTTCCTTTACGGATGCATGGAGATATTCCCAAAGCTTCTGAGACAAAAAGAGAAGGAGACCATTGCAAGCCTCGGTGTTACCAGCTCACACAGCCTTGCTGCCCCTCCCGGAGCTGATAAGTATTTCGATACATCAGCGAGAGTCTATGCGTATGAGACGAACGGAAAATTCCAGTCTCTTGAGTCAGGATGGTCTTATGGAGATAAGGAGATGTTCGACTTTAAGAGTGCTGCACCCAAACTTAAGGATGAGAGCCTCGGTGATGACGCTACAGACTTCCAGAAAGAAGGCGAGAACAGACATATGCTCTCATAAGTGTGAACTTTTCCCAAGACCTGTGTGAGGATAATAACAAATAAATACACAGGAGGTCATTCTTATGGGAATTGACTGGGAAGAGATCTTAGGTGATGAGAACAGTGAACACTTCGAGGATCTTTGGACGGGATCGGAACCGGACTCAGGCTGCTATAGTGATGATTATTATGATGATGACTATTACGATGACGGCTTTTTTGACGAAGGTGAAGACGACGTGATCTGACAACTTAAGAAGACATGAGGACGCCGGCAGCTGCCGGCGTTTTCTTATGCCTGCACTTGCATGATCTCTCAGTCAGTTTAAAATGTAGAAAGATTATTCTTGGAGGGATCAAATGGGTATTGATTGGGAATGGATCTTCGGAGACGAGAACAGTGAGAATTTTGAAGACCACTTTTCTTCGGACTATTACGATGATCACTATGATTACGACAGCGATAATGAAGATTACTACGATGAAGAGGACGCGATCCCTAACGGAGTGGATCTTGGCAATATAGACCTCGATAAACCTCTTAAAGAACTGTCCGATATAGAGAAGAACTATCTGGCAACATCTCTGGGCGGTGTTTCCTATGCCATGACCCAATACATCATCGCCATGCTCAAGGGGACTAAGAACGCACACAAAAGGGATGAGTTCTCGGATACCTGGGAAGATGACGCACATGAAAAACATCCAATATACGGTCATCTCTTCCACGCCAACAGCGTATCAACATCAATAGACTTTATAAAGAAGGGTTTTATATACTCAAGACAATACGGCGAAAGCTTTAGGACCGGTCAGACAAGTCAGAGATCAGATAGTCTTGATCAGGTATTCGGAATCTATAACGACATCTTCTTTGACAACTCGGACATAGCCTATAGGCTTCATAAGTATAATGTATATGGCCCTGTGGTCTTTGTTTTTGATATAGATTCACTTAAGGATCAGGATGTAAGGATAACCAAGTGCAATCCCATCCGTCTTGATCCGGATAAGGATTCTTACAGGTCTCTCTTTTTCACCAGTACAGATGAGATAAGAGAGGCTGTCGTGAATGAGTCGGACAACATGGCATTCTTTAAAGATTTCGGACACCACGTTACCCTTTTTGATACTCCTGCGATGGACCTTGCCGGTAATCTCAAGGAGATCTATATAGAGAAGTGTTACGACGGCTCGGGTAAGGAGAACGATCTTAAGGATCTTATAACAGCAGAACTCCAAAACAGCGGGATCACAGGTGTGAATGTAGTGATACGTCCCGACGCGCCTGTACCTGAAAGCGACAGACGGGGAATGGCAGCGCCTGTATCGGAACAATGGCGTTTTCCTGAATGATGTGTTGTATTTAAGATGACTTTACATTAATATTTACGGGATCGTTAATTCGAAAGGAGATCTATATATGGCTGAGGAACAGAAGACAGCAGTTGCCGAAGAGGCAGCAAAAACTGAAACAGCAGTCAAGGAAGAAAGCAAGAAGAGCGGTATGAGCGAAGCAAAGCTCGAGGTCATTATCGCCATCCTTCTCGGCGTTACTGCAATACTTACTGCATGGGCAGGCTGGATCGGTTCGCTTCATGGCGGCAACCAGGCTACAAACTACACATCAAGCAACAATCTCTCTGCTATGGGCAACTCGATGTACAACGAGGCTGCACAGTATTATATGCAGGACATGCTTACATGGAATGCTATCTACGGCTATTATTTCGATGCGGAGATCGCAGAGATGTATGGCAATGACGAAGAGGCTGAGATGATCTACGCCAAGATCGAGAAACTCATGAACGACAATTGTTCAGATGAGTTCTATGAAGCTATCGAGTGGGCATTGGATCAGGAAGAGGATGTTTCACCCTTCGATAAGGAAGGTTATGTAGAGTCCTACTTTACGGAGGCAAATGCAGTCCTTGATGAGGCAAATGCGCTTCTCGAACAGGGTAAGACAGATAATGCCAACGGTGACGCTTACGGTCTCGTTACTGTCATTTATTCACTCGTACTGTTCCTTTTGGGTATCGTTGGTATCTTCAAGAAGATCCCCAACCGTATCCTTATCACGATATTTGCATGCATACTTCTTGTTGCAGCATTTATCTTCATGCTCACGATCCCTATGCCTACGGGATTTAACCTTTTGAGCTATTTCTCTCACTGATAAAGCTTATCAGGTTTAAGTAAGTAGTTAGAAGACCCCGCAGCAGCGCTGCGGGGTTTGTCTTTCTTTGCTGCAAAAGAAAAAGCCTGACACATAAGCGTCAGGCTATATCTGGTGGATGCTACAGGACTCGAACCTGTGAACAGTGTCTCGCAAACCCTTATTTTACAGTGGTTACAGACATCGTAACTTTTTTGGAAGTAAATTTGGAAGTAAATCTATTCCACTTTTTCTTCTTTGAATGCTGATTTGTAAATCGGGGTTACAGCTAGACGCTGTGCCGCTTCGTGCGCTTCCTCGGTCACATGGTGGACGCCATATAGGTTATGACTGTCTGTTCTCTGGCTGTGACCAAATATGGATTTGATGATCCTGTCGGGAAGGTAGCTCTCCGTGTGAGTGAAGAATGTGTGGCGCAGGGAATAGGGAGTAGTTGCTTCCGGAAGTCCTTTACGCTTAACGATACGTTTCCAGCATTTACGGACAGCAGCCTGGTTCGGCAAATCTCCTAACGGATTGCAGAATATCCATTCGGATTCCAGATAGGCTGTGTCTTCGAGCTGTTCGTTAAGAATTGCTCTAACCTCCGAGGTCAGCTCGATCGTTCGTCTTGCATTCTTGTTCTTCCCCGGTGTGATGATGCCACGGGCGTTCAGGGAACGGTTGACTGTTATGATTCCCGTTACAGGATCATAATCTGATCTTTGAAGTCCGAGTACCTCTCCGGGTCTCCATCCTGTAAGCACTTCGAACATGAGGGCCCGTTCATACCATAATCCGATCGGGTCCGTGAACAGCTTCTCGATATCTGATAACTGAAGGATCTCTTTACCGATCGTGGGAGCATCTGAAGGAAGATAGAGATCCGTCGGCATCTCGTTCAGGTAATGCCTCGGGTATGCCCACTTACAAAATGAAATGATCGCGCCTTTTATATTGGACAGATACTTTCTGGACAGGTTCTGGGTCTTACAGTATGCGGTTCCGTCTTTACGGTAACGAGCTACGGGCTTGGCATTATTGATCACTCCCTGCCAATCCTGGAAAGACAGGGTACTGCATTTTCTGTCTCCCAGAGCTGGGATTAGAAAAGAACGGAACATGCTGCTGAGATTAATGATCTGCTCGTTGTTTCCATGCCG
The DNA here is from genome assembly GCA_946187935.1 of uncultured Clostridia bacterium. Classification (GTDB taxonomy): domain Bacteria; phylum Bacillota; class Clostridia; order Saccharofermentanales; family Saccharofermentanaceae; genus Saccharofermentans. The sequence goes on from CAMHSJ010000004.1 coordinate 79,533, forward strand.
TATCTGGTAATCTTCGAGGTAATCATTGATAGCTGTTGACAGACTCTTAGAACTGTTATCGCTTTTGCCGTTCTCCAGCCATTCCAGGCATCGTTCCCGGCATTCTTTCTTGCCGGGAAGCTTGGGAGTTCTAGAGGCGAATTGCTTGCGCTTGCCGTCAATCATGATGGAGAGGATCCATTTGTTGTGTTTGGGATCCCACTTGGGTTGTGGGATATCGTAATGCTGATACATATCGTACCTCCTTAAAATAAAAAATATATTTATAAGGAATGTGGTACAATGAACGTGGAATTGCCAGTACGTTCGTTCACTGTACACACGATTCCTTTCTTGCCTTCTCCGATGGTGGTGCATCGGGGAAGGTTTTTATTTTGTACTTTTCGAAGGATCGGGCCAAACACTCATTAATCCATCAATGTGTTCAAATAAATTGTCGTTTATTTTAGTCCACATCGGATCCAATATGAAATCAATGCCTTCTCTTCGAGCCGTTTTTGCTGCAGGAACAAAATCGCTATCGCCTGCAATCAATATTATTCGATCAACCTGCTTCTTATATGCTAGAGAAGCAATATCGATACCAATCTTCATATCAACGCCCTTCTGCTTGATATTTAATTCAAAATCGTTCACTTTAATATCTTCAAGTTTGATCTTCCCCAAAAACAAGTTTTTTGTTACTGAAGGTTTAAGATTGTAATTAGAATAAGTAGATAATTCTCCCAACCTTAATGCAACTTTTCGAGTTTTCCTAAGTTCATTAAACATTGATTCCGTCCAGTCAAATGAATCAGATTTACCAAGATCTACATTTTGTTTGCTTAGAGGATGAAAGACATAACGCTTATTCAATGGCATACAATCATAATAGAAAATGCGATAAAGTGTTTGTTTATCTTCATTTTTGCTACCATCGTAATTCTTGCCGTTTATATGCGACATGCAATATTGAAATAATTCTTTTGCGCGGTTTTGTCCTGAAAGCTCACCCTTTAATACTTTGGCTCTCTTCCTGTAAAAACCACCATCTACTAAAATAGCTGTCCTAATCATATCGACCTCCACAAATAGTAATGCCCAGGAATTCTGCTCTCCCTCTGATAGTTAGGGCGCTTACTGTCCTGGGCGGTTAAACTTGTTAACAAAAGCCGAAACTTTTGTATGTATATTCTATAATCACCCGAGGATCCCGTCAAGCAACCATTCAGAAATGCCACATTTTATTCATAACTTCCCCCTGAGTTCGACCACCTTTCCGATGATGGTTAGGGGCGTGTTCTTGACGTCCTCCATAGTGAATATGATCGGGTCATATTTGTTGTTAAGAGGCATCAGAACGATCTGATCGGGGTATTTGATCAGGCGCTTGCATGTGGCGGAGTCTCCGTTCACGCAGGCGATTACAATGTCTCCTGTGTCGGCATCTTCCTGCTTACGCACAATTACTACATCTCCTTCACAAATCCTAGGTTCCATTGAGTCTCCCTTTATACGCAGACCGAAAAACTGTCCCTGCTCGGCAAGCTCTGCAGGAATCTCCTCATAGTCGATGATATCTTCTACGGCTTCGATAGGAATGCCGGCAGCAACATCGCCAAGGACGGGGATGCGGATGGCTTGGGTGTGCTTTGGGGTTTCAGATGCCTCTAATAGGATAGTTGGAGATTTTTTCTCAGGATTTCCCATCAAATCACCGGGGGAGATATGTAAAGCTTTTGCGAACTCATCGATTTTTGATATCGGTAAATCTACTGTTCCCTTTTCAATCTTGGCTATCATGCTTTTGTCTGAATAGCCGGTTTTGAGAGCAAGTTCAGTTTGAGTCATTTTCAACTCATTGCGTCTATTCCGTATATTTTCATATAGTTGCATACTCATCTCCTTGGATTAATAAGTATCAACATAGTAGCATCGAATTGAATAAAATTCAACAAATTTGTGAAAATTAGTTGACATAAATTCAACTGAATGATAACATCATCGTAGTTGAACAAAATTCAACAATCTGATGAGAGGAGAAATAGAATGGTTAACCTGACGTTATTGAGAAATACAATTAATGACAGTGGAGTCACAATTGTAAGTATCGCAGAAAAGATAGGAATCTCGCGTGAAGGCCTCTATAAAAAGTTATCTGGAGAAGCTGAATTCAAAGCTTCTGAGATTGAGAAGATAACTTCAGCAATGAGACTTTCGAAAGAAGAGCGAGATTCTATTTTTTTTGCTCAAGAGGTTGAATAAAATTCAACAGGAGGCGCACAGTGAACGATTTGCAAATAACACCACAGCAGGCGGAAGTCCTGGCATCAATCTTCAGACCAATCATCGATGAGCAGATCAAGCTCTCGATCGAAGCGGTGAAGCAGGCAGAGGAAGATGAGCTCATGAAATCCAAGGAAATGGTCAAGCCAATGAGGGTTGGAAAGTATAACACTTACCCGAAACTCCGCAGGATCTACAGCTCATACGATGAGATCGGTAATGTGATCAATAAGGCCGTGACGGCAGTTTATAAGCGAATGAATGGCAAAGTCGCATTCACCGACAGGGAGAAGAATTTACTTCTCACGCACAAGGGTATCGAACCAAACGCCGCCAACAAGAGAAGATATTTCGATATTGGCAGAAAGGAGAAAATCGCATGACAGTACAAAACATTATTATCGCAGTCCTCATATGTGCAATGGTCATTGGAAGCGTCTCATATCAGAAAAGGATAGAACGTTTGCAGGCTATCATACGTCGTCAGAACAAGAAATTGAAGGAAGCGATGGAGCTTAACAACATTCACATCATCAATGATGATAGCGAAGTCCAGTTCGGAGGTTTCTGATAATGAGACTATTGAACTTGATCAAGGACTTGATCCTTCTGGAGCTGCATAAACACCACAAGAGACTGGAAGACTCAAGATGGATCGAATTGTATCACTTCCCGGTAATCGGGACTCAGATAAGAAAGGAATGAAATATGAGTATTAAGATCAATAAACTCGAGATTGAGAACGTCAAACGCGTCAAGGCGGTAAAGATCGAACCGTCGCAGGATGGACTTACCGTGATTGGAGGTAAGAACGGACAAGGGAAGACTTCTGTTCTCGATTCCATAGCGTGGGTACTCGGAGGCGATAAGTATCGTCCTGCAGATGCCAAGAATGCGGATTCGGTTCTTCCACCGACTTTGAAGGTAGTCCTCTCAAATGGACTCGTCGTGGAGAGGAAAGGCAAGAACTCAGATCTGAAGATCACGGATCCTGAAGGTAAGAAGTCGGGGCAGATGTTGCTCGACAGTTTTATCAGTAAGCTTGCCCTGGATCTTCCTAAGTTCATGGAGAGTTCCGGTAAGGAGAAGGCTAAGACACTTCTTCAGATCATAGGAGTAGAAGAGGAGCTCAATAAGCTTGACGCCGAAGAGCAGGAGCTGTATCAGGAGAGACTCGTCCTCGGTAGAGATGTCGAGAAAAAGAAGGCCCTCGCAGCTGAGCTCAAATACTATCCGGATGTTCCAAATGATCTCCTGAGTCCGTCTGAACTCATTAAGCAGCAACAGGATATTCTTGCAAAAAATGGCGAGAACCAGCGCAAGCGGGACCGTGCTGAACAGCTTTCGCGTGAGTGTGCATTTGCATATGGAGAGGTCAAAGAGCTTGAAAAAAGACTTGCCGAAGCAAAGGTGAAGCATAAGGCTCTCGAAGCTGATCTGAAAATCGCCGAGACGGATGCAAAAGATCTGCAGGATGAGTCCACAGCGGAGCTTGAGGCAAACATTAAGAACATTGATGAGATCAATGTGAAGATCCGCGCTAATCAGGACAAAGAGCGAGCGGATCAGATCGCAAAGGACGGTCAGGCTTTGTATGACGATCTTACTATTAAGATCGAACAGATCCGTAAAGATAAGATACAGCTCCTTAATGGCGCAGATCTTCCTCTCGAAGGCTTATCCGTCAAGGAAGGTGAACTGACATACAAGGGGTTCACATGGGGCGATATGAGTTCTTCAGAGCAGCTGCGCGTAGCAACGGCTATCGTCAGGAAGCTTAATCCCGAATGCGGATTTGTGCTAATCGACAAGCTTGAGCAGATGGACATCGATACCATGAACGAGTTTGGCAAGTGGCTTGAGGGAGAAGGTCTGCAGGCTATAGCCACCAGAGTTTCGACAGGGGATGAGTGCAGCATCATTATCACGGACGGTTACGGCGGAGAAGTGGAGCCCGAAGTCGTTACACATTGCGCACCCCCGAAAAAAGATAACGACAGTAACTGGAATTGGAACTGAGAAAGGAGTTTTATTCAGATGAACATTTCAAATGGGATACAGCCTCACCCTGTAAAGATGGTTCTTTACGGAGTTGAAGGCATTGGCAAGAGCACATTCGCATCTAAGGCGCCGGATCCGCTCTTCATCGACACTGAAGGATCAACCAAGGATCTCAATGTCAAGAGGGTAGATCCCTCGCCGAAGACATGGATGGAACTGGTTACCTACATTCAGGAGATCAGGAACTCCAATGAGGTCTTCTGTAAGACTCTGGTTATTGATACCGCTGACTGGGCCGAAAGAATGTGCATACGGCATATCTGTGATAAGAACCAGAAGTCCGGTATCGAAGATTGGGGATACGGCAAGGGATATACTTACGTATACGAAGAGTTTGGGAAGCTGATCAATGCTCTTACCGATATCGTCAATAAGGGCATCAATGTGATCATCCTGGCACATGCGTCGCTCCGAAAGTTTGAACAGCCAGATGAGAACGGAAGCTATGACAGATATACTCTCAAGCTCAATGACTCTCCTAAGACATCAATAGCCAATATGATCAAGGAGTGGGCAGATCTCGTCCTGTTTGCAAACTACAAGACTTTTGTTGTTGATGTGGACGGCAAGAAGAAGGCACAGGGCGGTCAGAGAGTGATGTACACGACACATCATCCGGCGTGGGATGCCAAGAACAGATATGGCATGCCTGACGAGTTGCCTTTTGAATTCTCACAGATTGAAAGGATATTCGGTACAGCATCAGTCAGCGCATCGGCGCCGGTAAATGATGATCTCCCTTTCGAGATTACGGATGATGCTCCTAAGAGGTGCTTTGATCCCCAGATATCGGATCCTGATTTCCCGACGGAGCTGAGGCCATTGATGATGGCCAAGGAAGTAACAGAGCAGGAGATCCGGCAGGCGGTCGCATCCAAGGGCATATGCCCAGCGGATATGCCGGTGAGCAAATATCCACCGGACTTCGTAAAAGGGATGCTTATAGCGCAGTTCGACAAGGTTTACGAACAGATCTTAATCAATAGAAAGGCAGGATAAACATATGGCAGAATATGCAAATACTAATGATCAGGGACACGAATTGGATTGGGATGACGAGATTACCAAAGACTCGTCGGAGTTTTCGCTGCTCCAGCCAGGTAAGTATCCGTTTACGGTAAAGAGCTGGAGCAGAGGTCAGTACAACGGCGGAGCAAAACTTCCGGCATGTAAGATGGTTGAACTGGAGATTATCGTAATGGATCCTTCAACAGGTGACGAGACATTGATCAAGCACAGGCTCTATCTCCACACAAAAACGGAAGGACTTCTCTCTCAGTTCTTCGTATCGATCGGACTTAAGAAGCATGGAGAGACCTTGAAGATGCAGTGGAACAAGGTTAACGGAGCTACCGGTATCTGCAAAGTCTATATCGATGAATATACCGGCAATGATGGCGAGCAGCATAAGGCTAACAAGATCAAGAGCTTCTGTGAGCCGGAGAAGACCAACACCACAGCTCCTACGATTGCATCACAGGCACCTACAGCTCCGGCACAGAATAATAACGGAGGCTGGGGATGGAACTGAGACCATATCAGCAGGAAGCACGAGAGAAGATATCTGAAGAATGGGATTCCGGTAATCGTAAGACTCTTCTTGTCCTTCCGACAGGATGCGGTAAGACGGTCGTTTTTGCCAAGGTCGCAGAAGATCAGGTCCGTGAGGGCAAGAAAGTTCTGGTCCTCGCTCATAGGGGAGAACTCCTACAGCAGGCTTCAGACAAGATCTATTCCGTGACCGGTCTAATGACAGCCGTCGAGAAGGCAGAAGAGACATGTATCGGCTCATGGTATCAGATCGTGGTCGGCTCCGTTCAGTCCATGATGCGTGAGAATCGCCTCAAGCAGTTTTCAGAAGATTACTTTGGAACCATCATCGTTGATGAAGCTCACCACATTCTATCTGACGGGTACCAGCGCGTTATGGAACACTTCCCTCAAGCGAATATTTTGGGTGTTACGGCGACTCCCGATCGTGGCGATATGAAGAATCTTGGACAGTTCTTTGACACTCTGGCATATGAGTACACTTTGCCGAGAGCAATCAAGGAAGGATACCTGTCACCAATCAAAGCTCTTACTGTACCTCTGAAGCTGGATCTGAGCGCAGTCAAGATAAGCCAGGGCGATTTCTCGGTTGGGGATATCGGAACGGCTCTGGATCCGTATCTGGAACAGATCGCAGATGTTATGCTGGAACATTGCTGGGACAGGAAGACAGTTGTATTTCTTCCGCTTATCAAGACTTCGCAGAAGTTCTGCGCGATCCTCCGTAAGAAGGGCTTCAGTGCAGCTGAGGTAAATGGTGAGTCTGTTGACCGTGCCGAGAAGCTGGCGGCATTCGATCGCGGTGAGTATAACGTGCTCTGCAACTCTATGCTCCTGACGGAAGGCTGGGACTGTCCATCTGTTGACTGTATTATCGTGCTCCGGCCTACCAAGATCAGATCCCTTTATTGTCAGATGGTCGGACGCGGTACCAGACTCCATCCTGGGAAGGATCATCTCCTTCTGTTGGATTTTCTCTGGCACACCGAAAGGCATGAGCTTTGTCATCCGGCTCACCTGATATGTGAGAATGACGAAGTCGCCAGACGTATGACCAGGAATCTTGAGATGGCAGGTATGCCTGAAGATATCGAAGCAGCTGAGAAAGTGGCAGCTGAAGATGTTGTTGCAGCGCGAGAGGAAGCTTTGGCCAAGCAGCTTGAAGAGATGAAGCGTCGTAAGCAAAAGCTCGTAGATCCGCTTCAATATGAAATGTCAATCCAGGCGGAAGATCTCGTGAATTATGTTCCTGTATTTCCGGCTGAAATGGCGCCGCCTTCAGATAAGCAACTCAAAGCTCTGGAGAAGTTCGGAATCCTGCCCGATGTGGTAGAAAACTCTGGCAAGGCATCCCTACTTCTTAACAGGCTCGCCAAGAGACGTGATGAAGGTTTGGCCACGCCTAAACAAATCAGATTCCTTGAAGCAAGACACTTTAATCATGTTGGTACGTGGAGCTTCGAGGCCGCTAATAAGATGATCTCCAGGATCTCAGCCAATAACTGGAAAGTTCCTGACGGCATCATTCCTTCACAGTACGTTCCCGGAGGTGCAGCATGAGCGAGATCAATCTTACAGAATTACTGGATTATATCGATCCGTCCCAGTGCAACTATCAGGAATGGTGTAGTGTGGGCATGGCTCTTCATGCTGAAGGCTATTCCTGCACTGTCTGGGATATGTGGTCGCAGAGAGATTCAGCCAGGTATCATCCGGGAGAGTGTGACAAGAAGTGGTCTTCCTTCGGCTCGTATGGTGGAGCAGGTGTCTCCGGTGCGACAATCACGCAGATGGCCAAGGAATGCGGTTGGATGCCGCATCGCCGTGATGATGACGAAGGTCACGAGCTGGACTGGGATGATGTCATTACTGATGACGGTGATGATCTTACCATCATTAACAAGAACTGGATGGAACTTAAGGAGGTGGAAGAACCGGAGATCTGGGATCCTGTCTCGGATCTCACCCGGTACCTCGAGACTTTGTTCCAGCCTGATGAGATAGTTGGATATGTCACCGACACATGGCAGAATGCCGAAGGTAAGCATCTCCCGTCAAAAGGCGCATATACCAGAACTGCCGGAGATATTATCCGCGACCTTAAGAAGTACAAGAATATCGGTGAGTCTCTTGGAGACTACAACGAAGAGGTCGGAGCATGGATAAGGTTCAATCCTCTGGATGGCCAAGGTGTCAAGAACGATAATGTAACCGAGTTCAGGTATGCCCTGGTCGAATCTGACACAATGGACCTTGCGCAGCAGAACACTATTATTCGCGACCTCGAACTTCCTGTAGCATGTCTCGTGCATTCCGGTAAGAAATCTATCCATGCCATCGTTCGTGTCGATGCAGCATCATATGAGGAGTACAGAAAGCGTGTAGACTTCATATACGACGTCTGTAAGAAGAACGGTCTGAAGATTGATACACAGAATAGGAACCCGTCCAGACTTTCCCGTATGCCCGGTATTATGCGTAACGGGCACAAGCAGTTCCTTATTGCTACCAATATCGGTAAAAAGGACTTCGACGAGTGGAAGGAATGGATCGAGGCGGTCAATGATGATCTCCCAGATCCCGAATCCTTATCAGATGTTTGGATAGACATGCCGCCTTTGGCAGATCCTCTCATTGATGGTGTACTAAGAAAGGGACACAAACTCCTTCTCGCTGGTCCGTCCAAAGCAGGTAAGTCGTTTGCACTTATAGAGTTATGCTGCGCGATTGCCGAAGGCAGAGACTGGTTAGGGTGGAAATGTGCTCAAGGCAAGATCCTATACGTCAATCTGGAACTAGACAGGGCCTCATGCCTTCATCGTTTCCACGATGTGTATGAGCGGCTCGGCTGGCGCCCTCAGAACGTGTCCAACATCGATATATGGAATCTGAGAGGATCATCCATTCCTATGGATAAGCTCGCTCCAAAGCTTATTCGCCGCGCGCAGAAGAAAGATTATATCGCAGTTATCATCGATCCTATTTATAAGGTCATCACCGGTGATGAGAACTCTGCAGATCAGATGGCTCACTTCTGCAATCAGTTCGATAAGGTCTGCAATGAGCTGGGTTGCGCGGTTATCTACTGTCACCATCACTCTAAGGGACATCAAGGGGAGAAGAGGTCCATGGATCGTGCATCAGGATCCGGAGTGTTTGCGCGTGATCCAGATGCCCTCATCGATCTTATCGAACTGGAGATAACGGACGCTTTGGCCAAACAGCAACGAGAAGCTTCAGGCTGTAAGATCATCTGCAGTTATTTGGCAGAAAAAATGCCGGACTGGGAAGACTCTTTCAATCTGTCTCAGGACGATATGCTGTCATATAGCAAGCTCCAGAAAGCGGTTGATGAGAATTGCTCCTGGGTACAGAAAAGCGAAATACAGGTTGCCATCATTGAGAAGAATAAGGAACTTGATGCTCGTACCGCGTGGCGCATAGAAGGTACGCTCCGTGAGTTCCCGAAGTTCGCTCCGGTCAATCTCTGGTTCAATTATCCCGTCCATCAGATCGATGACATAGGCGTGCTCGCTGATCTTGACGCGGAAGGGTCGAAGCTTCCATGGCAGAAGGCTATGGAGAAGCGTAAGGATCCCGAGGTCAAGAAAAAGAAGAGGCAGCAGGAGTTCGAGAATGCGTTCGAGGCGGTCAGCTCTCTGAACGATGGCGGTGAGGTCACGGTGCAAGATTTGGTCGAATATATGGGTTGTAGTCTAAGAACTGTTTGGAATCGAGTAAAAGAGTCTGATGGCAAGTATTACTCAATAAAGAATAAGAGTAAAGACGGCAAACAAGACTTGTCATTTATACGCAAAAAGTAACAAAACCGTGTGCAGAAAAAAACATATATATAAATATATATCTTCGATATTTTGCACACGGTTCCAACAACAGCAAGCTTATGTGTGTACCGAGTAGTCGTGCGTCTACGCTTACGCACGACGACTACTACGGACACACTGCATAAGCTACACGCGAACAGGAAATAATTTACGGAGGCACTAAAAATGAAAAACAATAATTCAGTAGTAATGCTATCAAGATCACTGCTGCATCCACATCCGGATAATCCGAGAAAAGACTTAGGGGATCTGGAAGAGTTAAGAGAGTCCATTCGTGAGCATGGTATTATGCAGAATCTGACCGTCGTACCTGCAAGAGATAATTCTAAGAGCTTTACTATACTGATCGGTCACAGACGTTACGCTGCATCTGAAGGAATAATTACAGAGCTTCCCTGTGTCATAGCAGAGAATCTGTCAGACCGTGAACAGATAGGAATAATGCTCTGTGAGAACCTGCAGCGTGCTGATCTGACATTCATCGAACAGGCTCACGGCTTCCAGATGATGATGGATCTTGGTGACACAGTAGAATCAATAAGCGAGAAGACCGGCTTCTCCGAAGCTACAGTAAAGCACAGATTAGAGATCGCGAGGCTTCCAAAGAAGGTCATCGAAAAGGTTGAGAAGGAAACGTCCTGGCAGATTAATATCAGCGACTACATCGCATTGGAGAAGGTCAAGAGTCTTAAGGATAGATCTGAGATCTTAGGAGAATCTAGTAATTCCGAGGATCTTGAGTGCAATATCAATAGATATCTTCGAGATAAAAAGATCGAAGAGAACACATTAAAGATCAGATCGCTTTTGAATGAGCTCGGAATCAAGGAGGTAAAAGTAAATCTCAGCTGGAATGATGAGTACAAAAAACTACACTTTGGTAAGAATAAAAGTCCTTTCATTTATATCGAAGATTTCGATTATGAAGATCTCGAGAAGACAATCAGGACCCGACAGTCCAGGACTAAGAACGAGATCGTCTGCCAATTCTCTTATAACTGTATCTATATCGCCGAGAAGCTGGGCAAGAAGAAGGACAAGAAAAAGACGAAGGCTGAGCTTGAGCGCGACAGATTAAAAGAGAACGAGAAAGCTCTCACAGATGCTAGGAAGCAGATCTGCACCGAGTTCGCAAATGCCATCTTCGATATCGATCCCGATCGGTTCAGGAAACTCGAAAAAGATCAGACGCTGATTCCTATGATTACAGTTCTTTGGAAACTCATGGAAAGAGCAGAGATAAGTTTCTATTCATACACGATGAAGTTGGAACAATCGCTTTGCAAAGCTGAGCTAATGCCCTTAGTGGAAAAGTATGAGGATCTTCATATAGTTCAGAAGATGATGACTCGTATCTTGATATCTCTAAGCAACAGACATGGTCATGATTTCTGTGATTGGCAGAACAAACCCAATAGAGAGCAGCTGAAGCTTTTTGATGACTTCTATGATGTCTTGTACGGAATGGGATTAAGACTTGCCAATGAATTCGAATTGATCATCGAGGGTTCTTCAGATCTGTATGAACCTGAAGACGAAGAGGAGGCGTAACATGGAATTCTTTATGCCTATGCGTATCCCTACCGCTACAGCTCAGGAGAAGAAGATTAACACCAAGACGGGAACTATATTTCCGGATGCAACAGTTAAGGCAGCCAAGGAAAAGTATCTGGCACATCTGGACAGGTTTAAACCGGATATTCCTTTGGAGGCTCCGATACAGCTCATGGTTATTTGGTACTTTCATTCCGATAAACACTCAGACAGGTCTTATAAAACTACTAAACCCGACACCGATAACATGATCAAGCTACTGAAGGATTGTATGACCAAGAAGGGATTCTGGAAGGATGATGCGCATGTCGCATATGAGATCACAGGCAAGTATTGGACTATGGGTACGGAAGGAATATACATCAAAGCGATAGGAGGATACGATCAATGAAGATAATTGCATGCAGAGTAGGGCAGAAGGCTGTATATGATGATGTGTACAATCATCTCTATCATCTCCAGAGATTTGTAGGTGGGTATATTGAGACAATATCTTCTCCTACCGGGTTCGTTATCGTATGTGACGAGGAAGGACAGCTTAAGAACCTTCCCGACAATCCTACTGTTGATCCGATTACTGCCGCGATGTGGAGATGGCCTGTAGTAATTAAGGGCAATTACTTGATCTGTGGTCAAAAGGGTGATGAGCTGACTGATATCCCGAACGATCAACTTACTAATGCGCTTATCGATATTCTTAACGAGGTGAGATAAGAAAATGACAAATAGACAATATGCTGCTAAGAAGTGGCTCAACCGTATGTATGGGGTGGCAAATCATATTGAAAGTTTACGGCGCAAACAAGAAGAGGTATTGTCATCGCTCTCCGGCATAGGTAAGTACGAGGAGCACATACCCGGTTCAGATCCCAATTTGACCGAGAGCAAGCAAATCAGATATTCCGAGATCAGTGCGGAGATAGAGAAGCAGCTGCATAAGCTCCATAAGGAAGACTTACGAACGCTGGAGGTGATCGAACATCTGGATGACGAGGAACAAAAAGCGGTCCTGATTGACCGGTACCTGAACAGGCTGCCGTGGAATTTGATCATAAGCAGCCACAATTATGCGGAACGTCAGGTGTATAGATATCACGATAAAGCTTTAGAGAAAATCTGGCCACTAATTCCCAGAAATGAAATATACGAATCAATGGAGGAAAAAAGAGAATGATGAATATAAACATGACTGTCGTGATTGTAACGGCAATAATTTGTTTGACTTTGGTTATGCTTAGCAGATCAACGCCTAGAAGAAAAGATTGACTATTATGAAAACTCAAAAGATGGCAGTAAATGACAGTCGATTCCATGATATTATGTTATCAGGAAATCAGCGCAGCATACTCGGGACTTGATTTTCCTTTCTTTTGAGATGAGATGGAAGACAGATCGCTTCGGCGGTCTGTTTTTCTTTGGAGGAATATATGAACGATGAAGCACTGTATGTAACACGTGATGATGAATATGGAAATGTAGGTTCCGCCATCATCCAAGATAAGAGACCCGACATACTCGCGGCGGGAATCGCAGTCGGGTTTGTAGGTTCGAATAAAGAGAAGGTTGTATCACGGAATCATGTGGTCTTTGGAGAGTGTAAGAAGGTCGATGAGATCTATAAGCTCTATTGCCCTTATGATTTCCTGATAATCATTTATGAAGCCAATTGCACCGGATTCACTGAGGAACAAATGAAAACACTGATCTGGCACGAGCTTAATCACATTGGAATCGATGATAAGGGAAAGGCCTATAAGAGAACTCACGATGTGGAAGAGTTTGATGACATTATCAGGGAATACGGGATGCACTGGAACAGGTAAAGGAGTGATCCTGTATGGCGAAAGGCAAATTTCAAAAGTGGCTGACGCCTGAAGGACTCATTAAGATTCGGGGATGGGCACGAGACGGCCTTACTGACGAGGAAATAGCCCGTAAGATAGGCGTCAATCGAGCAACTTTATATGACTGGCAACGGAAGTATCCCGACATTTCCGACGCCATAAAAAGCAATAAAGAAGTTGCTGATCGGGAGGTAGAGCAAGCACTCTTCCGTAAAGCAACGGGATATCAGGCAAAAGAGGTAACAAGGGAACGCAGGTTCAATCCGGTAACGCACACTTATGAACTTGTGGTTACAAAGGAGACCGAGAAGCACGTTGCTCCGGACACTGCCGCACAGATCTTCTGGCTCAAGAACAGGAAGCCGGATATCTGGCGTGATAAGAGAGAAGTGGAGACGGGAGCCCCGGCTACAGCCTTTGAGCAGGTGAGTGATGTAACAAGTCAGATCCTGCAAGCAAGCGAGAACAGACAGCTTGATGATTACCTGAAGGGAAATGAAGAACAGGATGAGTAAGTACGCACCGTTTACAAAGAAGCAGGCAGCTTATATCAGACGGAGCGGATCTTGCTGGCTGAACGTGGCAGAGGGCGGCAAGCGTGCCGGGAAGAACGTGATCAACATTATCGCCTTTGCTATGAACATCGAGATCACGACCGACAAGATACATCTCGCAGCAGGCGTTACACACGGTACTGCCAGAATGAACATAATAGACTCGAACGGGTTCGGGCTTAAGCATTACTTCAAGGGACGATGCCGGGAAGGTAAATATGAGGGACTGGATGCTTTATTCATAATGACGGCCAAAGGAGAAAAGATCGTTCTTATAGCAGGCGGACAAAAGATAAACGATGCGGCACGGATCAAGGGATTCTCTCTCGGGTGTGTGTACATCACTGAGGCTAATGAGTGTCATAAGACATTCATAAAGGAATGCTTTGATCGTACGACTGCTGCGGAAAGGCGCCGTGTGTTCATGGATTTGAACCCAAAGCCCCCCAGACACTGGTTCTACCAGGAAATCGAATCGGTTCATAAGGCGAATCAGTCAAAGGACCCGAAGTACGGTTATAACTATCAGCATTTCACGATTGCGGATAATCTCTCGATATCGGATGAAAGGCTGAGGCAGATCATCAAGACCTACGATCAGAAGAGTCAGTGGTTTAAGGCGGATATCTTGGGTAAGCGTACAACCGCTTCAGGAATCATTTACACAGGGTTCACGAAGGCGGTGGAGATTGACCTTAAGGATATCGTCGAGAAGCTTCCAGACGGCGCCTATGACCGTAAGATTCCGTTTATCGACTTCTCTGTAGGTGTCGATGTCGGTGGTACGGATGCGACTGTGGCCACATTGAACGGATTCACATCCGGTTATGGTCAGGTTATAGCAATAGATGGTTACTACCATAAACAGGGAATCGAAAGCGGTATGGACCATGCACAGTATGCTGCCGCGATCGCTGCATTCATACTGAAATGGACAAAGGTGTATCCGAAGCTCAAGTCATGTAACGTGTTCTGCGAGTCTGCTGACAAGCTCTTCAGACAGGCGCTAAGGAATGCATTGGATAAGGTCGGACTTCAAAGCATGACGATAGTACCGTCGTATAAGAAAGACGGAATAGTCGACAGGATCCATCTGCAGGAAATTCTGATCAACCAAGGAAGAAAGAGAATCGCATCTCACATGCGACAGTGGCTCGATGCATATGAGCAGGCATGCTGGGACGAGAAGGAGTATCTGGAAAAGGACTGGGTCAGAGTAGACGACGGAAGCTATCCTGTCGACTGTCTGGACTCTGACGAATATTCAATACAGCCGTTTAAGCCCTTGTTGCTGACGGCATAAGGAGGAAAGAATGGGAGCAGTTAAGGATCTGATCAAGAGATGGCTTGAGATAGTTCCTGCCGAAGATCAGAAGATCATGATCGATGCAGATATGACGCATCAGGGTTCCTGCTTTGAGTACCGGCTCTGGTACAGGGGCAGTGCATCAGAGCTCGAGCAGTTCTATAAGAGCATTACAACTGTTCATGATGATTCCATAAGATCAAGATTCTGGGCAGCTGTACCGACGACAGGAAATAAGCTGCGCAAGATACACAGCGGTCTCCCGGGGCTTATGGTAGATACGATCACTTCGATTGTTATCAGCGATCTGAACGGTATTGAGGTAACGGATCCCAATGCTTTGGATGATACATGGCAGAGCATTGCCGAGGACAATAAGTTCGAGGATACATTGGCACAAGCGATCAGTGATGCACTGATAGAAGGTGACGGTGCTTGGAAGATCTCGTTCGATAAGAACATTTCAGAGTATCCGATCATTGAGTTCTACCCGGCTTCGCGTGTCCGGTTCGAGAAAGAGCGCGGACGCTTTAAGAAGATCATATTCACGACCAGGTATTATGTTGAAGCAACACATAAGGCTTTCTTCCTGGAAGAGCACTACAGCAAGGGGAGCATAGAGTATAAGCTCTACGATGAACTCGGAAACGAGGTCAGTCTGGGAAATGTTCCGGAATTAAAGGATTTACAGACGATCACTTGGGATGGCGATTTCGTTATGGCGATCCCAATGATGTTCTACAAGTCAGCTAAGTTCCAAGGCAGGGGTCGCTCCATCTTCGACAGGAAGACGGACTGCTTCGATGCGTATGACGAGGCTATATCGCAGTGGCAGGATGCTCTAAGGCTTGGCAGGGTCAAGACTTACATACCTGAGACAATGGTTCCCAGAAACCCGGAGACGGGCGAAGTAATAAAGCCGAATGCTTTTGACAACCAGTACATTGCCCTTAAGGGTAGCATGGGAGAGGACGCGAAGGATAAGATCGTTGTTGACGCTCCTACTATCAATTACGAGGGCCTTCTTCAGACTTACATCAATACTCTTGACATGTGTCTGCAGGGAATACTCAGCCCGAGCACTCTCGGTATCGATGTAAAGAAACTCGATAATGCTGAAGCACAGCGTGAGAAAGAAAAAGTCACACTCTACACGCGAAATAAAATTATCAAGGTTCTCAATGATGTGATACCTGAGCTTGTGAAGAATGCACTTGCAGTGTATTCGGCTCTGTATGATATGGCGATCGAGAAAACTGAAGCAGTCGTAACATTCGGTGAATATGCAAATCCTTCGTTCGAAGCTCAGGTCGAGACCTTGGGCAAGGCTGCATCTTCGAACCTCATGAGCACTGAGACACAGGTTGACGAGCTCTGGGGCGATACCAAGGACGATGAGTGGAAGGAAAAGGAAGTTGCTAGGATCAAGGCTGAGAAGGGAATAACAGAAGGCGGTAATGAGCCGCCTGTCCCTGGCGAGTTCACTGCTTAACCAATAACGGGAGGTACCAATGACACCGGAAGATATCGGCGACATCTTCCAGGAGTTGGAGGATATCTTGTTTGCCATGGCCATCAGAAACATGGATGCACATAGAGCCTGGGAAAAACAAGAAGGCTTTAAGTGGACGCAGTGGCAGGCAGAACAGATCAAAGGTCTTCGCGAATACCGCAAGAAGGTCAATATCATTACCAATAGCGGGTTCGATACGGCAAAGAAGGCAATTAAGGAGTTCCTTCAGGAAGCATACGACGGAAGCGTCATCGATGCTGCAGGTCTGGCCGTCAAGGCAGGTAAGGGCAGCATCAGTCCTGCTTTCTTCGGCGTCAACTCGCAGAAGATGGACATTCTTCTCGAAGAAGCTGTCAAGGACATCGATACCAAGCGTTA
Organism: uncultured Clostridia bacterium; assembly: GCA_946187935.1. Classification (GTDB taxonomy): domain Bacteria; phylum Bacillota; class Clostridia; order Saccharofermentanales; family Saccharofermentanaceae; genus Saccharofermentans. The sequence continues at coordinate 96,404 of CAMHSJ010000004.1, forward strand.
TGCAGTCGTCAACAGGATGAATTCCGGCTACATGGACTTCTTGCGCAAGGCTGATATCTTCGCACAGAGCGGCTCGATGACGATACCGCAGGCTCTTGATCATGCTATGAAGGACTTCCTCTCTGCAGGTCTTAATTGTGTCGAATACAGTAATGGCAACCGTGTGAACATCGCTTCATACGCTGAGATGGCTTTGAGGACAAGTTCATCAGAGGTTACGAGGCAGGCTAATGGTGATGTTCGGAACGCACTGGATGAATACCTGGTCGTATCAAACGTGATCGGAATGACATGTCCTTACTGCCAGAAGTGGCAGGGCAAGGTCCTAATCGATGATGTTTATTCAGACGGGAAGCCTGACGGTAAACATAAGCTGGTGTCTGAAGCTAAGGCGGATCACTTCCTGCACCCGAATTGCAGGCACCAGCTGTTCATGTACATTGAAGGCGTGACTGAGGTTGCTGAACTCCCGAACGATGTCGAGACCAAGGAGCACTACCAAGCAGAACAGAAGCAAAGATACTACGAGCGTGAGATCAGGAAGTACAAGCGGCTCCGTGACGGAGCTGTGGATCCTGCTGACCGTCAGAAATATGACGCGAAAGTCAAGGAGTGGAATCAAAGACTCAATAATCATCTGGCTGAGCACGACTACCTGAGGAAGAATCCGAAGAGGTTGACACCGGGATTTACAGGGAATGGGAAGCCTAAATCGAGTTCGTTTAATACTTATTCTGATCCAATCCGTGAAAAACTAGGTAGCGCCTATGATTCTCATCCCAAAGAATTGGCTGAATTAAAGAAACGGATGACAGACATGGGTGTCAAAATAAGAGAAGAGGGTACAGATATGAAGTATGGCCCTAATCCTTCCGGTGGAGGACCTGGAGTCCTTAGTATAGATTCAAGTGCTAGTTACAGTGCATGGTTACATGAGTTTCAGCATGTTTTGGATGATCAAGCTTCTGGGTGGAGAGGGTTTGAAATTCTATTTACAGATGTAAAGACTGCTGTTGAATGGGAGGATAGAGCATATGATGTTGAAATTGAATTTGCGCGCTCGCAGGGGTATAATAAAATTGTAAAACAACTTGAATGGTTAAAGAGTGAGAGACGGAGGGAATTATATGGTAAGCCACCAAGACATAATGGATAAGCTTATTCATTCCGGAGCATCGTTTCGTGCAAACGGCATATTTGAATGCGTAAAATATCATGTGATTTCTTTTGATATTGTTGAACAGTTGAAAAAACTAAAGGATGATCAAGTCATGGTAATTGGATGGACTGTCTCTCAGTGCGCAATTGCGGCACTGGATGTGCTTAAAGTAGAAAAATATTCTGGGGAAGACCCCCATGTATTGAGTTTGATAGATGGGTTTAAATCCCTCGGTGATAGATCCGCTGAACTCAAAAGCATCGTCTACCAGTAACTGATCAGACAACATAATCAACCAAAGAGGTTCGGTATCAAAGTGATACCTGACCTCTTTTTCATTGGAGGAAACATGGAAAAAAACATAATAGTATGTGTAGGCGGAGACCAGATAAAGTCAATTCCTGTTACTGTCAAAGTTGATAAATCAGAACTTGATGAAACAATTGACAAAGCAAATAAACTGGTTGAGATACTTAATGAAGCCAGCTCATTGGTAAACGAACTGGCTTCCAAGGATGTAAAGCTAAAAGTTTATGTGGAATGATTGATTGCAATGTGGGCATTGAAATGATTCGCCTTTTGTTTTGAACTTAGTTTGACACTTTGGACATTCAATTTCTACGCCCTGAGTCTTGACAGCTTCGATAGCCGCATTTGTGATCAGCTGATCAAAGTTGTCTGGGAACTCGATCTTTACATTAGATTTCATAACAAGTTGCTCCTTTCATATTACTCGGTTGGTGGCCTGTAATATGAATATAGCATAAACCTGAGGGCGAGTATGAGCCCTCAAACACGGGACCAAAGAGCCTAAAGCTCGGAGGTCCTTTTCTTATGCCGGACATCCGGGTAACAGGATGGAATACAGCCGACGGGCAATAAACGGGAGGAATACTCATGAAGGAATTTAATCTTCAGCTGTTTGCAGAATCCGGCGCCGCGAATTCGGGTGCCGAGAACAATGGGAACGGTACAAACCCTAACGCCGAGGGCAACGGTGGAACAGACGGTGCTGCTGCCGGTTCAAAGCAGACATACACTCAGGAAGACCTTGACAAGATCGTGACGGAAAGAACAGGCAGAGCCGAGAAGGCCGCACTTAAGTCTTTCTTTCAGCAGCAGGGACTTACTGAGGAAGAAGCGAATGCCGCCATAGCCGACTACAAGAAGGCTAAGGAAGAGAAGGCGGAAGCTTCTAAGAACGATGCCAAGGCACAGGCTGACCGTGCAGATGCAGCGGAGAAGTCCGCTCAGGAAGCGATCGCGAAGGCGAACGCAGTCCTGATCAAGGCGAATGCACAGATCCAGGCTGCCAATCTTGGTGTCAAGAGTAACAAGCTGGATTACGTGGTCAAGATGGCAGAGCTTTCCAAGATCACCATCGATGATGACGGTAATCCGGATGAGGCGGCAATCAAAGCAGCCGTCGAACAGGTCCTTAAGGATGTTCCGGAACTGAAGACAACGAAGGATTCTTCGGGATTCCAGATCGGAGCTGACGGGAATAAGGACAAGGGTGGAGATAACGATGACGCGATAAGACGCGCCTTCGGGCTTCCTCCCAACAAGAAATAAGCCATAAGGAGGAAAAAAGATATGGCAAATTCAATTGCACTTTTTAAGAAGTACGTGCCTCTGCTTGACGAGGTTTACAAGAACTCTTCTCTTACAGCGGTGCTCGATAGCGATCCTGAGCTCTTTGAAGCTGGTGCGAACGCGAACGAGATCATCGTGCCCAAGCTTGAGATGCAGGGTCTTGCAGCATATAGCCGTAACAGCGGTTATACACAGGGTGACGTAACACTCACACACGAGACCAAGCAGTTCAATTATGAGCGTGGCCGTATGTTCACCGTTGACGCTATGGACAACGAGGAGACTGCAGGCGTTGCTTTCGGTAAGCTCGCTGGTGAGTTCATCAGGACAAAGGTAACTCCTGAAGTCGATGCTGTCCGTTTCGCGCAGTACGCAGGCACAGCTGATATCGGCAGCGCTTCCGCGAATATCTCTGCAGGAGGCTGGTATGCAGCGGTTTCCGCTGCTAACGCAGCAATGGATGATGCAGAGGTTCCTGCAGAGGAGAGATATCTCTTCATTACACCTGCAGGTCTTAAGGACATCGAGGACATGGATACAACCAAGTCCAAGGCTTGCCTTGCATCCTTTGCAGGGATCATCAAGGTTCCGCAGAGCCGCTTCTACAGCAAGGTTGCTCTTGCGGCTTCCGGTGCAGGTGGATATTCCAGACACACTGATGGTAAGAACCTTAACTTCATGATCGTTGCTAAGTCAGCAGTACTTCAGACTGTTAAGCATCAGGCTCCGAAGGTAGTAACACCTGAGCAGAACCAGGATGCAGACGCTTGGAAGTTCGGTTACAGGATCTACGGTCTGAACGATGTCTATGAGAACAAGGTAGCAGGTATCTTTGCTCACGTGGTGTCCTCAAACCCCTAACGAGCCCTACGGTTGAAGCCGAGGACAGTGGGGCTACGATTTTCGATTCGGCAGTGAGTGATCTTCAGGACGATATTACCTTCGTAGGTAATGGCATCGCCGGAACGCTCAAGCATTATGATACGTCGAGCCAGCTCGTTGATTACTGGGGGGAAGGAAACTTCCTTGCTTTGAAGATAACGAACATTCCTGCAGCAGCGACTTCCGTTAAGGTTGGTCTGGTACCGACTTACGGCGGTCCCGGCGGAACGACACCTATCTATGATGACAGTGGTCTTGTCGAGATCATCGAGGATGAGGATAAGAACTTAGCTGCATTCATCAGTAACAAGGATATCCAGAAGTTCGTGGTAGTTACCTCTGACGGTAACTCTTCCGTACGCAAGGAATATGACTTGTCACCGCTGGTATGCGAGTAACGGGAGGTGCTTATGAGTATCATGATCGGACCCAGGAAGGAAAAGTCGAAGGAGAAGGCTCCGAAGACTGAGACTTCTGAGAAGAAAAAGAAGTAACGGAGGATGAAGCAGTGAGCGTATCATACGCAGATTACGAGTTCTACAGGAACACATATCACGGAACGGAGTTCGAGAGTTCGGAAGCGGCCTTGCCTTTTCTCAATAAAGCATCGGATGCCGTGAGACGCGCCATCAGATACAAAGATGAGTTAAGGGCTCCTACAGCGTTCCAAACAGAGCATCTGAAGCGTGCGACATGTCTTGCTGCTGACTTCTTCAATGAGACGGGAAGTTCGGGTGCTGTGGCATCCGGTGTGTCCGGTTATTCGATAGGTGATGTCAATATGCAGCTCGGCGGCGAATCCGATAAAGGTGCTATGGAGACCTACGGTGTGCCGCAACGTGCTGTTGATGAGCTTATCGTGACCGGATATCTGTATAGGGGGATCTGATATGATCGGGAAACTAAGGTACCCGGAATGGGCAGATGTAACTCCGGCAACGATCGTGTTTGACGGTGAACCTACAGAAGACGGCTCCGATCCTGCCGGAAGTACATGGTCAGGCAATGTAAATCTCTCAGAGACAAGCAAGCGTGTCCAGGACGGCGACGGAAGATGGATATCACTCGCATGTATTATTCATGTTAAGGGTGACATTCTGAATGGTGCCGAATTCAAGGGCGGCAGGGTTACAGTCGCAGGGTTTACTGACAGGACGATAGTTGATCTGAAACGACCGCGGAATCCTGACGGGACCGTGAATCACACGAGGATTGAGGTGATCTGAATGGCGGTTATCAATTTCAACGATGATGCCCTTAACAAGCTTGGTGATGCGTCAGTAAAAGCATTGGCCAAGACCGGACAAGCGGTCCTGACGGATCTTGTTCAGAGCGGAACAATGCCTTTTGACACAGGCGAGATGCAGAACAACAGAACTGCAGTTGATTATTCGAAGCTTAGGCAAGGTTCGGTAATCATAAGGACAACGGCGCCGCAGGCAAGAAGGCTGTATTACCATCCGGAATATAACTTCCAGCAAGGTAAGAATGCAAATGCGGGCGGCCGGTGGTTTGATTCGTATCTTCCTGACGGAAAGAAGGGTGGCTTTGTGCAAAAAGTCTTCTCTAAGCTGATGAGGAGGGAGTTGGGCAAATGACACCACTTACTACGCAAGAGCTGGTCAACTGGCTTAAGACAAAAGGGTTGACCGGGCTGTATGCAGGCTACTATCCCAAGGACAAGTCACGGGTCTTCGGAGTCTATACCAGGACGAATCCGGTGCCTGTAAACGGTTACAGACCTACTTACAATGTCAAGGGCTTCACCATCATTATTCATTGGACGAAGAGCTTGTATGACACGGAGGCGAAAGCGAACGAGCTTCACGAATTGCTCGACAGGGCAAAGTTCTCAAACGACAGCCATAACGGCTGGATAGAGTGTAACGGCAATCCTGTTGACGTCGGCAAAGACGAGAACGGGATCAGCGAGTGGTCACTCGATCTGACGGTTTATGTCAAGAATAATACTAATACAGGAGGAAACAGTAATGTCTGAAAACACAGGTGCGCCAGTAACTCCAGTAACTGCAAATGATGAAGAGTTTTCTGGTGTTTTCCCTTGCTACGAGGGAATGATGCAGATCAAGGTAAGCGGTACCTATCAGGATATTGCCGATATGGAATCCTTCTCTATCTCGATCGATAACGGAATCGAGGAGTGGAATCCGTATGGTCAGGACGGCTGGGTAAGAAGGCTTATGACTGCAAAGAGTGTCACTATCAGTGCATCCGGAAAGAGATCTATCGGTGATCCCGGTAATGATGCGGTTGCATCTTATGCTTTTAAGAACGGAAGAGATGCCGAAGGTGATTTCAAGATGACATTCAAGAACGGCGATACGATCGAGTTCACCGATGCCATCATTTCCGTTACTGCATATGAGTATGGCGATTCCACCAATGTTGCTCCGCTCGAATTCGAGGTACAGAGCAACGGTAAGCCCACAATCACATATGCTGATGACGGCGAAGGCTGATAACACGACAACTTTATTCAACAGAGGAGAGTACTCTTTGCCGGGTGCTCTCCTTTTTTATTCACATTTTCAGGAGGTTTTATATGGGCAGAGTAATTAACATAGCAAGCAAACTGGACAGGGAACCGAGGTTCCTGGTCGTAGATGACACACATAGGTACAAGGTTAATTGTACGAAGAACGTCGTCATGAAGGTAATGGATCTCGACGAGAAAGAACCGAATTATCTCGACGAGATGCTGAAGCTCCTTGTTGGCGGCAAAGCACTTCAGGAAATAGAAGAGATGGGTCTTCCGTACGACAACTGGGTAATCATCATGAAGGCTGCTGTCGCTATAGCGACCAATAAGAGTTATGACGAAGTCGAGAACGACTTTCGCGGGGAAGAGGAAGCAAAGCCAGACGTGGTATGACCTTTTCGATGACTACGATGCGATAGAGGCATCGTTTGCGCAGCAATACGGAATCCGATTAAGGACTGAAGACGAGATGCTCTGGGACGAATTCACCACTCTGCTTGCAGGGTTGAACGGTGATACGCCCCTCGGGTATCTCGTCCGTATCAGGTCTGAAAAGGATCCCAAAGTCAAGAAGAAATTCACCAAAGAAGAAAAGAAGATCTACAACGAGTGGCGGTCCCGACACTCGCCAAAGCCCAAGAAGATGACGAGAGAACAGGTCGAATTGGGGCTTAGAAAACTATTCGGGATGAAGAAGGGGTAAAGGAGGTGACCTGAAGTGGATACAGTCGGTTCAGTCGGCTTGGAGATGAAAGTTCTTCGAGAACAACTGATAAAGGATGTTAAGGCAGCTGTAAAGGAAGCAGCCGGAGAAGCGCAGAAAGAAGTCAATAATACTTCCAAAGCATTCAACAAGTCAGTCGGAAGCAGTACTTCGGCGCTCAGCGGATTGGCTTCTGTTGCAAAAAAGGCAATAGGAGTTCTCGGCGTAGCATTCAGTATCGGTAAGATCATCAGCTTCAGCAAGGCCTGTATCGACCTTGGTTCCAATCTGGCAGAAGTCCAGAACGTCGTAGATGTCGTATATGGAAACATGTCATCTGATGTCAATTCGTTTGCGCAGTCAGCGATCAAATCGTATGGCATGTCAGAGACCGTGGCCAAGAACTATATGGGTACCTTGGGCGCAATGTCAAAGGCATTCGGGTTCTCAACGCAAGAGGCTTATGACCAGGCGGAAGCATTAACCTCGCTTGCCGGCGATATGGCATCCTTCTACAACAAATCCACAGACGAGACCTTCACGGCCCTTAAGGCTGTATATTCAGGCGAGACCGAAGTACTTAAGCAGTACGGTGTTGTGATGAACGAGACGGCCCTGAACGAATTTGCATTGGCTCAGGGCATGAACAAGACCGTCAAGGAAATGAGCGAGCAGGAGAAAGTATCGCTCAGACTTGCTTTTGTTCAGGATAGATTGAGTGCTGCGAGTGGCGACTTTCAGAGAACTTCAGGTGGCTGGGCTAACCAGGTCAGAGTTCTCTCTTTGCAGTTCGATTCCTTCAAAGCATCTATCGGACAGGGACTCATAAATGTTCTTACACCGATTGTGCAGTGGCTCAATGCCATTATGGAATCTGCCAATAATGCTGCTCAGGCATTCTCTAATCTTACCGCCAGCATCATGGGAGTATCGGCTGAGGTTTCGGGCGTCATGGGCGGGGTTGCCGAGGCGACCGCGGCTGCCGCACAAAGCGCTGATGATCTTACCAGCGGAATCAGTTCGGCTGGCGGTGCAGCGAAAAAGACGATGCAGAAGCTCGCCGGATTCGATAGGATCAACACTTTAAGTTCTGACAGCTCAGGTGGTGGCGGCGGTACTTCAAGTAAGGCTTTGGCCAATGCGAAAGAGACCGCAGCTGCTACAAGTGAGACTGCTGCAGAAACAAATAAGTGGAAGGAAGCGCTTAATAGTGTCCTTCAGAAGGCTACACAGATCAAGGATGCCTTTGTTGAAGGGTTCAATGAGTCGTATGGCGGTTCCAAGTACATCGATGGTATTAAGCAAGATCTGACCAGCATTGGTAATACTGCGAAGAAGATCTTCTCAGATCCTGAAGTTACCGGCGCTGCAGATTCCTGCTCACAGTCATGGGCCAAGGCGTTAGGTTCTGTTTCCGGAACAATTGCTACAGCCGGTCTTGGTCTTGCAAAGACCTATACAGGAACAATTGATACGTTTCTGACCGAGAACGAAGAACCGATAAAGCAGCACATGGTAACCATGTTCGACTTATCGGGCAGGGAAGCTGGAGCGATATCAAGTCTTTCCGCATCTGTTTCGAGCATTCTCCAGGCAGTATTCGACTCCGGGAACCTTGAAAGAGCCGGTGCAAATGTAACTGCAGTTTTCTTTGATCTCACGTCAGTAGTTACTGAGTTCTTCCAGGCTATTAAAACGGGATATTCCGAAGGATATGCCGAAGGTATTAAGAACTTCGTAGATGAGATCTCTGGTGCGTTGGTAAATATTACCGATGCATGGGCAACATTTACAGGATCCTTCAAAGAGAACTTCGATGTCGTACGAAAGAATTTTGAGTCCTCCGGTATTGCCGATAAGGCAAGAGAGATCGGAAAATCAATCGGAGAGACCATAGGTGTAATCGCAAAGGGATTCAATAAGATTTATCCGGTCATCAAGCCTGTGATAAAGCTCGTTGGTGATTTCCTTGCGAAGTATGGATCATTACTATTCTCTGACTTGATTGCCGCTCTGAATGCAGCTCTTTCTGTACTGAAGAATCTGTTCAAGTATTGGAAAGGCGTAACCGAGATTCTTGTCGGAATACTCAGTGGTGATTTTGATTTGGTCACCCAAGGTTTCGAAGATATGATCGGTTCCGTTACCGGATTATTCGAAGATCTGTGGAACGATCTCGTCAGTCATTGGTCGAATCTTGTTGAAATCTGGGGACTGGATAAGGCTGTCGAAGGAATAAAAGCTGCCTGGGAAGGTGTTGCTACTTGGTTCGACGAGACAGTATGTCAGCCGATCGTAGCGTTCTTTGAGCCGATAGAGAGTTCTGTAAGCAGTATATTCGATTCTCTATGGTGCGTCGTTGTTGGTATATGGGCCACCGCTGCGGAGTGGTTTGACGAAACTGTCGTTCAGCCTGTTATAGATTTCTTCAAACCAATCCTAGATAAAGTGTCCGGATTCTTCTCGGATCTCTGGTCTGACATTGAAGGAATATGGATCTCGGTTGCAACTTGGTTCGATACGAACGTGATCCAGCCGGTAACAGAGTTTTTCGAAGGCGTGTGGACGAGCGTTTCTGGCTTCTTCTCGAGCCTGTGGAATGATATCTGCAGTGTCTGGCAGAATGCAAGTCAGTGGTTTACGGATAACGTTACTGGACCGATCGCGGAAGCATTCAGCAGCATTGTTGATTCGGTAAAGAGTGCATTCAATTCGGTACTTGGCACAATCGAAAGCGCTATCAACAACATTCTGAGCGGTCTGAACAGCTTTATCGACAAACTTGATGAGTTTGGAGAGAAAGGCGCAGAACTGCTGGGCAAGTCTTATACTTCGTTGCCCAAGTTCGGAACTGTATCGATACCAAGGCTGGCACAGGGGGGCTTTGTTAAGGCTAACACTCCTCAGCTTGCCCTGATCGGTGACAACAAACGCGAAGGTGAGATTGTTGCACCTGAGAGCAAGATTTCAGAAGCGGTTACAGCTGCATTGATGCAAGTGCTGCCGTTCCTGAAGGGATCAAACAATGTCGCCCTGGCGGGGGCAGGTTCGGAGGAAAGACGAAGCATTACTCTCGAGCTCGATGGCCATGTCATATACGAGAGAATGCAGGAAATAGACAAAGAAGAGAACGGTAGATCTGGAGGAAGGGCATGAGCAGCATTACATATTTGAAGATAGATAATGTTGAGATGCCCGCTCCTACCGGGATCTCTATCCAGCAGAACGATCTTGACTCGGAAAACACTACAAGGTCCGTTGGCACAGGCGTCATGCACCGTGAGAGAATCCGTGCAGGTGTTTATCAATGCAGTTATTCCTGGGAGCAGCTGACAGACGCCGAGCTTGCAACCATTGTGGAAGCTATCGCGCCGGAGAGTGTGACGATCGATTTCTGGTTTGGGAGTTACAAGACCGCGACCGGCTACTTTGCGGCCGGTCCTGCCGAGATGACTTCTGAAGCGAACGGAGAACCGCGCTGGTCATATTCTACAACATTCACGGAATACTAATCGGAGGAAAATATGTATCCTGTCTCAAATGCTTATCTTAATGAGATTGCGAAGAACAATCCGACAACCAGAATTACGGGTACATTGACTCTTAAGAGTGGTTCTACAGTTACGATAAATAATTCGACCATAGCAAAAGCTCCGTCAATTATGAATCAGTGTGTTAATAATACGGAGCTGAAGCTTGGTCAGGCATACCAGGCACAGTGCAATATAAGCATATACTCAAATATCAACAGATATCTTGTATATGATGCGATCCTGGCTTTGTCATTTGGTCTTAAGATCGGAAATAGTTGGGAAGATGTTCCGATAGGTGAATTTAGAGTTACAGAATGCCTCAGGACATCTAACGATATTCTCCAGCTTACGGCGCTTGATGCTATGGACCAGCTTGACGATAAGTACTCCGGGACAGTCATTATAGGAGCTCCTTTTGATATCCTGAGCCTCATCGCAATGAATCACGGCCTGGAACTGGGACAGACTCAATCGGAAATTGAAGCACTGCCTAACGGTACCGTGGTCTTCGGTACACCGGAAAAATACAGATCGAAGACCTGGCGTGATGTCGTTGGAGATCTCGCTGCATGTCTTGCAGGTAACGCGATCATCGATCGTGAGGGAAGACTGTTTATACAGTCATTCGCCACAAGTGTTACGCGTACTTTGACATCTACTGTAAGATCCAAGGAAAGAATATCCGATTATCTGGTCTCATATTCATCTGCCAGCTGCACCAAGAATGGTTCGTTGGTATCAGTCGGAACGGATACAGGCCAAGATATATCTCTTGATGATAATGATTTCCTTCAGTACGGACTGCCGGAAGTAACACAGTCTATATTGACAAACATCCTCAATGCGATCGGGCCTTTAGAATACACGCCTTCTGATATCAGTTGGTATGGTGATCCGTCTTTGAGTCTTGGAGACCTGATCGAGGCGACCGGGGGCGCTGCGGCTACTTCGACGTTGATACCCATCCAGAAGTTCAAATGGACTTGGAGAGGCGCGCATCAGATCGTTGCAGTCGGAAAGAATCCTAATCTTGGAAACGCGGAGAGCCTTACTGACAGGAAGATCTCCGAGGCATTATCACAGATCGATAGCAAATCTGTTCAATACTATTCCTTCATTAATGCGAGGGCGTTTGAGGGCATAGATGCGGAAAGAACGATAGCGGAGTTCCGATTCGCTACGCAGGAGACCACGACAGTAACTCTTTGGCATGAGATCAAGCTCGACTGTACTCTTGACGATGAAGATGTACCTGCTGTGGTCACAATCCACTACTACTTGAACGGCGTAGAGGAGAACTATCAGCCTGTCATGACGATTGGCGAAGATGGCTTGCATACCTACAGCTTCAATTACTTCCTCGCAGGAATAAGCGGAGGGCAAGTAAACGATTGGAAGGTAGCGATAGAGTGCGAGGGCGGTTCTATTGATATAGATACAGGAGATATTCACATCTTGCTTGCAGGTCAAGGACTCGTCAGCAATGAATCATTCCTCGGCTACATCGATGCAAGCGATGACATCGAGGCTCTTACGATCGCAGGACTTGACGCAAGTGCGTTTAGCGAAAGTGTTTCAGCTTCGCTTATCGCCAATACTGCTAATACTCCGAGTGATAGTGTAAGTTCTTACGATATACCTTGCCTTGATACAGATATCGCAGAAGGTACAGTTGCGGTTATCTTCGTGTATAACGAGGATATGATTACCTATTGTGGTGAAGGTCTGTATTGCGGCTCGGATATTGATACTTGCGGAATGAACCTTTTAAGCGATGAAGGAGGCACATAATGGCTTTTAATCAAGCGACTTGGATAGATAGGGATAGTGAACACCCGAACAGGCGTACATTGCAGAATGTAAACGACCCTACCGATGTTAAGACCTATGATGTGAGCAGGGCAGAGGGTACAGTAACGACACAGGGTACGCCGATAGGTGCATCTACTTTGAACGACCTTGAGAACCGTATAGCAAGTGCCTTTACCGCTCTTAATCCTGCTTGGCAGACTATAACCCTTGAAGCAACAGATTGGGATAGTGCTACGCATACTATTACAGTATCAGTAACAGGCGTAACATTATCGAGTAATCAAGAGATAGTTGGCTTGCCTGCCACGAGTGCGGCTAACATATCGAATAATCAAGCATTGCTGGAGGCTAATATAATGGACTACGGGCAGGCGGTAGGACAGATTACTCTATACGCAGAGAATGTTCCCGATGTTGATTTACAGATAAGAGTACAAGTGAGGTCTTAATATGGCTAATATAATTAGACTTGGCGGTGGAGCAGGTGGTGTAACCCTTGATGAGTTTATAGATAATGTCATCAGTAATAATGCAAGATTGGCAAGTTATTCCGCCTATGAGTCTGTTAGGTATAAGGTTGATGATAACAATTACTCTATATTCGCATTTTTAAAAGCGGGTTCAACATATAGAATTAGAGTGTCTTTTCAGCCTAATTATTGTACGAGGGGCAAACTCGGAATATTCCCAGAGTTTATATCTAACGGAGGAGTGAGATTAAACAAAGACAATACAGTAGCGATAAGCGGAAGGGCAAACTTTTATCCAATAGAACTGTCAGAGTATCAATATAGTTGGAGCAATATTGTTTGGGAAGATTATAGTTATGATGTAACCCAATTACCTTTTTATAGCAAAAAGACAAAATTCGTTGGTTTACAGCAAGCCAATACACACCCTGCAATATATAACTGTTTTGGAGATGGTAATTATCACCTGTTCTCTGATTTTATAAACAACTCTAAAATCAAGGATTTTGTGGACTTTACTTTGTACTATCCAATATCTGATTTAAAGTGCGTTTTCTTGTGTCAAAGTATTGGTGATGGCTGGAGTAATACCTATTGGATTTCATTACCAAAAACATCACAGTATTATTATGATACAGACGCCGGGCAGTTTATCTTTGGTAATAGTAGTGGAAGTCATACCAACGACTATAAACGATATGATACGAGTTCAGGTACAAGCAAATTAAACCTTAGTTTAACGACATCAGACAACGGTCTTTGGCATTGCACATTAACGACACAGGAATTAGCGGCTAAAATTCCGTTTAATACAATGGACATAAAAGACCAAAATGGTAATGTTGTCCTACCTGCAAATTGTTCGCTTGCAGATTTAGGCATAGTAGCATAAGGAGGTACTATATGCAGATTTTAGAGAGTATGCAAAAAAGTAGCATAAAAAATGTTGATGCTCCACGCCTTGAAGGTCGTGTGAAGATTAGGCTTCACAATCCGACCACAGGCAAGACAGAGATTATCGAGGGAAAGAACCTTGTTACAAATGCCGTAAAGGATATATTTGATAGTAACCTCGGAGGCATAATTGACTATGACAATTTGATGCCCTTATATCAGAAAATGTTTGGCGGTGTTCTCTGCTTTTCATCTGCATTAGACGATACAGATGCTACGGCTTATGCTATCCCTTCTGCATCTGATAATGCTATCACGGCACACGCAGGGCAGGCCACATACGCAGATGCGGCAGACGATCTTACAAGAGGAAACCCGAACAGTACAGGTCTTGTTCTTGCGAGCGGTTCAGTAACACAGGTTTGGGAGTGGGCATCTTCGCAGGGGAATGGCACTATATCTGCGGTGGCTCTTTGTCATAAGGATATAGGCGATGCAGGGGCGACAGGCAGGACAAGTAACGCATTTCAGAGCCTCGACCCGTTCATCGATGTTGCATCAAAGAGCAGGATAACACCAACAGAGATAAATGGCTCTGTGATGTTTGCGGTCAAGAATAATATTACTTATTCGTTCAAGGTTACAGGGGCAGGAGTTCTTACCCTGTATAAAACGCCTGTTATCTGCTCTAAAACGAAGTTGCAGGGCAACGGTTTAATTCCTCTTACAGATTACGCAGAAGCCACGCCGATTAATTTGGGACATAACTTTAGCGGTGATAATGCTTGTATGTTCCATTACGATTTAGCGAATAACACCTTAAAGATATTTTCTGTTTATTCCACAGGGTACACAGTAACACCGACAGACCTTGTAATAGATACGATAAACCTTGCAACAGGTACGGCAACGACTACGACACAGACTATAAACCTTACAGACTATTATTTGTGGTCGTTCAGAACATTCGTAACAGGTTCAGGATATACAAATATCCGCTATCCATTACAGGCAATCGTTATTGGAAACTATCTGTATGTGCCTATATGTTCCGAAACATATAGACCAGACCCCGATGCTTATGTTCGCATAAACCTCACGAATTTTACCGATATTGATGATATTACGAATAACACAGGTGAGAGCAATTTGTTCTATGTTCTTACAGGTGCGATAGCGGTGAATGGAAGCAAGGCTATAAGCACAAACGGGTATTTGATAGACGGAACGAACCTGTATAAGTTATCTGCACACGGAGGAAGGACTAACTATAACTATACTCGGTATTATGCAGGGCAGGGCAACATAGCCTTATATGACGGTTTGAACACAGACGCATTGAATAGGGCGATAGTGAGCAAATTGTATCTTGCTACGAAGTTCAATTTGCCGAGCGCAGTTACAAAGACGGCGGCACAGAGTATGACGGTTACTTATACCCTAAGGGAAATATAGTTTAGGGGGTGACAAAATGAACGAGGTAATTCTTGCCGCACTTACATCCGGTGCGGTTTTTTCATTTATACAGTTTCTGATTCAGTTTGCATTCAGCAGAAAAGATAAATCAAAACTACTTGGTGAAAA
>CAMHSJ010000005.1 GCA_946187935.1 uncultured Clostridia bacterium
GCCGCACTCAGGGCACTTGATGTGAACGTTATCAACATAAGGCTTGTGAAGCTCGATGTCATCCGGACAATCGTCGCTCATGGACTTAAGCTCTTCGATAGAACCGATGCAGTGCCTCTTGCCGCACTCACACTCCCAGATCGGGAGAGGCGTGCCCCAGTAACGCTCTCTGCTGATGCCCCAGTCGATTACGTTCCTTAAGAAGTCACCCATACGTCCGTCTCTTATAGATTCCGGATACCAGTTGACCATGTTGTTGGACTTGAGGAGCTCGTCTCTCTTCTTGCTCATCTCGATGAACCATGTGGATCTTGCAAAATAAATGAGCGGAGTATCGCATCTCCAGCAGAAAGGATACTCATGCTCGAACTTGGGAGCAGCGAAAAGGAGCTCTCTGCTGTCCAAGTCCTTAAGGACCTCAGGGTCTGCATCCTTTACAAAGAGACCTGCAAAAGGCGTCTCCTCTGTCATGTGTCCCCTTGTATCGACAAACTGTACCATAGGAAGATCGTTCTCTCTTCCTACCCTGGCGTCATCTTCACCGAAAGCAGGAGCGATGTGAACTATTCCTGTACCGTCTTCCATTGTTACGTAGTTATCTACGACTGCATAGTGAGCTGTCTTCTTCTGGTTTGCTGCTTCCTTTGCTGCACCCTCATATAAAGGCTCATAAGCCTTGCCCTTAAGATCTGTACCCTTATAGGATTCAAGGATCTCATATGCCTTGTTATCACCTTCTGCGAGCTTGCCTAAAACAGTATCGAGCAAAGCTGTTGCCATGTAATATGTATAGCCGTCAGCTGCTTTTACCTTGGAGTATTCACTGTCAGGATTAAGGCAGAGAGCAACATTGGAAGGAAGAGTCCAGGGTGTTGTCGTCCATGCGAGGAAATACGCATCCTCACCGATGATCTTAAATCTTACGATCGCAGATCTCTCCTTGACTGTCTTATAGCCCTGTGCAACCTCGTGTGAAGACAATGCGGTACCGCATCTCGGGCAATAAGGAACGATCTTGTGACCCTTATAGAGAAGGCCCTTATCCCAGATAGTCTTAAGTGCCCACCACTCAGACTCGATGTAGTTGTTGTCATAAGTAACGTAAGGATTCTCCATATCTGCCCAGAAACCTACTCGGTCAGACATATGCTCCCACTGGTCCTTGTATGTCCAGACGGACTCCTTGCACTTCTTGATGAAGGGCTCTACACCATAGCTCTCGATCTGGGGCTTGCCGTTGATGCCCAAAGCCTTCTCGACTTCAAGCTCAACAGGGAGGCCGTGTGTATCCCAGCCTGCCTTAAATGAGATGCCCTCACCCTTCATGGCATGGTATCTGGGGACTACGTCTTTTATAACTCTTGTCTTGATGTGTCCGATGTGCGGCTTGCCGTTAGCCGTAGGGGGACCGTCATATAAAGTAAAGCAAGGAGCGCCGTCCTTCTTGGGCTTTAAGCTCCTCTTATATATGTCATTCTGCTTCCAGAATTCGATGACCTGTTTCTCTCTGTCTACAAAATTGAGATCCTTAGATACCTTCTTGTACATAAAGCGACTTCCTTATATATTTAATTTTGACTGTTTATTATAATTATTTCTCGGCTTCAAAGTCAAGATTCCACGGCCATCCGGAAGGATTTTCGGTCTCAAACTCCATATACTCTTTTATGGTCGGGTGAACAAAGCCTATCTTGTATGCAAAAAGCGCGATATCGCAGTCCCTTTTTGTCGTGCTGCCGTACTTTCTGTCACCTGCCAGAGGATGCCCTGTATGAGCCAGCTGGGATCTGATCTGATGGGATCTGCCTGAACCTAACCTGATATCAACAAGAGTAAGGCCTTCAGCATGACCTAAAGCCTTGTATTCCAGATCGCAGCGCTTGGAATCCGTGACTTCTTCATCAAAGACCTTTACCGTATTGGTCTTGGGATCCTTAAGAAGATAATTGACAAGTCTTCCCTCGCCTTCAAGCCTTCCTTCGGCTACTGCTCTGTAGCATTTTACAAAGCTCTTCTCCCTTATCTGCGAGGACAGTCTTGACGCGGCTTTGCTCGTCCTGGCAAAGACCATAACGCCTGACACGGGCCTGTCAAGGCGGTGCAAAAGCCCAAGGAAGACTTCTCCGGGCTTACTATATTTCTCTTTGATGTATTTCTTGAGGATCGTAAGCATGTCAGGCGCACCTCTCCCGTCAGACTGGGAAAGCACACCTGCGGGCTTAACTGCAACGATCACATGGTTATCTTCATAGAGGATCTTTACTTCGCTGTCCATCTGGCCACCTGACCGCATGGCAAAACGATACCCATGTGAGAGACCGGAAGACCTATCTCGTCAGCTTCCACCTTGCCGCCGTGGTCTCTTAATGCAAGATCCATTATCTGCCCTGAAGCGGCTGCCGTAATGCCTGTTGCATATGAACTTGCGATAAAGAACAAAGGATCATCTGATAAGAGTCCCGCAGTAAGCTTCATAAGATCGTAGAATGAGTCTTCGAGCTTCCAGAGTTCTCCTGAAGGGCCCCTTCCGTAAGAGGGCGGATCCATTATTATTCCGTCGTAATGCCTGCCGCGCCTGATCTCGCGCTCTACGAACTTGCGGCAGTCGTCAGCTATGAACCTTATATAGCTGCCTTCGAGTCCGGACAGCTTCACATTATCCTTGGCTTTGGCGATCATGCCCTTGGAAGCATCAACGTGGACCACTTCGTCTGCTCCGTGAGCAGCACTTGCGATGGTTGCCGCGCCCGTATAAGCGAAAAGATTGAGAACAGTGATGTTCTCCTTGCCCTTTTGTTTGGCATCCTCTATCAGTTTTCCGCAAAAGTCCCAGTTTACCGCCTGTTCAGGGAACAGACCTGTATGCTTAAACGAAGTAAGCTCTATGCCGAATGTGAGCTTTCTGCCGAGCGAATCGTATGAGATATTCCAGTTAGGAGGGAACTTGGAAAGTCTGTCCCAGGATCCGCCGCCTTCCCTGCTCCTGTTATAGACAGCAGACGGAGTCTTAAGATCATCCATGCTGATGACCTTTCCCGAATCAATGACAGGCCAGACAGCCTGAGGGTCGGGACGCCTTAAGGTTATGTTTCCCCAGCGTTCATACTTTTCGCCGGAGCCTGCATAAAGGATTTCATAATCTGTCCAGGAAGAAGCTGCCAGCATATCATCCAACCGTAACAAGCTCTGATTTTGCAATGGCATTGCCGTCCATACTGATCACGATGTAATAATCACCGGGATCAAACTGCACCATGCCTTCAAGACCTGCACTGAAATCACATGTGCATATGACATTGCCGTCTAAGACAACATCCTTGCTGAGGATAAGAGTATCAGAAGAATCAAACAGCTCGGCATGGATAGTAGCCGTCACCGGATTGTTGAAATAGAAGACATTCTTAAGTGCATAAGACAGTTCGACAGGCACCTTGTTATCCTCCAAAGGAAGATCAAGCTCAACATCGAGCCATGTCGTATATATATAAGCAGCTTTTATCTCAGCAAATGAAGTCGCAACATAAGCACCTGAATGATCTGAAGGATTTATGGGCGGATCAGTAGGATCCGTGGGATCAGGAACAGGGCCGGTTCCTCCATCTGTAATGTTCAGGTCTTCATAAGGACCCATGAAGATCTCTTCAAAATCATCGTAGTCAGTTATAAGCCATTCCTCGTATCTGTTGCGCTCAAGGACGAATTCCACTACTTCCTTTCCTGAGCTGAGATAACCTAATTCCTCCAGATATTCGTCAAGACCTGCTTCACCGAGGTCTAACCTGTCCACATCATATACATGCTTAAATGTGACTGTGATCTCGCATTTTTTTCTGTCAGAGTGAAGATTTGTATCAGTAATCGAATAGGTCACGTCTTCATTTGCAAAGAGGAAAAACTCCTCCTGTTTTGAGTCAAGTTCAAATCTGACCGCATCATCTATATATTTACTGAACTTAGTCGATGTCGGTGATTCAAAATAGCTCTTAAGGAAGCTGTTGACCGTATCTTCAGCATTATTCTCCGCCATAGCCCTCAAAAGGGTAAAGCAGCCCGAAGAAGAAATAAGAATGCCCATGATTACTGCAAGGCAAACTGTTTTCCTGAATAGATTCCTGATATTAATCATATAAGACCATTCCACATCTGAAGATTGAAGCTACCATAGCATTATACGGCATTGCAACCGTCAAAGCAAAAACAGTATCAGACCTCTTCGCTGTTTTGCATCTCAAACGAAGCCCTGAATACAATGTTTTCGAAAGATGGATCTTTGGAGATCACGAGATAATACTTGCCCGTCTCCCAGTCACCTTCTCTTGGCATGTCTATGTCATAGCTCGTAAAAGAAGTATACTCTGTTGCCGTGCAGGAAGATGAATACTTAAGATCGCCATCAGGACCGTAATAGGCATAAAACAGCTCTTGGGGTTCTCCTGTAAGTGTCAGTGAATAACCTGCTATCTCAGTTTCAGTATTATAGATACTCGACCCTGACATGGTCTCATTATAATTCCACCATCCGCTCGTTGACTCATCGATCGAACTTTCAAACTCTTCATCAAGGAACTCATAAACATACTCATGCTTATAATCAGCATCTTCTGTATCCCAAACCTCAATGCTCAAAGGAGCATTGATCACTTCGATCTGCATAGTTGTCCCGCTCCCGGAAGCAGTAGTGCTTTCAGAAGACGTTTCGCTTATTTCAGTGATTGATGCTGCGGATGACTCTGATATGTCAGACTCAACTGTTTTATTACCGCATGAACAGAAAGCAAGAAGCAAAGCCGGTATCACAAAAAGAACACAGGATCTATATCTATGCATAAACATCACCTCATAAAACATGGCGCCTTCAAATGAAGACGCCATGAATTATACACTAAACTTGCTTATCAGTATCAGTATTCAGAAGATGTTACATCCAATACCTGGCAAGCACCGAAGAGGTAAGCTGTCTCCTGGGTTGTATCAGAAACGATAAGGAGATAGTAACCGGGTACCATTTCATCAGGTGTGTAGTCGATATCATAGTATGTATCGCCGTTAGGATATACAGTAGGCTCGATATCAGCTGCGAATGCAGGTTCTGCCATATCTTCCTCTGTCATATCGTCATCTTCAGAGTAGTAGAACTCATAGTGGATCCCTTCTGTCTCAGAAGGATCGACCTGGATGGAGAAAGCGATAGTCTCTGTATCAAGACCATAGATACCGTCACCAACCATTGTTCCTAAATAATCCCACCAGCCTGCTTCGAGAGCCTTAGCCTCGAATGCGTCATCCTGGAATTCGAACATGTTGGAAGGCTCGATAGCGCCTGTAGCATATGTTGTTGTCTCGATAGTTGTACCTTCCTCAACTGTGCATGTGGAAGATGTGAAGACAGAACCATCTGTGAGGTAAACGATGATCTCATACTCGCCAGCCTCGATGTAACCGTCGTTGTCAAGAGCTGCGCCCTGGTCATCACCGTAGATAAGCTCGATGTATGTGCTGCCGCCTACAGCTACGTTATCACTTGTGTAAACCAAGCCATCATCCTTGTAAACTTCATAGTATACGAAGTTAGCTGTAGGATCTACATCATAGATCTCAGATGTGAACCACAGATCGAGCTCGATGTATGAATTGTAGTGTGAGTATGTGTTGTCACCGTTGTCAAAGTACCAGTCTGTGTAGTCAAGATACTCTTCGAAATTAGCAGATGCTGTGATAGGGAGCTCATATGTAAGATAATCATAGATCTTACCGAAATCCTTATCATCAAGGTTGGAGATAAGCCACTCATCGTCATCCTTCTCGAACTCAGCTGAGAATGTGATCTCCTTTGTATCTTCACAGTCCTTGATAGCATCAAGAACGCCGTCGATATCCTCGAACTCGCCGTCCTTAAGCGCCTTCTCATAGTCAACGATTGTGAATACGATATCAGCCTCTGCTGAATCGCCGTCAACCTTAACTGACTCCTCGTCAACTTCAGCCTCGATCGTCTTAGCAACTGCACTGTTGAACTGATTCTGCTCATCAGTATACGTGTCCTCGCTAAGGATAAGTGTTAAGCCTGCAGCGACGTCACTGTCCTTCTTCTCTGTTGTAAGCTTGATGATCTTAGCCGGATCACCCTTCTTAACTGCTTCTGCAAAGCTCTCAGCAGCTTCGATGACCTCAGTCTTAGCCTTACCGCCAAGACAGCCGGCAACGGAAAGAACCATTGATGCGGAAACTGCAAGGCAGCCGATCTTGGTCATAACTCTTTTACTAATAACCATAGTAATCCTCCTCTTAAGATATATCGTGATAATATCAGTTTTGCCATAAAAATCAAGTAGTTATGATTTTATGCAAATGCCTGTACATATATTGATTTGATAATATGTTTTTATGCTATATAATTATAAAAAATATCAAGGGGAAACAAAATGAATACACCTACTATCCTTATCTGTGATGATGACCCCGTTGTACACGAGTCATTAGCACTATATCTGGACAACGACAATTTTGAACACATTGACGCATATGACGGCAAGGAATCCCTTGAGAAAGTTGCTTCTTCCAACATCGACCTCATATTGTTGGATGTCATGATGCCCGAGATGAGCGGTCTTGATGTATGCCGTGAAGTCAGAAAGACTCACACCACCCCTATCATCATGCTCACTGCAAAGGGCGAAGAGATCGATAAGATCGTTGGCCTTGAGCTCGGAGCTGACGATTATATCGTTAAGCCCTTCTCTCCCAGAGAGGTTATAGCAAGGATCAAGGCTGTTTTAAGAAGATCCGATGACCAGACTCCCGCACAGCCCACGACCATACACTACGAAGGTCTTGATATAAACCTTAACAACTATTCTGTCAGGATCAACGGCGAATCTATCCCCTTCACACCCAAGGAAGTTGAGATCCTTTATCTTTTGGCTTCCCACCCCGGCCAGGTCTACAACAGAGAGAAGATCTTAGAGACGATCTGGGGACTCGAATATAATGGAGATTCCAGGACCGTTGATACCCATATCAAGAGGATCAGACAGAAAGTCACATTCGATAATGCAGCCTGGAGCATCCAAACGATCTACGGTGTCGGATATAAGTTCGAGGTAAATTAATGTTTCAAAGCACAATGCTCAAGAGGACAATGGCGCTCGTCTTGTGGGCATTGCTCGCATCTGCCATCCTCGCGACCGTAGCATTCATATTCGCAGGAAGACAGGTTAATATCGAAACGCAGACAGAAGCCGCATTAGATCAGGATTCTGTTTACACGAACCTTCTTAAAGTATTCCCTGAATTCTTCGATTCCAAGGAATATTCCCACGTCTTCTTTGAGACCACGCATTCTTCGGGTCATGACTATTACCTTGTTACAGAAGACATGCAGAGGATCATTAACTGCACTCCCTCTGAGTACTTGAATCTCACGCCCGAGAGTTACGACATCGTCATGGAGAAGATCAGACAGAATGATTTTAAGTCCTCTAATGACGATTTTGATTTTCTGTCAGTCAAATCCGAGATGTACGACAGTTCTATCCTTGCACTTCGCTATCCCGTAAACTATCAGGGCAACAAGTGCTACCTTATATCTCTGTCCTATATCGAGATATATAATGATCTGATCGTCAGATATCTTAATATCCTTATCCTTTCAACGCTCATGGCTGCCATGGCAATGCTCGTACCTGCTTATATGCTCGTAAGACACATGGTGCTCCCGATCCAGAAAATCAATGAGATAGCTATGCAGTACGGCAGAGGCAATTTCAAGTTAAGGGCCGACGAATCTCATAAAGGCGAAGTCGGAGAACTCGGAGCATCCTTCAACTTCCTTGCAGACCAGCTTTCCAAATCAATTGGCAACCTTACAGCAGAGAAGAACCAGCTTCAGGAAGTGTTCAATACGATATCTGACGGTATCGTAGTTGTAGATGAGAACTGCAAGCCCGTAACTACCAATGAAGTCATAAAGAACCTCTTTAACAGAGCTGACAGGAGCAACCTTTTCACAGAGAGGCTCCAGCTTATCCCCTTCGATGAGATCTGGGAGGATTTCGAAGAAGCGATAAAGACAGGAATTGTTAAGAAGAGAACGATAGAACACAGGGAATACGCTTACCAGTCAACTATAATCCCTAAGTTCGATGCCAATGACCAGAACAGAGTTATCGGTGCCACGGGTTTCTTCCGTGATATCTACGAACAGCAAAAGAACGAACAGTTCAGACAGGATTATGTTGCCAATATCTCCCACGAGCTCCGCACTCCTCTTCAGACATTGAGAGGTCTTATCGAGCCTTTGCAGGACGGAATGGTAAAGAAGGAAGAAGACCGTCAGCGCTACTACGACATCATCCACAGCGAGACAATGCGTCTGTCACGCTTGATCGACGACATGCTCGAGCTCTCCAAGCTCCAGTCAAGGACGCTCGCGTTCAGGACCTTCCCTTTTGATGTCAATAAGCTCATCAGCAATGTTGAGATAAGGTTCAAGAATGTAATGAAGGAAGCCGGGATCGCGTTTAAAGTCCAGAACAATTACGGCAAGCTCCCTACTGTTATGGGCAACCCCGACCGTGTTGAACAGATCCTTGTCATACTTCTTGATAACGCCAAGAAGTATACGCCCAAGGGCAAATCCATCACTATCTCAACGGATTATATCGAATCAGAGAAGAAAGTATTCATTTCTGTCGCAGATACCGGCCAGGGCATACACGAGTATGACATTGACCATATTTTCGACAGGTTCTTCAAAGCCGACAGAGCAAGAGGAAAGAAAGGTTCAGGCCTGGGCCTTGCCATCGCAAGAGAGCTTCTTACTTACATGGGCGAATCCATTACTGTTAAGAGCGAATACGGAGAAGGTGCCACATTCACATTTACCCTGACAAAGGCGGAGGCCGTAGATGTCTGGGAGTGACGATAAGCCGGGTATAAGGATCAACAAGTATATCGCCTCGACCGGTCTTTGTTCCAGAAGGCAGGCTGATACCCTGATAGAACAAGGCAAAGTAACCATCAACGGCAGCACTGCTTCATCAGGAGACAGGGTCCTTGAAGGCGATAAGGTAACTGTTGACGGCAAAGCAGTTATACCCGAAGACTCAAGGATCTATATAGCTCTTAATAAACCCCTGGGCATTACCTGCACAACAGACAGAAGGGATCCTTCCAATATAATAGACTTCCTGGATCTTGGTATGCGCATATTCCCCATAGGAAGACTCGATAAGAATTCATCAGGTCTCATACTTCTCACCAATGACGGAGATATTGTAAACAGGCTCTTGAGAGCAGAGAACAACCACGAGAAGGAATACAGGGTAACTCTTGATAAGCCTTACGATCAGAGCTTTGTAAAAAAGATGGAATCCGGTGTTCCCATACTTGGCAGGGTCACGCTTCCCTGCACTGTTATCCCGGAGACGAACCGCAGTTTCAGGATCATCCTTCATCAGGGATTAAACCGCCAGATAAGGCGCATGAGCGAATACCTTGGCTACAGGGTCGTAAAGCTCAAGAGGATAAGGTTCATGAACATTGAACTCGGCAGTCTTGAGACAGGCAAATGGCGCTATATAAAAGGAAACGAGCTTAAGCAACTGCTCAAGCTCGCTGAAGTTTCTGTTAAGTAATCAGAGTTATTCCTCTTCAGAATTGGCAAGATCTCCCTCGCCCTTCTCATTCTGGGCATCCTCGATGATCTTATCTATATCATCTTCACCTGTTGCCGTTCTGGTATCCTTATCCTTCTCGTAGTAGAACTTGACCTTATCCTCGCTGTTTCTTGCACCATATGCATCAGCTATTGCAAGGCAGTCTTCCTTGAGCTTGTTAAAGTCATCACGGCTCTCAAGATCTGCTATGGATGTCTGGTAGCATGCATCCTGGAAAACATCGTCAAGGATAAGATACTCATTGCCGCCCTTGTTGAAGTTCTTGTCTATAAGAGCTTCAGCCTCATCAGGCTTACCCTGTCTTGCATCGAAGTTCTCGAAGGGGATCTTGATCTGGCTGTATCTGTATCTTAAGACAACTGCTTTCTCATTATAATCAACTGCAACCCTGTACTTGGCAACCAGGAATGTCTGGCAGAAGACAAGGATCATGCAAACGGCAAGTATGCCGAAGATAACGGCAAGACCGAGATAAACATAATTGCCCGAAGCCTTCAAGCCCAAAAGCAAAGCGCCTGCAAGGAAAGCAGCAAAGAAGATCAAAGACAGGAGCCTGTTCCTTGTGATCTTAGACTTGCTGCCCGGATAGCAGTGTACGCCCTCCTGGGGAAGCTTTGCGATCTTTGCGCTATCGCCGAATTCTGTAGTATCCATCAATGACCCTCCTTATTTATTAAGCATCTCGATACGCTGACAGATGCTGCTATACATTTCCTCATAGTTAGCCTGCTTCTCCCTCTCTGCATTAACGACAGCCTCGGGAGCCCTTGATGTGAAGTTCTCATTGGCAAGCTTACCCTTAACACGCTTGATCTCACCTTCGAGTCTGTCCTTCTCAGCAGAAAGACGCTCAAGCTCCTTGGAAATATCAATGAGATCTTCCAAAGGCAGATAGATCTCTCCGCCCTTAAACATTGCGGCAACTGCCGTTGCAGGAATGCCCTCCTTATCCTTCTGACACTCAAGGCCGCTTACACTTGCGAGTCTTTCGAGGAAAGCCTCGCCGTCAGTAAACATCTTGGCAGTCTTATCGGAAGGTGTTACAACGATGATCCTTGCTTTACGAGAAGGAGCAACGTTCATCTCCTTGCGGACAGCTCTTATGCCTCTTATGGCATCCATCAAAGTCTCCATCATCTCAGCATCTTCAGGAGATGAATAGATCTTATCAGCATCAGGCCAGTCAGAGATCATGATGGACTCGGACTTATCGGGAAGAACAAGATTTGAATAAACCTCTTCTGTGATAAAAGGCATGAACGGATGCAGAAGCTTCATAGACTGACCCAAAACATAGTTCAGGAGATACATGGCCTCGATCCTGGTAGGGCATTCCTTGTCGAAAAGCCTGCTCTTGGAGATCTCAATGTACCAGTCGCAGAAGTTGTCCCAGATGAAGTCTACTATCTTGGACAGAGCAACACCGAAATCATAGTTATTGAGGTTATTGGTAACTTCAGCTGTTACATCGTGGAGCTTTGTTAAGATCCACTTGTCTTCGAGAGTGAACTTAGCCGTATCAACGCCTGAGAGATCAGCATCGTCTTCCATGTTCATGATAACGAATCTCATGGCGTTCCAGATCTTGTTGGCCAGGTTTCTGCCCATTGTGATCTTATCTTCCTGGAACCTCTGGTCATTGCCCGGAGCGTTACCCGTTACAAGAGCAAATCTTAATGAGTCAGCTCCGCTCTTGTCGATGATCTCAAGAGGATCGATGCCGTTGCCTAATGACTTACTCATCTTCCTGCCCTGGGAATCTCTTACAAGGCCGTGGATAAGGACATCCCTGAACGGAACGTCATCCATGTGAGCCATACCTGCAACTATCATCCTGGATACCCAGAATGTAATAATGTCATAGCCTGTAACGAGCGTATCTGTAGGATAGAATTTCTTAAGATCTTCTGTATCTTCTGGCCAGCCTAATGTGGAGAAAGGCCAGAGAGCAGATGAGAACCATGTATCAAGAGTATCGGGATCCTGACGCATTTCCTTGCCGCACTTAGGGCAGACTGCTTTCTCATCCTTGGTAACCACGATCTCACCGCAGTCATCACAGTAGAATGCAGGGATCCTGTGGCCCCACCAGAGCTGTCTTGAGATACACCAGTCACGGATATCTTCCATCCAGTTGAAGTAGTTCTTGTTAAATCTCTCAGGCACGAATCTGATCCTGCCGTCCTTAACAGCCTCTATTGCAGGCTTGGCAAGTTCTTCCATCTTTACGAACCACTGGAGTGATACCCTGGGCTCGATCGTTGTACCGCAGCGGTAGCATGTACCAACGTTGTGGTTATAGTCCTCGGTCTTGATGAGGAATCCGCCCTCTTCAAGATCCTTAACGATGGCTTCTCTTGCCTCGTATCTGTCCATGCCTGCATACTTGGGATAATCCTCAGTGATCTTGGCATCTTCAGTAAGGACTGTTATAACTTCGAGGCCGTGACGCTGTCCTACCTCAAAGTCATTAGGATCGTGAGCAGGTGTGATCTTAACGACACCTGTACCGAATTCGATATCGACATAGTCATCGGCAACAACAGGGATCCTTCTTCCGACAAGAGGCAGAATGAGCATCTTGCCAACGATATCCTTATATCTCTCATCCTTGGGGTTAACTGCTACGGCAGTATCGCCTAAGAGTGTCTCAGGTCTTGTAGTAGCAAGCTCAACATAACCTGAACCATCCTCCAGGGGATAACGCAAGTGCCAGAAATGACCTGCCTGATCTTCGTACTCTACCTCGGCGTTTGAGATAGATGTTAAGCAGTGAGGACACCAGTTTATGATCCTCTCGCCTCTGTAGATGAGACCCTGCTCATAGTACTTAACGAAGACATCCTTAACAGCCTCGGAACATCCTTCATCCATCGTGAAGCGCTCTCTTGACCAGTCACAAGAAGAACCCATCTTCTTGAGCTGCTCTACTATCCTGCCGCCGTACTTAGCCTTCCAGTCCCAGGCTCTCTCAAGGAACTTCTCTCTGCCGAGATCCTCCTTGAAGATGCCTTCCTTACGCATCTGCTCAACGATCTTGGCTTCAGTAGCGATAGAAGCGTGGTCAGTACCGGGAACCCACAGAGCGGAATAGCCGTTCATTCTCTTAAAACGTGTCAGGATGTCCTGCAATGTGTTATCAAGAGCGTGTCCCATGTGCAGCTGTCCCGTGATATTCGGCGGGGGCATAACGATGCTGAACTTCTCTTTTGACTCATCATCAGAGGGCTTAAAATAACCCTTGCTCATCCATTCATTGTATAAACGCGGTTCTGCCTCATTGGGCTCAAATGTCTTGCTTATACTGTCGATCCTAGCCATATAATCAGTAAACCTTCTTTCAGATCAATTCAATAACGATTAATTATAGCATACTTTAAAAAATATATATAAATAAAAGAAGCTGCCCTTAGGCAGCTTCAAAGATACATTAAATCATTGATCACGCTTTATCTATCATTGACAGCGCGCCATAGAGGATGGAGTCATCACCTAAGGCAGCCTTCTTGAACTCTACCGTCTCTCTTATGGAAGGCATGCAGTATCTGTCTACTTCAGCTAAGATCTTCTCTAAGAAGATATCGCCTACTGCTTCTATAACGCCGCCGCCATAAACAACAATGTCAGGGCTGAAAGTATTAACAAGATTGCCTGATGCGATCGCAAGATAGTGGCACGCCCTGTCTACAGCTTCTGTTGCAACGGCATCATTCTCAGCTAATGCCTGCTTTAAGAGCTTGGACTTAAAGACTCCGCCCTGGACAGCTTCGCTGAGCATGGATTCTCTTCCTCTTGCTGCCTGCTGCCTGATGTATGAGCTCATACCCTGCTTGCTCGAGAATGCCTCAAGACATCCTCTCTGACCGCAGTTGCATAAAGGACCTTCAGGATCAAGGATCATGTGGCCGTATTCAGCTGCCTTAAACTCATTGCCGGTAAAGAGCTTGCCGTTTAAGATGAGACCGCCGCCCATGCCTGTTCCTACGAAAAGGCCGACAACATTCTTATATCCCTTTGCAGCGCCATACTTATATTCTCCGAGAACGCCTACATTAACATCGTTTCCGATATAGAAAGGCGCACCGAATTCATCTTCTATCGGCTTTCTTATATTGTAGTTCCTCCAGGGAAGATTGGGCGAGAAAAGGACAACGCCTGTCTTCTGGTTTATGACGCCCGGAGCACCTGCAGCAATGGCATTGATCTGGTTCTTCTTGATCCCTGATTCGGAGATGAGCTCCTTAACAACACTAACGATCACCTCTTCAACATTCTGTGAGGAATCTCCGCCGGCCTTGGTCTTCTTCTTCAGACGGTAGATGATCTCTTTCTTGCTGTTGAAGATAACTCCCAATATCTTAGTACCGCCGATATCAAGACAAATGTTATACGATTCTGCCATAAGATGATCCTCCTTTTTCTCAGCCGGCATTCACGCCCATGTTGTCATCATTATTGGAATTCTTCTCCGAAGAACCCTTCTTGTAGATAAGAACGGGCTGCTTGCCTTCTGTAATGCATTCTTTCTTTATTATGCATGTCTTAACATCCTTCTGTGAAGGAATGTCGAACATTACGCCTCTCATGGTCTCCTCGATGATGGACCTTAATCCTCTTGCGCCTGTATTCTGGCTTATCGCCTTCTCGGCAATGGCTGTTATGGCATCAGGCTCGAATTCGAGATCGACATCATCCATCTTGAGCATCTTCTTATACTGTTTGATGATCGCATTCTTGGGTTCAGTCATTACCCTGACAAGATCAGCTGTTAAGAGCTTATCAAGAGCAACGGTAACAGGAACACGTCCTATAAATTCAGGAATGAGACCGAACTTCATGAGATCATCAGGTTTTACCGAGTGATAGAAAGCACCGCTGTGCATATCAGCCTTTGCCTTGACATCAGCATCGAAACCGAACTGTCTTGACTCGACTCTGCCTGCGATTATCTCATCAAGGCCGTCAAAAGCTCCGCCGCATATAAAGAGGATATTAGTCGTATCGATCTTGATGCATTCTTCGTTAGGGTGCTTTCTTCCGCCCTTGGGAGGAACATTGGCAACAGTGCTCTCAAGTATCTTGAGGAGAGCCTGCTGAACGCCCTCGCCGCTTACGTCTCTTGTAATGGAAACATTCTCGGATTTCTTGGCGATCTTATCGATCTCATCGATATATACGATGCCGACCTGAGCACGCTCTATATCGTAATCTGCAGCGATAATGAGGTTTAAAAGGATGTTCTCTACGTCTTCACCAACATAACCTGCCTGTGTAAGGCTCGTAGCATCTGCTACCGCAAAAGGAACATTGAGGACTCTTGCAAGAGTCTGAGCAAGAAGTGTCTTACCGGAACCTGTAGGTCCGAGCAAAAGGATATTGCTCTTCTGGATCTCGGTATCGTCAGACGGAAAATCCGAGAAGACTCTCTTGTAGTGGTTATAGACTGCGACAGATAAAGCGATCTTGGCTTCGTCCTGTCCTACTACGTACTGATCGAGACTGTCCTTGATCTGGTGCGGAGTAACGAGTTTCTTGGGTTTATAAGTGCGCATCTTGCGCTTCTTGTTGACTTTCTCTTCTTCTGCAACGATGCCGTAAGCAGTCCTGATACAATCGATACAGATATAGCATCCTGCGCCCGAGAAAAGACGGGGCACCTCGTATTCAGACTTGCCGCAGAAAGAACAGCTTAATATCTCTCCGCCGTCACCGTAACCGCCATTTGAATTAGCCATTAATGATCTCCTGACCTGTAGATATATTTAACACTTTATAATTTTAACATTAATTTTGTAACAAATATATTAATTAGATTACAATCCGAGTGGCTATGGCCTCAATTATCATTTTCCGACATATGTCTGTCTCAGAACAAGGTGGCTGCAGCGATCAGAATAACAACGGCAAGACTTTTAATAGCAACAGATCTCATTTTGGCATTATCTCATTTGAATCAAGGATTATGGTGAAGGGCCCGTCGTTTATCAGGCTGACCTTCATGTCAGCACCGAATTCGCCAGTCTCTACAACGGCATTCTGCTTCTTTAATTCAGCAACTATGTAATCGTACAGTTCTTCGGCTCTTGAAGGCTCCATGGCATTTGTAAAGCTAGGTCTGTTTCCCTTCCTGCAGTCCGCATACAAAGTGAATTGCGAAACAACAAGAAGCTCACCTTCAACCTGCTCGAGATTAAGATTGGTCTTACCGTTCTCATCCTGGAATATCCGAAGCCTTAACATCTTATCTATGAGCTTGTCAGCTATTGCCTCGTCATCACCTTCACCGAGACCGACAAAAACAAGGAATCCCCTGCCTATCTGCCCTGAGATCTCATCGTCTATCTTAACGGAGGCTTCCGATACGCACTGTATAACAAATCTCATCAGTTCTTAAACTCCGCATCCTTATTCTGGACATTATACATATACCAGGATCCCTGATATGAGAATACGAGGAAATAAATGCTCTGAGCTGCATTTCCTTCACTGTCCTTAAAATAGACCTTGATCTTGGTGACCTGCATTGCCTCGATCTCTTCTTCGGGAATGCCGGTAACAACGGAGATGCTGAATCTCATCTCATCCTCATCGTAGCCTTCCTCTTTGGTGAAATTGTTATATGCCTCGAACATAGTTCCGAGGAACTCACCGTCAACGGTCATTGCCTCCTTAAAGTCTTCGAACATAGTGCTTGAAGACTCTTCGTTAATGCTGTCAACAAAGCCGTCCGGATAGCAGGCATTGAACATTTCCTCATTGTCAAAGAATATGCTCTCGATAAAGCCTCTTGATACATATTCCCCGCTGGTATTGAGCTGTTCCATGTTAACGGGGTCTGCTATGTCCATTCCCGTGAGCGGGATCTTGGAGCATCCTGCCATTAATACCGTAAGCATAACGAGCGTCATTAATGCTGCAATAGTTCTTCTCATGTATGTTTCCTCACAAAATCAAGATATTGAGCTATCTTCTCCTCATAGCCTATATGAGTGGGTTCATAATATGTCCTGCCCAGCGTCTTATCCGTCATGTACTGCTGAGGCGTGATATGGTCAGGAAAATCGTGCGGATACTTATAGCCCTGACTGTAACCTAATTCCTCCATGCCTTTTACGGGAGCGTTCCTGAGATGCATGGGCACTGTTCCCGTATCCGTATTCTCGACATCAGCAAGAGCTTTATTAATTGCAAGATACGAAGCATTTGACTTAGGCGATGCTGCAACAGTTACCACAGCTTCTGCAAGAGGTATCCTTGCTTCAGGCATACCCACTGCCCTTGCGCATTCATAAGCCGCGACTGCAATGAGAAGCGCATTTGGATTGGCAAGACCGACATCCTCTGAAGCGCAGATCATTATCCTTCTGGCCAGGAACTCGATATCCTCACCGGCCTTAAGGGCTCTGGCAAGATACAGGATGGCCGCATCGGGATCAGATCCCCTCATGGACTTGATCATGGCGGAGATGTTGTCATAGTGCGACTCGCCATCCTTGTCGAAAAGGACTTTCCTGTTCTGCATGCATTCCTTCATTACTTCATCGGTAATGACTATGGTGCCTTTTGATGATATGGGAGTCGTGATCGCAGCTATCTCAAGAGAATTAAGAGCAGTCCTGCAGTCACCGTTAGAAGTCTCAGCGATCTTAAGAAGAGTCTCATCAGAGATCTCTATCTCCATGTCTCCCAGGCCTTTGTCCTTATCTTTAATGGCATTTTTCAACACTTTGAGGATGTCTTTTGCCTCAAGCGGTTTAAGCTGGAATACCGTAGACCTTGAGACAAGAGCTTTGTTTACTTCGAAGAACGGATTTTCGGTCGTTGCACCTATCAGGATGACTGTTCCGTCTTCTACGAACGGCAAAAGAGCATCCTGCTGGAGCTTATTGAACCTGTGGATCTCATCTATGAACAGTACAGTCTTGCGGCCTTCTGAGATAAGAGGGTTAGAGGCATCCGATACGACTGATTTAATGTCAGACACGCCTGATGTAACGGCATTGAGCCTGGCAAACCTGGAACTTGTGGTATTAGCTATCACTCTTGCCAGAGCGGTCTTGCCGACTCCCGGCGGACCATACAAAATGATCGAGGACAGTCTGTCCGCCTCGATCATTCTTCTCAGTAATCTGCCTTCGCCTACGATGTGCTCCTGACCTGAATACTCATCAAGTGTCCTTGGAGACATCCTGTAGGCTAAAGGTTCTTTATTGTTTGTCTTATCACTACTCAAGACTGCTTCATCTCAGGATAGAGAGGATACTTGTCAGTAAGAGATTTAACTCTTGCTATGACGTCTGCTTTCTTGTTCTCATAATCGAAGATGCAGTCTGCGATGCAGTCAGCTACGATGCGGCAGTCATCTTCGTTAAAGCCTCTTGTCGTTATGGCAGGTGTACCGATACGTACGCCAGATGTGATGGTAGCCTTCTCAGGATCGAACGGGATGGTATTCTTGTTGGCTGTGATGTTGCAGTCATCAAGTCTCTCCTGGAGGTCCTTGCCGGAAACGCCCGTGCCTCTTAAGTCGATGAGCATGAGGTGGTTGTCTGTACCGCCTGATACGAGGTTAACTCCGCGGCTCAGGAGCTGCTCGGACATAGCCTTGGCATTCTTAACGATATTGTTGGCATATTCTCTGAACTCAGGTGAAAGAGCTTCCTTAAATGCGACAGCCTTAGCAGCGATGATATGCATGAGAGGGCCGCCCTGCTGTCCGGGGAATACTGCGGAATTGATCTTCTTGGCATATTCCTCCTTGCACATGATGATGCCGCCTCTGGGTCCTCTTAATGTCTTGTGTGTAGTTGTAGTAACGAAGTCTGCGTAAGGTACCGGATTCGGGTGAAGTCCTGCAGCTACGAGACCAGCGATGTGAGCCATATCAACGAAGAGATATGCGCCTACTTCATCAGCTATCTCCCTGAACTTCTTGAAATCGATGATCCTGGGATATGCTGAAGCGCCTGCAACGATGATCTTAGGCTTAACTTCCTTAGCCTTCTCAAGGATGGCATCATAGTTTAATGTCTGTGTCTCGGGATCTACTGTGTAGAACTCTGAATGATATGTCCTGCCTGATACATTGATCTTCATGCCGTGTGTCAGGTGACCGCCGTGAGAGAGGTCAAGACCCAGGATGGTATCACCGGGTTCGAGCATTGCAAAATAAACTGCAGTATTTGCCTGAGCGCCCGAGTGAGGCTGTACGTTTACGTGATCAGCGCCGAAGAGCTGCTTTGCCCTGTCGATAGCGAGCTGCTCAACGATGTCAACATACTCACATCCGCCGTAATAACGCTTTCCCGGATAACCTTCTGCGTATTTATTTGTAAGGGGTGAACCTGCGGCCTCAAGAACAGCCTCGGTTACAACATTCTCAGAAGCAATAAGCTCGATCTTATCGCGCTGACGTCCGATCTCCTGCCAGATAGCAGAGTATACTTCAGGGTCTTCAAACTTGATATGGTCGTACATGACGGATGATCCTCCTAAAAGGTAATAAACTAACGCCGCTTATTTTAATATAAAAAAGCGCATTAGTAAACTGAATTTGTCCGCATAAAGAGTCCCATTATTTGTTCAAAAAAGCGATGACAGATCAGGCATAATCAAGCTTATCTGACAAGACAAGTTCACCATTTTCTATTCTGGCCTTCAATTCGTCAAGAGAAACAGGCTTCGAGAAATAATAACCCTGAAGTCTTTTGCAGCCGACACTTCTTAAGAATTCAGCCTGTTCTTCGGTCTCAACTCCCTCACAGAGAGTATCAAATTCAAGTTCTTTGGTCATGTTAAAGATGGCGCTGAGGATCATGCGGTTCTTGGGATTGGTCTCAAATCCTCTAAGGAACATCATGTCGACCTTTATTACGTCAAACTGGTAGTCCTTAAGAGTGTTGAGCGATGAATAACCGGAACCGAAGTCATCAAGCCAGATAGGATAGCCCTTCATGGCAAGATCCGTTATGGATTCTTTAAGAAGTCCGCTCTCATCATTAAGAGCTGATTCGGTTATCTCAACGTGAACATACTTCCTTGGCAAGCCGCTATTCTCATAAAGTTCATCAAGATAAGCAGATACATCCAGCATCTCAAAGTCGAGCCTCGAGAAGTTGAGAGATACAGGTATGGCTGTCTGTCCCTTATCCAGGGATTCTTTGATATCTCTGAATACGATCTTGGCAATGCACATGTCGAGCTTGTGTATCAGTCTGTATTCTTCAAGGACAGGAACGAAAGATGCCGGAGACATAAGTCCGTATTTGGGATCGTCCCATCTGGCAAGAGCTTCTGCTCCGCATAAAGAGTAGTCATCTGCCCAGACAACGGGCTGGTAGCGGACCTTGATCCATTCCTTCTCCACAGCCTCGTCTATGTGACTGATAATATACTCATTAAGGTGATACTGTGCGGACATATCCTCGTCGAACTCGACATAGTTTATGCCGAACTGTTTCTTTATCGTATTGCATGCATACCTGGCACGGTCAAGCGCTCTGGCAGACTCGATATGACCTGTCTTCTTCTCGGCATATGCTCCGATCTTGTATCCGAGCATTATGCCGCCGCTCTCAGCATCCAGGAATTCCTGAAGCGCATCACACTCATTCCTGATGCTCTGCCGCTTTGTATAGACGATAAAGTGATCGTCAGAGAATCTGGCTACAGGCTCGCCATCAAAGATCTCCTCGAGCTTCTCAGCTATCTTAGCCAAAAGGACCGTGCCTTTGCTGAAACCTTCTGATTCGTTATATGTCTTGAAATTAAAGATGTCGATGTAAAGGAATTTCCTTATTACATCAGGTTCGTTGTCAGCCAGCTTCTTGGCTTCGTTAAGGAACCACCAGAGATTATGTATACCTGTAACCTCGTCATGGTCAGCAATATATTTGAGATGCACATTGGAGCGCTCGAGATCGTCTCTTGCTGTCGCCTCCGCATATCTTTGCTGATAGATACTGAATGAAACAAGTGATACCGAGATATAGAGCGTGAGGAAATTGACCCATGTTGACTGGACCATCTCGACACCGGGACTTTGGTATTTCATAAGATAGTAGAACGCTCCCATAAAGAGAATGATTACCGATAGAGAGAACCACGGACGCCATACCAAAAGCAGCATACCGAAGATGAGCATTGTAACAAAGCAGAGTATCTGCATTCCCTGCTGGTATTCAGGCCATGAAATATGGATGCCGAAGACAAGACATATGGCTGTAAAAGCCAACAGTATCGCATTACCGACAATAAGACTCTTGGGTTTCTTGGATCTGAAATAGTAGATCGCATATAAGAGCACGACCAGAGCCGCCAAAGTGAGAGATACGTACATAGAGTACTTGTCGACAAGCCATGCCCTGGTCTTTGGTTCTCCTGCAAGCGCCTTCTTATATGCATAGATGCCGATGTAGATCATCATCCATATCTCAAGGACGAAGATGACAAAACACATATAGACCGACGACTTGATATTAGCCTCCAGGAAGTATCTGGAGACAAATGGTGAATACCTTGAAAAACCGAACATCACCCTTAAGCGGTTTCCCAATGAAGAATCAGGCTTATCCATATTGATATGCTAACATCAATAAGGAAGCCTCTGATTAATTAAATGAAAACAAACTTAAAACTTATCGACTTTGTATATCTCATCTGCAGACGGAGGAGGCAAAACCTTGACTGAACCGTCAAGATCAATGTATTCCGCCTTGCCGGAATCAGTAAACTCGCCTATCACAGTGGCCCTGACACCATTTTCCCTAAGATGCTCTATTACCCTGTCAGGCTCAGGCGTAGCGATCATGAGTGCTCCTGAAGATATAAGGCGGAAAAGATCAAGACCAAGAGCTTCACATATCGCTTTGGAGCAATCAGTAAAAGGAACGCTGCGCTTGTCTAATATCACACCAGTCTTGGAGAAATCTGCCATCTCAAAAGCCGCACCGAAGACACCGCCCTCTGTGACATCGTGCATGAGGTTAACGGCGGAATCAAAGAATCCGTCATCACGTTTGCTTCCTGAAGAAGATCTTAAGGCACCTGCCAGACTGCCTTCCTTAACAACGGAGATCAGCTCTGAATAACCGAGGGCTTCTTTGATAAACTCTTCTTTGACCTTGCCCTCGATCTTTTCTCTGTGCTCGTTTGCAACGATATAAGTGCCTTCTATAGCAGCAGTCTTGGTAAGGATGAGCTTATCACCGGGCCTTGCATGTCCCAAAGGGACCGATGAACCCTTTTCTGCAATGCCGTATGCTGTTGAAATGACAATGAAGCTGTTAACGGAATCAGACACTTCAGTATGTCCGCCAACGATATCAACACCGAGCGCGGATGCTTCGTAACTTGCCTGGACGACGATATCCTTGATGTCATCTTCTGACGCCGAAGGCGGAACAATTATAACGATCAGGATCCCTGAAGGACGGATACCGCATGCCGCGATATCATTGCAGGATACATGGATAGCGAGCGTACCTGACTTGGTGCCTCCCGCGGTAATCGGGTCTGATGAAGTGACCATAAGATTGTCGCCAACTTTGACCCAGGCGCAGTCAGCACCTATACCCGCGCCGGACAGCGTGTTCTTCGAGAGTTTCGGGAGTCTGGAAAGGACCAGATCCTCAAGTTGTTCGTCTGTCAGCTTGCCTATTCTCATGTCAGTCAAAAGGATTAATGACGATATCTTCCGTACCGTTCACGCCTGCTTCTACCATAGCTTCGATATCGATATTCTTCTCTGCTTCAATAACATCTTCCGGGTGAGGATGCGTCTTGGGATGCTTGGCTACGAATACCGTGCAGCAGTCTTCGTAAGGAAGGATGGATGTCTCGAATGCTCCTATCTGCCTGGAGATATCACATGTAGCCTGCTTGTCCATACCGATAAGAGGCCTTAAGACCGGCATCTTAACGACTTCATTTGTTGCCGCTATTGCTTCCAATGTCTGGGATGCTACCTGCCCTAAGCTCTCGCCTGTTATAAGGCACTTGCAGCCATCTTTTACAGCCAGGCGCTCTGCGATCTGGAGCATTACCCTTCTCATCGTGATAGTTAGCATATCCTGCGGCGAGTTCTTGTACATGTCGAGCTGGATCTTAGTAAAGTTTACGACATGGAGCGTCATCCTGCCCGAAAAGCCTGACACTATCCTTGCTAGATCCTTGACTTTATCAAGAGCCTGCTCGCTCGTGTAAGGATATGAATGGAAATATACCGCATTAAGAGGCATGCCGCGCGAAGCCATCATGAAGCCTGCAACAGGGCTGTCGATACCGCCAGACAAAAGGAGCATGCCCTTGCCCGACGTTCCGACAGGCAGGCCTCTGTGTGCCATCATCTTGCCTGAATAGATATAGTTATAATCCCTGATCTCAACATTAAGGATAAAGTCAGGATTCTTGACATTGACCTTAAGACCCGGGAAGTTTACGAGTATCTGGTATCCGAGTTCTGTGCAGATCTCAGGAGAGTTCATCGGGAAAGCCTTGTTGCCGCGCTTGGAATCGACCTTGAAAGTCTTATATTCAGGGTGGTTTGTCAGAAGCTCCGTAACATGCTCTATGGCATTTTGAGTTACGGCATCAAAGCCGCCTTCAAACTTTCTGGCAAGGCTTACAGAGACTATGCCGAAGACCTGCGTTACCGCCTGCATGATCTCTTTGGCATTGTTCTCTGTTGCAAAATACGGGTTGTCTTCATCAACAGGCTCGATCCAGATACGGCTCTGAGTCTGGAAGATCTTAAGATTACCGAATTTCTTAAGCCGGTACTTAAGGTTGGATTTGAGCTGGATCTCAAAGGATCCTCTGTTTAAGCCCTTAAGGGTGATCTCACCCATTCTTGCAAGAAGGATATTAGACATTTATTCACCTTTATCTTTAATGTTTTACGAGGAATGTATCGTAGATCTCATCAATGGTCTTAATGAATTCTTTAGCTTCATCCATTGTATTATAACGCGAGAAGCTCAGTCTTACAGCATTAGCGGCGATCTTGCGGTCAACACCTGATTCCAGGAGGACATAAGATACCTTCTTAGCCTTGCTCGAACATGCGGAAACTGTTGAAACATATATCTTATATATCTCAAGGCAATGAAGCATCGTCTCTGACTCAAAACCCGAGAATGAGACATTGAGCACATAAGGGACAGCATCGTCAGGAGAAAGAATGACCGCATCTCTTTTGACAAGTTCGGACCTGAGATAAGCATTTATCTTGGCAATATCAGAATGAGAATCATCCATAGAAGCTGCGGCCTCGGAAAGGGCCTTCTCAAAAGCCTTGGCGAGCATGAGGCTCTGCGTTCCGGATCTCATGTTCTTCTGCTGGCCGCCGCCATAGATAAGAGGATCTATCTTAACGGATGACTTAAGATATAAGATGCCTGTTCCCTTAACAGAGTGGATCTTATGGCCAGAGAAGGAACACATATCAACACCGAGTCCATGAAGATCTATCTTCATCTTGCCCAACGCCTGAACGGCATCAAGATAGATGGCAGTCTGTCTGCTGATCTTATTTCTCAGATCTACGATCTCTTCTATGGGAAGGACACTTCCCGTCTCGTTATTTACAAGGGTAAAGCACAAAAGAGCAACGCCACCTTTGGAAAGCTCTTCTTCCAGAAGGCCAAGGTTGGGCTTGCCGGCCTTATCAACTGGCAGATAGATGACCTCGAAGCCCTGCTTTTCGAGAAGGGCAAGACACTCTAATGTTGCCTTGTGCTCGGTACGGGTAGAGATTATCTTGTTGCCGCTGCGCTTATTTCTCGAGACATACCCTCTTATGGCAGTATTGGCACTCTCAGTCGCGCAGGATGTAAAGATGATCTCATCAGCATCCGCTCCAAGGAGCCGCGCTATATTCGTCTGGCATTCACGGTAGAGCTTGTCAGCTTTAACCCCAAGTGTATGAAGAGATCCCGGATTGCCCGAGACCTCATCTTCAAGATATTCTCTTACTATGCTCCTGACTCCCTCAGACGGGAAAGTCGTAGCGCTGTTATCGAAATAGATCATACCTTGAGTTCAACTGCACTCACATTGAGATCGTCCTTGTATTTCTCGAGCAGCGGGTTTACGCACTCTTCAAGGAAAGCTGTTACCTGCTCAGGGCATCTGCCGATGTAGAGCTTGGGATCAGTAAGCTCGCTCAAGCGCTCTGCACTTACGCCGAATTCAGGATCAGCTGCTATAAGCTCGAGCATATTGTTGGGCTTGCCCTGCTCTTTTACGACCTTGCCTGCTTCAACGGAGAATACTCTGATCTTCTCATGAAGGTCCTGACGGTCTCCACCTCTTTCAACAGCATCCATGAGGATGTTCTCAGTAGCCATGAAAGGTATCTCATCTCTTAAGTGCTTCTCGATCATCTTGTCGTAAACGATAAGTCCGCCTGCAACATTGGCATAGATACCGAGAACAGCATCGACTGCCAGGAAAGCCTCAGGGATAGAGATCCTCTTGTTTGCAGAATCATCAAGAGTCCTCTCAAACCACTGCTCGGCAGCTGTCATCATGGGCGAAGACGAAACTGAGATAACATATCTTGAAAGTGATGCGATCCTCTCAGATCTCATCGGATTACGCTTATAAGCCATTGCGGATGAGCCGATCTGACCTGCTTCCTTAGGTTCCTCGACCTCCTTGAGATGCTGGAGGAGCCTTATGTCGTTAGAGAACTTGTGAGCGCTCTGAGCGATGCCGCAAAGAGCATTCATTACGATGGAATCAACCTTACGGGTATAGGTCTGGCCGCTTACATAGTAAGAGGACTCAAAACCCATCTTGGAGCAGATCTTCTTGTCGAGTTCAACGCACTTGGCATGGTCGCCGTGGAAGAGCTCAAGGAAGGAAGCCTGTGTGCCTGTAGTACCCTTGCATCCCAGGAGCTTAAGGCATGAGATCGCATGCTCGACTTCTTCAAGATCCAATACGAGATCCTGAAGCCAGAGCGTAGCTCTCTTGCCGACCGTTACGGGCTGTGCCGGCTGGAAATGAGTAAAACCCAGAGTGGGAAGTGACTTATATTCTTCAGCAAAAGCAGCAAGCTTGGAGATAACTGATACGAGTCTCTTACGTGTAAGTACGAGAGCTTCTCTCATGAGGATGATGTCCGTGTTGTCACCTACATAGCAGGATGTTGCACCAAGATGGATGATGCCCTTGGCATTCGGGCACTGCTCACCATATGCATGAACGTGAGCCATGACATCGTGGCGGACGATCTTCTCCTCTCTTGCCGCAACATCGTAGTTGATGTCATCTGCATGAGCTTTCAGTTCCTCGATCTGTTCGTCTGTTATGTTAAGACCGAGTTCCTTCTCGGACTCTGCAAGAGCGATCCAAAGTCTTCTCCATGTAGTGAACTTCTTATCAGGAGAGAAGATGTACTGCATCTCCTTGCTGGCATATCTGGAATTAAGCGGGCTCTCGTAAATGTCTTTCATGACGTCACTCCTCAAGTAATTTATCGATAGCTGTTATTTTAGCACATACAGTAAGGATCTTGGTGGCTTTGATGAGGTCTTCCCTGGGGGGATAAGACGGTGAAAGCCTGATGCTCGCATCATCAGGATCCTTGCCGTAGGGATAGCTTGCGCCTGCGGGTGTAAGAGCAACGCCTGCCTCCTTGCACATCGTAACGATATTTGTTGCCGTGCCGGGCATGACGTAGAAGTTGATGAAATATCCGCCCTTGGGATCTGTCCAGTGCCAGATATCCTTATCGTTTCCGAGTTCTTCAGATAATATGCCGGATACTGCGGCAAACTTGGGTCTTAAGATCTCAGCATGTTTTCTCATCTGATCTAAGACAGCTTCGTATGTGGGAAGGAATCTCGCATGTGCGAGCTGGTTCACCTTATTAGTGCAGATAGCCTGAACAGAAAGGATCTTTCTGGCATAAGCCATGCTGTCCTTGTTGGCTGCAAAGCATGAGATACCGCCGCCTGCAAAAGTGATCTTGGATGAAGAAGCAAATTCATACACCCTGTTAGGGTTGCCTGCTTCAGCGCAAAGAGAGAGCATGTCAGGAAGATGTCCCCACTCTGTCTCGTCTTCAGCTAAATGGTGAACGACATAAGCGTTGTCCCAATAGATCCTGAAGTCAGGGGCAGCAGTCTTCATATTGGCAAGACGTCTGCATGTCTCTTCGGAATAAACGATGCCGTCCGGATTGCTGTAGCAGGGAACGCACCAGATACCAAGGACCTTCTCATCCTTGACTAATTCTTCGACCATGTCCATATCAGGACCGTTATCTGTCATGGGGACTGCTATGAGCTCGAAACCCATCTTCTCAGTTACCCTGAAGTGACGGTCGTAACCGGGTGCGGGGCAAAGCCACTTCCTGCCCTCGATCTGTGACCAGGGCTTTGGAGAATCGACTTCACCAAAGACCATAGCCCTCATGATACCGTCAAACATCTGGTTCAAAGATGAAGAGTTGCCCATGAAGAGGTTGTCCTTGTCCGTTCCCAATATGTCTGCAAAGACTTTCCTTATGTCTTCGATGCCGCAGGGTACGCCGTAGTTTCTTACGTCTTCATTCTTGCAGGACTTAAAGTCAGTCGAAGAAAGTGAATCGTACATGTGATTAGACAGATCGAGCTGTTCAGGAGACGGCTTGCCTCTGGTCATATCAAGAGACAGGTTCATCGCCTTGTAGTTCTCATAGAGCTTGATAAGCTCTTCTCTTTGCTGTCTAAGCTCCTCAGCTGACATTTCTCTTAAACTCTTCATCTCGGGCCTTCTTTCTGAAAATGAAATTTT
This sequence comes from uncultured Clostridia bacterium, assembly GCA_946187935.1. Classification (GTDB taxonomy): domain Bacteria; phylum Bacillota; class Clostridia; order Saccharofermentanales; family Saccharofermentanaceae; genus Saccharofermentans. The sequence continues at coordinate 27,462 of CAMHSJ010000005.1, forward strand.
GGAATGGCAATCTTGCATATTTTTAAAAGCATACCGCCTCAAGACCGAAGTAATTATATGTAAAATGCAATTTGAGGGCAATAAAATTTCATTGTTCTTTATTAAAAAGGGATAATTTCTACATTTTGTACTAAGCCTGAGCTGTTATGGGTAACCTGCCCTATCAAAAATACAACATTTCTGTCCTGAAGGCCGAACCTGCTCAGCATGTATCCTGTGCACCTTAAGATCTTTCTTTGCTTGCCCGGGCCGACCGATTCAACGGATGTCGGATAAGGACCAAAATTCTGTCTGGACCTTACTTCAACAACGTATATGTCGCCGTCCTTTTCGAGCACGAGATCAAGCTCTCCGACATTGTGCACGGCGAAGTTTCTTACTATCAGACTGTATCCTTTGCCAAGCATCAGATCCAGGACAGCCTGCTCGGCAGTATCGCCTGTTTTTCTTTTTTCTGTACGATTGTCCATTTGATAACCTCAATATTTCTATTGCAACTTGTTTTTGTCGCTATTATTATTAAGCTAACTGTTTGATACAGGAGTAGTTACATGGAAGACAAGTATAAAGAGTTTGCCGATTTCTTTGAGGCCTTCAAAGAATACGACGGCAACAGTTTTACCGGCGAGGCTTTTGCCAGATATGCAGACCGCTTTAATGTCTGCAAGATAGAGCAGTATATCTACACGGCGGGCAGCCTCACAAAGAAGCAGGTTGCTTATATCAGTTCTTCCGAACCAGATCCCGAATACTATGAGATGACCCGTGATATCAACGAAGATATCAAGAGCGTCTTAAGATTCTTCTTTAAGAACTACTCCCCTGACCTTACTGACGATCAGGCTTCTGCTTTCCGTTGTTTCGTATCGAGCATCGACATCTATCTGTCCTACCGTTACACTATCGAAGCATACTTCAACATACGCTACTACGAAACTGAATCAGGGATCCCCAATCTGCAATATCTCATCAAGTTCCTTAAGCAGACCATCGCTTCGGACATCAGGGACAACGAGTATTTCTTCTCATATTTCAACATCAAGCAGAGTTCGAAGATAAACCGTTTCTACGGCGGAGATGTTGCAGGCAGGATCCTGACGGAATATGCCAGAAAGCTAAACGAATTCGTCAACAAAGAAGACGGAGAATTTGCTGCTCTTATTGGCGGTGATAATTTTGCCATCTTCCTCAGATCAGAAAGACTTCAGGAATTCATTGAGCTTATCCAGGGCATCAAGATCACCGTACGTTACAAAAATGACGCGTATATCCACAGCGTGGCTGCCAGAGCCGGCATCGTTTATCTCGATAACAGCTATGTTAATATCCATGTGATCATCAACAATGCTTCGAGATGTCTTACTTCTGCAAGAAACACCGGTAAAGACTATACGATTTGGCCCGTTCTTGAAGACGTCAGCCCTGCCATAAGTCCTGAGTTCATCCTCAGCATGGAAAAGGATCTTCTTAACGATAAGTTCCTTGTATACTACCAGCCCGTGGTTGAAGTCTCAGAAGATGGAGCCAGAGCAGTTGCAGCTGAATCTCTCGCACGCTGGGCCAAGGATGGTTCTATCATAATCCCGTCCAAGTTCATAGATGCTGCAGGCAGCGACGGCATGATCACAAAGCTCGATCTGTACATCATCGATAAGACATGTGCTTTCATAGCAAACCAGCTGAAGGAAAACATTCCCCTTCTGCCCATCAACTGCAATCTGTCTCTTGTCAGCCTGTCAGATGACCTGGTAGTCGGCAAGATCATAGATACAGTTAACAAGTATGAGATCCCATCAGGCATGCTCGGTGTGGAGTTTAAAGTCCCCGGAAACCTTGCGGATGTCAAACTCGTTGAAAACGCCGCAATGAAACTCAAGCCCGCAGGGATCTCTATTACGATCGATGACTTTGGCACCAGCATGTTCTCTACTAAACTCATGTCAAGCCTGCCTGTAGACAGCATCAAGCTCGATTGTGACAAGATCGACTTTACCAATCCGAGGAGCAGGATCATTTTAGACAATCTCATCGATGTTTCTAAGAAACTCGGTTTTACCGTTATCTGCGAGAAGATCGACAATCCGGATACCATCGAGGAATTCAGAAAGATCGGGTTTACACAATTCCAGACACGTGTTTACGAGAAAGCCATTTCAGAGCGTTTCTTTATATCAAGACTTAAAAATCCAAACTATTGAGGTGACACATGATTTCAAGATCGATCAAGCAGCAGTTGGCAGGCGGTTCAGAGATCCGCAAGATGTTCGAAGAGGGCAAGAGACTCAAGGAGATCTACGGAAATGACAACGTATTTGACTTTTCAATAGGAAACCCTGACTTAGAGCCACCGAAAGAAGTGTCAGATGCTCTGGCTGAACTTGCAAACAACCCTACACCGGGAATGCACGGCTACATGAGCAACAACGGCTACGAATCAACCAGGGCAGCAATCGCCAAAAAGAAATCTGATGAATCAGGTCTTGATATCGGAAGCGGCGCTATCTGCATGACAGTCGGTGCAGCAGCAGCCATGAACGATGTTCTGCACTCACTCCTGGATCCTGACGATGAAGTCATAGTACTTGCTCCATTCTTCATGGAATACACGGGCTACATCAAGAACCACAACGGAAAAGTCGTTATCGTTCCTACTGACGATCAGTTCGTTCCCGTAATTGACAGGATCTCTGATGCCATCACCGACAGGACAAAGGCGATCATAATCAACTCCCCTAACAATCCTTCAGGAGTCGTTTACTCAGCTGAACTCCTTACAGCATTAAACGATATGCTCCTTACTAAGGATCATGTGATCCATGTTATCTCAGACGAACCTTATATCGACCTTGCTTACGACGGCAATGAGGTTCCCTGCGCTCTTAAGTACATCAAGAATCTTATCGTCTGCTTCTCATGGAGCAAGTCATTATCTCTTCCCGGCGAGCGTATCGGTTATGCTCTCGTATCTCCCAACAACGAGGATTATGAGGACCTTACAGCTGCAATAGCCATCTCGAACCGTACCTTAGGAAGCGTTAACGCTCCCGCCATCTGGCAGAAAGTCATCGAGAAGTCCCTTTATGCCAAGGTCGACGTTGCAAACTATGAGCACAGAAGAAACCTTCTCTATTCCAACATCATCGATGCAGGCTTTGATGCAGTTAAACCCGGCGGAGCCCTCTATATCTTCATGAACACACCCAAGGGTCTTGATGACGATGAGTTTGCCAAGATCTGTGCAGGCAAGAACCTGCTCCTTGTAAAGGGTTCCTCATTCTCATGCCCCGGTTACTGCCGCCTTGCTTTCTGCGTATCTGAAAGCACCATCATCAATTCAAGGAAAGCATTCTTTGCTATCGCCGAAGAACTCGGGATAGATCACAGAGCTAGTCTCTGATAAGTCTGCAGACAGCTGCGAAACGATAACCTGCGCCAAGTTCAGTAGCGCAGGTTATTATCGTTAATTGACTTTCCTTGCTCGCGCTTTTTTCTATCAGTCTCTCAATATCTTTCGGTGCAACATTTAGTGTTCTTGAAACTTCATACTCCAGTTTTTCTCCCGAAGGAAGAGTAAAGTATACTTTTGCCCCTGTCTCTATCTCCTGCAGATGACAGAAGATCGTTGAGATGTGCCTGTTCCTGTGTCCTAATATGGTGCAGTTGCCCGCCTCACCCGGCATTGCCGAGTCAGGCCATATGCACACGCCGTATCTTAGAGCTAATCTGCTGCACTCTATCCAGCATGGTTCGGTCACACCTATCGAAGGTATCTCCAGAAGCCCTGCAAGATGCAGAGTGTCAGACTGACCGAACGAAGACAGATCTATATCAAGATCTTCTTCACCGTTTACTGCAAGACAGTCCGTGGCAGGAACCTGAAATTCTATGTTGCCTTGTGCCGTTTCTATATCGGTAACTATTCTTTCTATCACTCTCTGCCTTACAAGACTCTTAAACGGTTCTTTGAAAGCATATGCGAGCGATGAAAGGAATACTAAGATACATACGGCGGTTCCTGCCACACGGACTATCCTTTTCATCAGTTCTTTGCCCTCCTTCCCTTAGAGATGAATGCCATAGCACCTGCACCACTGACAAGAACTGCAAGCGATGCCAAAAGAAGATCTCTGGTCAGCTCTTCTCCGGTACTCGGAAGGTCCTTAACGGTAATGCTCTGCTGGAGATTATTAAGATCGTTATGTCTTGCGATCTCTACTCTCTCAGTCTGCACTCCGGCTTCGATCTCTTCCTTGGTAGCCCTGTCATAGACATTCTCGAAAACAACAACTACATCACCTTCAACCATTCCTCTGGTGGAAAGCTTGATGGGCACTTCGATAACACCGTCAGATGTTTCCGGTGTAAACACAACTGTTGAACTGACTATCTCTCCGTTATGCAGAACCGGAGTTCCGTCGTTCATGTAGAGCGTTGCGACTATTTCATATTCGTTATCTGTCTGAAGGCCATGGTACTCCACCCTGTCAGTAATCGTTACTGTGGTATCAGACCTCATGGTCTTGCTGTCATCACCTGCTCTTGCAGTCGTACTGACAACAGATCTTCTTACTGTCTGATCTTCATCTTCAGTATCTGAATGCTCGCAGATAAGTACATCTTCTATGTACAGATACTCAAATACGACAGTCTCCTTTACGCTTTCAGGTATACTTACATCTTCGAATACGACTTCGACACTGCCATCAGGTGTTTCCGGGATAAAGCTCGTGGCAGAACTGATGTCATTTCCTTCTTCATCCTTGAGCCTTGTTCCGTTCTCCTTATCAATAAGGAAACCTGTTACAGTGTATTCGATACCGGGTTCAAGGCAGCTGTAAGAAACCGTATCCTTGATACTTACTTTATCTGTCAGTGACAGTGTTCGTGTTCCTGTAGCCATATCCTGTGCCGATGTTCCGATATCAGGCATCGTCAGGGTCTGGTCTTCATCTTCAAGGTCATTATGCTCGTAAACGAAGTCGCCGCAGACAAGTGTCTCAAAAGCAACTATTGACGTTCCCTGAAGATCAGATGTGTTTATGGTAAACGGGACATCGACCGTCTGGTTTCTTTGTTCAGCTTCAAATGTGACCTCTGAAATATAAGCTTCGCCATTGCTGTCACAAAGCGCTTCTCCCGTATCTTTTCTCATCAGGGTTCCCCTTACGGTGTAACTGTCTCCGATGTTAAGACCTCCGAGATCGCAATGATCGATCAGTTCCACTTCTTCTCCCCTGCTTAAGACATGTGAACCTGAAATACCAAGTCTTACATCAATAAGTGTCGTTCCCAGTATCGGTCTGACATTGACAAAACAGCCGTCCAGTTGGTATTCATTTGCAAAACTGTTAGTAACCACGGGGATGCTCGTATCCGCTGTTACTTCAAAATCATAAACAGTCTTATCCACAAGGTATCCGTCAGGCGCTTTTGTCTCCACAAGGTAATAAGTCCCTTCAGAAAGCTTTCTTAATGTGTAGATCCCCTCATCTTCCACATAAGACAACGTGCCAATAAGCTCAGTCAGTTCCTTGTCCTCATAGACCTTAAACTCTGCGCCTGTCAGACGGTTTCCTGATCCATCTGTCTTTAAGACGGAAACTCCGCCTGAGATATTAGAGATGCTTACCTCCTCAGTGGTGACTTCAAATCCTTCAGCACATGTATCTGCCCCTTTTATAACTACCGGTACTGAATTTGGTATATCTGTAGGCTCGCCTTCAGAGTCAGTGTAAAGATATCCTTCAGGAAGACTTGTCTCGACTATGACGTATTCTCCGGGTCTTAACCCATTAACAAGATATGTTCCGTCTGTTTCAGTGAATCTTGCTTTAGTAAGATAATTACCGTTTGATGAGACGCTCATGGCCTCAGGCTCATCATCAGTGTGGATGCCGTCTTTATTGGTATCCTCGTAGATCGTAAAGCCTGCACCTGACAGCAATTCACCTGTTTCTATATCAGTCTTGACCACCTTGACCTGAGCCGTATAAGGGATCTGCTCGATATCAATATTCAGATCTTCAGCATCAGTGACCTTAAACGGATAAGGATCGCTGTGTACGTAGTATCCGAACGGAGACTGAGTCTCTGCCAGAATATAAGAACCGGAGAACAGATCACCTATAAAGATCTTACCGTCTCTGTCCGTATCCTTGATCTCAATACCCGTCTGCTTATCCTCGTCGTCCAGCATTGAATCACCGTTAATGTCCTTATATAGCATGAAAGACACTTCGCTGCCTTCGTAACTGCTTATAACATTACCCGTTACAGAATCTTTCTTTGTAACTGTAACGCCCACACAGATCTTGTTGGTACATGTAACAGATACAGTCTGGTTGTCAGAACTTGTAGTAAGATGGATCACCTTGTATTCAGATGCATCACCTTCCCAATAGCACTTATAGCCTTCAGGAGTGATCTCCTTTATCCTGTACCATCCAAGCGGCAGATCACTGAACATGACAGTGCCGCTCTGATCAGTTGTCTTGATAGCCATAGCCGTATTCTGCCATTCAGGCTCAGCACCATTGCCTCCGAAGTACAGATTGAACCTGATATCGGCTATTTTCTGGTCTTCTGATACCTTGCCGACGACGATGTTGGCCTGTCCCCTGTCGTTTCCGACATTCTGGGTAACTGTAGCAGAAGTGCCTGCAGTTATGTTCTTATACCAGTAAGAACTGTCAGAAGATCTCGTAAACCCTACAGGAGTGAAATACGTATAAGCAGCATTGGTACCTGCATAATATCTGTCGACAGGAACGATCTCTCTGAGCTGATAGTTTCCTGATGGCACATTAAGAGTAGTGAGGTTTCCTCCGCCTCCTGTCGTCCATATGACTCTTCCCGAATCATCCGTAACGCCTTTGGCGAGTTTTACCGTGCCCTGCTGATTCCAAAGCTCGAAACTGAATCCCTTGGCATTGTCATTAGCATCAGTAACGGTCTTAGTTACTACGATACCAGAATTATTGTGATCGTTAGTGGCTGTAAAATCGTAAACGCTATACCCTTGTGCTGTAAATGAACATGAGTATCTCGTCTCAGATCTTCTGGTCCATCCCTCAGTCTTATTCTCAACGTTGTAGTTTATGGTATTACCGTCGATGCACTTAAACTGCGGTATAGTAAAATCCTCATATATCGTATATGTTATGCCCTTTCTAACAGGGAAATACTTTCCTTGTATCTTGATCCCCGATGACGTATACCAGTTCCATGAACCTGAATCGTATTTGTATGTGGCAACAAGCGTGCTTCCGTTGTAAAGCGTAAAGACCGTTGAATTAACATTAAGACCTGTATTCGTATTCTTGGTGATCGATACCGAAGATGACTCGGCCATGAATCCTGAAGTGATACCGGCATTCTGATCGGTCGTAGGCTGATTAGTGACCCTAATGCTGTCCCCTGACAGTCTGTAGTTATTGATCTTCGCGTTATACAGCTCTGTCCAGATCCCGTTGGGATCTATCTTCCTGATCTTGTAGTTCATGGTGCCTGTTGTTGTATTCACGTTATAAAGGTCCATGTCCACCTGATAGACATTCTCATCGAAGAAGCGGTATTCAGGGTTTATATCTGACACCTGGGGCTCGCCGTCATCACCCCAGCCGTTCGTCCTCAGATCGATCTTGTTGGTTCCATCAAGGAGCAGATACGGACAGAAAGTCTCCTTGAGGTACAGGAAACGGTAATAGCCGGTATTGTCTCTCGTATCAAAGTCGAGCTTGATACTTCTCGAACCGTCATTACCCCAATAGTCCATGCATATGCCATCAAGATCATCGTCTGTAACCCTGCCGATAGCATTTGTTCCGGCCATTGCATCAGCTGCAGATGTGTACACGCTGAATGTTGCACCTGCAAGTCTCATGCCAGATGCCGTTCTCTTATCTATATACATGTTGGCATAAGCATTAACGGGAGTAGTCCTGAAGCGCTGCATGTAAGTAATTATCTTGCCGAGCTTGAGCTTGCCTATGACATGAGCAACGCGTCTTTCCGAAACGCCTGAATCAGGATCAGAGTGCCACATATAAGCACCGTGACCGTCCCTGCCGTCTTTTACTCCTGAATAGACACCGATATGAAGATTCTTACCATTCTGGTCGTAGAACAGAAGGATATCTCCCGGCACCGAATTAGTGCTGATCCAGTTATCGATCTGATCATCTGTCCATCCGGTCGCATCGAAAGGCGCGGAACCTGCTATTCCCTTACGCTGAACGTTGGGATCACCGGTCTCTATGACTCCCGCAAAGAGCTTTAAGTACTCCTGGACCTGCATGTTGCCGTCTGCTGCCAGATATCCCCTGAAATTACAGCACCCTGCATCAAGCAGGACTCTTGCCAGATAGTTGGTGCAGTCCATCTCTTCGTATGGTCTGCCGTTGTATCTCGCAGCACAGGTAAGTATCTTGTTCCTGGTTTCCTCTGCCGACCACGGAAACCATTCTGATATCGAGCCTGAGTTGCCCGTATAATCGTATGCATCCATATAAAGTGGCGCTGTATACTCAGGCGCTGCAAGCACAAGTGAGCTGCCATAAAGCGCCAGTATGACTGTAAGCATCAGGAAAACAGCGACAGCCTTGTTCACAGTATTGTTTCTAAAACACATATTCTCACCTCCTGTCATGCCACCACTTCACAGCTGTCAACTCTCCTTATCTGATTGTCAGCTCTCGAATAGTAGTAGATACTGTCAGACAGTTTCTCCTGAGGTGACACTTGTGTCATATTCGTTTCTCTGACAAGCTTCAGGAGTTTATTCTGACCGCTGTAGAATTCCGAAGACAGGATAATGAGGTCATGAATAGATGACGGAAGAACGTAGCAGTCAGTACCGATTATGTCTGCAGCCTGCTTTATTACATCAGGATATAAAAGAGCGTCTGCTCCAAAATAGCCAATGCTGTTCGTTACTATATAGACTCTCTCATTATTGGGAATGCTGTTAAAGCCCGGGAATTCCTCTGCCATGTCTATACTTCCCTTACGGTCTTTGACCAGTCTTACGAGAGTCTGTTCGATCCTCTCCACCATAAATGGAAGGATATGCGGTGTATTTGATCTGGCGAACCTGTAAAGATCTTCCTCGAGCCATCCTGCACTCGAAGCGACTTCGTTAGTTACAAGGAAACCCGTAAGACCTCTGCCATCCACCCTGGTTATAACTCGGTAGATAACTGACAGATCCTCAAAATCCCTGTGAGGACACTTACTGATCAGTGCGGCATTCAGATCTTTTGATACTAGCTGATAGATGATCTTACTCTTGAACAATTCCAGATTCTTAAGATCCGGAATGCTCGGCACAGCCTTTATCGATTCTTCCAGATATCTGGCCTGGCTGGCCAATGTCCTCTCAAAATTACCCTCCTCAAGATACTGCTCATACATCCTCTCTATGTAGAATGTCGGAGCGATAAACGAACCCTTCTTCTCTCTGGGAGTTATGGTTATCCCTGAAAGTTCTTCGTTTACTTTGCTGACCTTGTGCTCAACAAGTCTGCAGTTACTGTAACGTTCAGGCATATAATCCATGAACTCATCGAGCACTCTCTTCCTGAATTCTTCAAAATCCATCATAACGATGACCTCCTATAAGATTCCAACAAAAAACGCACCCTAAGAAGGTGCGTTATCTGATCTGGTAGCTTAAATACTAAGAGGCTTCAGAGTCTCATTCAATATCAAAAAGTCTCAATTTAAGGGGGTGTTTTTGGATTTCTCACAAGCGGAAAACCTTTTAAACGCCGTGCAAAAAGGCATTACACGTCATTTGTTACTATAACGGCAAGACGTCCTGATCTTATGGAAACACTTATCTCATCAGTACCTGATACAGGGTGATTGCTGAAAGTAAGGGTCTTGCCGGCAACAGCATCTATATCATCAAGAGGATAGTAAAGACCGGTACCCGTAATACCCCTGACCGGAACTGAAAAATCAAGGGGAACAAGAGACACGCAAGCTTCCTTAAATCTCGTTACGTCACAAGTAATGCTCATCTCACCTTCCATGACATAGATATCAGTGCCTCCGTCAGATAAAGTGATGCTGTTCATGGCAGATAAGAAGCCTGATGCAAGCTGGATATTGGCTACGACATGATCTATCCTGCCGCCCGTGATGGGACATATTATCAGAACATCACTGCCCTCCGGGATGTTCTTAAGACAGATCTCTGTGTCGGTCCAGTCCTTTTCGATGGGGTATGTTTCCGTTTTAACATCATGCTCTTTAAGGAAAGCCATGCCTTCAGCAGAACACGAATCGAAATCACCATATGCCCTGTCAGGGACGAGCCCGTTTTTCGAGCAGAAATCGGCACCGCCGTCGGCAGCCAAGATAACGTCATCCTCTCTGATACGAGAAACAGCATCAGAGCTTATGGGACCTGAAGTTATTATTGCGAAACGCATGCTCTAAGATCCATTACGGCCTTGGCAGGATCTTCCTTGCTGAAGACTGCATTGCCTGCCACAAAGAACCTCGCGCCGGCGTCATAAGCAGGCTTAATGGTACTGACATTGATGCCGCCGTCTACGGAAAGGATAGTCTTTGCACCCTTGGCATCAATAGCTTCACGGACCTTGCTTATCCTCTCCAAAGATCCGTTAAGGAAGCCCTGTTCGCCGAAACCGGGATGAACGGTCATGACCATGATGAGCTCGCACTTGTCAACCCAAGGCAGTATCTCTTCTATTGGGGTATCAGGATGAACCGCAATACCTGCATTGCAGCCCAGATCATGGATCTGATCTATCAAGAGCCTGGGATCGTCTGTGCATTCATAGTGAAATGAGATATTATCGCTTCCCGCTTCAGCAAATACCTTAATGTATTTCTCGGGATTTGTGATCATAAGATGTGTATCGAACTTAAGATCAGTATGCTTACGGATGCTCTTTACAACAGGGATGCCCATGGAAAGATTGCTGACGTAATGCCCGTCCATTATATCTATATGAAGATGCTTTGCTGTTCCCTTCAGATTGTCGATATCTCTCATAAGATAACCGAAATCAGCACTCAGGATAGAAGGTGCTATCTCAAAATCACTCACAGTTCTTCCTCCGTTTATAGTTGTTACGTTCACTGTACAACTGTTCACTGAACGAACAATACCGCACATATCTTTCGCGGTCAATATGACCTTCTTCCAATTTTTCCCTTACATGACACCCTGCTTCTGATACATGTCTACAGTTGTCGAATCTGCAGCCATGGGCATACTGTCCGATCTCAGGATAGCCTAAGATCACCTGCTTGTATCCTATACCGGCCTGATCCAGCATCAGCGAGGTAAAACCGGGGGTATCCGTAAGGAACCCATCGCCAAAATCGAAAAGCTCGACATGCCTTGTCGTGTGTTTGCCCCTCTTAAGCTTATCTGATATCTCTCCGACATCCATGATGTTCATTCCGAGGATACTGTTGCAAAGGGTGCTCTTGCCAACTCCAGAAGGTCCTGCAAAAGCCGCAATGCCATCTCCCGTGATAGCCATAATATCCTTAGCCTTAACCGGATTATCTGCTGATGAGACAAAGACAGTATACCCGGCATCAGAATAAGTCTTCTTGAGCTTAGCAGCATTCCCGCCTCCCAGATCCTCTTTGGTAAAGATGATCAGGGGAGTGATCTGCCAGTTTCCGCACAGGATAAGGAGCTTATCGAGGAGCATGAGATCCGGTTCGGGATCCGAGGAAGCAAATGTCAGAAGAAGATAATCGACATTTGCCACGGGAGGTCTCATAAGAAAATTCTTTCTTGGCAGGATCTGGGTTATCACAAAGGGAAGATCAGGATCACCTGAAGGCTCTATGACGACCTTGTCACCGGACTGGGGCGATACTCCCCTGCCTCTGAACTTACCCCTGATCTGGCAAGGATACCTTGTATTGCCGCTCCTTACGATATAGGAGCCGCCAACGCCTTTTGTTATGATGCCTTGCATGACCTCTGTCTCAGGCACTATACTCCTCCCTCACCGGGATTGTTCGGATCAGGCTCCGGCGGAGGCGGAACCGGTGTCGGCGTAGGTGTAGGCGTAGGTGTGGCAGGTACGGGAGTCGGCGTTGGAGCCGGCTTGAACACTGCCGTAAATGTCGTCTCGCCGCTTACCGAATCGAATATATAAGTCGGATTAAATGCGACCGTATTGCCGTACTTATCGAGCCAGCAGTCAAACATGTAGCCTTCGGCAGGTATAGCAGTAAGCGTTACCTGTGTTCCTTCAGGATATGAACCGCCGCCTGTTACGGTACCTCCCGTGTTGCCTGAGATCTGAATGTTTATCACAGCCTGCGGAGGTGTCGGAGTAGGCGTACCGCCGTTATTGAAGTCTTCCTGGGTTCCGATATATAGCTTGACAGATGTCCTTCTCGCAACGGGAGTTCCTGCAACTGGATCAGTAAGCATTACGATCTGGGAAGATGCGGGCAGATTAAGAACCTCAGGGCTGCCCTCGAGAGCATACTGGAGTCCGGCGTCGCTTAATGCAGACGAAGCCTGCTCGACTGTAAAGCCCTTAACATCGGGCACTACGCTGCTCGTAGGCTCAGTAGCATAGATGATAACTACAGAATCACCCTTGTTAAGTGATGTGCCTGCTTCAGGCTCTGTCCTTATGACAAGTCCCGGCTCGAATTCTTCTGATGATTCGGATCTTAAGGATACGCTTAATTCAAATCCGCTCAGGGATGTATAAGCATCCTGGAAGTTCATTCCGGAATAATCTGAGAGGATAATTGAATCAGGTGATGACGAGACTGTCAGGATAAGCTTGCTGATGCCGCCTGTCGTTGATATGACTACGCCCTCTTCGATGCTCTGATCGATTACGATGCCGGGTTCATAGTCTTCTGTCTCCTGATATGTGATCTCATATGTTACGTGATTAGCTTCAAGATCCTCTATTGCTTCGTCAGCTTTGAGGCCGACATAGTACTTGACCGTATAATCTGTATTCTGCGCTATCTCGGTATTATTCCTGATCGCATTTACCACCAGGTATCCTAATGAGAACAATACAGCAACGATAGCAACGATGATGAGTATAAGGAGGATGTTGTCCCTGAACCTTGAGAATCTTCTTGACTCAGCGCTCTTCTCGATCTCAGAGATCTTGTTGTAGTTAGGCTCCTGCCTGAATGAGATGTTAGGCTCAGTGATCTCAGGCTCGGGGATATTGCTGATAACGCCGTACACGCCGTTAGGATCGACAAGAAGAGCATCGAGCTCACTGACGAGCTGGCTCATCGAAAGATATCTCTTCTCAGGAACCTTCTGCATACACTTGTTGATGATGGCATCAAGACCTGAAGGGATGCCCGGCATGATCGACGATGCAAGCGGCGGTGTTTCCTGAAGATGCTTAACGGCAATGGCAACATTAGACTCACCGTCAAAAGGCACTCTTCCCGTGACCATCTCGAAAAGCGTTACACCAAGAGAATAGATATCTGACTGAGGACCGACATTGCCGCCCCTGGCCTGCTCGGGCGAGAAATAGTGAACAGAACCCATGGCGCCGCCGGTCATGGTGATGGTGGTGCTCGAAGCAGCTCTCGCGATGCCGAAGTCGGTGATCTTGGCGATCTTGTCACGCGTTATAAGGATATTCTGAGGCTTTATGTCCCTATGGACAACGCCGTTGTTGTGTGCAAATTCAAGTGCTACGCCGATCTGGATGACGATGGGGACAGCATTCCTCCAGTCAAGGTGACCATTCTGGTTGATCAGTTCCTTGACCGTAATACCGTCTATGTATTCCTGAACGATATATCTGAAGTTTCCTTCGTGACCGACACCATAGACCTTAACGATATTGTTCTGCTGAAGGCTTGATACAGCCTTGGCTTCAGTGTCGAATCTTCTTATGAACTCATCATCTGATGAGTATTCCGGCTTAAGTATCTTGATAGCGACATTGGCTCCGGTATTCATGTCGATACCAAGATATACATTAGCCATACCGCCGCTGCCAATCAGCTTGACGATCCTGTATCTGTTAGCAAATATCTGCCCCTCGGGGCCGCGTGCCTGATCTGCCATAATATCCTCTCTTTGCCTACTTGCGGCTCGTGTTTCCGATTAGTACGGTAATGTTATCCCTGCTTCCTGATCTTATGGCTTCTGATACCAGCTTACGGGCAAGAAGCTCAAGATCGGATTTATCGTTCCTTATAAGCCCTGCTATCTGATTATCCGTAAACTGCGAATAGAACCCGTCAGAGCACAGGATGATAAGATCACCATAAATTATATTATAACTATAAATGTCCGGATTTAAAAACTGGTTCAATCCGACGACCTTATAGAGCCTGTTCCTTCCGGGATGGCTTGTTGCCTCATCTTCTTTGATCTCGCCTTTGGAAGCGAGCATGGCGGCCTCGTTATGGTCCACTGTAAGCTTCATCACGGAAGATCCGTGCATCATATAGCATCTGGTGTCACCAATATGTCCTATGGTAACCTCCGTGCCCTTGATAACGGCTATCGTAAGAGTCGTACACATGCCTTCCCTGTCTTTGTTTTCGAGAGCATTAAGAAGGACTGCGACATTGGCCTTGTTAAAAGCCTTCCCGATAAGATCCGGGATCTCAGATCCTGCGGCAGACGGAAGCGCAAGGGACAGGTATGACAATGCTTCATCAGCAGCAAGGCAGCTTGCGATCTCGCCTGAGCTCTCGCCGCCAAGGCCGTCAGCTACCGCCATAAGTGTATAATCACCCGCTTCGGCAAAAGCGAAATAGTCCTCGTTATTCTCTCTGTAAGGACCCTTGTCCGTCGCACCGAAACAGATCACGTGCCGCCCTCCACCGTGCTTCGCCTGAGCTGGCCGCATGCAGCCATAATGTCAGTTCCCATCTCGCGCCTTACAGTCGCATTGATGCCCTGACTGTTCAGGATATCTTTAAACCTGTTTACCCTGTCCTTGGAAGGCCTTTTGAAATCCGATCCGGGGAACTCATTAGCCTGTATGAGATTAACGTTGCAGAGCATTCCCGACAAAAGCTTGGCCAAAGCTTTGGCATGAGCATCAGAATCGTTGAGTCCTGCGAAAAGACTGTATTCGAAAGTTATCCTTCTGTGTGTCTTTAATGTATATGCCCTGCATGCCGGGATAAGCTCTGATAATGGATAACGCTTTGCTATAGGCATTATCTGCTTTCTTAATGAGTCATCAGGTGAATGAAGGGATATGGCAAGGTTTACCTGGGAGTTTAAAGCCGTGAACTCTTCTATCTTTGGCACGAGCCCGCATGTTGAAACTGTGATATGCCTGGCGCCGAGACCAAGACCGTCAGGATCGTTGGCTAGTTTTATGAAGCCCAAAAGGTTATCGTAGTTGTCAAAGGGCTCGCCTATGCCCATTATTACAACACTCCTGATCCTCTCGTCCATCAGACGCTGGGATATGAGGACCTGTGCAAGGAGCTCTCCTGAAGACAAGGATCTTCCGAACCCGAGCTTGGCAGAAGCACAGAAAGCACAGCCCATCTTGCATCCCGCCTGTGAGGATATGCATACCGAAAGTCCTGTCTTATAGCGCATCACAACGCTCTCTATGACATTGCCGTCAAAGAGCTTATAAACAAACTTACGGGTTCCGTCTATCTTGGATGTGAGACTGGATATTACTTCAAAACCGCCGAAGATAAAGTCTTCTTCGAGCTTGGATCTTAGATCCTTGGGGATATTTGTCATCTCTTCTGTCTTTATGACGCCTGAAGATATCCACTTATATATCTGGTCAGCCCGAAACGAAGGTACGCCTTTGTCACTGCACCAGGCTTTGATATCGTTGGCATTTAAGTCAAGACAGAATCTCTTATCACTCATCTTTGTCACGTTCCATGCGGCAGATAAAGAAGCCTTCGCAGCCGTCAGTATCGGGACATAGGGTTATCATGCCCTTAGAAGCATCTTCCCTTCTGTCGTTATCCATATAGATATTGTGAGGAAGGTATTCAAGTATGGAGACTGTATGGAAGTTCTTGTGTTCTTCTATGAATCTTGTAACCTGCTCCTGATTCTCATCGCTGTTAAGCGTACACGTGCAGTAGATCAGCGCGCCACCAGGTCTTACCATCTTGCATGCGTGATCTAAGATATCGTACTGAACGGGCAGGAGCGCTTCCATATTGTCAAATGTCATCCTCTCGCGGATGTCAGGCTTCTTGCCTATAAGGCCAAGACCGCTGCAGGGAACATCACACAAAACAACGTCAAACGACTTGCGGTGATCCTTGTCCTTGGAGATCTTGGAAGCATCCATGCATATGGTCTCCACAGTGTTGATGCCGAGTCTTGCGCAGTTCTCCCTGATGAGCTCTGTCCTTGATTCATTGATATCAAGAGCCGTGATCTCACAGTCATCACCTGTCAGTTCAGCCATGTGAGTAGTCTTGCCTCCGGGCGCAGCGCAGCAGTCAAGTATCTTATCTCCTGCCTTAGGGGATGCTATTACCGAAGCGAGCATCGCACCTTCACCCTGGACAAAAACGCCATACCTGGTAAACGCTTCAGTGGCCTCAAGATGCTTGAGGTTTCCTGATATCTCAAGACAGCAGTCGATGAATCTTCCGGGAACGGCTGCGATGCCGTCTTTGGCAAGACTTACGACTATCTCTTCTCTGGTGTACTTGTTGGCATTGTATCTTATGGTTACCTTTGGAGGCTCCAAGAAAGCCTTGCCGATCTCAAATGCCCTCTGCTTGCCGAAATCGTTCTTAAGGATGCCGTATATCTCAGGCTTGAGAGAGACTCTTATGCCGGGCTTGTACTGGTCAATGAACTTCTTGGCTGCAGGTGCCTTGGCGTAGGTCCTGAGCACAGCGTTTACAAAACCTGAAGCCTTGGGATTGTATTTCTTAACTATCTCGACCGCAGAATCGCAGGCTGCGTAATCAGGGATATTATCGCCAAACTGCATCTGCCATACCGCCATGCGGACAGCGCATCTTGAGACGGGATCCATGTCTTCAACTGCTTCCTTGACTATGTGCCTTACCAGGAAGTCGATAGTGAACGTATATGTGATAGTGCCGTACAGCATGGCACGTACAAAATCCAGAGACTTGCCGTATTCCCTGGCGGCCTTATCAGCCTTCTTGATGACAAGATTGGAGAAAGCACCTCTCTCATAGACCTCATAGAGCATTATAAAACACAGTTCCCTGTCGTTGCCCTGCTCTATAAGCCTTAAGATCTCTTTCTTCTTAAACCTTATCTCATTTTTCATAGTCAGTCACCTTAACAGATCAAAGATCCGCACTTGTAGTTATGGGCGCAGTCAGAGGCATTCAGCCTCTTGCCGCCTTCGCTCTGTATTACCAAAAGCTTGAGATAACCCTGACCGCATTTGACTATAAGATCACCCTTGTGAGCTTTAACGACAGTGCCGCAAGGAAGATCATCTGTTTCTCCGTCAGTGATATCAGCTATCCTTGAATCGTAAACTTTAAACTTCTTTCCGTCAGAAGATAATGTATAAGCTCCCGGCCATGTACTTAAAGCCCTTATTCTGTTATGGATCTCCTGTGCGCTCTGATCCCAGATGAAATAGCCTTCTTCAGGCCTTATGGGAGGACATGAAGTCGCAAGTGAGTCATCCTGCGGTGTTGGTGTTATCTTTCCTTCAATGTAATCTTCAATCACGCCGGGAAGGACTTCTGCGCTCTTCCTGGCAAGAAGGTCCATCAGCTCTGAAGTGTGGATGTCAGGATCGATGGCAACTTCCGTCTTGGTCAGGATATCACCTGTATCCATGCCCTCATCCATCTTCATTATGGTAACACCCGTTACCTTGTCGCCTTCAAGGACTGCCCTCTGAACGGGTGCGGATCCCCTTCTTGCGGGAAGAAGGCTTCCATGGCAGTTAAGGCATCCAAATCGCGGGATATCGAGAATGTCCTTTGGCAGGATCTTGCCGTAAGCAGCCGTAACTATAAGATCCGGAGAAACGCTCTTAATGGTGTCATAGGCCTCTTCGTTTCTCAGTGAAGCCGGCTGGTAGCATGTAATGCCGTGCTCTAAGGCAAGCTCTTTTACGGGAGGGGCAGTAAGGATATGCTTCCTTCCAACGGGCTTGTCAGGCTGGCACAATACCATAGAGATGTTATATCCGTCAGATATAAGAGTTTGCAGTATCGTTGCAGCAAACTCAGGAGTTCCCATGAATACTGTCTTGAGATCTTTACCTGTCAAATCAGTCTTCCTCTTCTACTCTGTAAACATTGCCGTCTACGGACTTGTCGATAAAAAGTATGCCGTCAAGATGGTCATACTCGTGGCAGATGCACCTGGCAAGAAGTCCGGTTGCTTCTATCGTGAATTCTTCGCCGTTCCTGTTTAATGCCTTGCAGATAACATGATCAGGTCTGTCGACCTCACATGTCTTGCCGGGAACTGACAGGCAGCCTTCACTGCCTACCTGTGAGCCTGATGATTCAATGATCTCGGGGTTGATGAACTCTATAAGGCCGTTCTCATCTCCGACATCTACGATAAAGACCCTTCTGAGCACGCCAACCTGCGGAGCTGCAATGCCGATGCCCCTGTTCTCGTAATACATGGTGTCAGCCATGTCATCCAAGAGCTTTAATATCCTCGGCGAGATCTCATCCACGGGACGGGATGTCTTGCGGATCAAAGGATCGTTCTCAAGTACAAGGTTTCTTAATGCCATATCAATCACTTGCCTTTCTGATCAGAAATCCCAGGAGTTTACATACCTGTACTGTTCTTCTGTAAGCTTATCGATCGTTATTTCCTTGGTGGCAAGAAGTATCTCTGCCACCCTGTTGTCTATGACTTCAGGGGTCTGATATACATCGATGCCGAGTTTCTCCTTCTGCTCTGCTATGTATCTTGCAGACTGAGCCTGGAGAGCGAATGACATATCCATGATCTCTACAGGATGTCCGTCGCCTGATGCAAGGTTTACGAGCCTTCCTTCAGCTATTACGCATATCGTGTTGCCGTTATTAAGCTTGTATCCGATTATGTTGTGTCTTAATTCTGATGAAGACACCGCGATGTCTTTGAGCTGTGCTACATTGACCTCACAATCGAAATGTCCTGCATTGCAGCAGATGGCGCCATCCTTCATGAGATTAAAGTGTCTGCCGACGATTACATCCTTGCATCCTGTAACGGTTACAAAGACATCTCCTAAGGGAGCGGCTTCATCCATTGTCATTACGCTGTAGCCTTCCATAATGGCTTCGCACGCCTTGACAGGATCTATCTCTGTTACGATGACCTTGGCGCCAAGCCCCTTGGCTCTTAAGGCTACGCCCCTGCCGCACATGCCAAATCCTGCGACTACAACGGTCTTGCCTGCAACAACGAGGTTTGTAGTAGCCATAATGGCAGTCCATACCGACTGTCCTGTTCCGAACCTGTTGTCGAAAAGGTGCTTGCATCTGGCATCGTTGACCGCTATGACGGGGTAAGCAAGCTGGCCCTGCTTCTTAAGGATCTCGAGCCTGTGAACGCCTGTCGTTGTCTCTTCGCATCCGCCCTTGATGCCGGGAACAAGATGCTTCATGTCAGAGTGAAGGAGCATAGCAAAATCGCCGCCGTCATCGATAACGATGTCAGGCCCGAATGATAAAGCCATCTTAAGATGCCTGATGTAGTTCTCCTCATCGTCACCATGGACCGTATAAACGTGCATGCCTTCCTTTGCTAAAGCAGCAGCAACATCATCCTGAGTGGATAAAGGATTGCAGCCCGTAAGCGCAACCTCTGCGCCGCCTCTGGCCAAAGCTCGTGCAAGACATGCCGTCTTGGCTTCAACATGAACGGACACTGCGATCTTAAGACCCTTAAAGGTCTGCTGCTCGATGAGCTCCTTTTCGATCGCGCGGAGAACAGGCATGTTCCTGTATGCCCATTCGATCTTCTCCATGCCGTAAGGAGCGAGAGCGATGTCTTTGATGTCGTAATTGGGGATATCCATATTAAGCTCCTTTATCCTGTGATCCTCTTTATGAATTCAGCGGCAAGATCGCAGCTTTGCTTGGACGCCTTGCCTGCATTGTCTATTACTTCCTGCTCAGAAAGCTTCCTGCCTGATAATCCTGCCGCCATGTTGGTCACACACGAAAAGCACACAACCTTCATGCCCATGTGAGATGCCGCAATGGCTTCGGGAACCGTAGACATTCCGACGCATGAAGCACCCATGAGCTTAAGTGCCCTTATCTCTGCAGGTGTCTCATACTGCGGACCCTTTGAATATGCATAGATCCCGCGTCTTAAGGAAATTCCCAGGTCTTCGGCACACTTTGTCAAAACATCAAGATACTCCCTGTTATAGACAAAAGTCTGGTCAGGAAATCTCGTGCCGAACTCTTCGATGTTAGGTCCCCTTAATACGGGTTCGCAGTTAAAGGAAATGTGATCTTCTATCGCAACAAGATAAGGGATGTCAGTCTCTGTATCAATACCGCCTGCCGCATTGGTAAGGAGGATGGTCTTAACGCCTAACCTTCCCATGACCCTGACATAGAAGGTAACCTCTTCCATCTCATATCCTTCGTAGTAGTGGAACCTGCCCTTCATCATAAGGACCTTGGATCCGGACAAAGAACCGGCAATAAGAAGACCTTCATGACCGGGAGCAGTCGATATGGGGAAAGACGGAATGTCAGAGTAAGGAATGCTCTTTACTATATCGCAGTAGTCAGATAAGGGACCAAGACCCGAGCCTAAGACTATCAGCACATCAGGAATGCCGAAACTTCCAAGCTCCGATCTTATGTAGCCGCAAGCCTCATCGACCCGTCTTAAGTAGTCCTTCTTATCTTTGATCATTATTTCTTACCGCAGCAATCCTTATACTTCTTGCCTGAACCGCAGGGGCACGGATCGTTTCTTCCAACCTTGGAAGAATCTCTCTTGGCAGGCTCAGAGGGGCCCTGGTTTGCAGCTGTTCCCTCGATGGGCTTGCTTGCAGCCTTAGCCGTAACGGGCGCAGCGCCGTGACCTTCGCTCGTTGCTCTTACTGTTTCCTTGGCCTCGACCTTATTCTCCTGTGAGAAGTTAGCTCTCATGATGAACTTGACCGCATCGTTCTGGATGTTCTCGTTCATCTCTTCGAACATTGCAGAACCTTCGAGCTTATACTCGACAACAGGATCGTGCTGGCCGATGCTCCTCATCCTGATAGACTGCGAGAGCTGATCCAATGCATCGATGTGATCCATCCACTTGAGATCAACAGTCCTTAAGAGGATCTGTCTCTCTGCCTCACGGAAGATCTCTGTGCTTATGGTGTTCTCCTTGTCTTCAAGAACTTTCCTGGAATCAGAAGATATCATCGAGACTAATTCATCAACGCTTGATGTAAGCTCCTTAGTGTCATCCTTAACAAGAGCAACAGTCGGGATCTCACCGAAGATGTCTTCTAACTGAAGGCCTAATGTAAGGCGCTCAGACTGAGTGATCGCACCGTCCATGGCGAAATTGTTTACGATCCTCTCAGCAACAGCATCGAGCATGCCGAGGAAGATGTCGTGGCAGTCCTCACCATCGATGATGCGCTTTCTCTGCTCATATGTGATAGTTCTCTGGATGTTGTTGACATCGTCGTATTCAAGGACATTCTTTCTCTGTGAGAAGTGAAGAGCCTCAAGTTTCTTCTGTGAACTGTCTATGAGCTTGGAGAGGTATCCGACCTGGATCTCCATGTCATCAGCCATACCAAATGAATCAGCGATCTGTGTTACCTTGTCTCCTCCAAAGATCCTAAGGAGGTCATCTTCAAGTGAGAGGTAGAACTTGGATCTTCCCGGGTCACCCTGACGTCCTGCACGGCCTTTGAGCTGGTTATCGATACGTCTTGACTCGTGACGCTCGGTACCTACGATGAAAAGTCCTCCGAGCTGTCTTACTTCTTCTGCTTCGGGAGCAAGCTGCTCCTTGAACTTATTCTCGAGTTCTGTAAACTTAGCTCTAGCTTCGAGTATCAGCTCGTCAGTTGTCTCATTGTGTGCTGTTGATGCAGTGATGAGATCCTCTGTATATCCCATCTTGCGCATTTCCTGAAGAGCCATGAATTCAGCATTACCGCCTAAGATGATATCGGTACCACGGCCTGCCATGTTGGTCGCGATCGTCACTGCACCCTTACGGCCTGCCTGGGCTACGATCTCAGCCTCCCTCATATGGTTCTTGGCGTTGAGGACATTGTGCTTGATGCCGTACTTGCTGAAGATCCTGGAGAGGAGCTCTGACTTATCTACGTTTACGGTACCTACGAGTACAGGCTGTCCCCTGTCGTGAGCTTCCTTGACGGCTCTTAAGAGAGCTGAATACTTGCCGTTCTCTGTCTTGAATACCGCATCGTATTCATCAACTCTTGCGATCGGCTTATTTGTGGGGATCTGGATAACATCAAGGTTATAGATCTGTCTGAATTCAGCTTCCTCTGTATATGCGGTACCGGTCATGCCTGAAAGCTTGGTGTACATACGGAAGTAATTCTGGAAAGTGATCGTGGCAAGAGTCTTGTTCTCGCTTGCGACCTTAACGCCTTCCTTGGCTTCTATTGCCTGGTGCAGACCGTCTGAGTACCTTCTGCCCGGCATGAGACGGCCCGTAAAGTCATCTACTATGATTACTTCGCCGTCCTGAACGATGTACTGCTGGTCCTTCTTGAAGTTTCCGTTAGCCTTAAGGGCGTTGCCGATATAGTGCTGGAGATCGAAATTATCAGGATCCGAGAGGTTCTCGACTCCGAAATATCTCTCTGCCTTGGCAATACCGTTAGCTGTAAGAACTGATGTCTTAGCCTTCTCATCAGTAACATAATCAGCATCACCAACGATATCGTCCATGTCGACCTTATCGTCAGTCTCTACTACTACATACTGCTTGAGCGTCTTAACGAACGAATCCGCCCTGTTGTAGAGTTCGGAAGATTCAGTTCCCCTTCCTGAAATGATGAGAGGCGTTCTTGCCTCATCGATGAGGATCGAGTCGACCTCGTCGACGATAGCATAGTTTAATTCTCTCTGAACGAGGTTCTCCTTGCGGATGACCATATTGTCTCTTAAGTAGTCGAAACCGAACTCGTTATTGGTTCCGTAAACGATATCACAAGCATATTCCTTCTGGCGGTCCCTGGGGTTCTTATCGTGGATGATAAGACCAACTGAGAGGCCGAGATAACGGTAAACCTTACCCATCCACTCGGAGTCACGCTTGGCGAGGTAATCGTTTACCGTTACGACGTGTACACCCTTGCCTGTCAGAGCGTTCAGGTAGACCGGCATGGTTGCGACGAGGGTCTTACCTTCACCCGTCTTCATCTCGGCGATCCTTCCCTGGTGAAGTATGATGCCGCCTATTACCTGTACCCTGTAAGGCTTCATGCCGAGAACTCTCCAGGCGGCTTCTCTAACGGTAGCAAATGCTTCAGGAAGAAGATCATCAAGTGTCTCGCCTGCCTGGTATCTGTCCTTGAACTCCTGTGTCTTTGCTACGAGAGCAGCAGAATCGAGAGCAGCATACTCTTCTTCGTAACTGAAGACCTTGTCTACTGTAGCCTTGATCCTCTTAAGCTCTCTGTCGCTGTGTGTACCGAAAATGCTGGTAACCAAATTCATGTTCTAAACTCACTCCTCAATGTTCTTTTTATTCTTGGCTTCAAGACGCCTCAAAGCCGTACGGTATCCGCCGTCCGGATTGACATAGCACGCCTTGACTCTAGAAATCGTTGTTGAACTGACCTTGGTAGTCGCTCTGGACTTGCCCTTGATCCTTCCGTTCTTTCTTCCTTCGGAAGATTTAGGTTCTTTTACCGTTTCTTCCTTTGGCGCAAGTTCTCTTATGATCTCCTCATAGCTCTTGCCCTGCTCTATCCTTCTTACTATCTGCCATCTGTGCAGAAAGGAATGAAGTTCGCTCTTCGAGCACAGGTCAGTAAAGAACCTGCCAAGCTCTTCAGGGTTTTCCATGGTAAGTATCGCCTGATACAGATCTTCAAGATCTTTCAACTCATCTTCTGTAAAGGAAAGCTCATCTAACTTATCACTCATCGATCAGACCATCCCAGCTTACTGAACAGAATCACTTACGATAGAAAACAGAGGTGTCAGATAACCAAAATAACCGGCCAGTATGACTGCCGTTATCACTAATACGATGAGGATGCCTATGAGGCATCTGCTGAAGAAGAGATTTCTCTTGGCAACGCGGAGCGCATCACCAATGGAGAGCTGTGAACTCTTATCAGTAGTAATCATCGAATTGGCAAGTTCAGGACGTCTAACCTGGCCGCTTTTCTTCATATAAGATCCTCCGAATCACATCGAACATGCTATTGCATGGTATATTTTAACACAATACGGAGGAAACATATAATTTTAATTATATTTATTAGAATTGCCGTATGTCTCCACTTTAAGCTCAACTCCCTGAGACTGAGCATACATATTAGCCTGCTCTAAGGCAGCACGGCTCATTTCAGGCGAATTCTCAGGTATTACGAGCACAAGTGTCCTGGAGGTAATACCGCCTATATGGTAATCGTTTCCGCCTGCCGAATAATCACCCGGAGCAAAAGCCGAGAGCCTGTCTATGTGCTCATCAAGTGTCTTTACGATATTCTCATCTGACCGGTATGTCGGCGCTGTAAGATCCATGCTGACAAGAGATGTCGCCTGCCCGTTGCGGTAATCATCTATTACAGGAAACGTCTTAGGAAGATTGCAGTCATAAATACTCCTGAAATCCTCTCCCCTTGAGAAATTATCCTCGCTCCAGATATCAGACTCATCTTTTTGTTCTTCGCCGGACGCGTTAAAGAATGTATCAAAGTTTCCGTACACGGGGATGACGTTATAACAGGTTCTTTTGATCCTACCTGCAAGAGTAAGTACCGAATAGACCGTTCTGACCTCGATGATGCTGTGATCATTACTAAGGCACATGTTCACGTCTATGTCGTCAGGGCACATAAAATCAGAGTCCCCGTTCCTCTCGATATAGCAATCCCTTATATTTCTTGCAACAGTCCCCGCGAATACCGCTTCAGTCAGATAATCCTCTATAGCGAAGTCTGATGCCAGATCTGCTCCCGTAATTATCTTGGCGACAGTACTCACCACTCCGGCTGCCTTGGTATCTCCAATCCCCAGATCGGGGAAAGCATTTATCACTGTTGATATGTAATCAGAAGCTGTCGTTGCCAGAGGACAAATGAGAGAAGCCTCTTCACATGCCTGCTGGCAGGACCTCTTCATTATGATGTCAGTCCTGTAAAACCCTATGACACTGATGATGCTTGCAACAAACACCAGTGTTATGGAGAAAGATATCGCCGCTTCCAAAGTAACCGAACCTTTTTTATCCATGATCCCTCCTATCTGTATAACGCATAACACTTATCAATGCTGATAAGACTGTTCCGGTATTCCACCTCGGCTCTTGCTCCCGTATAAAGAGTTCCATAGTCACGCGTAAGGACCTGTCTAATGCGAAGGAGCATCTTATCGTCAGGAACAAACATCATGAACGCATTAAGAAAGTCCCTGTATCCTACTATTCCCACATCGGCATCCTGAACCTCAAACAGGGCTATGGTCCCACCCTTAAGGACATCCACAAGACCCGAAACGCTCTGCACTGCAGAGATGAGAACTATAAAGATCGTTGTAAAGACCTCAGGGTCTATGGCGGCCACGCCGCCTGTTGCTGCTAATATTACCGCTGAGAGAACAGCCGATATCGCATCAAGAGTTGCCTTAAGCGTTTCATTCGCAAAGTTCTCTATGACATTTTTGGCAAGCAATACACCATAGATCGCCATGCTGCAGAATACCGCTCCGAGCCTTCCGTCCATGCCGCAGAGGATGTATTCACCGTCAAAATAGTTCTCGCTGTGTATCTCTGAGAATGAAGTCCCGTTGATCGTGGCATCTGAATCATTAGGGATGATGCAGTCGAAGTTATGTGATGCATAGTGCGCCATGGCAGGATGTATCGCCACGGTCATTGCTGCTTCGGTAATGCCGTCCTGAAGATCCAGTATCGTATCAAGACCGCCCGTAAGAGCACTCAGATCGGATATCCTCATATCAATTCCGAGATCCTCAAGATCGTTATCCGCACGCCTGACATCTGACAAGATACCGGCAAGACCCGCAAGGCCGCCTGTTGCCCCTTCAGCGTCAAACTCAGGATCCTCCGAAAGTGCAGATTCTATCAGTGAAGATACTGTGGATGCTCCGCTCAGGATATCCTGGATATACCCTGCCGCAGGGCTCGATGTAAGGCCTTTCAAAGTGCTTATTATCCCCATCGAATCTGCCTGCTCGAGAAGGCCTCCTATCTGATCGCATAAAAACCTCAGATAGATGCCAGATGCCCTGTACTCGTAGTAAACAGATATGGCCTCTTTCAGGTCCTCAGAAGACAATTCCTTCTCTGCAAACACAGCAACGGTATCCCCTGTGCTGTAACCAGAGGCGGCAAGAGCC
The DNA here is from genome assembly GCA_946187935.1 of uncultured Clostridia bacterium. Classification (GTDB taxonomy): domain Bacteria; phylum Bacillota; class Clostridia; order Saccharofermentanales; family Saccharofermentanaceae; genus Saccharofermentans. The sequence goes on from CAMHSJ010000005.1 coordinate 53,976, forward strand.
TTTTCGAAGATGTCGTCATCAACACTGTCTTGTGAAAAGGCATAAATGCCATATACCTCAAGCAGCTGCCTGTTGTATTCGGACAGGATGCACTCTACCTGCGATCTTGCCGCCTCGTTAAGAGTCAGCCTGTAATCAAGATCCCATACGAACACAAGGAACGTGCACTCGACGAGGACCAGAGCCGAAAGTATAAATGCAATGAATATGGTCATCGCTCCCCTTTTGCTCTTTCTCATATCACTCACCCCATGAAGCAAAAATGCCGTACACAAGGCGGTAGTTATCAGATATTCCGGACAGATAGGTATTGAGCTTCTCAGGGGACGTGTTATAAACAGATACGCCTCCAATATGCCTGCTGTCCATGAGACCGTCTTCGTCCAGGAAATACCTCGTCTCTGTTACGCCTTCCTTCGCCAGGTCAAATGCATCAAGGGCCATAGTCTCAGGCCCTGTGACCAGAAAAGAAAGAAATACCAGGATAACGCTTGCAGATATTGCTGCTTCCAATGTTGACATAATGATCACCTCACTTTCTTTGTAAGCGTTACTTAAATCATACAGAGGAAAAAGCTTAAAAAATGCGACAAAATCATACAAAAACCGACAAATCAAAGGCCCCGCCAAACAGCAGCAAAATGCCCGTGATGACGGAAAAGTGTAGTATTCAGCTTAAAACTGTCATAAGATCAGCAACAAAAAGAGCGCCCGTAAAGGACGCTCCGTTTGGTTTTATGAATGCCGGAATATCAGCTTCTGAGCTTTGCCCCGAGCTTGCCGGAAAGTTTCTCTACGATGCCGTCGACATCCTTTCTGATGTCATCGTCTGACAACGTCTTATCGTCAGCCCTGAATACGAGGGAGATGGCAACTGACTTAAGGTCTAAGCCGAGCTTATCGTCCTGATAGATGTCAAAGAGCTTGACATCCTTAAGATATTTGCCGCCTGAAGACTTGGCTGTCTTCATGATCTCAGCGACAGTAACTTCCCTCTTACAGATAAGAGCAAGGTCACGTGTGATGCCGGGGAATCTCGGCAGGCTCTTATAGACTCTTGCGCTCTTGGCCGCATTTACTATTGCCATGCAGTCGATCTCAAAAGCAACTGTTCCCTCAGGTGCTTCAAAATTCGAAGCTACGTCAGGATGGATGACGCCTAAGATACCGGCCTTCTTGCCATTTATGATGACAGATGCAGTCCTTCCGGGGTGAAACGAAGCGTTATCAGTAAGAGGCTCAAACTCATAAGACCTGATGCCTGTAACCTTGAACAGTTCTTCAAGATCTGACTTAACATCATAGAAAGTATCTGCGCTGTTGCCGGGCTTATAAGCAAAACCTGAAAGTGTGCGCTTCTCAAAAGGAAGCTGCTCGCCTTCCCGGGGCAGATAGACGTATGCGACCTCGAATACCTTGGCTTCACTTACACCTCTGTTCGCATTTCTTGATGCGATCTTGAGCATTGAAGGAAGCATCGTGGTCCTCATTACGGATGTATCATCACCAAGAGGATTGGAGATCTTAAGCTGGTTTCTCAGATAAGAATCGGAAGGAACGTTAAGGCTGTCAAGATCCGAAGGTGATTCAAATGAATAAGTGATAGCTTCGAAGAATCCCGTGTAGACCAGGGTGTTTCTGATCTTCTCAATGGTCTGCTGCTCAGGAGTCCTGCCGCCTAATGTTGTCTCCTTGCCTGACAGAAGCGTAGCCTCGATCTTGTTATATCCGAAGAATCTTGCGACTTCCTCAGAGATGTCAGCTTCGCTCTCAAGGTCAGGACGGAATGTGGGAGGGATAACGACTGCTATTCCGTTATCTTCTGCAAATGTGCAGCCAAGATCGGAAAGGGTCTTGCGCATGAATTCCTCAGTTGCCTTGATACCGATGAAGCTGTTAATCTTCTCAGGTCTGAACGGAATGCGGTTTACTTCCTTCTTGGTGGGATAGTTATCGATAAAGCCCTGTGACACCTTGCCGCATCCGAGCATTTCAACGAGCTCGCAGGCCCTGTCTAATGCCCTTAATGCGTTCTCGGGATCGAGCCCCTTCTCATATCTTGAAGAAGCTTCTGTACGAAGGCCGTTTGCGATAGCCGTACGTCTTACTGATACGCCGTTAAATACTGCAGACTCGAAAAGGATTGTCGTCGTCTCGGGAAGGACTTCGGAATTCTCACCGCCCATGACACCTGCTATTGCGCATGCCTTCTTCTCATCAGCGATAACGAGCATTGATGAATCCAAAATGTGGTCCTGACCGTCCAATGTCTTGATCTGCTCGCCGTCCTTCGCGCGTCTTACGATAACGTGATTGCCCTCAAGATAATTAAGGTCAAAAGCGTGCATAGGCTGACCTAATTCGAGACACACATAGTTAGTGATGTCTACGATGTTATTGATGGGGCGCATGCCTGCCTGTGTGAGCTTGTCAGCCATCCAGGCGGGTGAAGGTCCGATCTTGACGTCTTCAACGAGTCTTGAAGTATATCTGTAGCAAAGATCAGGATCCTCGATATCAACTTTGGCAACTGAATTGATATCCAGCTTGCCTTCCTGCTTGAGCTTGGGATCTACCGGTCTGAAAGGCTTGCCGAGAGTAACGGCAGCTTCCCTGCCCAGACCTTCTATGGAGAAGCAGTCGGGACGGTTTGATGTGATCTCAAAATCGATCGTTACTGCGCCGAGTCCGAGCAGAGTCTTGATATCCACACCAAGAGGAGTGTCCTTGGGCATGTTCCAGAGACCATACTCTTCTGCGCCGGGGTGACCTTCGGGGGATACGCCAAGTTCATCAGCAGCACAGCACATACCGTAGCTCTCTACACCCCTGAGCTTGCCCTTCTTGATGTGAACGCCGCCGGGAAGATGTGCGCCCACTATGGCAACAGGACAGATCATGCCAACATATACGTTAGGTGCGCCGCAGACGATCTGAAGGTCTCTTCCGAGTTCATCCGAACCGAGATCGACCTTAAGCACATGAAGGTGATCGGAATCAGGATGATCAGCGACCTCGAGGATCTTACCTGTATAGACGCCGTCTATGTCATCGCCTGTCGTAATTACTTCCTCGACCTTGGACCCTGTCATGGTCATCATGTCAGCCAGTGTCTTGGGTTCTACATCTATGTCTGTGAAATCTTTAAGCCAGATTATCGGAGCTTTCATTTGTTTTGCCTCCCCTTCCTTACTTGAACTGTTCTAAGAATCTGACATCGTTCTCATAAAGGAGTCTGATGTCATCGATCCCGTATCTTCCCATTGCGGTCCTCTCGACGCCGATGCCGAAAGCAAATCCGCTGTAGATCTCAGGATCTATGTTGCAGTTCTTCAATACTTCAGGATGTACCATGCCTGCACCGAGGACTTCGATCCAGCCTTCGCCCTTGCAGACATTGCAGCCACAGCCGCCGCACTTCCAGCATGTAAGGTCTACCTCAACGGAAGGCTCTGTAAACGGGAAATGGTGAGGTCTTAAACGTATCTCGGTCTTTTCGCCGAAGAGCTTCTTTGCGAAAAGCCTCAAAGAACCTACAAGGTCACCCATGGTAACGCCCTTGTCTACCACAAGACCCTCGATCTGGTGGAATACGGGTGAATGTGTTGCATCGAGGGCATCTGATCTGTAGACCTTACCCGGGCAGATGACCTTGAGAGGGGGTTTCTGATTCTCCATGATCCTGATCTGCATGCCGGAAGTCTGTGTCCTGAGCAATACATTGTCGTTGAAATAGAAAGTATCCTGTGTGTCTCTTGCAGGATGTCCTTCAGGGATCCTCAAGAGCTCGAAGTTGTATTTATCAAGCTCTACTTCAGGTCCTTCTGCAATTGAGTAACCGAGTCCAAGGAAGATCTCTGAGATCTCATTGATCGCCATGTTGAGCGGATGTCTTGCGCCGGCGCCCTTCATGGAAGAAGGAACTGTTACATCGATGACCTCGCGTCTTAACTTGTGAGCTCTCTCTTCTGCCTTGACCTTGGCCTGAACATCAGAAAGGGCATTTTCCATATGGCTCCTGACCTCGTTAGCGATCTTGCCGATCACAGGTCTTTCTTCGGCAGTAAGCTCGCCCATTCCTCTTAAGACCTGTGTGAGCTTACCCTTCTTTCCCAGGAAAGCGACTCTTATCTGCTCTGCAGCAGCAGAATCCTTAACGGCTTCCATTGACTTGTCGAATTCCTCGCGGATCCCGGCCAGGGATTCCTTCATGTTACTCATATAATGACCTCCGAAAAGAGTAATATACAAACTGCAATATTTTAGCATAATAATAATAAAAGTGCGCTATTAAGAAGCGACTTTTTAAAAACGCAAAAATCTCAGTGATATACTGAACAAAACAGGCCTAGGAGGAATGAAGCCATGCTTTGGAACCAGCTGCCCGATAATCTTACCTGGATAGACAAACTGAGATACTATCTCGAAAAAGATCCTGAAGAAGTAAACAATAAGGACCTGAAAGATGCCTTGTGCGTTCTGACCGCCATGTACATTGACGAGTATGAGAGCAATTGTGCCCTGGAAGAAGCCATTGTAAGCGAGATCGGCGAAGACAGGTTTGAAGAACTGTTAGACTCCACCATCGGAGACGAGACCATATGGCACTACTCCAGGATACTATCTGAACCCAGAGATAATCAGAGAATATGCCTTGCGCTAGGATTCTTAGATAAGCTCGGGAACGGGACAGACTAAAAACGTCTTCTATTTGACGTCGATGCAGTTGAGAACTTCATCAGTGAACGTAAAGGCAAGGATGCTGAAACCCGTGCTGTCTTTGTCGAGTCCGTACATCAGGGTCGTTACCATAGAACCGTTCGATTCTTCATCATTCCTGTAGTGTGCAGGACCCATAGCAGCTGTAATATCAGACATCGTTGTATTTCCCAATGTAAAACCGTTGATGCCGACAGTGTCAGACACGCCGCCTGATGCAGAAGCGCAGTAGATATCAAGGCTTTGAATCGAGCAGTCATCTATGGCCAGAACCGAGTTCGTATTGTTTACTGCAACTATCGTAAACATCAGCATGGGCTTTGTCAGATCGACATCAGAAGAACTCCAGCAGTTGACACCGGGAACTGCCACATCTATCCCGTATTCGGTCTGTCCGGGCGAGAGCATATCAGGGTGATATGTATAGTCGATAACAGCGCCGCTGTTAATAAGATCTCCTATGGTTCCATTGATGGGATAGTCAGTGCCGTTTGCAGTAAAACAGGTAATGGTTCCATATTCTCCGGAAACCGTCGGATAAGAAAAAGTCGAAGATGTGGTCGGGTCAGTAGTATCAGCAGGGTCAGCAGGCGCCGTGGGAACTGTAGTTGGCACAGTATCCATGCTGCCGAGTATCTCTTCATAAGAGAACGGACGGTTAATGTTCTCAGTAAACTTAAACCTGCCGGCATCTTCATCCCAGGTCACATGGGTTTCTATGATCCCGTCCTTAGAGAGGAATATCCAGGTCGTCTCCCCTTCTTCCTCCGTTTCTTCGACAAAGTCAAAGTCTAATTCGTATTCTTCTTCGGCAGCCAGCTCGGCTGATTTTTCGTCAGGCTTAGTCTCTTTCTTGAAAGAACAGGAAGCAATTCCTGTAAGCAGCAATGCTGCCAAAAGAGAACAGATCACTTTCTTCATGGTTATCTCCCAATGGTTTTTCTCTGCTAATTATAGCATTTATCCAACATGATTAATTATTATTTATAATTGTGTTTTCCTCTACAAAACCGTATCCTCGTTTGATAAAATAAAATACCGGAGGCAGACATGACTATTTACGATGCTGTACAGGAAAGACACTCTGTTAGGATCTTCAAGAAGACCCCTCTGTCTAACGATGCCATCAAGCTCCTTAACGAGAGGATGAAAGAACTGAATTCCAAATATGACGTTGAGTTCAAGCTCGTTACAGACAATGGCAAGATCATAAACACAGCATACAAAGTCTCCTTCACCAAAAATGCCAACAACTTTATCGTCATGACAGGCAAGAACAAGCCAAAGATCGATGAGATCATCGGTTATGCAGGTGCTGATATCCTTCTTTATGCGCAGACGATAGGCCTTAACACTTGCTGGATAAGCGGAGCCATCAACAAGGCAGAAGCAAGAGATGCTGCAAATGTCAGACCCGGATATCTAATTCCCGGCGTCATTGCCGTAGGTTACGGTGAGAACAACGGCAAGCCCCATAAGTCCAAAAAGTTAGAAGATATCTCAACTTACAGAGGCAATCCGCCCTACTGGTTCTATAAGGGCGTCGGCTATGTTCTTCTCGCTCCCACCGCCAACAACAAACAGGCATTCAATATAAAAGGTGACGGCAACAAAGTGCGCATCACCTGTGATAATAATCAATATGCGGGTCTTGAACTCGGAATAGCCAGATACCATTTCGAGGTAGGCGCCGGAACTGAAAATTTTGAATGGGCTTAGAGCCCATTCTTTTTTATGGATGGGTATTGAGCATCGCAATGATGTTGGGAAGCTCTGCATCCACCTTGTCATTATCGAGCTGGCATGTACCTGCATTCGGATGTCCGCCGCCGCCGTAATCTAAGCAGAGCTCACCGATATCCATGGTCCCGGCCTTGTTGATGATGGATTTGCCGATCATGACTGCCGTATTCTGCTTCTTGAAGCCCCATGCCACATGAACGCTCATCTCGATCTCAGGATAAAGAGCATAGATCATGAATCTGTTGCCTGTATAGATAGTCTCCAAAGGTCTTAAGTCAAGTACTGCGACCTTATCATGGATAACAACGATGTCCTTGAGCTGCTGCTTGAACAATTCCTGCTGCTCAAAATAAAGATCGACTCTCTCCTTAACATCCGGAAGAGCAAGAACCTCATCAACATTATGGTTTACACAATAGTCAATAAGCTCCATCATGAGATCATAATTGGAGATCCTGAAATTGTGGAAACGTCCGAGTCCTGTCCTGGCATCCATCAGGAAGTCCATGAGGACCCAGCCTGTAGGATTCAAGATCTCGTCAACTGTAAAGTCAGCAGAATCGCCCTTGTCGACTGCTTCCATCATCTCTGTGCTGACAGTCTTGATCTTCTCTGCCCCGCCGTAATATTCATAGACAACGCGTGCAGCAGACTTAGCCACATGGCAGATGTACTTGTCCTGAATGGCATCTATATCATTGCGGGCAAGTTCACTCTCATGGTGGTCAAATGCAAGCCCTACCCTGGGATCGTAAGGAAGATTTGTCGTAATGTCATTTGATGTAAGGTCGACCTTGCCGTCCTGAACGTCCTTGGGGTGAACGAACTTGATATCTCCGATAAGATCAAGCTCCCTTAAGATCATTGCACAGACAAGACCGTCAAAGTCACTTCTGGTTACAAGGCGCATTTTCTCCATAGTTGTACCTCCGGCTGAAATTAGAATTAACACCTTAAATATATCAAAAATCCATTACGGAAAAAGAAAACAGAATGTTAATTAATTAAGATACGGATTGGTATCACGCTCGATCCCTATCGTGGAATCATTTCCATGTCCCGGAAGAACGGGAAGCGAAACAGGCATCCGGGCGAGTTTTTTAAGAGAACTGATCATTTCTTCAGGGTTTCCGCCTTCCATGTCAGTCCTGCCCATGCTCCCTGCGAAAAGAGTATCTCCCGTAAATAATACTGAAGAGTCCCCGTCACTTACCTGATAGCAGACAGAACCTTTGGTATGGCCAGGGGTAGCTATGACGGATACACTAAGATCACCAATCAAGAACTCGCCCGCTGCTTCTTTGTATTCAAAACTGAAGCTCGTTTCCCTGCCTGTCATGTAAGAACAGTTAAACACAGGATCCTTCAGAAGATAAGCATCTGAAGAAGACATATAGACATCAGCCTCAGGACACTTACCTATCCATTCATTAACCTTGCAGATGTGGTCATTGTGGCCGTGAGTTATAAGGATCGCTTTAACCTTTGAAAAAGAAAACCCTGCATCAGAACCCGATACCTTATCCGGACTAACAGAAGGATCTATGACCAGAAAACAATCCCCGCCTGCTATAACATAGCAGTTAGAAGCAAGAGGTCCTATGGGGAAACAAAAAACCTTCATGGCTTATCAGATAGCATTTGAAGAATAATCGCTGTTCCACTGGCGGTAATCAAGAGCGCCTGCGTCGACAGCCGTGATAAGGACTTCTGCCGAAGCGATATTCGTCGCATAAGGGATGGTATTCATATCGCAGACATCAAGGAGCTGTGAGGAATTGGATCCTTTGTTCTCCCTGCCGTCCCTTAAGTAGATAACGCAGTCTATGCCGTTGAACTCAGCTCTGGAAGCAAGCTGCTCAAAGCCTGCGGAATAATCCACGGACAGACCCGATACCTCAAGATCTGCAGCTGATTTAAGAAGTTTGGCTGTATTATAAACTGAGATGAGCTGATGTTTCTCAAGCAGAGGCTTGTAGGCAATGCAAAAGTTTACGAGAAGCTCTGTTTTCCTGTTATCTGCCATCAGAACTATCTTCATCAAAAAATCTCCATCAAAACATTATTAGTAAAATTTTAAGGGTTGCGCATTCATAAGACAATTCTTAATTACTACAAAATTGACATGTATAAATTGTCTTTTTGACAAAATCAGCCCGCAGTCGGAGTAACGCTGGGGATATAGTCTCCCAATATGGGATTTACAGAGTGAAGGTCAACAGATGAATCGTACTGGGCATCGAAATAAGCGCTCAGGAGTTTCTTTGCTATTACGATCGTTGAAGCGCCCCACTCACCCTTTTCGACGATGAGGGCTATCGCGACCTGCGGATCATCCTTGGGCGCGTAGCAGATGAACAGACCATTGGAGTACTCCTTACGGAGCTCCTCGTATCCCGTCTCAGCAGTACCCGTCTTGCAGACGATCTCGATGGGATATGAGGCGAACTGCCTCTGAGCCGTACTGTCCCAGGAACTCGTACCGGTAACAACGCATCTCATGGCATTTCTGACAGCGGTAATGCTCGGTTCTGAGATGCCGAGCTCGACTGACTCGGTCTGTCCCCTGTAGAGCACGGAACCGTCACTTGCGATAACGGAATCAATGACATAAGGAGTTACGAGCCTGTTAGTGGCTATTCCTGCCGTATATCTGCAGAGCTGAAGGATGGTAAAGCAGTCGTCAAACTGTCCTATCGCAGCCTGGGCGGTATTTGAAGGGAACCACATCTTATCGTACTCGGATTCATGCAGGAGCCTCTTGGTCTCTCTTGATGACATAACACCTGATATCTCGCCAGGAAGATCTATTCCAGTCTTCTCACCGAGACCGAATCTGTGAGCCATATCGGAGATATAGTCGATACCTGTATCAACGCCAAGGAGCATGAAGTAGATATTGCATGAGGTAGCCATGGCGGAATTAAGGTTCAAAGGGCCGTGACCTGTCTGTGAGAACTCAAGGCACTTAAATACCCAGCCGCCGATGTCTATAGGGCTCGTACACCTGATCCAGTTGGATTCGGGAGTGATCCTTCCCTGCTCGAGACCCGCCAAGGCAGTTATCGGCTTAAAAGTCGATCCCGGAGCATACATGGACATGATGGCCCTGTTCCACAAAGGGAGATCCGCAGCCGTGATGTCTTCGTATTCATCGATGCCGAGGTAGTATTTGACCTGCTCTGCAGCCTGTTCGTCACCGTAGTTGGCGAGAATAAAGTCATTAGGATCGTAGTTCGGATAAGAACCCATGGCAAGGACTGCGCCGGTATTAACATCCATCATAACGAACGCGCCCGAGCTCGCCGTCGCATAACCTGTCTGCTCAATAGCTTCTGCGGCCTGAGCTTCGTTGATATAGTCCTTAAGGGCCTCGGTTCCGACTTCCTGAAGATGTGAATCAATAGTCAGATTGACAGTGGCTCCGGGTTCAGGTGCGATACCGTAGTCCGAAGAGACATAGAAGCCGTCTTCACCTTCCTCGGTCCAGATGTTATAAGGCGTCACGCCGGAACTGCCGTGCAGATACCTTTCCATCTGGGACTCAACGCCCGACATTCCGACCATATCGTCACTCGTATAGCCGAACTGTGAAAGCTTGGTATATGATTCCGGCGAGATCCTTCCTACATACCCGAGCACGTGACAGCTGTACAGAGCCAGAGGAGAATACGTCCTCGCGTATCTCTCGCCTGTAACTATGCCCATGTAGTGGTAATTCTGTTCTTTGAAGATGGTAACGAGTTCATCAGGAACATCCATAGCTATCTCGACAGGACTTCCCTTGATAAAAGACCAGTTATCCTGGAATATCTGGTATCTGATCCTTATTATGCGGTATGCATCTTCGTCAGAATAGCTGTTATCGAGCCCGAATTTCTGCCTTAAGTAAAGGAAGAACACTTCAGGGTCAGTCTTAACATAGTTGTCGGTAAATGTAACTATGACGCCCTGGGAATAATCCTCCAACGCGAAAAGATTGGGATCTGACTGCCAGAGCCTTATCTTCTCCTCATCCTTAAGGAACATAGGCTCGGGATCCATTATGAAATAGTCGTCAAGTCCGCAAACGCTGATGCAGTGATAATCGTCGAAAAGATGGCTGAGTTCAAGACACAGAGCGTTAAGATCGTCATCATCCATATAGGCATTGGCGATCATGACGGTGTTGTACTTCACGGAGGACGCGAGCAAAACGCCCTTGCTGTCATAGATATCGCCTCTCGGAGCTTCGGAGATATACTGCCTTACCACACCGGATGAGCCTTCGGAAATAGTATTCTGGTAGTCTGAGAACTGAAGTCTCATGGTCATTACGAATATGACGAAACCGAAAGTCGAGAAAATAAGGGCAAGTATCAGGAACCTGTTGCCCACAAGGCTTCTTAAAAGATCAAGAAAGCCTCTTTTCTTATCATCCGATCCCCTGCCGGAGTTGCGGTCAAACGCACCGTAATCATTGCCTATGAGATCGGAAGCCATGAATCTTCTCCGTAAGTCTTGATCACGTCATCATCAGCATCAGGGCCTTTCCTTCTGCTGACGGGACCTAAGAATGTTAACAGCACTATCATCGGCAATGCCGCTATGGCATTGACCAGAAGCTGGGGAAGTATCGAATCTGCGAGGATCCTTCCCACCGTAAGTGAATAGACCGCATTATCCTGAAGCTTGAGCCAAAGGAAAACTATTATGTGCCCTGCCACTTTATAGATCAATGTGCCTGAAAGAACGGCAAGCAGAGCAAAATAGAACTTTCTGTGTACCCTGTTCCTGAAAAACGACGAACCGTAACTGCCTGCGAGGAACAAAACGAGCATGCCTATCCCTGATGCAAGCTGGATCTTCCCGTCAACGCCCATGATGATAGGCGATGCGAAACAGTCCCTCACGATACCTGTGGCAAGTCCGACTATGGCTCCGTCAAGGAAACCAAAATAATAACCTGTAAGGATAACAAATACAAAAGTAAGATCAGCTACCTGGTTCCTGAAACTTATGGCGTTCGGGAAAGATACCTGAAAGCTTGCAAATAACAGGATATATATCGTGTAAACGATTATCTTCCTTACGGGGATCTTAGTCTGCATTTTCAGTTACTTCTTCTGTCTGCGGTTCATCTTCAGCCGCGAACGGTATCATTACGAACACATCTTCGATATCGGCAATATCAGAATTAGGCTTTAATGTTGCCGTTATCGCAAGAGGATTGGAATAATCAACATCCACGATCGTTCCGACCGGGATACCTTCAGGAAAAAGACCTCCCTCACCTGACGTTACGATCTCTGTTCCGGGTTCCAATACCACTCCGCTGTCGATCCTTGTAACAAGACAGAGCCCGTCATTCTTAAGTGAAGCATCGCCTGATACGAGCATCGAAGCACCGTTTACCACGTTGACCTTGCAGGCAACGGTAAAGCCTTCATGGAGCAGCGGAAGAACCATTGAATCATTCTCGTCTACGTCAATGACCCTGCCTACCAGGTTCATCTCGACGTCAACAACAGGATAGGCAACGCCTTCCTCGTCTGCTATTCCATCAGCAGATCCCGCGCTTACCCTTATTACCGAGAACCATTCATCTGCTTCTCTTGAGAGGACCTGAGCGCCGTAAATGTCATAGTTGCTGAACGTGTCCCTGATATGGAAAGCATCCTTGAGCTCTTCGTACCTGATCGCAGCTTCCTCGTTCTGGGTAAGCTGGTATTTAAGGTCAGCGATCTGATCCTTGAGGTTCTCGTTCTCCTCCCTTATAGCCATACCATCGGCTAGTGCAGCCCAGAAATCCGATATCACATTGCCCGAATTCATTACAAAAGCCTGCACCGGCGATACTACCGCCGAAACAGGCTTCTTCAAAAAAGCAACCGGACTGTTAGGGATAAAACTGAGCACGACTCCTGCCACGAGCAAGAGCGATACCGAAAGAACTATAAACCATTTTGTGGTAAAGAGTTTCTTCAAAGCCTTAAACCCCGGTGTTTAAGATCAGATCTTGCGTCCGCAGCAGTTCTTGTACTTCTTGCCGGAACCACAGGGACAAGGATCGTTCCTGCCGATCTTATTGGAGTGAGCGATGTTGGCTTCGCGGTACTCCCTGGTGATCTCCTTCATCTTGTCGTCTTCTAAGACCTTGTTCCAGGCCTTGAGACCATAGAGCCAGTCTGCCTTTGCATCACGCATGTTGTAGTAGAGCTTCTCATAGTCGATCTCAAGATCGATATCCGTACCATCTTCCACTGCTTCAAGATCAAGGCTGTCACCGTTTTTAAGGCTTGCCTTGATGCCGTCTAAGAAACCAAGGAAGATATCCATGGTATCGTCTGTGAAACCGAGCTTGATGGCAAGATCTTTTGCCTTGCCGCTCGTAAACTCCTTGTTGTCAGGATATGAATTGAGGATAAGATCGTATGCATTTTTCTCGAGCGCATAGTACTTGTTGATGTATTCAACATATGTCTGCTGGTTTACAGCATCCTCTGAACGGTCCATCCATGTCTTGTAATAACTCATATAAACCTCCGATGAATAAAAGAATTAAAGTTTTTCTGCTATAGCCTTAAGGAATTCCTCGGTCGTAACGACCTTCTTGTCTTCCTTGTCAAGGAGCGCATTAAGATCACCTGTAATTATACCTGATTCGATGGTCTCGATGGACGCCTTTTCGAGACGGTCAGCGAAGTCCTCAAGATCAGCAAGGCCATCGAGCTGTGCCCTCTTCCTCAAAGCGCCTGTCCACGCGAAAAGCGTAGCCATGGGGTTTGTTGATGTCTTCTCGCCCTTAAGATGCCTGTAGTAGTGGCGTGTGACCGTACCATGAGCAGCCTCGTACTCGCATGTTCCGTCAGGTGCAACGAGGACTGATGTCATCATGGCAAGAGATCCTGATGCAGAAGCGAGCATGTCGCTCATTACATCGCCGTCGTAGTTCTTGCAGGCCCAGACAAATCCGCCTTCGGAACGCATTACCCTTGCAACTGCATCGTCGATAAGGGTATAGAAATACGTGATGCCTGCCTGCTCAAACTTTTCCTTATACTCGCTGTCGTAGATCTCCTGGAAGATATCCTTGAAGCGGTGGTCATAAGTCTTGGAGATGGTGTCCTTGGTGGCAAACCACAGATCCTGCTTAACATCCAAAGCGTACTTAAAGCATGACTGTGCAAATGCCGTGATGGACTTATCAGTATTGTACTGGCCCTGAAGAACGCCTGCGCATGGATATTCGAAGACTGTCTCAGTCTCCTTCCTGCCGTCGGGATAAGTTACGACGAGCTCAGCTCTTGCAGGTCCGTCGATCCTTATCTCGGTATTCTTGTAGACGTCGCCATATGCATGTCTTGCAATGGTGATGGGCTTCTTCCATGTTGTAACGAACGGATCGATTCCCTTTACCAGGATCGGGCATCTGAATACGGTTCCGTCGAGCATGGCTCTTATGGTTCCGTTAGGGCTCTTCCACATCTGGTGGAGATTATATTCTGTCATTCTCTGCGCATTGGGAGTGATCGTCGCGCACTTGACCGCAACTCCGAGTTCCTTCGTGCGGTTAGCGGAATCTATCGTAACCTGGTCATTTGTCTTGTCTCTGTTCTCGAGACCCAGGTCAAAGTATTCGGTCTTAAGATCTACGTACGGAAGGATAACGATATCCTTTATCTGCTTCCATATGATCCTTGTCATCTCATCGCCGTCCATCTCGACTAACGGCGTCTTCATTGCGATCTTAGTCATCATGTTCTCCTTAAGCTCTTAAAAATAATAAAAAATTGTATGACAAAGGAATGGAAATTTCAATTATCGAAAGAGCAATTTCTCAAAAAGAGAAACTTTCCTTTATCGTTATGCTCATCAGGCAGCTTTGCAGGCCTTAATGATCAGTATCTCAAGGCTCGTCCTCTCATCCATCTCACCGTGTTTGACGTTGCTGTCAGCCGTTACGGCGTATTTGTAGAGTTCTATGAGCTCAGGCATGGTAAAACCTGATGCTTCCCTGAGGAACTTGTCTGCCTGGAACGGCAATATGCCGAGTTTGGCCTTGAGTTCATAGGGATCTCCTATATCTTTTGCAACTATAAGTTTCCTTAAGTGATTTATGAGCGTGAAAGTGATCCTCTGAACAGGCTCTCTTGTCTGGATCAGCTTATCCAGGGTTCCTAAGGCCTTTTGGGCATTGCCGCTCCCGCAGGCATCCATTATGTCAAATACAGAAGACGACAGATCCGGCGGGCACAAGGAATCAACGACCTTAAAGTCTATGTTCTTTATGTCTTCGGCCCTGCAGAAGAGAGCTACTTTGCTGATCTCACGAGAGAGCATCGTCAATGACAGATCGCATCTTGAGGCCATTGAAGCAGTGGCATCAGTCGTGATCTCAAGGCCAAGCTTATTAAACTTCTTGCTGATCCACGAGGTGCATTCAGGAAGATCCATCTTGTTCATCTGTGCTATCACAGCAAAGGAAACAATGGTCTTAAACGCCTTCCTTCTGGAATCCAGGCTGTCTTCCACGAATACGACCAGTGCGCCTGACGGGATATCCCTCAGGATCTTCTCCTGTCTTTCATCAAGTTCTTTATCAAAAGCGCCGGACTTTCTTACCACCACCAGCCTCTTAGCTGACATCCACGCAGGAGATAAGGCCATCTCCTCTAATAGATCAAAAGTGAACCTGCTGCCTGCTCTGGTGTCAATTACAGACATATCCATGTCTTCCGCGCCTTCAGCTATCAGCTTCTTCTTCAGCATGGATATCGTGCCTTCAGCAAGATAGGGTTCATCCCCGTAAAGGACTATGAGCCTCATCTGATCCATATCCTGATTCAGCTTTTTGAAGAATTCGTTATATGTCAGGACGCCCTTGGGAGGTCCCTTCTGCTTAGCCATAGTTATTCACCTGCCCCGTAGTAGACGTTGATATCAACATCGCCTTCTATACCGTCGATCCTGCCTATGGCATTGACCTGCCACATGATGTAGTCGCCTTCATACGAAGTCTGCTCCGTATAATGAGCCAGCCATACGCCGTAAGTCATAGGATGCCAGAGCGTCTCAAGATAGTACTTGCTCGAATAGAGCATCGTATCGTACCCGTATTTACTCATCTCATCAGCAAAGGCATAGAAGAGATTGTTAAGATCTATCATGCTCAGGCCGAACTGCTGGAACCTTCCGAACTCCTCCCAGTCGTAGCCAATGGGGAAATCAAGTTCTTCGCCGTCCAAGAGCTCTGCGAGTTTATCTGCATGTTCTCTTATTATTTCCTCTGTGTTGCCGAAAGTATATATGTAGACTCCGACTTTAAGCCCGGCGGCCTTCGCCTGCTCAAGGTTTGTCCTGAAATAACTGTCTTCCAAGAGCTCACCTTCGTAATACACCATGGCTCTTAAAATGACAAAGTCACATCCTGCGGCCTTTACGGCATTAAAATCAATGTCTCCCTGCCACTTGGACACATCAAGGCCCAGCATGACATTATCTGAACCATACATGCTTATAAAATCAGAGAAACTTATCGTCTTATGCTCAGCGGTAGGTTCAGGAGTAGTAGGAGAAGTCTCGGTAACAGGTTCTATTACGTTTATGGTAAAAGACCCTGAAGTGGAATTGCCCGCATCGTCAGTTATCGTAACGGTCACGGGGTACTCACCTACAACAGACATGTCGTATTCTCCGGTAACGGTAAGATCAACTGACGAGTCCCTGTCATCGACATAGCTGAGATATCTGTCGATCGTTATGGTATCGCCCTTTTCGAGCGTGACCCTGTTGGGTATCTTAAGCCAGATGGGAGCTGTTATGTCCTCTCCCTGGGGTATCATCGTATATGCGCTGTTAGATGCTGCCGCAGAAGATGACGATGATGATGACTCAGAAGACACTAAGGCGGGATCAGAGCCGTAAGACTCAAAAGAAGCGGATATTCCGCTCTCTTTACTGTCCTTGCATCCTGCAAAAGCCAGCATAAGAGCAGCACAGATAACCAAAGATAATGTTTTCTTCACACTAAACTCCAAAAATCGTTTTGTATATCATAACACAACAAGCTAACGCTCCATTCCCGTCAGGCATAAAACCTCTATCTTGCCTCAATTATCATGACAAGGGGACATGCCTTCTGTCACATTATGCACGTGCTATGATCCCTCTGCTGATTCCGGTAATCCGTTCTATCTGTCTGATGCTCAGTCCCATATTCTTCATCTCTCTAATCGATCGATTTCGTTTTTCTTTAGTCATGTTCTGAAGCTCAGTTCCATTGTCAATAGCCAGATTGATCCTTATCAATTCTAACGCTCTCGTGTCACTTATCATTGCATTCTCAAATTCCATACAGTCTTCTTCATCAGCATTGCTGCTGAAACTTTCAAAATTCTGTCTTCCCCCGATCATCTCATAAAGATATGACGTGTTACATATTCCTTTTGCACCTGAATACTCTGAATAACTGCTCCATCTGTATTTGCTTTGCTCACATATCCGTGCCTTTTGAGGATTCTTATGAATATACCTTATTACCGTCATAAAGTATTGATCGTCATCCACGGTCTCGCTTTTGTATCTGTTCTGGAAAAGATGGCCGGCTCTGTTGTACTTTTTGTTGAAATACAGAGCATATTTGGTGCAAAGCCTATGCATGAAGGCACTTGTTCCGTCAGGAGCACTGATCAGCAAATGAAAATGATTGTCCATCAAACAATACGCGATCAGTTCGATTCCTCCTTCTTTACAATCGTTCAGATAATTCAGAAACAACTGATAGTCTGCATCCTCCTCAAATAACAGTTGTCTTCCCATTCCCCGGTTTATTACATGATAAAAACCACTGTTACATGTTCTTCTTGGAATTCTAACCATTGATACTTGTCCTTTCTTAACGTGACAAAACGCATGTCCCCTTGTCACAAATTATCACCGCTCCCATGGTATCGGTCCTTAGGATGGTGATGTCCCTTTGTTCAAGTCTTGCTATGGTCTCATCAGCAGGGTGACCGTAGAAATTGTTCTCTCCTACGGATATGACCGCATACTCCGGATCTGCCGCATCAAGAAAGCTTTCTGATGTCGAGTATCTTGAGCCGTGATGGGCTACCTTGAGTATGTCCACATCGGTTATGAGGCCTTCTTCCAGAAGTACGGCCTCAGTTTCAGAATCTATGTCTCCTGTAAAAAGCACTGACACATCTCCCGAATCGAGCCTCATCACCAGACTCTGCTTGTTGCCGCCGCCTGAAGCCTGATCAGGATAAAGGATACTGAGTTTTACTTCAGTGGATAATTCGAAAACATCACCTGCTCGTACCTTATTAACACATTCCGGAAAGTCAGTCCCGAGATCCGTTGCGTTAAGAAAATCAGAAACATCTTTATCCACCCCTGTAAAACCCGTATACAAGGCTTTTATGCGGTTCTGACGCGCAAGAGCAACAAGTCCCGCAGCGTGATCTGTGTCCCAGTGGCTCATGAAGGCAATATCGACCTCGGCGATGCCGTAGAAGTCCAGGATATCCCTTACAGTCGTATCTCCTTCTTCATATACTCCGCCGTCGATAAGACAGGTCTTATCAGGAGTGATTATAAGGCAGCAGTCACCCTGCCCCACATCAGCGAAAACAACAGTAACTCCCGGCCTAAAGAGAGCCTTGAAGACCGAAAAGCCCAGACATACGGCGATCACAAGAGAAGCGGGCTTTGCGAGATATCTTTTTGCAAAACATGAAGGAAGCAAAAGGATCACAGTTAATCCGAAAGCGCTTAGGATAAGCCCTGATAAAAGGCCTGACGGAACAGATGTGAAAACGGATATGGCACAGCCCTTTCGGATCAGCCACATAAGCAAGTTAAACATCAGATCCAAAGGAGCAGTAATCCCCGTTAAAACAGCCGGAACAAAGAATATGCATAAGACCTGACAGATAAAGCCTCCTATAAGCTGAATCAGGAATAAAGCAGGGCTTATGCGGTAACAAGAATAATCCCAGAACGGCATAAGCCCGAAAGTAGCGCAGATCCCGGGAGCAATAACATCCCTTAAGAGCTTGGGTATATTAATCTTCTCAAGAAATGAGCTCAGTCTGTCTCCTAAACAGATTATCGCCATACATGATGAGAAGCTCATGAGAAAGCCTGTAGATACTGCAGAGAACGGATCAGCAGCCAGCATTACGACAGAAGCAAGGCTCATGGCTGATACCCTGTCCCTCTCTGCAAATGAGCAGCAGCTCATGACAGCTGCTCTTGTGACAGACTCTTTAAACCCTGTCATAAGTCCTATAAAGACCGAAAGCAGGATATATATAGCCAAAGCCTTGTTCTTACTGATCTTCAGGGACTTGAATACATAAGGAAGGATAAACAGAAACCCTGCAAAATGCATGCCTGATACAGCAAGAAGGTGTGAACAGTTGCACATCTTAAATTGATAGATCACCCCGTCATCCAAAAGCGATGAATCACCCAGACACACTGCAGCTGTCAGGCCTTTATTCTCAGTAAACCTGCCCAGGATCTTTGTCCTTAGCGTGAATACTGCATTTTGGAAATAATATATAAACCCGTTTGACCGGCTGATCACCTCGATATCTTCTGAGAAAGACACCAGCTTTATTCCTTTCCTTTTAAGATAGTCCCTGTAACTGAAAGATCCGGGATTACTGCCTTCCTTGGGGGGCTTGATATCCCCTGTGACCCTTACAACGTCACCTTCCCTGACATCTGATGTCTCCCCAGTGATCACCATTACCCTGACGCCCGATTCGTCCGATGCTTCTATCCTCATAGAGCCATCCAGCCTGCGCTCGATTTTGTTTACCGTAAGGATATCTGATACATCTTCTTTGTTGTTTAAGGCAAAGCCTATATCAAGCGACATGTATAGGCATACAGAGGCTATGCTAAAATAGATAAGGATATACTTTATCAGGTTCTTCCTGCCGCTTATAAGAACATGAACGGCAGTAAGAGTCAGGAAAAGAACAATAAGGAACACTATTGTCTTAACAGGCAAAAGAGAGTCTGACAGAAGATAGGACAGCAGGCATGTCAGATACATTGATACGGCAGGGATAAGGAGCGGTCTTTTGCTCTCAAGACCGAATCCTTCCCTAAGCGGAAGCAATGTTTTTTCTGATCTTTGCTTTATCCTCTTTGTCATATTAGAATTGTATGTCCAAAAGGCACCTTAAAAACCTGACAAAAACGGAAAAAAACCGACAAACGGAGAATACATATGACAGCTATAAACTTTAACAAGGCCAGGTTCATCAAAGTGGCAGTCAAGGTAAATGACCTGCCTGATACAGGGCTTCCCGAGGTGGTCTTATCAGGACGATCCAATGTCGGCAAGTCTTCTCTCATCAATGCCCTTGCCAACAACAGGAAACTGGCTAAGGTCTCACAGACACCGGGAAAGACAAGGGAGATAATCTACTTCAACTTCGATGACAAGCTGCTTGTAACTGACCTTCCCGGCTACGGTTATTCTGCAGCCTCCAAGGGCAAGACACAGGCTTTCTCCGAGCTCTGCGACAATTACTTCAGATCAGGAAGGAACATTTCCCTGGTGCTTCACTTAATTGACATAAGGCATGAGCCGTCTGACAACGACAAGGCAATGCTGGAATTCCTGAACAGCCAGAACCTGCCCTATTTTTTGGTATTTACCAAGTGCGACAAGATGAGCAGAGCTCAGGTGTCAAGAAGCCTTCAGATGATGTCAAAAAGCCTTGATTTCAGCGAAGATGCCTGTGTTTTCGCGATTTCTTCACAGAATAAGGCGGGTCTTGAGGACCTTAAGCAGGCTCTTTGTGAATACTTTTACAAATGAACTGAAATTTTGAACAATATTAAAGGAACTTTTTGAGCATTTTTCTATATTAATGGACTTTGAAAAACAGTCAGGCTCATATAATATTTTAGTATCAGTTTTGAGGGGGGCTTTTCTTTCGTGAGCGATTTGTTTCAGAATCCTGATTATCAGCAGTCCGCTCTTGCACCCTTCGGTCCCATAGGCATCATTTCCCATACTGCCAACAGGGCTTTTGCAGAGAAAGTCTCTGCTCTTTTATCCAAAAAGCGCAGTATCCGTGCCGAGAAACACTCCAATCACTTTGTAGACACGCCCGGTTATTCCAGGACTGATTACATTATCGATACGGCAAACACCAGATTCCAGACTGGTGAAGCCAAGTTTACGTTAGGAGAGAGCGTCAGAGGGCATGATATCTACATCATAACTGATGTACTTTCACATAATATCGAGTTTGACCTTGTAGATGCTTCGCATGTTATAAGTGCTGACGACCACTACATGGACCTTCTGAGGATAATATCCGTCTGTTCAGGCAAGGCCAAGCGCATCAACGTCATCATGCCCTTCGTTTACGAGGGAAGACGCGAGAAGCTCGATTCACACAGAGAGTCATACGACTGCGCCGATGTCTTAAAGAAGCTCTACAAACTCGGTGTAGCCAATGTCATTATATTTGACCCGCACGACGGCAGGATCGAGAACGCAGTTCCGCTCATGTCCATCGAATACCCTAAGTGCCAGTATAAGCTTACTTCCTCCCTTCTCACCAGATTCGGTTCCATCAAGCTCGACAAGCAGAGCACGATCGTAGTGTCGCCCGATGAATCAGGTATGAGCAGGGCGATTTTTTATTCTTCGCATCTTAATCTCCCTCTTGGCGTGTTCTACCGCGACAGGGACTATACGGTTAAGATAAACGGCGAGCACCCCGTCAAGGAGTTCAGATACTTAGGCGATGACGTCGAAGGAAGGGATATCCTTCTCATTGACGACATGATCAATTCAGGCTCGACCATGCTCAGCACGGCAAAGAAGCTTCATGACAGAGGCGCCAAGGATGTTTACTGCATCGCGCCGTTCGGTCTTTTCACAAACGGTTTCGAAGTCTTCGACAAAGCTTATGAGGAAGGCATCATCAGGGCTGTATGCTGCTCCAACCTTAACTACCACCCCGAAGAGATCTACTCACACGAATGGTATCTTGAAGCTGACATGGTCCCTTATATCACCCGTATCATCGAAGCTCTGAACCTCGATGAGTCGGTATATGACCTTATCAACTCGACAACGCGTCTGACTGAGCTTGCGCACCAGATCAGACTTGAGGAAATATTTGACGAATTCAGTGAATAACAATACGAAAGGCAGGATTATTTAAAATGACTTCAGCATCTGATGAAAGAGCTTATTCACGTTACGACCAGTACGGCGATAACCCCATGGCGCCGGTAGGTCCTATTGGACTCATTGCTCTCAAGGGAAGCGAAGATTTCACCGAGAAGGTTAATTTCTACCTTAACAAGAGACGTTCTGAGTACCAGCAGGAGCAGTTCGTAAATACATACCCCGGATTCTTCCGTGAGGATTACAGGATCCCTGTTGATAACGTAAGGTTCTCCACCGGTGAAGGCAAGGCTGTCGTAAAGAACACCGTAAGAGGCCATGATCTTTATCTCGTATCAGATGTCTTAAACTGCTCATGCACATACAAGATGTATGGTATGGACAACCACATGTCACCTGACGATCACTATCAGGACTTAAAGAGAGTCATCCTCGCCTGCTCAGGAAAGTCTCGAAGGATCAATGTAATAATGCCTTTCTTATATGAGAGCCGTCAGCACAAGAGAAATGCGAGAGAGTCACTTGACTGCGCTTTTGCACTCGAAGAGCTCTACGATCTCGGTGTTGCCAACATCATCACATTCGATGCTCACGACGAGAGAGTTGCCAACGCGATCCCCCTTGCAGGCTTCGAATCACTCCAGACTGCATACCAGATCATAAAGGAAATGTACCGTCAGGTACCTGACCTGTCATTCTCCAAGGGCAAGTTCACCGTTGTATCCCCTGATGAAGGCGGTATCCCCAGAGCAATGTACTATGCATCTATCCTCGGAGTTCCTCTCGGAACATTCTACAAGAGAAGAGACTATACACAGGTAGTCAACGGCAGAAACCCGATCATCGCTCACGAGTTCCTCGGAGATTCCGTTGAAGGCCTTGATATCCTCATCGTTGACGACATGATCTCATCAGGCGACTCCATGCTCGACATTGCAAGAGCAATGAAGGACAGAGGCGCAAGGAACGTATTCTGCGCAGTTACATTTGCCCTCTTCACAGAAGGCATCGATAACTTCAACAAGGCATATGAGGAAGGCATCATCAACAAGGTATTTGCGACCAACCTCATCTACCGCCGCCCCGAGCTCCTCACAGCTCCCTGGTATGCTGACGTTAACATGTGCAAGTTCGTCGCACTCCTCATCGATGCGATCAACCACGATGCTTCACTGTCCAACCTCATCAATCCTACTGAGAAGATCAAGAAGCTCCTCAAAGAAAAGGAAAACATCGACCTTTAATGGCACAGAAAAAGACTACGGGCAATTCATCAAAGAAAAAGACTTCGGCTTCAAGACCGAAGTCTTCTTCAAATGCTTCAAGGAGCAGGAAGGCTCCCGTAAAGGCAGAACCTCAAGTAACATACAAGGATATGTTCCACCGTTTCAGCAAGACGAGATTCTTCAGGCCCGTCATGACGGTTCTCATAATATTGGTCCTTGTGCTGCTTGACCTTCTGTTCTCCTGGAATTCCTATAATGTGTTCTTTACCCTCCTGGGCATTGAACTTCTGGCCGGCATCGTCATCTGGATCGTACTTCTTCTGAAGAGCGCTTCAGCTTCGTCCGGCGCTTCCGGTCAGGAGTAAAGTCTCTTGGCTCTTGACGGTATAACCTGCGAACTTCTTACGCGCGAGCTGAATGATATGCTTGCCGGCAGACGCATCGACAAGATCTTCATGCCCGACAAGACCACCCTCATTCTCCACATAAGGACAAGAGAAGGCGTATCCAAGCTCCTGATATCCATTAATCCCGGATCTCAGAGGGCAGGCTTTAGCTCAACTTCAAGATCCAATCCCCAGATGCCGCCTTCTTTCTGCATGCTCCTTCGAAAGCATCTGTCAGGATCCAGGATAGAAAGCATAACAAATCCCGGATACGAGAGGATCATCGAATTTCACTGCACCAATACGGATGAATTGAAGGACAACAAGGAATTCACCCTGACAGCAGAGCTTATGGGCCGTTTCTCCAACCTCATACTTATCAACGGTTCCGGCAAGATATTAGACAGTGCGATCCATGTAGACTATTCAGTTTCCCGCATAAGGGAGGTCATGCCCGCCAGGATCTACGAATACCCTCCTCTCCAGGACAAGATCACTCCCGATGACGCACTTAAGATGCTCGAAAAGGATATCCTTCCTGTTCTTCCGGACGAATCCTCAAGGCCCGTCGAAAAGGCTCTCGTCAATTCCATCAAGGGCTTGTCCCCTCTTCTGTCAAGGCAGCTCTGCCATAAAGCAGACATAGACGAGAGAAAGACCATATCTGACCTGAACAGCGAAGAGATCACATCTTTAAGAAGAGAATGCAGCCTGTTTTTCTGTCAGGTAGTAAATAACACTTATACTCCAAGGGTCTACTACGGACCTGACGGTGAACCGTGCGAGTTTTCGCCCATGGCTCTTGAAGGATACGATAAGTGTCTTGAAGCAAGCTCCCTTTCTGAAGCCATGGACGTCTTCTATCAGGCTAAGGAATCAGGGATAGATCTGGATATCAGAAGGCACCGCCTCATGCAGATAACAGGAAGCGCTATATCCCGCCTGATAAAGAAACGCGAAGTTCACGAGAAGGATCTTGAGGAAGGCTCAAAGGCAGGAACTTACAAGCTCTATGGAGACATGATCCTTACATATAAATACATGATAAAGCCTCAGGATACTCTCCTTGTCGCAACAAACTACGAACAGGAAGCTCCGTCTGATATCGAGATCCCTCTCGATCCTTCGCTTAATGCTTCTGACAATTCGCAAGAGTACTACAAGAAGTTCCGCAAAGCCAAGAGGAAAGCCGAACTTGCAGAAGAATACATCAAAGACGACGACATCGGAATAGAATACTTAAGGTCACTTAAGACAGCTATAGAGTCAGCTTCATGCGAGGAAGACTTAGAGGCATTGGAAGATGAGATCAAGGCCGGTACCACCCAGGCCAAGGCTCAAAAGCGCACTGTAAACAGCGGCGACCCCAACAGGCAGGTCGGCATCGCCAAATCAGGCAAGGCATCCTCAAGAGCCTTAAGAGAAGCTGCAAAAAGAGCCCAGGCAAGAAACAAGAAGATCAGCCAGAAAAAGAAAGAGATCTCTTATAGAAAACACATTACCCGTGACGGCTACGAGATCTTATCCGGCAGGAACAACATCCAGAATGACCATCTCACATTCCAGGTCGCATCCAAGCAAGACTGGTGGTTCCACGTTAAAGGTCTTCCCGGCACGCACGTGATCCTTAAGACACGCACAGGCGAAGACATGCCTTCAGACGAGGCTGTAATAGAAGCCGCCCAGATCGCAGCTTTCTATTCCAAGAGCACCATATTGGAAGAACACCTGGAAGGCAAAGGTTCAAAGCCCGGATCGATCAAGGCAGAGGTAGATTACTGCCCCGTATCACATGTTAAGAAGATCCCGGGAGCAAAGCCAGGCATGGTCATCTATAAGGAATACTTCTCGATCGTGGTGGACTGCAAGCAGCCTTCTTAGATCTTGGATACGATATTACGCATCCAAAGATTCTTTCTTAAGATGACATAACCCACTATACACTTGATGAAATCCAATGAGTGGACTACCGCAAAGATCATTATTACGTTCATCTGCGTATACCTGCTCAGGAAAAACGCAGCAGGAACGGACACGAGCATCATGAAGACTGAATCGAACAGGAACGTTACTATGGTCTTGCCCCCTGCCCTGATCGTAAAATACGAAGTGTGAAGGAATGCATCCTTGGGATAGAACAGAGCCTGAACTGTAATAAAGAGCATGCCAAGAGTCTTAGCCTCATCAGAAACGTTATAGAGCATGGGATAGATCTTAGCCGTAAACAGGAGAAATGCCCCTACCGTTGCTGCGAGCATCAAAGAAGATGCGATTATCTTGTTATCGGTATCTTTGGCTTTCTTCATGTCTCCTTCACCGAGGTATCTTCCGACTATGATAGCTACAGCATCTCCTGTCGCGATGAAGAAGATATTGAACACATTGTTTATGGTGTTGGCTATGTTCTGCCCTGCAACGACGTTAAGGCCTCTGAGAGAATAAGCCTGGCTCAAGAGGAATATTCCAAGAGACCATAAAGTCTCATTAAGAAGGAGAGGCGTTCCAGTAAGGATGAACTTGGAAAGCTGCGAACCCGGTATCTTGAATGTCTTATAAACGCCCCTGAAGTAAGGAACCTTATCCTTGTTAAACGTGATCCATATCCTGATCGTAAGGAACTCAATGGTCCTTGCTATCAGCGTGGCTATGGCAGCACCGTTTACGCCAAGCTCGGGGAAACCGAACCTACCGTAGATCAGAAGATAATTAAACGTGAGATTGCAAGCTACGGACACGAGTCCCGCTGCCATCGGAAGAACAGTCCTGCCGCATTCCCTTAATGTTCCCGCATAGGCATTGGTAAGCATAATAAGCGGCAAAGTAAAGATTATTATGTGCAGATAATTTAGACCGAGATCAAGAGTTAATCCAAGATCTCCTCCATCCTCACTCTCATGCAGGAACAATGAGATTATCTTATCTCCGAAAAACCACATGACACAGGCGGAGACTATAACCAGGATGCTCCCTAAGATCATCTTGTACCTGATGGTGTTCTTTATGCCTTCCTCATCGCCCTTGCCGAAGAACTGCGCGGTAAATATACCTGCTCCCGACAGGCCTCCGAATATGCAAAGGAAGTATACGAACATTATCTGATTGACAATGGCGACAGCAGAAACAGGCTCGGTACCAAGCCTTCCGACCATAAGGTTATCGAGCAGTGAAACAAAATTGGTGATACCGTTCTGGACCATGATAGGCAGAGCTATACCGATAAGCATCCTGTAGAACTTGCGGTCACCTATGAATTTCTTTCTAAGATCTGTCAATTATTGCCTCGTTCCTGTTCAAATGATCTATAGATCTTATCACGGAACTTCGATTCCTCAAGTGAGAATATGCATCCGCAGAATTTCTGACGGTAAAGGCCTATCTGTCTGGCCATATCCTGACCCTGCCTAAAGCCTGGTCTGAAATCTATGTATTCAAAATGAGTGTTGTACTCTTTGGCCTTATTCTCAGCTATTAAAGCTATCTTGTCATGCTGCTGGTAAGGACTTACAAGCAGCGTGGTAGTATAGGAATCGTATCCGTTGTCAGCTGCGAACTTTGCTATGGCAGACATCCTTACGTCATAGCACATGTCGCACCGGGTCTCATACTCTTCAAGATAAGTCTTGGAAAGCCAATACTCCTCCTCACACTCGTCATCGCCCTTGATAAGGGGGACCTTAAAGTGATCTGCGGCAAGCTTCAGGTTCTCGAGCCTTCTGTTATACTCAAACTCGGGATGGATATTGGGGTTATACCAGAATACATCGAGATCTCTTCCCTCGCTTAATAAAAGATCCAAAGGATACATCGCGCAGGGTCCGCAGCATGCATGAAGGAGAAGTTTCATCAGTTCTCCTCTCCGCTGTTAAGAGATGAAGTCCACTCCTCTATGCTGATGTTGTTATTGGCGGCATTGCCTGTATAGAAATTAGGCGGGAGCGGAACCTTAAGATGTTCGAAAGCCCTTGCCGTGAGCATCCTGCCCCTCGGAGTCTTCTGTATAAAACCATTCTGAAGAAGGAACGGCTCGTAAACGTCTTCTATGGTTATCTGATCCTCACCTGTCGTCGCAGCCAGAGTCTCAAGACCGACAGGTCCGCCCCTGAAGACGTCAGCTATGGTCATGAGCATCCTGCGGTCTACTGTGTCAAGACCGATCTCATCGATATCAAGGCGCTCGAGACCGAAGTCTGAGACTTCCTTATCTATTACATCCTTCTCCATATAAGAAGCAAAGTCCCTCATACGCTTAAGAAGTCTTATAGCTATCCTCGGCGTTCCCCTGGATCTGGATGCGATATTCCTGAGGCCGTCCTCATTGATGGCTATACCAAGTATCGAAGCATCCCTGTCTAAGATCTTCATGAGTTCCTCAGTCTCGTATAGCTCTAACCTGGAGACCATACCGAATCTGTCGCGCAGAGGATTAGAGATCATGCCTGCTCTGGTCGTAGCACCTATGAGAGTAAAATGCGGAAGGTCGAGCCTCATGGAACGGGCTGCAGGACCCTTGCCGATCATAAGATCGAGCTTAAAATCCTCCATGGCAGGATATAGGACTTCTTCAACACTCTTGCTGAGCCTGTGGATCTCATCTATGAACAGTACTTCATTCTCTTCGAGATTGGTAAGTATGGCAGCAAGATCACCGGCCTTCTCTATGGAGGGACCAGTAGTTATGTGAAGACCGACATTCATCTCGTTGGCTATAATGCCTGCAAGAGTCGTCTTGCCTAGTCCCGGAGGACCATAGAGAAGAACATGGTCTAATGCTTCTCCTCTTTTCTTGGCGGCATCGATGAATATCTTGAGGTTGGTCTTGATCTTCTCCTGGCCTGCATAGTCTTCAAGCCTTAAAGGTCTTAAGGCCTTGTCGTCGCCGTCTGAGGGCTGGCGCACCCTTCCTAAGATGCGTTCCTCTTCGTATCCGAAACTTCCGTCACTCATGTGATCTTACTTCCTGATGCAATCTTAAGAGCCTTCTTGATGAGCTCTTCTAATGTGATACCTTCTTCGTAGGCAGAAGATACTGCCTCGTCAGCCTCGTGCTCCTTATATCCTAACACAAGCAATGCGCCCACAGCATCAGACATAACAGAAGTAGATACAGGATCAGATGCCTTGGATACGGGAATGGCAATTCCCATCTCTTTCTGCTGCTGCTTAAGCTTATCCTTAAGCTCTAAGACTATCCTCTCGGCTGTCTTCTTTCCCAGGCCCTTAACAGATGTAAGGAGCTTGATATCACCGCTCATGACGGCAACTGCTATCTGCTCAGGCGTAATGGCGGAACATATGCTGTGCGCTACCTTGGGACCAATGCCGCTTACCGTAAGAAGCTTAAGGAAAATGTCCCTCTGGGAATTGTCCGCAAAACCGTAGAGTGAGATATCATCCTCTCTGACGCTCTGGTAAACATAGACCTTAGCCTCTTCACCTATCTTGCCCAAAGAAGCCGAGATCATGATGGGACAGTTGATAAGATAGCCTATCCCGTTGTTGTCTATTACGATCTGTGTATCGTTTCTTGATTCTATCGTTCCCTTGATATACGCGTACATAAGATCTCCTTAACCGAATTCGTTTCTTTTGGAATAACCGTACCTTCCGTACTGGTAACCTGACACTGCCTTGCCCGCAAACTTAACGCCGGTGTTGGCAAGACATATCGCAAGCGCAAGCCCGTCTGCAGCGTCATCAGGCTTGGGAATATCCTCTAAGCCTAAGATGGACTTGGTCATCATCTGCATCTGTTTCTTCTCTGCCTTGCCATAGCCTGTTATCGCGAGCTTGACCTGTCCCGGAGTAAACTCGAAAACCTCGATCCCTGCCCTGGCAGCTTCAGTAATGACCACTCCTCTGGCCTGCGCAGTGCCGACGACCGTAGTATGGTTATGGCCCATGAAGAGCTCTTCTATGGACATATACTGAGGTTTAAACTGCTCTAAGAGATATCTGACCTTATCGCTGATGGCAAGGAGCCTTAAGGGGAAGTCTGTGTGGGCCTTGGTCTCGATACATCCGTAGTCAACGCACCTTATCTTATTGCCGACCTTGTCGATGATGCCGTAACCCGTGATGGCATAGCCCGGGTCTATACCGATAATCCTGGTCACAGTAGGTTCAGCCATAAACATCCTCTCATCTTAAAACATTTGTTCGTATTATACACCAAACAGGTTTTAAGACAAGACATCAATGACCGGAGAGTGTGTTTCAGGCTTGGTATCACTGAATTCATAAGCCTTATGGATCATGTCCATGCAGTCGTAAAGCGTTTCTTCAGGAATATCAGAATTCTCTCCAACGCAGAGGGAACAGAGTCTGTCACCCCTTCTGACCTTATCGCCGACCTTGGCATAAAGACAGATGCCTGCGCCGTGATCAATGGGGTCGCCCTTCTTATATCTTCCCGCACCGAGCTTGACCGAAGCTCTGCCAATGATGTTGGCTTTGACACTCGTAACATATCCTGTCTCAGGACTTGTTACGTGCATAGCTTCAAACGGATATTCAACATATACGGGAGAACCGTTATTCTGATTGAACATGCCGCCTTGTGACAGAATGAGTTCAATATAACGTGAGAGCGCCCTGCCGTCTTTAAGCCTTGCTTCGCATTCAGCCTTGAGCTCTTCTTCGCTCATGCCGTTTGCTTTCTCAGCCAGGACGATGAGCTTAACAGCAAGTGCCGTAACGACTTCTATGACATCCGAAGCGCCTCTTCCTGTAAGCGTCTCATAGACTTCCTGCATCTCCAGGGTGTTTCCGACGCACCTCCCCAAAGGCTGATCCATGTCGGTAATGACAGCACATGTCTTGATGCCTGCAAGATTTCCGATGTTTATCATGGCCCTGGAAAGTTCTCTTGCGCGGTCTTCAGTCTTCATGAACGAGCCGCTTCCTGTTGTAACATCAAGGACTATGGCTTTAGCTCCGCCCGCTATCTTCTTGCTCATAATGCTCGAAGCGATAAGCGGAATGGAATCTACGGTACCCGTGACATCTCTTAACGCATATAAGACCTTATCTGCAGGCGCAAGGTCCGGAGACTGTCCCGATATGACCATTCCGGTCTCTTTGGCCTGCCTTATGACTTCTTCTGAGGAAAGCTCAGCATTAAAGCCCTTTATGGACTCAAACTTATCAACCGTTCCGCCCGTATATACAAGACCGCGTCCGGAAAGCTTTACGGTGGTCACATCAAAGGTGGCAAGAAGCGGGATAAGTATAGGCGTTATCTTATCGCCTACACCGCCTGTGGAATGCTTATCGACAGGGATACCCGGGAAATACGAAAGATCATTGATATCTCCCGAATGAGCCATCTCGAGAGTCAGTGTGGTCATCTCGCGGTCGTCCATGCCGTTTAAGACTATAGCCATCAGAAGACTTGATAACTGATAATCGGGGATCGTGCCGTCAGTTGCACCTTTTACAAAGAACTTGATCTGTTCATCGGTAAGAGCATATCCATAACGCTTTGAAAGGATAACATCCATCATCTCCATAGCAATACCTCTAAAAACAATTAAATCAGGATAATACTATGATACTAAAAAAGACTGTGAAAATCTTTACAGATTGATCACAGCCTTCTTATGGTGCACCTCCAGGGACTCGAACCCTGGGCCCACTGATTAAGAGTCAGTTGCTCTACCATCTGAGCTAGAGGTGCTTAACGCAACGCAAGTTATTATAGCCATTCACTATTGGTTAGTCAATAACTATTTTTACCTATTTTCAAAAAAACCGGTCATTTTCTCAGAAGAGAAATCTTCATCGAGGGGAAGCTTAACAGGCTCACCCAGAAGAGCTGATCTGTATATGCCCATAAGAGTGTCAACAGAAGAGTATCCTGCATAAGCGTCAGCCAAAGGCTGCCTGCCCTCATCAAGACTGTCAGAAAGATCTTTGTAGATCCCGAGATGAGGATTAAGAGCGCACTTATATGAAAAGATCCCGCCCTCTTTAAACTGCTTTCTTATGTAATAGCCATTGAGTTTTTTGACCTTGCCGTCAGGTCTTTTCTCCACGATATTTATATGAGGCTTGCCGCAGGATAATCCCATAGTTACGCTGCCGTTCTCGCAGAATACGGAAAACTCAGCTTCATGTCTTGATTCCAACGTTGAAGTAGTTCCCTCGACAGAAGCAAGCGCGCCGTTCTCAAGTCTTAAGATGGCCATACCGAGATCTTCAGCCTCTATGTTCCTTAAGCGCTGTGCGAGCATCGCCTGCGCTTGGGCAGGTTCGCTGCCCATAAGCCACACGAGAAGATCGATGGCATGTATGGTCTGGTTCATCATGGCGCCGCCGTCGCTCTTCCATGTGCCTCTCCAGGCAGCGCTCGAATAGTAGTCCTCGCCATGACCCCATCTGACATAGATAGAGCCGTGAGTAACTTTGCCGAACTTGCCGTTATTGATATCGTCCCTTACAAGGCCGACTATAGGAAGATACCTGTATATATGACCCATGGCGATCTTCATGCCTGTCCTTTTGGAGATATCGTAGATCTCCTTTGACTGGTCTGAAGACATAGTCATGGGCTTTTCGAGCAGGAGATTGCTGCCATGCTCCATCGCAAATGAAGCGATCTGGTAATGAAGGCCTGAAGGAACTGTTACTGCTGTTATGTCCGGCTTGACTTCTTCTATCGCAGTCTTGTAATCGCTGTAGATCTTAACTGAGCCAAAGCCCTTGACAGAGGCAAGGAGCTTTTTTGCTGATCCTTCATTAGTATCAACGACTGCCGCCAGCTCAAGAGACTTGAGCCCTGAAATAGCCTTAAGGTGCTTTACGGCAACCCTGCCGCACCCTATTATCAAAACCTTGTATGACATAACGCCTCCGTTTACTTAACGGATTTAAGTTTATCACAAAAACGGTTTTTAATCAGGAGTGTTACCGGAATACCGAGGATGATGGCACCTGCTGCCTGTATGAGATTCGGGAAAAGAGAACCGGCTGCCGCAGCAAAACCATATACGAACACTTCAAATACAAAGTAACCCAGTTCCATTATCGCCTCTGCAAACAGACCGGCAAATATCCTCATAAGAAGCTTTGGGTTTGAAGATCTGCTCATCATACGGCCTGCAACAAATCCCATAAGGCCCTTGATAACAAATGTGGGAAAAACATAGATAGGATAGCCTGCAACAAGATCTGCTATGGCGGAACCTATGGCAGATGCGAAAAAAGCATACGGTCCCAAAAGATACGATGTTACCAGGATAACGGCATCACCTAAATTGATGTATCCGATCCCAGTTGGCACTCTCAGCTGGGTGCCTGCAAATATCAGTGCCGCAAAGACACCTGACAATGCAATGAATTGTAACTTAACACGTCTTTCCATACGCAGATACTACCACCTACCTACCTGTTTAGTATGTTGTCGGCTTAGACAATTTTGTCTATTACGCACATAAAGAGTTTATGCAAAATAATGTATAATTCAAGAACTTATTCAGGAGAAGATCTTATGACTGTATATTGGATAACGCTTGGAGCAGGCGCATTGCTCTCATTCTTACTTACATATCTGTTGATGGCAAAGCGTCCATTGGAGAATTCTCTTATAGGTCACGACCGCGGACGCAAGTTTGCTGAAGGGTCTGCCGTAAACATCGGAAAGCCTACAGGCGTCGGGGTCTACTTCATTACTGTATTTACGGTCATATCTCTTATCGGAGTGGATATCCACTTTGCCGATATAGGCTTGATACTTGCTCTTATGATCGTATTTCTGGCCATGATATCAGGTCTTCTCGATGACAGGTCAAAGAATGCCTGGAACGAATACATCAAGGGCGCTCTGGATTTTGTTATAGCGCTTCTCGGAGCATTTGTATCAACACTCTTCTTCTTTGACGGTTTCGTCATTATCTCACTTACAGGCTGCCAGCTCGGAATGAGCAAGATCTTATTCTTTATCCTTGCGGTAATACTGATCATCGTATCGATCAATGCGACCAATGCAACTGACGGCATCGACGGACTGTCAGGCACGCTTACGATCATTACTGTAACTGCTCTTACAATAGCCGCTTACTTTAACGGAACACTCCGTTATAACGGCCTTATGATCTCAGTATTCCTTATCGTTATCCTTCTTGCTTACCTTAAGTTCAACTTCTTCCCGAGCAAAGTCCTCATGGGTGATGCAGGCTCAAGAGCACTCGGCGTATTCATAGCTCTTTATGCCATCTATCTTAAGATCCCGTTTGCTTACCTTATAGTAGGTCTGCCCTTCCTTCTTGACGGAGGCATCTCAGTCCTCAAGATAACAGTCGGACGTCTCACAAAGAAGAAGATCATACTCTTCAAGAACATTACGACACCATTCCACGATGAGCTTAAGAAGAAAAGAGGCATGCCGGTTCCCAAGGTATATAAGACTCTTGTACTGATATCAGCTGCCCTGGACATGATCTACGCAGGCGCAGTTACGATCATCCTGTTATTCTTCTCGCATTGATCAACAACTACATAACCAAAAACAGGACCACCTTACTGCACAGTAAGATGGTCCTTATTAGTTGTCAGTAAATGTAACAGATATCAAGTGCCTGATAACGCGTCATCGATCTCCTGCTCAACAGCTGCAACCTCGGCATTATGCTCTTCTACCATTGCTGCAGCCTGCCTTGCTCTGACGACGTACTGGGAAACGCCTGACATCATCGTATCGACGATGGCCTCCGCGATCTTATCGTTCATAGGGAGCTTGGAAGGATCGGAGATACCAAGAGCCTTAACGAAGTCTGAAAAAGAGGAAGCATCAGAATTAAGGCCAAAACCTACCACACAGACAATGTCAGAGCCGTTGATCTCAAGTGTTACCATAGCCTCACCGGATAAAGCGCCGAGCATATCTTCTATTTCACCGTCTTCATCGGCCTCGTCTAAGAGATCCTGGAAATCATCGTTCTCAAGAATGAGCTTGGCAAGATCTTCAATATTTAAGTGGAATCTTACATAACCTTCGCTGGTTGAAGAATAGTATTCCTTGCTTGTCATATCGTCCGTATCGACATCGACCATATCAAGTGAATCAGAGACGAAATCCATGAAGTCTTCAGCCTTATCGTCGTCAGTCAATGTGATCTGAATTGCATAAAAGCCTTCGAGCTCAGCATCTTCAATATCGCCGGCCTCTTCGATATCATATAATGAGTCATAACCCGTAACCTTAGCAGCAACGGAAACAGAAACTATATCGTCTGTTTCTATGACATCGTCAAGATCTATCTGCTTGAATATATAGTCGAGATCCTGCTTATAGTCATCATCAAGATCATCCTCTTCGATGAACATGAAGATACCGTCCTCAATATCATCCTCTTCAATGGAGTAGATATCATCAAGATCCTTCTCATCGAGATCCAGTTTGCCGCAGGCACTCTCAAAATCCTCTGCCGTTACTTTTGATGTCTTCTTGAAGCATCCTGTAAAAGCGCCTGTGAGCATAGCCAAAGCCAATACGCATGCTGCGATCTTAGTCTTCTTCATAATTGTTTCCCCCTGAAAAATATTTTATTATCAGTCTTCGTCATCTAAGAACTCAGAGAAGTCGCTAAACGTCTCTTCGTCAGTTGCGATATCGACAGACTGTGCTTCCTGGGCAGCAGCAGCCTGCTTGGCCTCTGCCTTGACTGCTTCTTCAGCCTGAGCCTTTGCTTCAGCCTCAAGCCTTGCACGCTCCCTGGCTTCGGCAAGGAGTCTCTGCTGGAGCTCCCTTCTCTCTTCCCTGGCGCGCAGCTTAGCTTCTTCCTCGTCCTTCTTGGCCTGCTCAGCAGCCATGTCTTCTTCCATCTTCTTGCGGTCTTCATCGCTCATCTTGGAAGCATTCTCTATCTTAAGCTTATTAAGAGATTCAGGTTCAGAAACAGCGCTGTTCAAGATAGCCTGCATCCTGGCCTTGCTCTCTGCCTTAGACTTGAGTTCTTCTGCTGAAACCTCTTCGCCCAACGCCTGAAGCTGAGCAAGTTCTTCTGCAATGGAAGCGTCAGCCGTTGACTTTACTTCCTCTTCAAACACATGCTTATTATGGGCTTTAAAATCATAATCACCTACTCCGCTCGCGCTGAAGTCGGATACAGCATCGTTTATCGCCTTCATATCCGGTATCTCTACACCGGGAAGTATCTCATATTTCTTCTTATCTCCAGCCATTGTTCCTCCGTCAGCCCAATATATGAGCAAGCTGCAAAACTATCAATATTACTAGTATAACGGTAAGGGCTATGTTAACAGCAACAAATACTTTGGCATTGCCCTTCTTCTTATCTTCAGCCGTGTTGTCGATCTCTTCGGTCTTTGTTTCAGCTTCAGGTCTAGTTTCTTCCTTAGGCTCGGGTTCTGCCTGAACCTGGGCAGTTTCAGCTGCTTCTTCAGCCTTGCCTGTTATTATCGAATGTGCTCTTACGAGTTCGGGCTTGATCGCAACAGATAAGTCCTTGAACGACTCTTGTGACGAACCGAACTTGTCGGCCTCAGTATCAAGATCATCCGTATCAGGCGCTTTTGTTCCCTCGAAAAACATAACACCGAAACTGGCATCGTCACTGGCGTTGCTCGATCCGACGATATACTTCTCAATGGTCTCCAGGACTTCCTTCTCGCCTTCTTCCCTGCCCTTGGCAAATGTCTCGGCAAGCTTTACGACAACAGGCTTTACAAGACCCGTATCCTCGTTATAGACACTGTCCTGAACACCGTCTGTCATGAGGGCAATAGCATGGACATCGTCCGTGGTAGTCTTAAGGAGCCTCATGTAATTATCAGCATGTGCAGCCGTTACAAAGTACGTCTTGCCTGCCTTGTCGTTCTGGGGCATTGAGACAGGGCTTACGCCTGAAGGAGAGATCCTTACGATAAGTCCGTCGCCTATGTGACCTATGAGCATCCTTCTGTCCTTAACGGCAACGAAAAGGAGCGTGCAGGACAATCTGTCTATCACATCAATGGACCTCTCCTGCATGATGTCTGCAAAAGCGATCCTTAGCTTAGCCATGAGGTATCCTCTTACGGCCGCTTCACGGTTCTCCTCATAAAGAGCATCAAAATGTTCTATGAGAGTATCTGTAATGACATGTACTGCGCAGTCTGAACCGAATCTTGCATCGGTATACTGCTTTCCGCCGGCACCGTCAGCAATGCATACAACGGACACACCGTCCCTTGTCTGTGCAAAAGAAGCATCTTCGCACGGTGTATTGCGGCTTATGTGCTTCTTGCCGATAGTCGTAACAGCGCCAACGGTAATACCCTTATACATCAGTCATCCTCATCCATGAATTTCATAAAGTCATCAACATCTGAAGCCTCGCCCTCAGGCTCGGTATTGATGTTATAGAGTGCATCGTCGCTCATGCCTGAAGATACGATGGAAGAAGATGAAGATCCGAGGAATTCAAAGAGCTTGCCGAAGTCAGAAGAATTGACTGAGATAGGCTCTTCTCTCTTGATCGATAATCTCTTCAGGATGTCAAAGTCAACACCTGATCCTACGCCGATATTGAATATAACGAGCTTATCCTCGCTCTCGAGCTTATTGCAGGCTTCGATGGCGAGTTCCATATTCTGCATTGCATTAGGACCCTGAGGGGCACCATCCGTAATTACTACGAGCCAAGGCTGATAGTACTTGATGCCCATCTCCTTATAGCCTTCCTTACGCGCATTGAGAAGCTCTAATGCAGTAAGGATGCCTTCACCTATAGGTGTAAGCGTTGTGGAAGCTGTGATCTCCGGAATACCCTTCTCCTTGGAGATCTTACCGAAAGGCATTACGATCTCGACCTTGGATCCGAATGTGATGATCGCAATATCCGTAGATGATCTTGTATCGTCATTCGCCTTTATTGATGCGATGAAGTTGTTAAGGCCCATGTTAAGCTGCTTGATCGGGTTGCCCATCATGGAACCTGATGTATCAAGAGCAAAGCAGATAGGCAATCTTCTCTTGGTGCTGCTGCCGAATTCAGAAGCGCTGAATGAACTGTCAGCCATAATTACCCTCCAGAGTTTTATCGATTAGTAAATATTATATCAGAAGAAACCGAAGAATCTTCCCTTTTTATTGTTATCCGGTTCGTTCTTCGTCTCAGAAGGAGCAGGAGCCGGCGCCTGAGGTTCATCACTCTGGATCGGCTTGAACGGGCTCGGACCGGGAGCGTTCTGGGAGACAAACCTGCCTGTGGGAGCGTTAGCAAAGACACGCTTCTCGAACCTTCTCTTGACAGGCTCAGCCTCCTCTTCAGCCTTAGGCTCAGAGGGCTTTACGGTAAGGTCAGTCTCCTTCTGCTTAAGGTCTGTCTTAAGAGGGAATATCTTGTACGCTTCAGGATCTGTGTACTTACGGGTCCTAAGCTCATCTTTGTAGTTTAATACGGCATCGTACCACTGGATGGCTTCATAGCCCATGCCAAGCCTGAACGTGTTGTAGAGCATGGTCTTGATCTGCTCAGGCAGATAACGCCAGATATTGTTATATCCGCCCAAAGGAATGTGCTCTTCATTGGAGCAGTCAAGAGTATACGGGAACTGCTTGTTTATTATCTCTTCCCTCAGAGTCTCTGCGCCGTTCCTTGTGGCAAAGGGATGAAGACCGCAGAACAGGATGGAGAATACGAGCATCGCTATCGAATAGTCTTCGTCCTTGAGCTCCCTTACGAAACCTGCGAAGTTCTTGCCCCAGAGCCTGGGATCCGTAAACTCCTCAGTTCCTACAGGACAAGGCAGGTTTCCGACCTGCACGCTGTCCATGTCGATGAGGTAAACGCTCTTCGAGTTATAGATAAGGGCATTCTTGAGCTGAATATCTCCTGCGATTACATCGTGCATATGAAGATACAGATACTTCTCTATGAGGTTGATCAAAGTATCTACTACATCTTCCCTTGTCCAGTCAGGGAAATGCTCGACGACGGCATCAGGACCGTCGAAAACAGTGCCGAGCGTTGTTCCCTTGCCAAGAGGCATTGTATATCCAACCGGAACATCCTTGAAGAACAAAAGATCACGCGGAATGCAGAAACCTGCACTCGTGATGCCGAGCTGTGACAGTCTCTTAAGCTTAGCCCACCTTAGAGGCGTAATGACACCCTTGTGGTATATCTTCGCAACGAGCGTTCTGCTGTCAGTGGTAAATACCATTCCTTCAGCGCCGCCGCTCATACGCTTGACGAGCTCAAAATTCTTGGTCTTGTCCTCATTTGTAACGATATCGGAGATACTTGCCATTACAGGAGAATCAAGATACTTGTTGTTCTCTGCGAGTTTGCTGAGCTGAGCCGGCGGATTTGCCTGATACATCTCTTCAAGTGAAGGATAGACTGTGCACTCGTTCTTATGTACGAGGGCGATCGCACCGCTGTAATCGGGCTTTAATTCATAAAGCCTCTTGGCAAATATCGACTTCTTGGTAGTAAGGATACAAGGAACCTCGACTCCCTTGATGCTGTTCATGAAATCATTTGTTCCGCTGGCAGGAACAAGATGAAGTCTCTTGTCCGGAATGAGATAGGAACAAAGGACCTTCATGGAATTTGCCTTGGCGTTGCTCGAAGACTCCATCTGGTGAAGCACGCAGTAATGGAGCATCTTAAACGCCTTGCTCACATAGACTTCTGTATTATTCGCGGATAATATGTCCGTAAGCTCGCCAAATACAGGTGTCCCCGCATAGTCATTAAGGAACGAATAATCCAGGATCAATGACTTGTAATTCTTCAGTTCTCCTAACATAACCCCAACTCTATCAAACTAAACTTATTAATTTGATATTATAATACAAAACTCTGAATAATGTATAGATTGTGGCAATTTTGTAACTAAAGACAAAATTTAACCTATTCCCACGAGTTTCATAAGATATTTTGCATTAGATTCCCTGCTGATACCCTTTGACAGGATATAGTCAAAGACTATACCCGTATCTGTATACTGCTCTGAAAAATGGTAATAAACAATGTTCTTAAAGTCATCGACAGTCTTGTCTATCATAGCGTAATCATGTGTCGTCATTAGGCCTGTGACATAAGGAAGTGACAGCTTATCGAGGACAGTCAGGGCTCCGCTCGTTCTGTCGTCAGAGTTAGTTCCCCTGAAGATCTCATCGATAAGGAAGAGCATGGCTTCATTATCCTTAGACTGCTCAATGATCTTCGAGATCCTTATGAGTTCAGCCTTAAATGTGCTCATGTTCTCTTCGAGGCTGTCAACGATCCTCATGGAAGACATTATCTTCATCCTGCCCGTCATAAGAGACGCGCAGGGAACCTTAGCTCCGGTAAGTGCGAGCAAGGCGCACACGCCTACTGTCCTGATGAGCGTTGTCTTGCCCGACATATTTGAACCCGTGATAAGCGCTATGTCAGAATCCAGCTCTATTGAGTTGGATACGGCTGTATCGTGAGAAAGCAGCGGATGACAGATATATTCACCCTTGAAGAAAGCATTGTCTGAAGGCTCATTTGATTCAACAAATTGAGGGAATGAAGCAGTTTCGGAAGCAAATCCGACCTGGGAAGCGCACATGAGTGCTTCTAACTCGCCCAGGCTTTCTGTCTGAGCCTTAAGGTCTTTGCCGTACTTTCCTGCCCAGTCTCCAAGAAGGTAAGACACATAGTAATCGAGCGGCAGTATGAGATTAAGGATAAAGCAGAATAACGGCTGCTCTCTTAATGCCGCAAAGCTT
Organism: uncultured Clostridia bacterium; assembly: GCA_946187935.1. GTDB lineage: Bacteria > Bacillota > Clostridia > Saccharofermentanales > Saccharofermentanaceae > Saccharofermentans. The sequence continues at coordinate 93,915 of CAMHSJ010000005.1, forward strand.
AATGCTCTGGTCAGGTTCTTAAGAGACTCTAAAGCATTCGCTGAGCTGTCTCCGCCGGATGCGAGTTTTTTTAGAAGAGGTGATGTGAAGCCTGCCTTTTCGAGAACGGCAAAGCAGCTGTACAAGACCTTAACCTGTCTCGGCATATCAGAAGCCGCCTTGAGGTATTCTCCATTGATCTTAAGGTTAACGGCCCAGCTTATAAGATCGACTGCAAGCATAAGTATGGCTGACAATTTTGCGAGCATAGGATCTGCGAAAAGTAATATGACCGGAATGATCCACAAGAGCATCTGAATGACAGCCCAGACCAAGCGGCCAACAGGAAGCTTCCTGCCATTTGATGCAAAGTTCAAAAGAGCCGAAGGCTCATTCTTAAGCCTGCCCAGCGAAGCAACAGTCTGATACTCAAGAAGAAACTCCTTCTTGCCTTCAAGTTCAGATACTGCTTCCTGACGGAGTTTAAGTTCAGTAAGATCTCTCAGATTGCTGCCCTCACCTTTAAGTTCCCTGGCAAAAGCCTTCCTGCCGAAGACAGTCTGAGCGACGTTATATAAAGAGAACAGTGACTTCTTCCCGAAAAGATCAAGATCGACACAATAACCATGATCAGGGTCAAAGAACTCTTCACCTGCAAAAAACGAAAGAGCGTCTTCGATCTCTTCCCTTCTCTTGAGCCCGGTATTGTTGATCTTGATGAGCGTGTCGAAATCGCCGTTGATCCTCGCGATGTAGGCGCTGTTTACGAGAAAGAGCTTTTCCAGATACTCCTGCCTGGTCCTTACCTTGTCGTGGATCAAGCAGATGATGATGAAAGCCAGAAAGATAAGGCCGCTTCCTATGAGCGTTACGGTGTAGTTATTAACGACACCGTAGATCAGAGCTGAGGCTGCGGTAATAAACGCAAAAAAACGAAGGACGCTGAGTATCATGCTCTTGCGTCCGTTCTCATTTATCTCCGAAGTTATCTTCTTCTCATTGCTTTCAAAAAACTCTGATCTGTTATCCATTAGCTTTCTTCTTAGGTTTAGATTCAGATGTCTTGGACTTTGATGTAGCAGTCTTTGATCCTGTCTTGGATGCGGCTGTCTTCTTGGAAGAAGTTGTTTTCTTAGTTGAAGTCTTCTTCTTTGAAGCAGTTGTCTTAGGCTTTGAAACACGCTTGGGCACTACCTGATCCAGGACATCACCGACATTGTCATGGATAGTAAGAAGAGCCTTAAGATCCATGTATGTGGAACTCTTATTGATGATGACGATGCGGTCATGCTTGAGGAACTGAGCAAAAGTAGCAGCAGGATAGACCGTAAGCGATGTGCCCGCAATGATCAAAAGATCGCACTTCTTGACCGCCTTAATGGCTGCATCGACATTCTCGTGTTCCAGGTTCTCTTCGTAAAGAACGATGTCAGGACGCACGATGCCGCCGCACTTGTCACAGTGAGGAACACCGTCCTGAGCTACAACATATTCCGTGCTGAACTTCTTGCCGCAATCCATGCAGTAGTTCCTGAAGACCGAGCCGTGAAGCTCGATAGTGCACTTGGAACCTGCCTCCTGATGGAGGTTGTCGATATTCTGAGTGATTATCGCCTTGAGCTTGCCCTGCTTCTCAAGTCTTACCAATGCCTTGTGAGCCTTGTTGGGCTTGGCATCAGGATAGATGAGCTTACGCTTATAGAAATCATAGAAGACCTCAGTATTCTCCATAAAGAAGTCATGTGCGATGATGTCGATCGGTCTGTACTTGGTACCGCTCTCAGAGTTGTAGATACCCGAACCGCTCCTGAAATCCGGGATACCGGACTCAGTCGACACGCCCGCACCGCCAAGGAACACGATATAGTTTGATTCTGCAATGAGTTCCTTAAGCTGTCTTATCTTATCTTCTCTGACACTTCCAAGTCTGTCGATTCTGGTCTCCAAACTAAATCACCTCAAATCAGGAATGATCGATAATATCGTCGAGATCGAAATGGCCGTCATGGTCGTGGTCGAAATCGCCATCCATATCGCCACTGTGGAAGCCTGCAGCACCGAACATTTCCTTGCCGGTAACACGCTTCTCATCTCTTCTCTGCTCAACGAGGGTGCTGATAGCCGTTCTGATCTTCTTGGGGTTCTTGATGCTCTTTACCTCAAGAATGGGAGTGGATTTATCAGCTGTATTAAGGATAAGAGTGCCTACGCCAAAGATCCTCTGGCCGAAGTTCTGCTTGAATGTGATATCGAGGACTCTGTATAAAAGGATCTCTTCCTGGTCTATGTTGAAGATGCCTTTCTTGAGGTAGAACTTGTTCTTGCTCATGCTGTAAACAGTAAAAGAGATGGGAAGTCCGAGATATCTCTTGCGGTCTTTCCAGATTATCTCCTCTTCTTCTGTAAGCTGTGTAAGCTTATCGATCTTGGCCATACAAAAACCTCCGTCCACTCTTCGTTCATTCTATATTATATGAAAAACAAGTAATTCGCACAAATAATTTATAAATGAAACGAAAATATAATATAAGGACTTAGCCGGTCTGTCTGTCAGGGTCTAATATCGAACCGGCATCCAAGATGCGCGAATAATCGATGCTCTTTAGCGTGTTAGCGCTTATGATCGCCCTGTCAAAGTACAGGTAGTTGTCGCCGTAAGTGTAATATGGTCTCGAACCAATGCCAAAGAATATCCTGAATCCGAGATTCTTGAGGTATACCGCACGGTCATCGGTACCATAGATATAGTTTCCGCCCGGATAAACGATCATATGCGTCTCACCTAACAAGGGAGCGATCTGGTCAAGCCACTTCTGGGTATCCTGCTGGATAGTATCCATGTCGCAGGATCTTGCATTGCTGATATATCCATACGTACACGAAGCAAACTGCCATCCGTTGTCCTTAAGTACATTTGCGATCTGGGTTACTGTTTCACGGTTTGCTGCTATCTCATCAGCGGTGGGATTAACAGGCTGCATGTTCTGAGTCGCAAGAGCCTGGTTGTGATCTTCTATCTCATCAGCGCTGACTATGTATCCGAAGCAGTTCTCGAAACCTGAAACCGAGATAACGCCCTTGGCTCCATCGTAAGTAAAATCAGGATGCTGTTCAACAAACTCATCAAGTATGCCTATGCTCTCAGCTTCCCTGCTGATCACCGGTTCCTCATCGCCTCTCTCGTTAGTGACTGCATACTCACCGCACACCTGTCCCCTGTCGTTTAAGACAAGTCTTCTGCAGATGCCGCAGTCATACGCGGTAGCGCTGTAGCAGAGATTCTCGATAACGATGATAAGAGGCTTCTTGCCCTCGGGGATCGTGAGGTTTCTCTCAAGAAGGAATCCGGGATCTGACATATCGATGAGATCCTCACCGTTTACGAGGCAATAACCTTCAGCATAGAGCTGCTCTAAGATCGCTTCAAACTCAGAACCTGTAAGATAGAGTCCGCTGTCATTATTGACATAGCTTTCCGCAAAAGCAGTCTCTTCATTTGCAATGAGAGGTCTTACGCAAAGGACTTCGATAGCGCCATAGTATGTCTTGGTAGCAGTCGTATGTCCCGTTGCTTCGAGAAGGTCTGATCTGATCCTCTCATCTTCCGGGAAAATGACTGCAAGGTCTGATAAGAGCTGCTCTGCAGAATAGAACCTGAATGTCTCGAGCATGTGCTCGCCTTCCTGCATCATGGGTTCATACATGACATTCTTGATCTCTTCTATGCGTGTGACTGAATAGTCATAGACAAAGCCTTCGTAGTCTTCGGCAACGTCCTGATAGGTCTGTACAGCTGCAACATAATCGCCCTTATCGTAGTTCTCTTCAGCCTTCTGCACCTGTCCTGCCGCAGTCTCGATAAAGTCGATCTCTCTAAGAAGCGGGTTGGCCGTCGCAGCGAAGTTGCTTATAGGAGAGAGCTGGTCAAAAGCGAAGATAACGTCAGGCTTCTCCTCTCTTCCAAGTAAAAAGTCAACGCACAGGTTATTAAGCCAGTCTGATACGACAGATGAAGTCAGTTCCTTCATCTTATCCAGGAACTCAACATCTGAAGGCGTAGGCACGTATCTTTCTTCAAGTATGCGGGTGCAGATGCTGTCCGAGCGGTCCTTTACGATGCTCTCCATCTGATCGAGCAGTTCGATCTCTTCAGTGAGAGATCCAGCCTCCTCCGGAGAGGCGGCAAGGACTTCATCCTGGATGCTTCTATAGATCTCAAGTGCACCCTCGTAATCACCATCATTTATGGCCTGCTCAAACTCAGGGATAGTAAGATTGCGGTAAGAGTTTATGTTGTTTACTACCACCAGGACTACTACCATAGCAAGGATACTGAGGCAGCACACAACTGAAGAGACGACATAACCCGTTCCGGTCTTCCGCCTGTTATCACCGCTTATGTTGTATTCCGGCGAGAATGTGCTCAATTCAACTCCTCAAAACTTATCTGCTTGGCTTCCAAAGTCTTCTCCTTGATGTAGTACCCTATCGCAGGCAGTTTCCTGATACGGTAGTACTCAGGATCGCCGACGTTGACCTCTATAAGACGCATGACATTCTTAAGTACTGAGCCCTTCTTGGACACGAGCAGCTGAACGCCCTGTGTGGTCCTCGTTGTCTTGAGAGGAACGAGCGATGACTTGAAGACAGCCGCCTTATCAAGGCTGCTCGTTACGATAAGATCCGGATCCTCATCTTCATCGAGAAGGAGGAAACCTACCGGTTTACTGCCGTCAAAATAAGCCTTGAGAAGCTTTTTGCGGTTCTGCTTGGTCTCGTAGGTATTAATGGGGAATCTTGCAGCCTTGCCGTTCTCGAAGGCGATAAAGAGTATTCCCTTGTAATCCTGCGTGGCGATCATGAAGACCGGTGTCTCATCTGCTTCCATCTCGAGTTCGCTCCTCAGGAAGTGACCGAGATCACCGGGCTTGGTATCTGCAAAGTCATAGACATGTGTCTTATAGAGATTGCACTTGTCCGTGAAGATAAGAAGATCAGACTTGTTCTCTGCTTCAAAACCCATGAAGATCTCATCATCTTCCTTGGTCTTGAGCTCACCTGCGTTTCTTAAGGAATTCATGGTGTGCTTCTTAAGATAACCGTGTCTGGTAAGCATGAGATGGAGCCTGTAATCAGGGATGATCTTATGTTCTTCGAATACGGGAGTCTGCTCTGAAGAGATCAGTTCTGTCCTTCTGGGCTGGCCGTACTTGGCAGCTACCTCTCTTAAGGTCTTGACGATGATGGAATTGATCCTTCTCGGACTCTTAAGGGTATCCTCCGTATCCTTGATGTCATCTATCAGCTTATCCCTGTCTGAGATCCTGTTGATGATGTACTGCTTGTTGATATTACGGAGCTTGATCTCAGCAACATATTCTGCCTGATCCTTGTCGATGTCGAAGCCCTTCATGAGGTTAGGGATAACGTCTTCTTCAAGTTCAGTATTTCTTATGATCTTGATAGCCTTATCGATATCAACAAGTATCTTGGCAAGACCGTCTAACAGATGGAGCTTCTTCCTCATCTTCTCAAGGTTAAACGTCAGTTCTCTTGAGATGCAGTTTCTTCTCCACTTGAGCCACTCGTCCATGATCTGTCCGACACCCAGGACTCTCGGTCTGCCGTCGATCAGGATATTGAAGTTGCAGGAGAAAGTATCCTGGAGCTTAGTGAACCTGAAGAGCTTTGTCATGAGCGCATCATGGTCAGTTCCCCTCTTGCAGTCTATGGTGATCTTAAGACCGTCAAGGTCTGTCTCGTCCCTTATGTCGGAGATCTCCTTGGCCTTGCCGCTCTTGACCAGATCGGCGATGTTGTCGATTATGATCTCAACGCTCGTTGAATACGGGATCTGTGTTATCTCGATGAGATTGTTCTTCTTATCTACACTGTACTTGGCACGGACGGAGATGGAGCCCTTGCCCGTGTTATAGATCTGGCGCATCTGTTCCCTGTCATAAAGGATCTGTCCGCCGCCTGAGAAATCAGGCGCAGGCATGAACTCCAGAAGATCGCACTCAGGCGAAGCAAGATATTCCTCTGTTGCCTTGCAGACCTCAGCGAGGTTGAACGAACAGATATTCGAAGCCATACCTACGGCGATACCCTGGTTGGAATTGACAAGTATCGCAGGGAAAGACGTCGGGAGCAAAACAGGTTCCTTGAGAGTTCCGTCGTAGTTGTCGACCATGTCAACGGCATCTTTATCGATACCCCTGAAGATCTCCTCGCAAAGCTTCTCAAGCCTTACTTCCGTATATCTCGGCGCAGCACACTGCATGTCTCTTGAGTACTGCTTACCGAAGTTACCCTTTGAATCAACATAAGGATGCAGGAGCGAAGCGTTGCCCCTTGTCATTCTTACCATGGTGTCGTAGATAGCCTGGTCGCCATGCGGATTGAGCTTCATTGTCTGTCCCACCACATTGGCGGACTTGGTGCGCGCACCGCCCAGCAGTCCCATCTTGTACATGGTATAAAGCAGTTTTCTGTGCGAAGGCTTGAATCCGTCGATCTCGGGGATAGCTCTTGATACGATGACGCTCATCGCATAAGGCATGTAGTTGACCTCGAGCATCTCGGTTATGGGCTGGTCAACAGCGGGCATATCCTTAGCGTTCTCGTCAGTAAGCCTCGCTTTGAGCGAGTTGGTATTCTTCTCAGGTTCTTTCTTTTTCTTAGGCATTTTTAAGTCTCCGGTTTATCCGATATCAAGAAGGTCAAGATACAGATGACCATCCTGTTCAATGTGCTCTTTACGTCCTGCAAGGTTATCGCCGAGCAGAAGGTCAAAGACCTCAGCGGTCTTCCTGGCATCTTCGGGACAGACCTTGATGAGTCTCCTGGACTTCGGGTTCATGGTGGTCTGCCACATCATCTCAGGCTCGTTCTCACCAAGACCCTTAGATCTCTGGATAGAGCAAAGCGAAGGATCGTACTTTGCCAATATGTCAGCTTTCTCCTTCTCGTTAAACGCGAAAAGCGTTTCTTCCTTGGCATTCTTGCCCTTGGGCTTATATGTGATCTCGAAAAGAGGAGACTCTGCAATATACACAAAACCCTTGTCTATGAGAGTCGGCGCGAGCCTGTAGATCATGGCAAGGATCAGAGTCCTTATCTGGAAACCGTCAACATCGGCATCGGTGCAGATTATGATCTTGTTCCATCTCAAGTTATCGAGATTAAAAGCAGACAAGTCCTTGCTGTGCTTGCTCGATATCTCGACACCGCATCCCAAGACCTTGAGAAGATCCGTAATGATGTCGCTCTTGAAGATCGTATTGTAGTCAGCCTTAAGGCAGTTTAGGATCTTGCCTCTTACAGGCATAACAGCCTGGAATTCGGCGTCTCTTCCGAGCTTTACCGAACCTAAGGCCGAATCACCCTCTACTATATAGAGCTCACGCTTGGAGACATCTCTTGTCCTGCAGTCAACGAATTTCTTGATACGGTTGTTGATATCAAGATTGCCCATGAGCTTCTTCTTGATATTGACCCTGGTCTTCTCGGCATTCTCCCTGGAACGCTTATTTACGAGGATCTGGTCTAAGACCTTGTCTCCCACATCCTTGTTCTCGGTAAACCAGACCTCAAGATTATCTCTAATGAGCTGTGTCATGAACTCCTGGATATACTTGTTGTTTATGGCCTTCTTGGTCTGGTTCTCATAAGAAGTCTGTGTAGAAAAGGTATTCGTTACGAGGATAAGAGAGTCAGCGATATCCTGGAAGATTATCTTGCTCTCATTGGCCTTATACTTGTCCTTGAGCTTTAGCTGTCTGTCGACCTCGGATACAAATGAAGACCTTACGGCCTTGTCGGGAGAACCGCCGTGCTCGAGGAAGCTCGAGTTGTGGAAGTATTCAAGCCTGTTGATCTCATTGTTAAAGCAGAAAGCGACCTCAGCCTTGACCTTATATTCATCCCTGTCATCCTTATCTCTGCCCTGACCTTCACCTGAGAATGAAAAAGGCTCAGATATGCCTCTCATGTCAGAGAGCTCACCTACATAGCCCCTGATGCCCTCAGGATAGATATAAGTGAACTCCTGTCCTGATTCGTCATCTTTGAGGATGAATTCGATACCGGAATTGATAACAGACTGACGCTTGATTATCTCCTGGAATGTTGCAAGAGGGATAATGGTCTCAGTAAAGACTTCACTGTCAGGTTTCCAGTGCTGGATAGTACCCGTCCTCTTAAACCTGTAAGGTTCAGTTACGAGCTCTGAAGCAGGCTCGCCCTTCTTAAATGAGATCGAATACTTGACCTTGTCACGCATAACGGTGACTTCAAAATACTCTGATGCATACTGCGTAGCGCATGCGCCAAGGCCGTTGAGACCAAGTGAATACTCATAATCGCCTGAAGAATTGTTATCGTACTTGCCGCCTGCATAAAGCTCACAGAATACGAGCTCCCAGTTAAAGCGCTGTTCCTTGACGTTATAATCGAGCGGGATGCCGCGGCCGAAATCCTCGACTTGGATAGCGCCATCTTTAAATCTCGTGATTATTATCTGATTGCCGTAGCCCTCTCTTGCCTCGTCGATCGAATTGGAGAGGATCTCGAAGAATGAATGTATGCATCCTTCGAGGTTGTCAGAACCGAATATTACCGCAGGACGCAGTCTGACTCTGTCCGCACCCTTAAGCAAGACAATACTGTCATTGCCGTAATCTTTTTTGCTCATAAGGTTAACCCCCGTCTATATTACGCGTTTAATTATAACATAAGGGTCTTTTATTCAAAGTTAATAGAAATCCACATGAAGTTTTCTGTTTCTTCTGCGCAGTAAAAAATTAATGAAACAATGTCTCTTTGCCCGCTTTCTAAACCCGGTCAACTCTAAAATTGCATTTTGAATACGCGAAAACAGGATCCACGTATTTAATATGACACTTTATCCCAAAAGTGCATAATCCAATACGCATTTTGGAAAATAACGTACTGAATATGCATTTTTAGCTTTAGAGCGGTTTTAGCAACAGTACACAAGTGCAAAAATAAAAAAGCCGGATCAGAGAAAACCCTTGATCCGACTTGGTGAGCCATGGGGGACTCGAACCTCCGGCCCACAGCTTAGAAGGCTGTTGCTCTATCCAGCTGAGCTAATGACCCTGGAGCGAGTGATGGGAATCGAACCCACGTGGTCAGCTTGGAAGGCTGAAGTTCTACCATTGAACTACACTCGCAAGTTATGGCGCCATATTGCTATAGCGCCAATAATATTACACTAAACCAAATTAAATGGCAACAGTTATTTTTTAAGCTGTGGGAGCCTCTGCTGCAAGGTATGTCTCAGATACATAATATCCGTCAACTGTCTTGTACCAGCCGTTGGATGTCCTTGCTACAACTGTAACAGTCTGGCCTCTTGTGAGAGTGCCGACCTTGTCATACTCTGTGCCGGGTCCCTTACGGACATTAAGGAACTCTCCGGAAGTTACTGTCGCATATAAAGTCTTCTCTGCTTCGAGATTTGTTTCTTCCCATGTTACCTGCTGTGTGTTGGCAACGGGACCGCTATATTCAGTAAGAGAAGTTGTAGGTATAGTCGTTGTCGTTATGGAGCTTGCTTCTGAAGAATTGAGTGCTGAAGCATCAGACTCACTGGTCTTGTTCTTCTTACAAGCTGCAAGGGAGAAAGCCATAACGCAAACTAAGAGGGCTGCTGTAAGCCTGATAGTTATCTTCTTTCTATTCACCTTTTCCCACCTCCGTTTTTAAATTCTTTTTACTATTATTACATAAGTTTATCATTTCAAATATTAGAATTATGTTACAAGTTGGGCAATTTATCGGTTTTCGAACGGCGATAGCATGTAAAAAGCCTCATGATCCCTGTAACTGCCGTTGATATGCATGTAAGAGATCCTTTGACCCTCGTATTTGAATCCCAGTCTCTTGACCAGAGCCAGAGAACGCTCATTTTCGGGAAGGATGAACGCTTCTATCCTGTGCATCTTGTATTCTTTGAACATGAATTCACAGGCGGCACTAAGAGCTTCGGTCATAAAACCCATCCCTGTGTGGTCTTTGTCGAGATGATAACCGCAGGCGCAGCTCATCATGCCTCCATAGGCTATGTTGAAGAAAGATACCCTGCCTATGAGCTCCCCTGTATCCTTGAGGCTGATCCACAGCGGCACGAGCTCACCTGACAGAAAAGCATTGCAGTCATATGCCAGGTACCTTTTCTGCTCAGGCACGGTAAAGTATATGTCCTGATGTGTCTGGGCAAACCTTCTGTGGAAATCCTGGTTCTTTACAAAATAATCAGTTACCCTGACGGCTTCGCTCTTTCTAAGACACGAGAGCCTCAGACGCTCTGTCGTAAAAGCGAGCATCTCTGATCTCCTGCGGCGGGTATCTATCTCATAACTCATAGCTTTCAGCTTTGACCTTTATCCTGATCTTCTTTAACGACAAGAGTAGCAGAACCATAGGCCTTAAGAGGTCTTCCGTTCTCATCGTATTCCATCCTGTAGCACACGCGGAACGGGATCCTGTCAGCTGTTAACGGGATGACTCCCTCAAGATACTCTGCACCTTCCTCGAGTTTTTTCATCCAATCCATGTACATGTCGTAGTAGTCCTGCGGGAAAAGACCATTATCGAAAAGCGGCTGAGGATAGTTTTCAACGACTTCAGGAACCCCAAGATCACGCATGCACCTTAAGCAGGGACGCATCCTGTGTGTCGATATCTCGTATTCCCAGGCATAAGTGTTGTTGTTCTCACTTGCCATCCTGAACTTCTTTTCGCTGTCAAAGAGCGCATCGTAACGTCTTCTGTCAGCAGTAATATTCCTTACCATGACGAAGAACAGATACTGGTCATCAGCCTGACCGATCTCCCTGATGTCGTTCCTGATATAGATCTTCTCCTCACCGCATATCTTGGAACATATGCTGCACCAGACTTCGCATGTCTGTTCCTCACCGGTCTTTATGGCATTTGCGATGGTATCGTGAACTATCTTCCTGTTCTCATCGTCAAACGAATCCAAAGGATTAAGCTCAAGTATCTCCTTGGCAGTAAGGTTCATCCCGAGTTCTTTGAGATACTTCTCATTGACCCTGACAAACTCAGCTTTTCCGCTCTTGTAAGTGAAAATGGCAGCTGGTCCTATCATGCTGTTGAACAGGATAGTTTCCATTGACTTGGGATCCCAGAACCTTCCGGATTCTATGGCATACTTAAGTTCGTTGTCTGCGGTTGCGGGTTCATGGTCAAGTCTTCTTAATTTCTGCTCAAACGCTTCCTCTTCAAGGGGCTGGGAATAGAAATAACCCTGAATGTATTTGCAGCCCAGACTCTTCATGTATTCAGCCTGTTCATTGGTCTCAACACCTTCTATCACGAGCGGTGTGTTAAGCCACTTTGTCATCTGGACGATCGAGCTGATTATGGCTCCGCCCCTGCCTCCGACATCGCCTGTCAGGAAGTTCATGTCGAGCTTGATGACATCTATATCAAGATCCTTAAGAATGTTAAGGGATGAATAACCGCTTCCGAAATCATCCATCTCCACCTTGAAGCCTAATTCATGGAACTTGTCTATGACGTCAGTCATAAGATCCATGCCTCCGATGGCGGAAGTCTCCGTTATCTCTATGTGGATATACTGGGCGGGGATGCCATATTCATTTCTGATAGCCTCAACCTGCTCAACGTAATCGTGATTATAAACATCGTAACGGGACATGTTTACTGATATGGGGACCAGAGGAATGCCGTTATCAAGGCATCTTCTAAGGAACTTGCACACATTCTCACATACTGTAAGATCCGCACTGAACACAAGATCATTCTTCTCGAAGACCGGAATGAAGTCGGACGGCATCTGTGTTCCGTAAAGAGGATGGCTGAGACGCATGAGCGCTTCTGCTCCGATCATCCTGCCTGTTTCCTGGTTTATCTTGGGCTGATATACGTTATAGATGTAACCGTAATCCACGGCCTCATCGAAAAAAGCAACTAACTCGCGTTCAGTCATAACCCTGGCAGAATCGGACATGGTTCTCACCTCGCAATCGTCATTTTAATAATTATACAGTAAACCGTCCTTTAATCTTTTACCCCTATATAACAAAAATGTGAATTGTCTTTGTGATACAATGCTCTAAAACACGATCTGAAGAGGATATTCCAATGACAGAAAGCACTAACAGATTAAGCATCAAAGAGACTACTATAAGGATCATCCCTGTATTAACAATATCATTCCTTCTGATCCTGGCGAGCATCTATCTGTTTCATTCCCAAATGACTTTGGGGAATATCGGGATGGCGCTTGCCCAATCTGTATTCGCAGGTCTTTGGGAAGAATTCGTGTTCAGGTTCCTCATATTGGGACTCCTTCTGAAACACAAGGGCGAGGAAAAGCACGTTCTGTTCATAATCATATCCGCATCACTCTTCGGTCTTGTCCACATAGCCAATTTCTTCTCAGGGAAATTCGAACTCTATATCATCATAATGCAGATAATCGGTGCATTCTTGGGCGGCATCATGTTCGGATTCATGTACTACCACACGAGAAAATACTGGTATTGCGTTGCAGTCCATATATTCTTTGATATAGGCTCGTTCCTTATATCCCTTGGTTCAGGTGATCTTTCGGTCAACGGGCCTTTCGATATGGCGAGCGAGATACTTATAATGTTCTTCCCTGCCATAGCAACCGCCGCGCTTATCGTCCCGAGCCGTAAGAATGCCGGGATATGGATAGCTTTTGGCTGTGTCTATGCAGCCGTCATCACGCTTCTAAAGATAATCGCTAACAGATAAAAGTTTAGAGGCCTGAGGCTTCTTTCATCCTGCGCTTATTCTCGTACATCCTCTGATCAGCGATCTTCTCTGCCTCTTCGGGGTCAGTCTTGGACGGATCGCAGCCGGCATAACCGCAGGCGATCATGAGAGGAACCGGAGGTTCCTCGGTCTTGTTGTAATCTGAGACAAGCTTTTCGAGTTTATCAAGCGCCTTGTTGACATCAGATTCACTGCAGTTTCCTGTTACCACGATGAACTCATCTCCGCCGGTCCTGAAGCATGTACCGATGTTTTCGAAACTCTCAGTGATTATCCTCGCAGTATTGATGATATGCCTGTCGCCTTCCGCATGCCCGTACTCGTCGTTTACTTTCTTAAGGAAATTGATGTCGAGCTGAACGATGAAACACTTGCCATGCCCCTTGCGGATCTCTTCCTCCTTGAGCTCAAAAGCCGCACGGTTAGCTATCTGCGTAAGCCCGTCGGTGAAAGCCAGCTTCTTCATAAGCTCAGCCTGTCCGTTCTCAACCGCTATTCGCGTACGCTCTCTTATCAGATGGATATTAATGAGGAAAATGAAGATCATGACACCGAATCTTGAGAAGAAGCCGGCGCCGAGACTGCTTTCAGGATTCACCTTAAACCTTATGATGTCGATAAATGTGAACACTACCAAAGATGATATTCCGATCAGTATCATGTGAAGGAATACCATGCCGACAGATTTCTTTTTGAAAGCCTTGACGATGAGATATATGCAGCTGGCCATAGCTATGCCGATGTTGACATGAGAGAACGTAAGCATCTGTCTGACATCGGCGATCCCCAGGACAGATAACACCATCGTAGTAACGAAATTAACCGCTGCAAGACCAAATACCAGAGGAAGGAGAACAGTCTTGCGCTGCCTCGTCGCACTTGCCACAAAGGAAACCGGAGGATAGCAGATGAACATCAGGCACAGATATGTGGTAAAGTGCATTATCTCGGGATGCTGCGTGTACACCTGTACGACACAGGTATCATTAACGGACCATATCCCGGCTATTATAGCCAGCGAAGCAAGCGAGAAAAAGTCTACTGTCTTTCCGCTGCCTGAACCCGCATCCGTAAATCCCATTATCAGCATCAGCACACCGAATATCACTATGAGCAGGCTCAATATAAATGCGGGAAGAGCATTGTGGTAAAAATCCCCCATATACATACCTGCGTCAGCGATGCCGATATTCTCGATATTGGCAGATGCACCGTAGTAAACAGGATGAAGAGTGAACGTGACCGACCGGGTTCCCTCAGGGATAAAGATCATGTGGATATACATACCGTACGAATCACCCAGGATCGAAGGATATTCTGGTGCATAAGTGTAGGCGGGTTTTCCGTCGAAACAGACGGTCAGATGGGTATCTATACTCTTAAAACAAAGTCTTTTCCCATCAGGATCAACATCTTCAATGTTTTTGATGATCATTATGTCGCCTTTGGGAAGATCGCTTATGGAGTACTCCTGTCCGTCTTTTGCAGTCCACCCGTCAGAAAGGTTTACGTACTCATCATTGTAATAGATCTTCTTGGTGCCATAAAACGCATAGAGCACGGCAATGCACAAGAATATGACCACGATAGCAGCCATGTCAAGGAATACCGAACCGCGTCCGGTGAACAGCGTCCTGATACCATCTTCTTTCTTTTCCATGTTCTTCACCTTGACAGATACTCTATTTTAGCAAAATAAAAGAACATATTCGACCACATGAAATAAAGATGGGTCCAACTATGGAATTTAAGAGAAACAAAAAGCCCCGCCTGACTCAAGAGCGGCGGGACTGTTACTTTTGGTGGCTCACTGGAGGCTCGAACTCCAGACCCCTTGATTAAAAGTCAAGTGCTCTACCGACTGAGCTAGTGAACCATATGGCTGGGGTGGTAGGATTTGAACCTGCGATGCGGGAGTCAAAGACCCGTGCCTTACCCCTTGGCTACACCCCAGTATAATGGAGCAAAAAAAATGGGGTGGGATATGGGATTCGAACCCATGATTTCTAGTGCCACAAACTAGCGCTCTAACCAGCTGAACTAATCCCACCA